>JAMLJD010000040.1 GCA_023953775.1 Rhizobiaceae bacterium | reverse complement strand
GCGAGGGCCCAGCGCCGCGCGCTGACGGGCGTTGCCGCGCGTTGGGTGCCGAGCCGCGCGGCAACCCTGCGCGACAGGCGCTGGAACGGCCGCTCGATGGCGAAGTGCGCCGCGAAGGCAACGGCTATGACAGCCGCGACCATCGCCGCCATGGCGAATGCGGCGACCATATCGCCGGCGACGCCGAAGCCGTAGAAATCCTGGCCGCGGATCGCAAACGGCCCAACCAGATCGAGACCCGTCACCTTCTCCGCCAGCGTCGCGGCATTGATCATCCGGCCCTGCACGAAGATGTGCACCATGTAGATGCCGTATGACAGTGCGCCGAGCCACAGAAAGGCCGGACGCTTGAGAGCAGCGCTCACCAGCCCGCGCTCATTTGCGAACAGCCACAGCGCGGCGGCGAACAGTACCGGTGCGGCGAGGCCCCAGGGTCCGCGCGCCAGCACGGCCACGAACGCCATGATCGCGACCACCGCGGCGATCTCGGCGATGGTCCAGCCGAGGCGGGACATGCCCGGCGCGGCAACCGCCGCAGCGCGCCTGCGCAGCAGATCGGAGATCGTCAGGCGGTGGAGAAGCGCGCCGAGCGAGAAACCGTAGATGCAGCGCACGAAGCCGTAATCGTAGGTCGCATCCATCAGGTGCGGCGAATAGAGATAGAGGATGACCGGACCGGCTACGATCGCCGGGACGAGGACGATCCACAATCGCCTTCCCAGCGCCAGCAGCGCCAAGCCGAACAGGACATAAGTCCACATTTCGGCCGAGATGCTCCAGCTTGGTCCGTTCCAGGTCAGTTGAGTCTCGATCCCCAGCCCGTTCAGCAATGCCATGCTGGTCAGCAGTTCGGTGACGCTGTTGCCGTCGGTGAACGGCGCCGCGCCGTCGCCGCGAAGCAGCGGCACGCCCCAGCGCAAGGCTTCGAACGCGACGAAGAGACCGAGCACCGCGATATGCAGCGGGTAGATGCGGCCGAAACGGACGACGAGAAACCGTGCGAGATCGACGCCCTCCCTGACGCGGTCGGAGTATCCATGGGCGATCACGAAGCCGGACAGCACGAAGAAATAGTCGACGAACAGGAAGGCGTTGCGCACGACGAGGCTTTCGCCGAACATTCCCGAGACCGGAAAGTGCATCATCGCGACCAGCAGCGCACAGATGCCGCGCCACGAGTCCAGCGTCTCGAATCTCGTCGCCGAGCCGGATACGGCCTGTTTCGAACCGGTACGCGCCGCTGGTTCAATCTGGGTCATCTGTCTTCATCCCGTTCACATTCAAGCCCGGCGCGCGTCCTCGTTCGCGCCGCTTTCAAGGACCGGGCAAGTTGCGGGCCAGTGCCACGGGTGCGGGACGGGCATGCGCCCGTTGCGTCGGCCGGCGGGATTGTGCATTGCTGCGCTCGACTTTCAGGGAGCGCACTATGGCAAAGACAGTCATTCTCGTGGGTTGCGGCAATATGGGCTACGCCATGCTTTCGGGCTGGCTGTCGGCCGGCAGGCTGAAGCCGTCGGATGCGCATGTGGTGGAGCCCAATGCCGAGCTTCGTGCCCGCGCCGAGGCGCTCGGCGTCGCCGCATCGCAAAGTGCTGCGGAGATCGCTCAGGGCGAAGCGCCGAAGCTGGTGGTCTTCGCGGTCAAGCCGCAGGTCATGCGCGACGTCGTGGCCCCCTACCGGCCGCTCGCCGAAAACGGCACTGCCTTCGTGTCCATCGCGGCGGGAACGCCGATCGCCACATTCGAGGACCTGCTCGGCAGCAAGGCCGCCATCATTCGCTGCATGCCGAACACGCCCGCTGCCATCGGTCGCGGCATGATGGTGACGGTTTCAAACGCCCATGTGGGGCAGGATGTCGGCGATTTCGTCAACGGGCTGCTTTCTGCCTCAGGTGCCGTGACGTCTGTTGACGACGAGGCGCTGATGGATGCCGTTACCGCGGTGTCGGGATCGGGACCCGCCTATGTGTTCCACTTCATCGAATGCCTGACCGCGGCCGGGGAGAAAGCTGGTCTGCCACGGGACACGGCAGCACTTCTCGCCATGCAGACGGTCTACGGCGCGGCGAGCCTTGCGGCCGAAAGCACCGAGACGCCCGAGACCTTGCGCCGTCAGGTGACAAGTCCCAACGGCACCACTGCCGCCGCGCTCGACGTGCTGATGGACGGCGACCGGCTGAAGCTTCTCGTCGAGGAGGCCGTCGAGGCCGCCCGCAAACGCAGCGTCGATCTGGGGCTGTAGCACACAGCAAGGTGGGCCTCGGGCACGGAGCACGCGTCCGACACAGGGCTCGTCGAGCCTTGCTGTTGACGAATGTAATAACATTACATATGAAGCCGGAAGCCATCAGAGCAGCCGCGAGGCGGCTGCTAAGCAGGAGGTTTCCGACATGTCCGCCTATTCCGCGCCTGACCGACGCCTTCCGGTAACCGTGCTTTCGGGCTTCCTCGGCGCCGGCAAGACGACGCTTCTCAACCATGTGCTCAACAATCGCGACGGTCGCCGCGTCGCCGTGATCGTCAACGACATGAGCGAGGTCAATATCGACGCCGCGCTCGTTCGCGACGGTGGCGCGAACCTTTCGCGCACCGACGAACAGCTCGTGGAAATGACCAATGGCTGCATCTGCTGCACGCTGCGCGACGATCTCCTGAAAGAGGTTCGGCGTCTGTCCGAGGAAGGCCGGTTCGACTACCTCCTGATCGAGGGAACCGGGATCGCGGAACCCCTGCCGGTCGCGACCACATTCGACTTCCGCGACGAGAACGGCGAAAGCCTCTCGGACATCGCACGGCTTGACACGATGGTGACGGTGGTCGATGCGGCGAACCTGCTGAAGGACTACTCCTCGCAGGACTTCCTGCGCGATCGCGGAGAAATCGCGGGCGACGGCGACGACAGGACACTCGTCGATCTTCTGGTCGAACAGATCGAATTCGCCGATGTCGTCATCATCAACAAGGTGTCCGACACGACGGCGCATGATCTCGACCTTGCCCGCAAGATCATCCGGTCCCTCAATGCCGACGCCGCGCTGATCGAGACGGATTTCGGTCGCGTGGAGCTCGGCGCCATTCTCGACACGCGCAAGTTCGACTTCGCCAGGGCGGAGCAACATCCCCTGTGGTTCAAGGAACTAAACGGCTTCAAGGATCACGTTCCCGAAACCGAGGAATACGGAATCCGCTCCTTCGTCTATCGCGCTCGGCGTCCGTTCGAGCCACGGAAGTTCCATGCATTCATCAATCGCCCATGGCCGGGCGTCGTAAGGGCCAAGGGCTTCTTCTGGCTCGCCACCAGGCCGCACCATGTCGGGGAGCTCAGCCAGGCCGGCGCACTGGTCCGCAGCGGGAAACGGGGCATCTGGTGGGCGGCCGTGCCGAGGCACCAGTGGCCGGATCACGCCGAATGGCGTGCCTGCGATGCGGCCCTATCTCGACCCGATATGGGGCGATCGCCGACAGGAGATCGTCTTCATCGGCTACGATCCGATGGACGAGGCGGCGATCAGGGCCGAGCACTCGATGCCTGCCTTGTGCCGGAGACCGACTTCACTCCGGGGCGCTGGCGCGCCCTGCCGGACCCGTTCCCGAGCTGGGAGCGCCAGGCCGCATGAAGGCCCGGTCCACGGAACCGGTGACGACCGGGTGCACCCATGCCCGGCATGTGCCGGATGGCGAGAACTGCGACTGTCATCCGCGGCTTACCTACCGCAATCCGCGTCACCAGTCGGAAGATGAGGTTCACCGGAGGCCGGCTTCCGTCGCGCATGGAAGCGCGTCGCCGGTGACGTGCAGTTCAGACGCCGACCATCTCATCCTGCCTCTTGCGCAGGGCGACGAGCCTTGAGCCGGCGTCGGGCGCGGCGTTGCCGTAGGTCAGCAATTCGCCCTTCCTGATCTTCGCGGTGACCGTGCCGCCTTCGAGAAGGCCGCACGGGATGGCCTGCGCATCTCGCGCTTCCCGCGCCGTCATGATCCACGAGCGATAGGTGTATTCGCCGATCGCGTCGAGCGCGTCGCCGGGCTGGAGATCGCGCTTGGCGACGGCGCAGACCTCGGCCACCGGCGTGTCGAGCGGCACCATGTCGGCCTTGCCGTGGAGCACGGCGCGCGCGCAGGTCAGCGGAACTTCGAGGCTGGTCAGGTGATAGGGCCGGAAGAAGGTGGTAGGGCCCTTCGCCGAGCTTGAGGTCGTTCATGCGTTCGCGCAGCCGCGGATGCGCCATCTCGGCGATCACGAACACGCCCGGGGCGACGCCCTTGCCGACGGTGAAGTCGACGACGCCCTTTCTGGACAGGACACCGCCATCCGAAGTCGGACACAGCACCTTCGAAAGCTCTTCGCGGGTCGCGGCCGGACCGTGCATGCCCGGCCGGTCCGGCACGAGACCGGTGGCGTTTGCGATGGCTGCCATCTCGACCATGGTCTTCGACCCGTCGACGAACTCGACCAGCATGCGCGGGTTCATGTTGCGGCGCTCGGCTTCGGCCCGATACTCGTCCGGCGTGGCGTCGTGGTTGAGGGGATTGTTCTTGCCCTTGCCCGCGGCGACGATCGTGTGCCCCATCGCCGAAACGAACTCGATCAGTTCCATGCAGGACGACGGCTCGTCGCCGGCGCCGAGCGAATAGACGACGCCGAGCCGGGCCGCCTCGCGCTTGAGGTAGGCGCCGATCGTCACGTCCGCCTCGACGTTCATCATCACGAGATGCTTGCCGTGCTCCATCGCGGTGAGGCCGATCTCGGCGCCGACAGCCGGCTTGCCGGTAGCGTCGATCACGACGTCGAGCAGCCCGCTCGTCGCCGCCAGCAGCGAATCCGCCACGATCGCGGTCCGGCCGGCTTCGATCGCGGCATTGACCTCGTCCTCGCTCGACGCCTCGACCGCACTGTCTGCATCGCGGCCGGCGATCTCGACCGCGGCACGTACCCTGCCCGGTCTTGTATCCGCCACCGCGCCGACCACGATGCCCTTCATGCGCCCGACCTGGGTGACGATGTCAGTGCCCATCTCGCCGCAGCCGATCAGGCCGATCCGCACTGGCCTGCCCTCCTCCGCACGCGCGGCGAGGTCTCGGGCGAGGCCTATCGGGGCGACATTGGTCATCGTGCGGCTCCTGGTCGAGGTTCGGGGCAGATAGAGGGACCGGGCCCGGGTTTGTCAATCGGCATGGCGCCGCTATCCGTCCGTAAAGGCTTGATCGCGTGGCGGTCTTGCCGCGATGATCGTCATCGCGATCCTTCGGAGGCTGACATGAACGAGAGACAAACCATCGTGCCGGCGGGGCTGCAGCCGGTCTACAACACCTGGCACTTCGCGCCCGCGGTGATCGCGAACGGGCTGATCTTCTGCTCCGGCATCATCGGCACCAGTCCGGACGGCGAAAAGCCTGCCAGGAGCGCCTTCGAGGGCGCGAACGCCACACTGGAGGAAAAACAGGCCGCGCTTGGCGCGCTGGTCGCGGTGCGCGACCCTCAGGCGCAGTTCGAGACGGCATTCGAGGCGCTGGAAGCGGTACTGGCGGCGGCGGACGCCTCGCTGGCCGACATCGTGGAGTTGACGACCTACCATGTCGACATCGCCCGCCACATGGAGACCTTCATGCGGGTGAAGGACAGCTTCATAAGGGCGCCCTATCCCGCCTGGACGGCGATCGGCGCCAGCGAGCTGATCGTGCCGGGCGGGCTTGTCGAACTCAGGGCGATCGCGGCGGTTCCACCCGCGTAGCCGGATCGGCGAACGCCAGCGTCCGGCGGCGTCGAGAACCGCCGGTCATGTCAGCTTGGCAGGAACGGAGTGGCGCCTTTCAGGCGCCGGCCGATCAGCGGCGGCCGGGGGCCGCGGCCTTCCTCTTGGGGCCGGGAATCAGGCCTTCGCGCTGCGCCTGCTTGCGGGCCAGCTTGCGAAAACGCCGGACGGCCTCGGCCTTCTGGCGGGCGCGGCGTTCGGAGGGCTTTTCGTAGGAGCGCCGGGCCTTCATTTCCCGGAACACGCCTTCGCGCTGCATTTTCTTCTTCAGGACCTTCAGAGCCTGGTCGACATTGTTGTCACGTACGAGAACCTGCAATGGACTTCCTTCTTCGGGTTGAGATTGTGCGCGCCGAGGCACGCCTGAAACGGCTCGTCAACGATCTTGCGAGTCGGATTGTGCACGGAACATAGCGATTTATTCGGGGAGTTCACCCCCAAAACGCGCATAAATCGCGTGTCGACGGCAGAAAATTCGGTCAGGCGGACCCTGTTTTGATCATATCCGCGGCCTTTTCGGCGATCATGATGGTCGGCGCGTTGGTGTTGCCGCCGATCAGGCGCGGCATGATCGACGCGTCGACGACCCGCAGGCCTTCAAGTCCCCGTACCCTCAACCGGGGGTCGACCACGGCCTCCTCGTCGACGCCCATGCGGCATGTCCCGACGGGATGGTAGATCGTGTCGGCACGGTCGCGGATCGCTTTCTCGAGCGCCGCGTCGCTGTCGTCGGCCAGCGGATAGAGTTCGCGGTCGCGGTATCGCGCCAGCGGCTTCGCCTTAAGCACCTCGCGCATGATGCGCGCGCCCTTCATCAAGAGCTTCAGGTCGCTCTCGTCGCCGAGGAAGTTCGGATCGATCAGCGGCGCGGCCATCGGGTCGGCGCTTTCGAGCCGAACGCTGCCGCGCGAACGCGGTCGCAGCACGCAGACATGGCTCGAAAATCCATGACCCAGATGCAGCTTGCGCGCATGCTCGTCGACGATGCCGATGACGAAATGGATCTGCAGGTCCGGCCTGTCGAGCCCGGGCTCGGACTTCAGGAAGGCGCCGGCCTCGGAATAGGGGGTGGAGATCAATCCGCTGCCGTCCCTGCGCCAGGGGGCGATCGCCTTGATGATGTTCATCGCGGCGGTCGGCCCGATCCCGAACGTGTCGGTCTCGCGCGACTTGTAGCTGATGATGAAGTCGAGATGGTCCTGAAGGTCGCGACCGACGCCGGGCATCTCGTGAACGACCGGAATGCCGTGCCGCTGGAGCTCGTCGGCCGGCCCGACGCCCGACAGCAGGAGGAGTTGCGGCGAACCGAACGCACCGCCCGACAGCACGACCTCGCGCCGCGCCACCGCCTCGTGCTCGGCGCGGCCGACACGGTAGCGGACGCCGACCGCGCGCTTCCCCTCGAAGACGATCTTCGTCGCATGCGCGCGGGTGACCACAGTGAGGTTCGGCCGGTCCATGACCGGGTGCAGATAGGTCGCCGCCGCCGAGGCCCGCTCGCCGCGCTTCGGCCCGTTCCAGAACTGCGTCACCTGATAGAGGCCGGCACCTTCCTGAGCGGGGCCGTTGAAATCGTCGTTGAGGCGTATCTGCGATTCCCCGGCAGCGTCCAGAAAGGCTCGGCTGATCGCGCGCGGCGACGGCTGGTCGCGGACCTGGAGCGGGCCGCCGTCGCCGTGCAGGGCATCCGCCCCGCGCTGGTTGGCCTCGGACCGACGGAAATAGGGCAGAACCTCGTCCCATGACCAGCCGTCGCAGCCAAGCTCCGCCCACTCGTCATAGTCGGAGGGATGGCCGCGAACGTACAGCATCGCGTTGATGGCGCTGGAGCCGCCGAGCGCCTTGCCGCGCGGCTGATACCCGCGCCGTCCGCCAAGGCCGGGCTGCGGCGTCGTGTGGTAGGCCCAGTTGTTGTAGGGCGGGCGGCCCGCCAGCATGGTAACGGTCCCGACCGGCAACCGGATCATGAGATCGCGGCCTTCGCGGCCCGCCTCGAGCAGGCAGACGCTTACCGAAGGATCCTCGGAAAGACGCGCGGCCAGAACACACCCGGCAGAGCCGCCGCCAACGATCACATAGTCGAAAATCACGGTCCCCTCCCCCGGCTGCGCAAATCTGCCACGCAAGCCATGTCCTGGGAAGGGGCTAAGGACGCCGGATCGGGCCGCCGGTTCAGGCTGCCGGTTGCCGGCGCCAGGAATAGGAGGCGCCGGGAGCGGCGGGCCTCGCGGTCGGCTGGTAGTGCAGCGGCAGGCCGCCGAGGCGGCCCTCCCCGAGCCGCGCCAGCGCCGTCGGGTTCGAGACCACCATCTCGGTGAATCCGGTGCGCAGCATATGCGGGATGAGGTCGATCAGTACATCGCCGGTCGCCCGGACGATCCCCCGATAGCCATGCCTGCGGCGCAGCAGCTCCGCCTTCGAGAAGCTGCGGCCATCGTTGAATGCGGGGAACGGCAGAACCACCATCGCGAGATCGTGGAGACAGGGCAGGATCGGGTCGAGCGCCTCGCCCGGCAGGATCTCGACGCCGGTGCTTGCCGCGAGAGAGGCCCTGCGGGCCTCGTCCAGCGACAGGAAGACGCCGAGCGGGACAATGCGCCGGCCCTGGCCGGCAAGCGCCTCCGCGTCTTCCACCCTGACCCATTCGTCGTCGCGAAAGCCGGTTTCGGTCCAAAGCCGCGGGCTGGTTTCGATGTCGGTCATGGCGTCACAGGGAGGAAGAAGTCAGGGAGGCGTCGAGGCCGGAAAGGTGGATGCCACATTCGGTCTTCGCCTGGCCGGCCCAGCGGCCCGCGCGCGCATCCTCGCCGGGCTTGACGGGTTCGGTGCAGGGAAAGCAGCCGATCGACAGATAGCCGAAGGCGACGAGCGGATTGGCACGAAGATCGTTGGACTGCATGTAGCGGGCGAGATCGGCCGTACCCCACTGCGCCAACGGATTGACGCGGATGCGCTCGCCAACCGCCTCGAAGGAGGGCATCGCGGCACGGGTTTCCGACTGGAAGCGTTTCCTGCCGGTGAACCAGGCCCGGTACGGTCGCACCGCGCGCGCCATCGGCTCGACCTTGCGGATCTCGCAGCAGGCGTCGGTGTCCGACTTGTGGAGCATCCCGTCGGGATCCTGACCCGCGAGGGCATCGTCCAGCGGGTGCACGATCCGCAGGTTCGTCAGGCCGAGGTCGGCGGCCAGCGCATCGCGATAGTCGAGCGTCTCGCCGAAATGCTTGCCGGTATCGAGGAACAGGACCGGCAGGGCCGGATCGACATCCGCGATCATCTTCAGGAGTACGGCCGAGTCCGCGCCGAATGACGATACGGCCGCGACGACGCCGGCGAAGTGCTGTTCGATCGACAGGGCGATGATTTCCTCCGGCTCCAGGCGCCCGAAGCGCGCCTCAAGGTCGGCGGCTTCGTGGATCGCCTCGATTTCGGCGTCACGCAGCCTTTGCTTCGCTTCCATAGAGCGCCTCCTTGAACGGAGCGGCCCCAAGCCGCCGATAGGCGTCGAGGAACGTCTCTGACTGGTCAGTACGGTTAGCGAGATAGGTCTCGACAATGGTCTCGATGGCATCGGTGATTTCGGACGGCCCAAAGCCTCGGCCGACGATCTCGCCAATCGAGGTGTTCTCGTCGCCCGATCCGCCGAGCGTGATCTGGTAGAGTTCGGCGCCCTTCTTCTCGACGCCGAGAATGCCGATGTGGCCGACATGGTGATGGCCGCATGCATTGATACAGCCGGATATCTTGATCTTCAGATCGCCGATTTCCTCCTGCCGCGCCTGGGATCCGAAGCGCGTGGAAATCTCCTGCGCGACGGGGATCGAGCGGGCATTGGCCAGCGCGCAATAGTCCAGCCCCGGGCAGGCGATGATGTCGGTGACGAGACCGGCATTGGCGGTGGCGAGCCCGATATCGACCAGCGCGTCGTAGACCGCCTTGAGGTCGGCGCGGGCGACATGCGGCAGCACCAGGTTCTGCTCGTGGCTGACGCGCAGCTCGTCGAAGGCGTAGCGCTCGACGATGTCGGCGATGGCATCCATCTGCTCGTCGCTGGCATCGCCAGGCACCTCGCCGATACCCTTGAGCGAGATCGTCAGCGAGGCATAGTCGGGATGGCGGTGCGCGACGACGTTGCGCCGCAGCCAGGCGTCGAACCCGGCATCGGCCTTCCGGGCGGCCGCGACACCGGCCCAGCCTTCCGCACGCTCGGGCAGCGCCGGCGGCGTGAAATAGGCTTCGATGGCGCGGATGTCGGCCTCGGGAAGCTTGAGGTCGGACTCCTTCAGCGCGGCGAATTCGGCCTCTACCTGCCGGGTCAGCTCTTCCGTTCCGGTCTCGTGGACCAGGATCTTGATACGCGCCTTGTACTTGTTGTCGCGGCGACCATGGAGGTTGTACACGCGCAGGATGGCCGTGCAGTAGGACAAGAGATCCTGCTCGGGCAGGAAGTCGCGGATCTTCTTCGCGACCATGGGCGTGCGGCCCTGGCCGCCGCCGACATAGACGGCAAAGCCGAGCTCGCCCTTTTCGCTCTTCTTCAGATGCAGCCCGATGTCGTGGGTCTGGATCGCCGCGCGATCGTGATCGGCACCGGTGACCGCGATCTTGAACTTGCGCGGCAGGAACGAGAATTCAGGATGAACCGACGACCACTGGCGCAGGATTTCCGCGTAGGGCCGCGGATCGGCGACCTCGTCGGCAGCGGCACCCGCGAAGTGGTCGGCCGTGACGTTGCGGATGCAGTTGCCGGAGGTCTGGATGGCGTGCATCTCGACCGAGGCAAGGTCGTCGAGGATCGCCGGAATGTCGGACAGAGCCGGCCAGTTGAACTGGATGTTCTGGCGGGTGGTGAAATGACCGTAGCCCTTGTCGTAGGTGCGTGCGATGTGGGCGAGCATGCGAAGCTGGCGCGACGACAAAGTGCCGTAGGGGATCGCAATCCTGAGCATGTAGGCATGAAGCTGAAGGTAGACGCCGTTCATCAGCCGCAGCGGCTTGAACTGGTCCTCCGTGATCTCGCCCGCAAGGCGACGGTCGACCTGATCCCGGAACTCGGCGACGCGGGCCTTGACGAAGGTATGGTCGAACTCGTCGTAGCGGTACATCGTTCGTTCCTCAGGCAGCGTGCGGCACGGCCGGACGGGCCTGCTTGCCGACATCGGAGCGGAAGGTCGGCCCTGCGGCGCGGATGCGCTCGCGCAGCCGGAGCGGGCGGATGGCGCCGTCGGCGAGCTCGATGTCGACCAGGGCGACGTCGACAACCTCGTTCTTGAGGAAGGCGGCGCGGCCGGTGCATTCGAGCTTTTCCTCGGCGGCCTTGTCGCGGGCAATCTCGGCCAGGTCGATCGTCTCCGCCCAGGAGTGATCGGCGGCGAGCCAGACGGCTTCGCCGTCGGTGAGGCGGTTTGCGGTCAGGATCTTCATGTCGATGCTCCAGCGAGGCTTGGGAGGATGCCGGCCACCGGATGCGGGACGGCGAGTGGCGTCGAATGCTCGAACCAACCGCCGGCGACGGCGTCGCCGATGATGGTCATGACCGGACCGTCGAGCTCGGACCGTTGCGCGATCGAGGGCAGGTCGGCGAGAACGCCGTGGAAAAGACGCCGATGCGGCAGGCTGGCGTTCTCCACGACGGCGACCGACGTGTCCGGCGCGAGGCCGGCCTCGATAAGGCGGCCGGCGACCTCGGCGGCGATCGAGCGGCCCATATAGACCGCCACCGTCGCGCCGGAGATGGCAAGCTTCGCCCAGTCAGGCAATGCGCCGCCCTTGAGGTCGTGGCCGGTGGTGAAGACCATGGACGATGCCACGCCGCGCAGCGTCAACGGCAGCTCGAAATCCGCGGCCGCGGCGAAGGCGGCGGTGACGCCCGGGACGACCTCGTAGGTGATGCCGGCATCGCGCAGCGCGGCCATCTCCTCGCCGGCGCGGCCATAGACGAGCGGGTCGCCGCATTTGAGCCGCACCACACGCTTGCCCTCGCGGGCCAGCTCGACCAGCAGGTCGTTGATCTCGGCCTGGCTTTTCGAATGGCACCCCTTGCGCTTGCCGGCGGGGATCCGCTCGGCATCGCGGCGCCCCATCGCGACGACCGCTTCCGGCACGAGCGCGTCGTGGACGATGACGTCGGCTTCCATCAGCAGGCGGTGGGCGCGCAGGGTCAGGAGATCCTCGGCACCCGGACCGGCGCCGACCAGGGCGACATGGCCTCGGACGTTTTCGCGGCGCGCCAGCAGCTCCTCGGCGGCGGCCAGCGCCTCGTCCATATGCCCGATCTCCATCGAGCGCGCCGGCGCGCCCTCGAAGAACTCGCTCCAGAACGCGCGGCGGGCGCTGCCCGCCGGCACGACACGGTCGACGACAGCCCGGTAGGTCTCGGCAAGCCGGGCCAGCGCGCCGAGAGACGGCGACAGCATGCGGTCGATCTTCGAGCGGACGAGCTGGGCCAGCACGGGTCCGGCGCCCTCGGTGCCGATCGCCACCGCGACCGGCGCGCGGTTGACGATCGCGGGTGTGTAGAAGTCGCACAGTTCGGGACGGTCGACCGCATTGACGCAGATGCCGGCGGCCCTGGCGTCCTCGACGACGCGGCGGTCGGTTGCCTCGTCGCCCGTCGCCGCGAACACCATCGCGGCATCGCCGAGCAGCTCGGGCCGGTAGGCTTCGGCGATCCGCGCGACGCCGTTGGCCTCGGCCCATTGCGCGAGCGCCGGCCCGCTGTCAGGCGAGACGATCTCGAGACGGGCGCTCGACTGCGACAGGAGGCGCGCCTTGGCCAGCGCCTCGTCGCCGCCGCCAACGATGACCACGCGACGGCCCGCGACCCGCAGGAAGACGGGGAAGGTGTTCAGCTTCGGAGCCGCGGCAGGCATGTTTCGGGCATGATGTGCGTTCATGCCGCCGATAATGCCGGCGCAGCCCCGCGATCAGAAGGAATGCACTCGCGCACGGCCTGCCGCCTCGCAACGATTTTTCCGCACCTGGAAGATTGCGGAGAATTTCGTTGCGGCGCAGCGCGGCCCCTGTCGGAATTGCAGGAACGAGCATGCGCCCGGAGCGTTTCGTTTCAGGCTGAAGGGCGCTTGATCGGCGTCAATTCCGCACGTGCGGGAAGGCATATCCTGTGTCATGCCCACGATACGAAAGGACGGACCATGATGGGACACAAGCTGAAACGGAAAACCTGGGTGCTGGTCGCGGACGGGGAAAAGGCGCTGTTCCTCAGGAACGAAGGCGACACCAAATTTCCCAATCTCGAAGTCATCCGGGAGATGCACGAGGACAATCCGCCGACTCGTGAACAGGGCACCGATCGGCCCGGCCGGATGAACGACGGCGGCAATGGCGCGCACAGAAGCGCGGTACAGGATGCCGACTGGCACCGCATCGCGAAGGAGCAATTCGCTGACGAAATCGCCGAGCGTCTCTACAAGATGGCGCATCGCGGCGATTTCGAGGAAATCATCATCACCGCGCCTCCCGTGGTGCTGGGGGAAATGCGCAAGAAGCTACACAAGGAAGTGACGGACAGGGTTGTCGCGGAAGTGCCGAAGACGCTGACCGGCCACACCGTCCCCGACATCGAAAAGGCGATGTCGGAGCTTTAGAAACGTGGTTCAGCCGGCGAGGAAGTCGCGCAACAGCGCGATTTCCTCCTGCGAGGCCAATGTCGGCGCGTGGCCGCAATCGGGAAACATCACGAGCCGCGGCTTGGGGCCGCGCCGCGTCATCTCCTCGGCGACCGAGGCAGGCAACACGTCGGACGTGGCGCCGCGCAGGAGCAGCGTCGGGACGTCGATGGCGTCGTAGGCGTCCCAGACGTCGAGGTCCTTCTTGTGATGGGTGAACTGGGTGACGATCTGCGGATCGTAATGCACGGTGACGCGGCCATCGTCGGTGCGGCGGTGCGAAGTGTCGGCCATGCGGCGCCAGAACGCGTCTGTGTTGTTGCCGAACGGGGCATAGTTGGTGCGCAGCCACGTCTCGAGCTCGCCGATGGTATCGAGCACCGGCGGGTTGCCGACATAGGACGCGATCCGGCCAGTGCCGGCCTCGGGAATGTCCGGCCCGATATCGTTGATGACGAGCCGGGTGATGCGGCCCCTGAGGGCGCCGGCGGCGAGCGTGACACCGATCAGGCCGCCCATCGAGGTGCCGACCCAGCGCATCGTGTCGATGCCGTAATGGTCGAGAACGGCAAGCGCGGTACGCCCGAAGCTGGCATAGGAATAGTCGGTCGCAGCATCCTTCGCCCAGCTCGACTGGCCGCGCCCGAGCGTGTCCGGGCAGATCACGAAATAGGTGTCGGACAGCGCCTCGGCAGCCTCGTCGAAATCGCGGCCGGTGCGGGCAAGGCCGTGCCACATGACGAGCGCCGGCCGGGAGGGCTCGCCCCATTCGGTGACGTGGACCTCGAACTCTCCGGCGGTGACGTAGGTCGAGCGCGGTTTCGTCATTTGTGGCCACCTTTGCCGAGCAGCGTGCCGGCGATGCCGGCCGGGAAGAAGTAGACGAGCAGGATGAAGATGACGCCGAGCCACAACAGCCAGCGGTCGGGATCGAGAAGATCGGGAACGAGCGGCACGGACGACGTTGCGTCGGCCGCGATCGCCATCAGGTCCTTCAGGTAGAACTGGGCGAGGCTCATGATCGCGACGCCGATGATGGCGCCGTAGAGCGTGCCCATGCCGCCGATCACCACCATCAACAGGATGTCGATCATGATGTGGAAGGCAAGTGCGACGTCGGGGCCGGTATATTTGAGCCAGACCGCCCGCACGACGCCGGCCAGCGCAGCGATGACGGCGGCGATGACGAAAATCGCGGTGCGGTAGGCGACGACGCGGTAGCCAATCGCCTCGGCGCGCATCTCGTTCTCGCGGATCGCCTCGAGCACGGTGCCGAGCGGCGAGGCGACGATGCGCATCATCGCGACGAAGAGCACGAAGCAGGACAGGAAGACGAAATAGTAGGCGGCGATCTTGCCGTTCATGGACACGCCGAACAGCTTGAGAACCTTGCCGTCGGCATCGGTCATCAGCTTGAAGGCGGGCGAGAAAAGGCGCGGGACGGTGTAGGTCATGCCGTCCTCGCCGCCGGTGAAGTCGGAGAGCTGCGAGGCGAGCACCATCATCACGGAGGCCGCCGCCAGCGTGACCATGGCGAAGAAGATCGCCTTCACCCTCAGCGACAGGAGGCCGATCAGCACGGCAAGCACGAGCGCGGCGACGACGCCGGACGCACCGCCGAGCGCGATGGCGTCCCAGCCGGGGCCCATCGTCTTCAGCGCGATGGCGGTTCCGTAGGCGCCGAGGCCGAAGAACATGGTGTGGGCGAAGGAGACGATGCCGGTATAGCCGATCAAGAGGTCGTAGCTCGCCACCAGCACAATGAAGACGCAGATGCGGGCCGCCGCCTCCTGCGCGCGAACGTCAGGGAACAGGAAGGGCGCGAGGAAGAGGCCGAGCGCGATCGCCAGCGCGGCACCATAGACGACGAGGCGACCGGTGGTGAGGCGGCGGGCGGGCGTGGCGATGTCCGTCATGGCATGGGTCCCGCTCATCATTTCACCGCCGGTTTCAGCCCGAAGGGGCGCCACAGGAGGATCGCCATCATCAAGAGCATGTTGGAAGCGAGCGCCATCTTGGGAAACAGGAAGGCGATGTAGTTGGCCATCAGCCCGACCAGAATCGCGCCCAGCAGCGAGCCCTGGATCGAGCCCAGCCCGCCAATGATGACGACGATGAAGACGAGGATCATCAGCTCGGAGCCGAGCGAGGCTGTGATGAGACTCTGATAGCCGGCCCACATCGCGCCGCCCATCGCGGCGAGCGCGGAGCCGGCCATGAAGACGCCGATGAAAAGGCGGTCGATGCGAAAACCCAGCGCCTCGACCATCTCGCGGTTCTCGACGCCGGCGCGGACGAGCAGGCCGACGCGGGTGCGGTTGAGCACGGCGTACATCGCGACGAAGACGACGAGGCCGAGCAGGAAGGCGAAGATGCGGTAGACCTCGATCGATACGTCGCCGACGATCACCGACCCGGTGAGGATGGCGGGCCGGGCGACCTGGATCGGCACACCGCCCCAGATGACGAGCAGGAGCTGCTCGGCGACGATCAGCGCGCCCATGGTGATCAGGATCTGGCGCAGGTGATCCTTGTAGACCGGCTTGACGATGACCCGCTCGAAGAACCAGCCGGCGACGGCGCCGAAGGCGGTGGCCGCGGCGATCGCCGCCATCAGCGCAACGATGTTCATGACCGCGCTGTCGCCGGAGACCCAGGAGGCAAGTGCCGCCAGCACCGAGGCTGCGATGAAGGCGCCGAAGGACACGAAGGCGGGATGGCCGAAGTTCAGGACGTCCATCAGGCCGAAGATCAGGGACAGGCCGGACGCCATGAGGAAGATCATCATGCCCATGGCGAGGCCGGCAATGGTCAGCGTCATCCATGTCGAGGGCGAGCCGATCAGCGCGAAGGCGAGCGTTGAAAGCAGCAGCGGCAGGAGATAGACGCCGCCGAGGCGTTCGACGGCTGAAGAGAGATTCGTCATGTGTGCGCCTCCGCGGACAGGCTGAGCAGGCGGTTCTGCAGGGCTTCGTCGGCCGCGAGATCGGCCATCTGCCCGCGGTGGATGATGCGGCCGTCCTCGATGACGGCGACGCCCGAGCCGAGCGAGCGGGCGAAGAAGAAGTTCTGCTCGACGAGCAGGATCGTCGTCTCGCGGGCGATCTCGCGGAAGGCGTCGACCATGTTGCGGATGATCGATGGCGCCAGGCCCTTGGTCGGCTCGTCGATCAGGATCAGCGCACGCGGCTCCGCCATCGCGCGGGCGATCGCCAGCATCTGCTTCTGGCCGCCGGACAGCGCATAGGCCTGCTTGTCCCAGAACTTCTCGAGCGCCGGAAACAGTTCGTAGATGCGGGCGAGACGCGCCTTGTCGAACGAGCCATCGGAGGTCGCCAGCTTCATGTTCTCCTCGACGGTGAGGCCGCCGAAAATGCCCATGTTCTCGGGCACGAAGGCGATGCCGAGACGCGCGATGTCGGAAGTGTGCATCGCCGTGATGTCGTGATGGCGAAAGACGATCGCGCCCTTCTTCGCACGCCACAGGCCCATGATGGTGCGCAGCGTCGTGGTCTTGCCGGCGCCGTTGCGACCCAGGAGGACGTGAACGCCACCCTCCGGCACATCCAGCGAGATGCCGTGCAGGATATGGTACTGGGCGATGTCGGTGTGGACGTCGTCGAGCCTCAGGATCGCGTTGCTCATGCGGCATCCTCCTCGCCGACGCCGAGATAGATCTCACGCACGATGGGCAGCGCCATCACCTCCGCAGGATCGCCGTCGGCGACGAGCTCGCCATTGTGGAGCACGACGATGCGGTCGGCGAGCGCACGCACCACATCCATCTTGTGCTCGACGAGCAGGATGGTCTTCGACGTGTCCTTCTTGATCTCCGCGATCAGTTCGAGGATCACCGGTGCCTCGTCATGCGACATGCCGGCCGTCGGCTCGTCGAACATGAAGATGTCGGGCTTCATGGCGAGCAGCAGGGCGACCTCGAGCTTGCGCTGGTCGCCGTGCGGCAAGGCGGAAGCGGGCAAGTCGGCGACCGATGCCAGCCGCGTCCGATCGAGATACTCATCGGCTTCGGCGATGACGTGCCTGAAGGACGAGGTCCGGCTGAAAAGCCTGAACCCGATGCCCTCACGCGCCTGCACCGCGAGCCGAACATTCTCGCGCACCGAAAGCTGCGGAAACAGGTTGGTGAGCTGGAAGGCGCGGCCGATACCGGCCCTGGCGCGCGCCGACGGCGACAGCCGGCCGATCTCTTCCTCACCCTTGAAGATCCTGCCTTCGGTCGGCAGGAGCTGGCCCGACACGAGGTTGAACCAGGTCGTCTTGCCGGCGCCGTTGGGCCCGACGATCACCGTGAGTTCGCCCGGGTGGAACGCGCATGTCACGCCATTGACGGCCGCATGGCCGCCAAAGCGGATCGTCAGGTTCTCGGTGCGCAGGGAGGGTTGGGTTGTCATCGGGGTGCTTGACGTGCCGTTTCACGATCTGCCCCGCCCCGGCGGCGGGGCGAGGATGGATGTCGGGTGCGCTCGAGGGGACGCCGGGCGCCGTCCCTCATCCGCCTGCCGGCACCTTCTCCCCGCTCATGGGGAGAAGGACGATCCGGGAAGGCGCGCCCTGCCCTTCACTAAGGCTCCGGGCGTTCGTCGCGCGAAAAGCCAAATCGCTGGCTTTTCGTCCGCTTCGCGGAATGCTCGGCCCTTCACTATGGCTCCGGGCGTTCGTCGCGCGAAAAGCCAAATCGCTGGCTTTTCGTCCGCTTCGCGGAATGCTCCTCACTCCTGGTTGTTGCGGCCGACCGGGATGTTCATCTCGTCCGGCTTGATCTCACGGACCAGCTCCGGGATCGCCCAGGCGACGGAATCGTCGACCTTGATCTTGAAGTGGTACATGGACTGCAGCGCCTGATGGTCTTCCGGACGGAAGGTCATCGACCCCTTCGGCGTATCCCAACTCATGCCTTCCATGGTCGAGATCAGGGTCTCGGTCTCCCAGTCATCGGCCATCTCGAGCGCCTTGACGATGGCGAGTGCCGCGACCATGCCGCCGGCGGTGAAGAAGTCCGGCGGTGCGTTGAAGCGCTTCTGATGCTCGGCGACCAGCCAGTCGTTGATCTCGTTCTTCGGTGCTTCGTAGTAATAGTAGATCGCGCCTTCCATACCCGGCACCTGCTTGTAGCCGGCCAGCGCGGGCAGGATGTTGCCGCCCGTCGAGATCTCGATGCCGTAGCGGCCCGGATCGGCGGAAACCAGCGGCGTCATCGCGTCGATGCCGGCGACGTAGATGACGATGACCTTGCGGCCTTCCTTGTCCTTCAGCGCGTTGAAGAGACGTTCGATCGTGGCGGTGAAATCGGTGGTCTGCTGGGGAATATACTCCTCGGCCTCGACGGTCGCGCCGGTTCCCTCGAGCGCCTTCTTGAAGGCGGCAATGCCGTCACGGCCGAAGGCATAGTCCTGCGCCAAAGTCGCGACATGGAGGTTGGCATCCGGCTTCAGCGCAAGCGCCTGGGCCTGCATGTCCATCGACGAGTTGCGCGAGGTCTTGAAGACGTAGCGGTTGGAATCCGGCCCGGTCAGCGTGTCGGCAACGGCCGGCTCGACCAGCAGGATCTTCTCGTATTCGGCGGCGATCGGCAGCATCGCGGTGGTGACGCCCGACGAGGTTCCGCCGACGGCGAGAAGCACATCGTCATCGCCATAGGCCTCGGCCAGAACCGAACGCGCGACGTCCGGCTTGAACTGGGTGTCCTTCTCGACGATCTCGATCTTCTTGCCCTTGACCTCCATCGTGCCCTTGGTGGCGTATTCGAGGCCGAGCATGAAGCCGGTATGGGTCTGCTTCGAGTAGGCCTCGAGCGGCGATCCCGACAAGCCGTGGATCAGGGCGATCCTGGCCGTGTCCTCCTGAGCGAATGCCGGCTGGCCGGCGATCATCGCGCCGGCGAGTGCCAGAGCGGTCAGATATCTTTTCATCCTTGGTGTCCTCCACGGGTTCGACGAGAATTCGCAAGAGCGCCGACAGCACCGGCGTCGTCCGGCAACCGCGGCAAAAACACAGTGTTCGGGAGGGGTTCTCGATCAGACGCCGGTCTCTTGTGCACGCGCGGCGCAGCGCCCGACGGGGCGCACTGAGAACGGTGACGACATACTCCTCCCAATTCGCATCGCAGGCGCAAAGCGTCGCGCCGGTTTCTTCTTGGTGCAATGCAAACCGGCCGCTATTATCGCCGCCGTGCGTGAGACCCCGCAATATCGTAGAAATACGCATGACCGAACCGACTGAAAAGCTTCGCGAAATCGCCTTCGAAAACGCGCCCGTCGGGATCGTCATGACCGAGAGCCGGGTGATCCGGTATTGCAACCCGGCGTTCGCGGCGATGTTCGGATACGACCGCGACGCGCTGCTCGACCAGTCCTTTGCGATCCTCTACCCGTCGATGGAAGAGTTCGTGAAGATCCGGGATGTCGGCGTCGAGCCGCTGAAACGCGAGAACCGCTATTCGGACGAACGCATCATGGCGCGCAAGGACGGGACGCTGTTCTGGTGCCGGGTTCGCGGCCATTCGCTGACCCGCGACGACGACCCGCTGCGGCGCGCGGTGTGGAGCTTCGCCGACCTTTCCTATGCGCGGCCCGTGCACGGGCTCACCGTGCGCGAACGCCAGGTGGTGATGCATCTGGGCGAGGGCCGCACGTCGAAGGAGATCGCGCGGATGCTGTCGATCTCGCCACGCACGGTCGAGGCCTACAGAGCGCGGCTGATGAAGAAGTTCAAGGCCGCGAACGTCGCCGAGCTTTTGTCGCACCTGTCGACGATGCCGAGCTGAGCCGGCCGCCGCGACCTGCCGTCAGACGTGCTGGCCGCCATTGATGTGGATCTCCGCACCCGTCACGTAAGACGACTGCCCCGAACACAGGAAGAAGATCGTGTCGGCAACCTCGGACGTCTGTCCGAGGCGTCGCAGCGGAATGGTCTCGACGATCTTCTCGGTACCCGGCGACAGGATCGCGGTGTCGATCTCGCCCGGCGCGATCGCATTGACGCGGATGCCATGCGGCCCGAAATCCGCCGCCATCTCGCGGGTCAGCGCCGACAGCGCCGCCTTGGAGGTGGCATAGGCGGTGCCGGCGAAGGGGTGGACCCGGCTGCCGACGATCGAGGTGACGTTGACGACCGACCCTTTAGCCGCGGCGAGTTCCTTGAACAGGCCGCGCGCCAGCATGATCGGGGCGAAGAAATTGACCTGGAAGACATCGCGCCAGACATGCATCGGCGTCTCGATCGAATTCAGCCGCTTGCCGTCGCCGGACTTGGGCGAGATCGCGGCATTGTTGACCAGCGCGTTGAGCTGGCCGCCCTCGGCCTCGATGCGGTGGCGTATCTCGGCAATGGCGATGCCTACGCCTTCCTGATCGGACAGGTCGAGCTGGATGTGGTCCTCCGGCCCGGCCGGCCAGGGGCAATCCTCGGCAAACGCCTGGCGCGAACAGGTGATGACGCGCCAGCCCTCGCGCGAGAAGCGCTTGACCGTGGCGTGGCCGATGCCGCGGCTGGCGCCGGTGAGCACGAGTGTCTTGCGGGGGTCGCTGTCGGCCATGAGGTTCGGTCTCCGACCCGCTATGTAGCGGAGCACTGGCCAATAAGCGAGGATCGAAGCGCCGAATTCGGCTCAATTGCCGAGAATGACGTCCAGGATCGAGCCGACGGTGGTATCGCGCTTGCCGCCCACCTCGGCCGGGGGCTCGGGGCGGCGGATCGATGCCGTGCGGTCGGCACGGGCAGGAAGCGGCGATGCGTTCGCGCCGTCGCGATCATTTCCGTCGCCGATGATCTCCTCGATACGCGACAGGATGCGGCCGTTCCAGTTGCCCGGAAGGGCCGCGACCGGCACGCCCTCGTGGGCGGCCGACATGAAGGAATGCCACGCCATCGCGGGGAGCTGGCCGCCGGTGATCGCCTTCATCGGCGTGCCGTCGTCATTGCCGAACCAGACGCCGGTGGTGAGATTGGCGGTATAGCCGACGAACCAGGCGTCGCGCGACTTCTGGCTGGTGCCGGTCTTGCCCGCGGCGGGCCAGCCGAAGGCCGCCTTGCGCGCGGTGCCTTCGTCGACCGTCTCCTTCATCATCGCATTCATCATGCCGACGATCTCGGCGCGGGCGACACGCGGACCCTTGGCCGGGCGGTGCTCGTAGATCAGCTTGCCCGACGCGGTGGTGATGCGGGAAACGAAGTGGACCTTCGGCCGGAAGCCGCCATTCGCGAACGGGACATAGGCGGCGGTGAGCTCCAGCGGCGTCACCTCCGAAGTGCCGAGCGCGATCGACGCGTTGGGCTCGAGATTGGATTCGATGCCCATGCGCCAGGCCGTCTCGACGACGGCCTCGGGACCGACCTCCATGACGAGCTGCGCGGCGACCGAGTTGAGCGACTTCGCCAGCGCCTGCGAGAGCGTGACCCGGCCGTAATACTTGCCGTGGTAGTTTTCCGGCGACCATTTGCCGAAGCGCACCGGCGCGTCATTGCGCACGCTGTCGGGGAACATGCCTTTTTCCAGCGCGGCCATGTAGACGAAGGGCTTGAAGGCCGAGCCGGGCTGGCGCCGGGCCTCCGACGCGCGGTCGAACTGGCTGTTGGCGTAGTCGTAGCCGCCGACCATGGCGCGGACGGCGCCGGAGGCGTCGATCGAGACAAGCGCGCCCTGGCTGACGTCGAGCTTCTTGCGGTTCTCGTCGATCAGCAAGCGGATCGACTTCTCGGCGACGCGCTGCAGCGTCATGTCGACGGTGGCCTCGACGACGATGTCCTCGCGGACCTCGCCCATCAGGCCGGGCAGTTCCTCCATGATGCGGTCGGCGACATAATGCTCCGAGCCTGTCCAGTAGGCGGCGGCGCGCACGGCGGGCGCGCTCATCGCGGTGGCGAGCTGCTTCTCGCCGATCATGCCCTCGTCGCGCATCGCGGCGAGCACCACCTGGGCACGCGCCTCGGCGGCCTTGGGGTCGCGGGCCGGCGACAGCCTGGACGGCGCCTTGAGCAGGCCGGCCATGAGCGCGGCTTCCGAGAGGGTGACGTCGCCCGCGGACTTGCCGAAATAGCGCCGCGCGGCCGCCTCGACCCCATAGGCGCCGGAGCCGAAATAGACCCGGTTCAGGTACATTTCGAGGATCTGGTTCTTGGTGTGCTTGTGCTCGAGCCACAAGGCGAGCAGCACCTCCTGCACCTTGCGCTCGATGGTGCGGTCGGGCTCGAGGAACAGGTTCTTGGCAAGCTGCTGGGTGATCGTCGAGCCGCCCTGCGTCAGCCGGCCCTTGACGAGGTTCTCGGCCATGGCCCGCGCCAGGCCGATCGGATCGATGCCGAAATGGGAATAGAAGCGCCGATCCTCGATGGCCATGACGGCCTGCGGGATGAAGGGCGACATCTCGTGCAGGCCGATCGCTTCGCCGCCCGACATGCCGCGATTGGCGACCAGCGCGCCGTCGGCGGAGACGATGCGCACGTTGGGCGGCCGGTCGGGGATCGACCAGGTGGTGACGGAGGGCAGCCTGACGCCGTACCAGACCACGAGGCCGGCGGTGGCGATGCCACCCCACAGGCCGATCACCAGCGTCCAGTAGGCGAGGCCGCGCAGGAGGCCGAACAGGCCGCGCGAGGAGCGGGCGCGGCCCTTGCCGCGGCGCGGCTTCGATTTCGACTTGCGGCGCGGCTTGGCGCCATTGCGCACGACGCGGTCTTTCTCGCTGACGGACAGGCCGGCGGAGGCGCGCTTTTTCGGGCGCGCCTCGAATGTCGGCTCGACGCGCCGCTGTGGTTTCCGCTTCGCCATCCCGTCCCGCGTGTCCGTTGTTCGTCCAGCTTCGGCTGGAGACTAAATGCGGCGGTTTAAGGGGCGGTTAAGCAATCGCGGCGGCTTTCGGCCCCGGTTAACCGTTCGATGCGCCATCCGCGATAGGCTGCGGCCATGAATCCGGGAGCAAACGGGCGCGCCGACATGCAGCCTCACACCGACCAGCGAAGCCGCATCGACTGGGTCGATACGGCCAAGGGCCTGTGCATCATCATGGTGGTGATGGTGCACGCGACGCTGGGCGTCGAGGCGGCGGCCGGCCGCGAGGGCTGGATGCACTACGCGGTGGCCTTCGCGCGGCCGTTCCGCATGCCCGATTTCTTCCTGATCTCCGGACTTTTCCTCGGCCTGGTGATCGACCGGCCCTGGCGGCGCTACATCGACCGCAAGGTCGTGCACTTCGTCTATTTCTACCTGCTGTGGCTGGCGATCCAGTTCGCCTTCAAGGCGCCGGGCATGATGATGGAAGACGGCGTCGCGGCGCCCGTCGAGAACTTCCTGTTCGCCTTCGTGCAGCCGTTCGGCACGCTGTGGTTCATCTATCTGCTGCCGGTGTTCTTTGTGTTCACCCGCATCGTGAAGACGCTGCCGGTGTGGTTCGTGTTCGCCTGGGCAGCGGTGATGGAGATGCTGCCCGTGCTTACGGGCTCGATCTTCTTCGACGAGTTCTGCGCGCGCTACGTCTATTTCTTCGCGGGCTATGTGCTGGCGACGCAGGTGTTCCGCGTCGCCGACTTCATCCGCGCGCACCCCGTGCCGACGATCGTGGCGATCGCGCTGTGGGCGCCGGTCAATGCGATGCTGGTGTTCACCCCCGCCCCGGAGGCGCTCGCCGCCTTCGTGCAGCCCGATATCGGCGATTCCGGCAGCACGGGCGGTATCGCCGAACTGCCGCTGGTGTCGCTTCCCCTGGGCGCGGCCGGCATCGTGGTGGTGATCGCGGCGGCGGTATTCCTGTCGAAGGTTCGCGCTATGCGCTGGCTGACATGGCTCGGCGCGCACTCGATCGTGGTCTATCTCGCCTTCTTCCTGCCGATGGCCACCACGCGGGTGGTGCTGCTCAAGGCCGGCATCATCACCGATGTCGGCACGATCTCGCTGCTGGCGACGATCGCCGGCGTGGTCGGGCCGGTCATCCTCTACGGCATGGTGCAATGGAGCGGACGGGGCAAATTCCTGTTCGAGCGTCCGGACTGGGCGAAGCTCGACCGCGTCCGCGCACGGCGCGACCACATCCTGCCGGCCGAATAGGCCAGCAAGCGACCAACCTGCTCCTGCCTGAACCTGCCCGAGCCGGACGTGGTCCGGCCCGCCGTCAGCTATGGGCGAATATGTCCTGTTCGTCCCAGCCCATCAGGTCGAGCCTGGCGCGCGTCGGCAGGAAGCGGAAGCAGGCCTCGGCCTCCTTCGTCCGGCCTTCCCGCTCCAGCCGGCCCTTGAGCACGTCCATCAGCGCATGCAGGTGCAGCACGTCGGAGGCGGCATATTCGAGCTGTTCCGGCGTCAATTCATCCGCCGCCCAGTCCGAGGACTGCTGCACCTTGGACAGGTTCACGCCGATCAGTTCGGAACAGATGTCCTTGAGGCCGTGGCGGTCGGTATAGGTGCGGGTCAGCCGCGAGGCGATCTTGGTGCAGAAGACCGGCTCGGGCATCACCCCGAAGGCGTTGAACAGGACCGCGAGATCGAACCGCCCGAAATGGAAGATCTTGGTGATCTTGCGGTTGCGCAGCAGCGCCACGAGGTTCGGCGCCTTCTTCTGGCCGCGGGCGATCTGGACGACATCCGCGGTCCCGTCGCCGGGCGATATCTGCACCACGCAGAGCCGGTCGCGATGCGGGTTCAGGCCCAGCGTCTCGGTGTCGATCGCGATCGCCCCGACATCGTAGTTTGACAGGTCCGGAAGATCGTGGCGGTGGAAGCGGATCGTCATGGTCTTCTCCGGTCAGCTCGCAAGCGCGGCAAGGATGCGCGCCCAGGAGCGCTGGCCCTTGTGGAAGGACCGGAGGTCGTACTTCTCGTTCGGCGAGTGGATGCGATCGTCGTCGAGACCGAAGCCCACGAGCAGCGATTCCATTCCGAGCATGGTCTGGAAATCGCCGACGATGGGGATCGAGCCGCCCATCGCAAGCACCAGCGTCTTTTTCGGCCATTCGTCCGACAGCGCGGAGGCGGCCTTTGCCACGATCGGCGCGTCATAGGACAACTGGATCGCCGGCGACCCCCCATAACGCTCGAACGAGACCGAACAGTCGGCGGGGACGCGGTCCTCGACGAACTTGCGAAACGCCGCGCGGATCGCGTCGGGATCCTGCTTGTGAACGAGGCGGAACGAGACCTTCGCCGACGCCTGCGCCGCGATCACCGTCTTGAAGCCGTCGCCCTCGTAACCGCCGGAGATGCCGTTGAACTCGGCCGTCGGACGCGCCCAGACCAACTCGGGCACCGAGCGGCCCTTTTCGCCCGAGGGAATCGAAAGGCCGATCTCGCCGAGGAAACTCTCCGGTGTCATGCCGAGCCCGTCCCATGACGCCTTGATCTGGCTCGGCGTCTCCTCGACACCGTCGTAGAAGCCGGGGATCGTCACGCCGCCGTCGGCGTCGTGGATGTCGGCCAACACTTTCGCAAGGATGCGGATCGGATTGGCGGCGGCACCACCGTAGACGCCGGAGTGCAGATCGCGGTCAGCGGCGTGAACCGTGACTTCCTCGCCGACGAGGCCGCGCAGGCCAACGGTGATCGCCGGCGTATCGCCGTCCCACATGCCGGTGTCGCAGACCAGCGCGAAATCGGCCTTGAGCTCGTCCGCATGGGCCTCGATGAACGGCTTGAGGGAGGGCGAACCGGACTCCTCCTCGCCCTCGAACAGGATCGACACGCGGCAGGGAAGCTTTCCATGGACCGCCTTATAGGCCCGGCATGCCTCGACGAAGGTCATGAGCTGGCCCTTGTCGTCGGACGAACCGCGGCCCGTGATCACCTTGCCGCCCTTCTCGCCGTCCTTGATCGCCGGCGCGAAAGGGTCGTCGTGCCACAGATCGAGCGGATCGACCGGCTGGACGTCGTAGTGGCCGTAGAAGAGCACATGCGGGCCGTCGCCGTTATGATGCGCCACGACCATCGGATGGCCCGGCGTGTCGTGGAGGGTCGCGTCGAAACCGATCGATTTCAGGTCCTCGACAAGCCACCCTGCGGCGGCGCGGCAATCGGCCTTGAATGCCGGATCGGTGGAGATCGACCTGATGCGCAACAGGTCGAAGAGCCGCTCAAGGCTCTGGTCGAGATCCTGATCGAGACGGTCGAGAACGGGCTCAAGATTGGACATTGGACGCCTTTCGAATCTGCGGCGCCACGGTAAAGGGGCGCGACGCAAACGAAAAGCCGCGAATGATGGGCCAGGAAGACAAAAAAGTGCCGCCGTGGTGGAGGGGAAACCACGGCGGCTTTACTTCAAACGTTGCGGCAGCCCGGAGAGGGGGATGAGGCTGCCGCAGTGTCCGGTCAGGCGGGGGACGGGCCTTTGTCCGGACTCGGCGAATAATTGCCGATGACCAGCATTTGGTTCCCTGAACGTGGCGATTCAAGGGCGCTTGAATTACAGTTTCGTAACATACGCGTGATTGCCGCGCCGACTGTCAGGATGTTGGCGCAGCCGGCCCGAACCGCTTTCCCGTGCCGACATTTCCGTCTAAGCCTGTCGGCCATGAAAAAAGGCGATCACCTGTTCCTTGTCGACGGCTCCGGCTACATCTTCCGCGCCTATCATGCGCTGCCGCCGCTGACCCGCAAGTCGGACGGCCTGCCGGTCGGCGCGGTCTCCGGTTTCTGCAACATGCTGTGGAAGCTGCTGCGCGATGCGCGGGACACCGATGTCGGCATCGTTCCGACCCATTTCGCGGTGATCTTCGACCATTCGTCAAAGACTTTCCGCAACGAGCTCTACCCCGAATACAAGGCCAACCGCTCCGAACCGCCAGAAGACCTGGTTCCGCAGTTCGGACTGATCCGCGACGCGACGCGCGCCTTCGACCTGCCCTGCATCGAGATGGCAGGGTACGAGGCCGACGACCTGATCGCGACCTATTGCCGGCTGGCCCGGGAAGCCGGCGGCGACGCCACGATCGTGTCTTCGGACAAGGACCTGATGCAACTCGTCGGCGAGCGGGTTGCCATGTACGACCCGATGAAGGACCGGCAGATCGGCATTCCCGAAGTGGTCGAGAAATGGGGCGTGCCGCCGGAAAAGATGATCGACCTGCAGGCGCTGACCGGCGATTCCGTTGACAACGTGCCCGGCGTTCCAGGGATCGGGCCCAAGACGGCCGCGCAGCTTCTGGAAGAGTATGGCGACCTCGACACCGTTCTGGCGCGGGCTGCCGAGATCAAGCAGAACAAGCGGCGCGAATCGATCATCGAGAATGCCGACAAAGCGCGGATCTCACGCGAGCTGGTACGACTGAAGGACGATGTTCCAGTCGCCGAGGGGCTCGACGATTTCGTTCTCCAGCCGCCGAACGGGCCGAAGCTGATCGGCTTCCTGAAGGCGATGGAATTCTCGACGCTGACGCGCCGCGTCGCAGAGGCGAGCGGTACCGAGGCAGCGGAGATCGAGCCGGCCGCGGTGGAGGTCGAGCGCGGCGAGGACGCACACGGACCCGATGTCGGCTCCGGCGGCGAGGCTGCATCAGGGGAGAAGCAAGCGGCGACCGAGGGCGGGAGCAAAGACGCGCCGGCGGCCGGCGACACGCCCGCAGCACTTGCCGACAGCCGCGCGCAGGCAGCGGTGAACGAGAAGGTCGACACGACGCAATATGTCGCCGTGCGGGACATCGACACGCTCAAGGACTGGATCGCCGAGGCGGTCGAGACGGGATTTGTCGCCTTCGACACGGAGACGACGTCGCTCGACCCGATGCAGGCCGAACTGTGCGGTTTCTCGCTGGCGACGCGACCCGGACGCGCATGCTACGTGCCGCTGTCGCACAAGACCGGAAGCGGCGACCTTTTGGGCGGAGGGCTCGTCGACGGGCAGATAGCGGAGAAGGACGCGCTCGACCTCCTGAAGCCTCTGCTCGAACATCCAGCCGTGCTCAAGATCGCGCACAACATGAAATATGACTGGCTGGTGATGTTCCGGCGCGGCATCGTCACCGCGCCGTTCGACGACACGATGCTGTTGTCCTACGTCACCGATGCCGGAACCGGCGGCCAGGGCATGGACGCGCTGTCGGAAAAATGGCTCGGCCACAAGCCGATCGCCTTCAAGGAGGTCGCCGGGTCGGGCAAGAGCCTCGTCACTTTCGACATGGTCGATATCGACCGAGCCACGGCCTATGCCGCGGAAGACGCGGACGTGACGCTGAGGCTGTGGCGTGTGCTGAAGCCGCGGCTGGTCGCCAAGGGGCTGGTCTCGGTCTACGAGCGTCTGGAACGGCCGCTGGTCGAGGTTCTGGCGCGCATGGAAGAGCGCGGCATTTCGGTCGACCGGCAGATCCTGAGCCGGCTGTCGGGCGATTTCGCACAGACCGCCGCGGGGCTCGAGGACGAGATCTACAAGCTCGCCGGCGGCACCTTCACGATCGGTTCTCCGAAGCAGCTGGGTGACATCCTGTTCGGGCGCATGGGTCTGCCCGGCGGCTCGAAGACCAAGACCGGCCAATGGTCGACCTCGGCGCAAGTGCTCGAGGACCTGGCCGCCGAAGGGCACGAATTGCCGCGCAAGATCGTCGACTGGCGGCAGGTGACGAAGCTGAAATCGACCTATACGGACGCCCTGCCCGGCTACATCCATCCCGAGACCAGGCGCGTCCACACCTCCTATGCGCTCGCGGCGACCACCACGGGGCGGCTTTCATCGTCGGAACCGAACCTGCAGAACATCCCGGTCCGGACGGCGGAGGGCCGCAAGATCAGGACGGCCTTCATCGCCGAGCCCGGCAACAGGCTGATCTCGGCCGACTACAGCCAGATCGAGCTGCGCGTGCTGGCGCATGTCGCGGGCATCCCGCAGCTCCGCCAGGCGTTCGCCGACGGCGTCGACATCCACGCCATGACGGCATCGGAAATGTTCAACGTGCCGGTGGAGGGGATGCCCTCGGAGGTGCGGCGGCGCGCCAAGGCGATCAATTTCGGCATCATCTACGGCATCTCTGCATTCGGGCTCGCCAACCAGCTCTCGATCCCGCGCGAGGAGGCGGCCGACTACATCAAGAAGTATTTCGAGCGCTTCCCCGGCATCCGCGACTACATGGACGAGACCAAGGCGTTCGCGCGGCAGAATGGCTATGTGGAAACGGTGTTCGGCCGCAGGGCGCATTATCCGGAAATCCGCTCGTCCAACCCGCAGGTCCGCGCCTTCAACGAACGCGCCGCGATCAACGCCCGCCTGCAGGGCACCGCCGCCGACATCATCCGCCGCGCGATGGCGCGGATCGAGGGCGTGCTCGAAGCGGCGGGGCTCGGCGGCGTGCGCATGCTGTTGCAGGTGCATGACGAACTGATCTTCGAGGCCGACGACGCGCTGGTCGAGGCGGCGATCCCGGTGATCCGCGACGTGATGGAGAACGCCGCGCTGCCGGCGGTGTCGCTCGCCGTGCCGCTGCATGTCGACGCGCGGGCGGCGCTCAACTGGGACGAGGCGCATTAGGTGGACTGGGTCGCACTTCCGGTCGATGCGCTGCTGGCCTTCGCCTTCACGTCGCTGATCATCGAGCTCACGCCGGGGCCCAACATGACCTATCTGGCGCTCGTCTCGGCGAGCGAGGGGCGCCGGGCGGGGTTCGCGACGGTCGCCGGCGTCGCGCTCGGGCTGGCGGTGGTCGGCGTGATCGCGGCCTTCGGCGTGGCCGAGGCGATCCAGGCATCCACCGCGCTCTACGAGGGCCTGCGCTGGGCGGGCGTGGTGTTCCTGTTCTACCTCGCATGGGAGGGATGGACGGCGGGAACGGACGTCGCCGCCAGGCACGGCGGCGCGGACGGACGCCATTTCATGCGCGGGCTGATGACCAACCTGCTCAATCCCAAGGCGGCGGTGTTCTATGTCGCCGTCCTGCCGACCTTCCTCGACGCAAGCCGCGCGCCGCTTGCCCAGACGCTGACGCTAACGGCGGTCTACGTGCTGGTCGCAACCGGCATCCATGGCGCGATCGTAGTCCTGGCGGGGGCGCTCGAGCCGTATCTCAACGACCCGCGGCGCGAGCGGATCGCGCGGCGTACGCTGTCCGCCCTGCTTGCGCTGGTGGCGGTGTGGTTCGCCTGGTCGACGGCGCGGTAGGGGCGCTATCCGCGCGGCACCCGCACGAACACGACATCGCCGCCATCATGGCCGACGCGCTCGATCGGCCGGTATTGCGGTTCCTGATCGGCATTGGCCGAGACGGCGTCGAGAATGTAGCCGTTGAACAGTTCAAGCGCCGAGAAGGCGTCGTATTCCATGTTCTCGAGACCGTTGAGCAGCGCCGCCGCAAAGACCGAATGTCCGGCGCCGCCGATGTCGGACACCGGCTCGTTGTTGCCCGACGAAATCAGGATGCGCGAGCGGCGCTTGGATTTGCGCAGCAGCGCCTCGATGCGGTCGGCATCGGCGATCTCGTCCTCCGCACCGGGTCCGCCACGCATCAGGGCGCCCGAGAAACAGGAATCTGAGATCAGGATGACGTTGCCCGCCTGCATGCGGGTGATCGGATCGGCGATCGCGGCGGCGGAGAGATAGGTGAAGGGCACGCGATATTCGGCATCGGCCGGAATCCAGTAGGCGTTGGTCGTCGCCTCCTCGTATTCGCCATGCCCGGCATAGTAGATGAGCACCGTGTCGTTCTCGCCGGCGACCGATCCGAGCTGGTGCAGCACCGACTGGATGTCGCGCCCGGTGGCGTCGCGCAGCGACAGGCCGAGGCGCTGCCCGCCCGCAAGCACGGCCTCGGTGACGAAGCCGTAGCGCGAGACGAGCACGTTTTCGATTGCGTCGGCGTCGGCGAAGGGCGTCGACAGCGGCGCATAGCCGGTCTTGCCGCCGTAGGTCTGGTTGGCGACGACCACCGCGTAGCGCTTGCCCTCGCCCTGAAGCGCCTGCCGGTCGCCCTCGAACAGAAATTCGAGCGTCCTTTGATGCGTGCGGCCGTCGCCGGTGAGCGCGATGATGTCGAGCGTGTTGAGGCCCGCGGTAAGCGGGACGCGCAGGCTGAAGCCATGGCGGCCCTCGAGATTGGCGACATGCCCGTCGATGAGCACCGCGCGCACGGGCGCGGACCATTCGACGACGCCGGCGATCTCGACCTCGGGCCGGTCGACCTTGGCAGCGCCGCGCGTCGGCGCCGGCCTGGTGATGACGATGGTGTCGAGCGCCTGCGGTGCCGGCGCGTCGCCGGCGAAGATCGTCATCTCCGGATCGGAAGCGACCACCCGGGCGGCCTGTATCTGCCCCTCCACTTCCGGCTGCTGCTTCAGGGCCTCGGCAAGGGCGCGGATCGTGACACTCACGCGGTTCTGGATGGCGGCTGCCAGCTTGAAGGTGAAGACGCCGTAGTTCTTCTTGCCGCCACTTCCGTCATCGACGCCGATCTCCCTGGCTTCGGAATCGCCGATGCTCGAATAGAGTACGGCAAAATCGCCCGGGTCGCTGCCGAGCGGCAGAGGCGCCCACGGCGTCTTTTCTTCCTCCTCGGTGCCGACATCGACTTTCCAGAGCTGTCCGGTTTCGGGCGAAAACTGGCGTTCGGCCAGACGGGACAGCGTCGCGCGGCTCGTATCGAGCGTCACCGTCACGTCCGCGCCGCGATTGCGCAGCGTCGTCATGAAGTCGCTCAGATCATGCGGGGAAAAGACCTGCGTCCCGCCGTTTTCGTTCAGGACGAGAAGGATGCCCGTATCCTTCAGCTTCTCGAGATCGAGCGCAGCCTCGCCCATGAGGACGGCCCGGCCTTCTTCGCCTGGCGGGGCATTATCGCTGGTGTCGGCCCACCGCTGGTATGCGGCGATCCTCTCGATCGAGGGAACATCCGTCAGGGCGAAGCCGTCCAACTTTTCCGTTGCAACCTGCGGGAGGAACCCGCTCACCACCGCCTCCGGTATCCCCGAATGTCCACCAAAATGGAGATAGATCCGGTCACCGCAGGTCGACGCTGCGGCAACCTTTTCGAAGGCCGTGGCGACGCCCCTGCGCGTCGCCGCATTTCCCAGGAGCCGGTAGATATTGCCGGGATCGACATCGCGCGCCTCAAAGGAAGCCGAGAGCAGATCGACGTCATTCGCCGCACCCGGCAGGTCGGGAAGCAGCTCACCGGCTTCGGACGCGCCGATCAGGATCGCGTAGGTGGAAGGCGTCCGCCCGGAATTGCATTGCGCCGGCGCGATGTCAGCCGATGGGTAGTCGACCAGAGGCTCGAATATGCCAGGGAGGGCCTCGGCAAGTTCGTCACGAAGAAAGACCGTCTTCTTGCCCTCGGGAAACAGCTGTCCGAAAGGGTGCTCATCGTCCGCAGGATCACCCGGTGCCACTTTCGCCAAGCAATCCCATGCATCGTCCAGACAGCGGGCTCCAGCTGACACCGGATGCAGATCGGACCCGCCCAGAAACACCAGCGTGATGACAAGATATCGGAAAAGTGTGCCTTTCCTCATCGGTCCCGGTTCCGTCTGCCGCTCAATGCAATCCACACCCACGGTGCCCATTCAATTCGTCTTCGCGCCGCAGCGCAATCCGCCTCTGGCCAACCAGAGCCTGATCGCGGCGCTTGATTGTCCCGCCCGGTTCCAAAATACTGCCCCAATCATCAGCGAAGCAGGTGCCGCTGGGGCAGATCAATGGGCTTGGGAGACATTCGAATGGGCATTCTCAATCGCGGCAACGGTGTTCTGGCGGCCGTTGCGATCGCGCTCGCGGGAACGGTTTTCGCTGCCGCGCCGGCGCTGGCGCGGACCAACCACGCCCTTCTGGTCGCGGTAACGAAATATCCGAATCTCAAGGGCGCCGACCTTGTCGGGCCGAACAACGACATCCGGCTGGTGCGTACCTTCCTCGAAGAGGATTCGCCGGCGAAGTTCGAACCCGCCCACATAAGGGTACTCGCCGATGGATTGGACGGCGCGCTGGAATCCCCGACGCACGACGCCATTACCGGGCAACTGACCAAACTCGCCGAAACGGTCGCACCGGGCGACTTCGTCTATCTGCATTTCTCGGGACATGGCACGCAGCAGCCCGCCGTCGACGTGACTCAGGAGCCCGACGGGCTGGACGAGGTTTTCCTGCCCGCCGACACCAACCGTTGGGTCGACCGCTCGAAGGGCATTCCGTCCGCATTTGCGGACAACGAGATCGGTGATGCCGTGCAGGCGATCCGCGACAAGGGCGCTTTCGTGTGGATCGTGATCGATGCATGCCATTCGGGCACCGCGACACGCGCCGCGCCTGTCGGCGAGGATGATGTCACCGAGCGCAAGGTCGAGCCGTCAGTGCTCGGCATACCTGACGAGGCCTTCGCGGAAGCTGAAGCCGAAGCGAAGGCGGCGGCACCGCAGACCGCCACACGCGGCGTCGACGGTGAACCCGAGGCGAGCCGCGCGCTTGCCCTTTATGCCGAGGAAACCGAAGCAACAGGCGCGGAAACAGCGGCCGAAGGCGGACTGGTAGCCTTCTTCGCGGCCCAGACCGTCGAGACGACGCCCGAGATGCTTCTGCCGCGCGGCTCCGACGACGCACAGAAGCTTGGCCTGTTCACCTACACGCTGTTCTCGAAGATAGCAGAGAACCCGAACGTCTCCTACCGTCAGCTCAGCCAGAGCATCATCCAGGCCTATGCGGCGGAGAACCGAACGCGGCCGACGCCTCTGTTCGAAGGCCGGCTCGACGCTCCGGTCTTCGGCACGACGGGTGGCGACTTCGTCAAGCAGTGGGAAATCCGCAAGAACCCGGCCGGAACCGAAGTCGAGGCCGGTGCGCTGCATGGTCTGGCCCCGGGCGCCATCCTCGCGGTTCTCGAAAACGCCAACGACAATCTCGAGGACGCCAAGGGCTATCTCGAGGTCGTCTCGACGAGCACGCTGACCAGCAGGGTGCGGCCGGTCGAATATGAGGGCAAGCCGGCAATGGACGTCGCGGCGATCCCCGAGAACGGCTATGCCCGCGTCGCCTTCATGGTGTTCGACCACGATCTCAGGGTCGCACGGCCGAACATGCAGTGGGCGACGGAAGAGCAGGTCGCCGAGATCAATGCGATTCTCGACCGGATTGCGAATGACGAGAAAACGCCGATCAAGATGACGCTCGTCGACCCCGGCGAGAGCGCCGACGTGAAGCTGGCATTGCTGAGCGAAAACGACGCCGCAGTCCTCGTTTCCGACGGCAAGGTGGTGGACGACCGCGCGGCGATGAGCACCAAGCCGCGGCTGTGGTTCCTGCCACCGACCGCCGAGATCGCGCTCACTCCCGGCCGCCGGCCGCCGTCGATCGGTATAGAGGGGAGCACCCCCGAGGGCCTCGAGAAAGAGGTCGGCGAGACGCTGGTCAAGATCTTCCGCGCCACCAACCTGTCGCGGCTGGCGGCTGCATCGGACTTCAAGATTCCGTCCGGCTTCGAAGTTTCATTCAAGATCGCGCGGGCGAACCGGATCGGCAGCCCGGAAGCGAACGGCGCGACGGAACCGATGGATGCTCCATGCCAGGACTACACGCTGGCCGCGCCCGAGAACCGGGTGCCCATGCAGGCAGGAGACCTGCCCGAGAGCTATTCGTGCGACGTCGTCTACGTGCAGGCCGAAAACAGGTCCGGCAAGCCTCTCGACATGAACGTGCTCTATGTCGGCAGCGACTATTCGATCGGGCACATGTATGTCGAGCGGCTGCAGGCCGACGCGGTAGTCGATACGCCGATCCTGCGCTTCACCGACGACAGCTACGGTGTCGAGCGGATGATCGTCGTGCTGACGGAAGGCAAGGGCGCCATGGAGGACCTGGCCTTCATGGAACAGGAAGCCGTGCGCACGATGACCCGTTCGCTCACGCATCCCGAGGGCTTTGCCGGCCTTCTGCGCGATATCGGTTCCGCGCCCGCGACCCGTGGAGGGGCCAAGTACGGCGCCAGCAGCCAGGGTGGCGGCGGGCCGAAGGGCACGGTGCTGATCTACGAAGTCGAGACGAAGACGCGAAGCTGATCTTCACGGAACGGACTTCGAAGGCTAAACATAGGACAAGCGAGCGGGCCGCAAGTGCGGTCCGCTTCAACATCGGGCAATCGACATGCCGCACACGAAGTTGACGTCACGCGGCCGGACCGCCGCGATCCTGATTGCCGCATTTCTCGCCAGCGTCGAGGCGCGCGCGGCTGACGGCTGCGGCCTGTGCGTGACGTCGCTGGTCACAAACTCGGCGCTGGCGCAGTGTTTCCTCGACCGCTACGCCGACTACGCCGAGAAAGAGTCGACCGCCGTAGCGGTCGACCTGCACAGTTGCGAGGAGACGATGCGGTTCATCATCGATCCGCTGCCCAATCCGCTGCAATCGCTGGACGTCCCGGACCTGTCCTTTCTCGTCGCCCGCAAGGATCTTGCCTGCCTGAAGCGCAAGCTCGAGAACCCCAACCTGGTGCTCGACCCGGTGAAGCGGATCGACCTCGGCGACTGCGGATGACGGCCGCTCCGGGCGGCGAACCTCAACCAACCGCCGGGCCGGGCGACAGGCCGGCGCGCAAGCCGCGCCGCAAGGAACTGCTCGCCATGCCCGAGATGTCGGATCAGTTTCCCGAGGCGTCCGGGCCGGACGTGACGGAGGAGACCAACCCGTTCACGTCGCGGGACTGGCGGATGCTGATCTACGCCTGGGCCGATGTCCTGGTCCGGGTGTTCATCATTCTCGGCGGCATCTTCTCGATCTACCAGTATTCCGAAACGCGCAAGGAAAAGCGGGTTCAGCAGACGCTGCAGCTCGTCGAGCTGTGGGACCAGCCGGACTTCCAGAACGCGCAGCTGGTCGTGAAGGACCGTCTCGCGTCCCTCAACAACGAATTCGCGGGCCAGCTCGGGCAGAACCCCTCGCAGGAGGAACTCGCCGTCTACTATCGGCAGGTCGGGCTCCAGGCGCTGAGCGTCGCAGGTCCCGACATGTCGCTTGCGGAATTCCGGGCGCGCTATGAGAAGGTGCTCTACTTCCTCAATCGCCTCGCCTTCTGCGTCGACGGAAATCTCTGCGAGCAGAGCGTGGCGGATGCGTTCTTCTACGATTACGCCTCGTCCTTCTGGCGCTATTTCTCGGGCTACGCCGAACGCGAACGCCAGCGCGGCGTGGTGGGCTATGCGACCGCGATCGAGAACTACGTTACGGAAGAGCGAAACGGCTCGATATTCTCGACACTGGGGCTGATGCCCGGCCAGGACGACTGAGCCCCTTAGGCTCCGTACTCAATTAGCGGATTCCGTGTGGATGTGAATTGTGATTCAAGCTTTCCAACGAGAGGAGAGTTTGAATGGCGGATCTATTTTGGCTGAGCGAGGAGGAATGGGCGCGCATCGAGCCCTATCTCCCGAAAGGGCGGCGCGGGGCCCACCGGGTCGATGACCATCGTGTGATTTCCGGCATCATTCACATGCTAAAGACGGGCGCGCGGTGGCGCGATTGCCCCGCCGAATACGGTCCCTACACGACGGTCTACAACCGCTTCAACCGGTGGAGCAGACAGGGCGTGTGGGAGGATGTGTTCTATGCGCTGACGGGTTCCAGCGGAGTGATCGGGGTGGCGGCGGTGGACTCCACCCATGTCAAGGCGCATCGCTCGGCCGCCGGCGCAAAAGGGGGGCCTTCGACAACGCCATCGGCCGATCACGCGGCGGACGGACGACTAAGGTTCATGCGCTGACAGATCACCGCGGGCGCCCCTATGCCTTCACGCTGACACCAGGAAACGTCCACGACCTCACGGGAGCGGCGGTCTTGCTCCAGCATAGCCCCGTTCCCGCCAAACTGCTTGCCGATCGCGCCTACGATGCCCGTTCACTACGCGATTGGCTGGCGAAGCGCGGATGCCAAGCCGTCATCCCGCCAAACCCGACACGCAAACATCCGCACAGCTACGACCGCGAAGCCTACAAGTCACGAAACCTCGTCGAGCGCATGTTCTGCCGCCTCAAAGACTTCCGCCGCATTGCAACGCGCTACGACAAGCGCGCAGACACATTCCTCGCTGCCGTTCTGATCGCTGCAATCCTATTATGGTGGATCAATTGAGTCCCGAGCCTAGAGCGGTTCATCTTTAGGGTCAGGACGTCGATATTTTGTATCCCGGCCAGGAGCGGACGGTGACGCGGTGTTACCACCGTTAGCGTTCCGCGACGCAGGCGGCGGCGCGCGACCAAGTTGAAACGATTTCAGCGGAGGGCCGGACGAACGTCGATGTCGAGGCGGATCCCGGCGTCGAGCCGACGGTTTTCAGGCGCAGCCATCGCGGCGCACGAAAAAGGCGCGGCGGAAAACCGCCGCGCCTCTTTGTCTCGCCTATGCCCCGGTCTTCACCGGAGGCGATCGATCCTTACTTCACGAGGCCCTGAAGCCACTCGAAGTAGGTCGGGTTGATGCGCACGGCGGTGTTCGCGGTCGGGCTCTCGGCCACGTTGACGC
>JAMLJD010000004.1 GCA_023953775.1 Rhizobiaceae bacterium | reverse complement strand
ACAGCGAGGGAATGCCGATGTCGAAATCGACGGTCAGCGCTGCCGACAGGTTGTCGCCGTCGCGCAGCAACTCCCATTTGCCCTTCCAGACCTCGAGGTCGCCGTCGATCTGCTCGAACTCGATCAGCCGCGGCGCGGTCAGCGTGTCGCGCTCCGTCCAGGTGAACTGGCTGCCATTCAGGAGCACCTCCCAGGAGCTGACCATGCTGGTCTCGCTGCGCTCCAGCACCTGGACCCTGACGACGTCCTCCATCAGGTCCGGGTAGCGTTCGAAGTTCACCAGCGTTGGCCAGACATCGAGTTCGGCAAGATCGGCAAGATCGACGGTGGTGATCACACGGGGCATGGAAACACTCTCGTTGTTGTGGGCTATACGGCTTCCCTGGAAAGCTGGTCGCCGGTGGGGGCGGTCGTGGTTGCCCAGGCGGCGTCGACCGCCTCGCGCAGCCGGGTGACCGCGTCGGCGATCTCCTCCTGGGTGGAGACGGCCGGGGGATAGAGGCGCAGCACCGTCGGCGCGCTGAGGCAGAAGGTGACGAGCAGGTTGCGCTCGGCCGCCTCGAGGATCGTTTCGCCGACGAGCCCCGGGGAGGTGAATTCGAGGCCGATCATCAGGCCGCTGCCGCGAATGTCGACGATACCCTCGAAGCCGGCGAAGGCCCGCCGCAGCGCCGCCATGGCGAAGGCGCCCTTGGACTTCACGTCGTCGGTGAAGCCGGGCGCCGACACGGTATCGACCACGGCCGCCGCCACCGCCCCGGCGAGCGCACCGCCGGCATAGGACGACGCGCTGGCGATCGGGTCGCGCGCGTGATTGCCGATCTTGGCGGTATCGAAGACGACGGCCGCGACCGGCACGATGCCGCCGGCAAGGGTCTTGCCGTAGGTGATGATGTCGGCCGACGGGCAATGGACGAGCTGCCCAGCGCGGCCGAGCCCGGTCTGGATCTCGTCGCAGACCATCAGCGTCCCGTAGGCGTTGCAGAGCTCGCGCACCTGCCACAGGAAATCGGTGTCGACCGGCCGGATGCCGCCTTCGCCCTGTACGGGCTCGACATAAACCCCGGCGATGCCGCCGGTCCTGAGCAGGTCGGCGAGGCGCTCCGTATCGCCGGGGCGAACGAAGTCGACCGCGCCCGCCGCCGGCGCGCCGGCGTGGCGCACGTACGAGCTCGACAGTTGCAGCGCCCCGTCGGTGCGGCCGTGATAGGCGCCGTCGAGGGCCACGAAACGGCGCCGCCCGGTCGCCATGCGGCACATCTTGATGGTAATCTCGATCGCCTCGGAACCGGAATTGGCGAACAGCACGCCCTGGTGACGCCCTCCCGTCAGCGCGCACAGCTTCTCGCCGGCGGACACCGCCCATTCATTGGCGAGGATCTTGGACGACAGTCCGAAGCGCGACACCTGCGCCCGCGCGACCTCGACGATCGCCGGGTTGCAATGGCCGAGCAGATGAATGCCGAATGATCCGAAGTCGAGCCAGTCGCGCCCTTCCGAATCGATGATATGCGCGCCGCGCCCCTCGCTCTCGCTGGCGGTCAGCCCGGCGATCTTCAGCATCAGCGTCGCCGAGCGGCCGAACACTTTCGAATGGCGGTCGAGAAACGCTGTCGTCACGTCACACCGCCTTCATCAGTTCGACGAGGAAATCGGCCTCGATACCGGCCTCGTTGCAGAGTTTGGTCCATTTGCGCAGGGCTGTGAGCACCGCGCCCTGGTTTTCCGGCTGCAGCGGATCGACAAGCGCGATCGGAAAATCGGCCAGAAGCCGCGCCCACAGTGCCGTCGCCCGCGCATGCTCGGCGGCAGGCTCGAGCGCGTCGTCGAGCCCGAGCAGCGTGCAGAATTCCGGTCCCGTCAGCCGCGCGAGCCCGGTCGTCCCATGCTCGGCGGCCAGCGCCAGATGATGCGCCGACGCGATGCCGTGACCACCGGCGATCCGCTGGTCGAGATCGGCCAGGAATTCGGCGAAGACATATTTGAGCGACTGCATCAGTTCGGGCGAGTCGATCGCGCCGTCCATGTCCTCGATGATCGGATGGCCCTCGGCCATGATCAGCCAGGCGATCTCGACGAGCTTGCGGACATGCCCGGCGCCGTCGGCCGAGAAGTCGAGTCCGATGCCAGGGAAGAAACGCGTCCGGTCCACCATCGCATTGTGCGGAAGCACAGTGTCGCCGACGGGATTGCGCAGCGCGGCTGTCATGCGGCCAACTCCACTTTCGCCAGCCCCGTCCTGATCGCCGTCAGGAAGGAGCGGGCCTTGTCCGCCGGCACGCTGTCGCGTCCTTCGAACGGAATCGTTTCGGAAAGATCGACCGGCAGATCGCCGCGCAGCACCGCCGCCCGGCCGTTGAACAGCGCCACCTGCGCACCCTTGCCGAAGGGCAGCATGCGGGCATCCGCCGCTTGCGCGAAGGCAAAGCGCGAATGCCGCTCGACGTCGTCGCCGAACAGGCGCCCTGCGAGTGCGGCGCCCAGTTCCAGCACTCTGGCGGCGGCCCCGCCGGGCAGTTCGCCGCCCAGACCGGAACGGATATCCCGCAGCAGGGCCGAAATGTTGGTGGCGGACAGGGTGTCCGGTGCATCGCGCAGGGCGTGCCCGGCATCCTTGGTCCAGCGGGTCAGGATCCACTTCTTGTTGGAATAGACGAACCCGGCCTCGCAGAGCAGGGCGTCCATGACGTCCGTCACCGCGCCGGCGGCATAGACTGCCGGGCTGCGATCCTCACCTGCCGCGACCGACAGGCAGAGCGCGGCGGCATTCTCGACGAAACGCTGGTAGGCCTGCAATGCCCAGACGGTTGCCAGATCGGGAATCAGTTCCGCGTGCGGCGCCTCGCCTTCGGGGGAAACGCCGTTGACGATGCGCTCGAGATATTTCCGCGGAATGGGATGCGACTTGTCCCATTTCTGGATCGTCCGCATCACGTCGAGCGGATCGCTTCCGGCCAGCGTGCGCAAAGCGTTCAACGATGCCGCGAGCTCGTCATGGCTGACCGCGGAGACCTCGCAGTGATGCTCCCCGACATAGATCTGGGTCGCCATCCTGTTCTTCGACAGCGCGTCGGACGTGACGGCCACGAGATCGATATCGCTGGTCGGCGTCGCGAGGCCCTGAACCGGCGAACTGGTCAGGAGCACCTGCGCTGACGGATACTGCTGGACCGCCTTTTCCTTGAGCAGGGCCGCATCGAGATTGCGCTTTTGAAGAAACGCGCGGGTGTTGGCGAGAAGATGCGAAACCCGCAATTCAAGGTTGTCTGCCGCACGCTTTCGCACCGTTACCACCTTGTCACGCAACTGTCATGTCCTCGTTGAAAGAACATGCTATTATCCAAATTTCGGCTTATCAAGCCGCATTTTCTCAAATTTTGTACTTGATGGACTCAGATGAGATTTGTGGCGGTTTGATGATTTCTGCAACTATGCCGTCGTGAAGCGATACGCCGCGCAGCGCCGCATCAAACCCTGGCGCCGGCCCGCGCGGCATCGCCGACGGTTGCCGGCAGCAACGTCGAAACGCGCCCGACCACCTCGGCGTGGCAGTCCTCGGCCGGCCGGCGCGCATCGAGGATCAGGAAGCTTTCGTCGGCGAAACGCAGGAAGTTCTGCCGCACCTCCTCCATGAAGCCGAGCCGCGCCTCCTCCATCTTGATCACCTGCCCGTCGCGGGCGCTGACCCGCTCCCGCGCCGTCCGGGCGGGGATGTCGCACAGCACGGTGAGATCGGGCGTCTCGACTTTCGGATTGATCGCCTTGATGAAATCGGGTTCGAGGCCGCGCGCCGCGAAGAAGGCGTAGCTTGAGTAGATGTAGCGGTTGCACAACACCGCCTGCCCCTGCCCGACCGCCGGCCGGATGACCGTCCTCAGGTGAAACTGGCGGTCGGCGGCGGCCATCAGCGCCATTTCCTCGAGGCCGATCTCGCTGCCCGTGCCGTACATGTAGCCGCGAACCAGTGGATCCTTCCGGTAGCGGTCGGTCGGTTGCTTCGTCTGCAGAACTTCGATGCCGCGGTTCGTGAGCCATGACGCGAGCATGTCCTCCTGGGTGGTCTTGCCGCTTCCGTCGATGCCGCAGAACGCGATCAGAATGCCTTTTTGCCGGTCCCTCATCCCGCCGCCTCCATCGTGCTGCCCAAGCGCTGCCACAGCGCATCGAGCGACCCTTCGCGGAGCCCCGGCGCGGCCAGTGACGCGATCGTCTCGACAAGCTCCGCCCGGCCGATCGCCATCACGCGCGTATCGGGGTCGAACCAGAACTGGTGCCCGGCCGCCTCGCACAGCACCAGCCCTCCGGCGATGCCCCACAGCCGCGGCGTGCCATTGGTGAAGCCGACGGTTTTCGAAAACCCGGCGAGGTCCCAGTTCGCGACTTCGCAAAGCCGTCGCGCCGTCGAGCCGAGGCCGAGCACGACGAAATGAGCTTTCTCGAGCTGGCGCCTGAGATCGCGCGGATCGGGAAAGTCACGCTCGCGTACGGCCGCGCGGCGGTTTCGGAACCGCCGGTCGAGCGCCACGGGCCGGCCGTTGCGATAGAGGACACTTTCACCGGGACGGGCGATGAAACGCTCGTCCGTACCGGGCAGATAGACGCAGCCGCCGACGAGCCGGCCGGCCTCCTCGATCGCGAAGGTACACGCATAGTCGCTGCGTCCCTCGACGAACAAACGCGTTCCGTCGATGGCGTCGAGATACAGCGTCGCCGAGCCGCCGGTCCTCACCACGCGGTTTGAGCTTACGGCTTCCTCGCCGAAAATCTGCGTGTCCCGGCCGAGCCTCTTCTGGACGGCTTCGCCGAACGCAGCCTCCAGTTCGACGTCGGCGATCGTCGTTGACTTCGAGATCAGATGAAACCGCTTCTGCGGGCTCAGCGTGACGAGTTCTCGATGCAGCCGCGCGAGTTCGCGTGCGAGTTCGTCCAGTTCCTCAACCGTGATCGGCACGCAGCTCTCCCGAATTCTCGTCGATCCATTGTTGCAGCGCCGAAGCAAGGGCCGGCGCCCGCACGAAATCGCCCGACAGGGTTGCGGCGAGGACGAGTTCCGCCATCTGCAGCGCCTTGTCGTTGTGCGCTGCCTTGGCCGCGCCAGTGAAGTTCCGGACCAGATGGTACCAGACGAGGTCACGCACCTCCTCCGCCCGGCCGGCATCCAGTTCCTCACAGCTCCTGATCAGCCGCCGTATCTGGCCCTCGAGGCGCGCGACGTCGTCGCCGCCGCTCTCGAAGGCGACCGGAAACGCGAAATAGGTCAGGATCAGCTGCAGGGCTCGGGGCGTCTCCCAAAACAGCATGTCGAGGTCCACGCGAAAGGTCCGAACATCGGGATCGCTCCAGATCAGCGGCCTCTCCGACGAACGGACGACCATGTTCGCCGGCTTGGGGTCGAAGAACAGCGATCGCGGCATCGCATCGTCCGTCGACCGGAACGCGGTCGCGATTTCGCCGGCGGCACTGCCGCCGAGCAGCGAGGCGACGACCTCCAGACTCGCCGCGTAGCGCGCCCCGAGCGGAAAGACACGGGGCGCGCGGCGGCCGAGTACGCCCCTTAGGCGACCCTCCCTTTCAAGATGCCGCGAAAAGGATGTCACGCAGATTCGGTGTATGGCGGATGCGTCCTCGAATGCATGCATCGACGGAACGGGCCGAAGATCGCTGGCATCGGGCAGGTAGAGCGAAACGATGCTTCGCTCGGTCAGCCAGATCGGCGGCATGTCGCTGCGAACATCGCGCCGCAACTCGGCGAACAGCATGTCGAGGGCCTCGCGGTCCCCGGGTGCGAGATCGTGCCGTTTCACGAGGCAGAAGACGAATCCTGCCTCGCGCCAGGCGGCGAACTCCTCACGCCAGGGGGTTGCGCCCAGGCGGACGCGATCCTCGGCCGGAACCAGAAAATCGCCCCGCTCAACCAGCTCTCCCCGCAGCGCGGCGCTGTCCAGCGCCGCGTCGGCCTCGGCGGGATTGCCTTCCAGGAGACGGTCTGCGGCCGCCGCGAGCGGACTCACGCGGAACGCCGATCAATGCGCCTTGAAATAGCGTTCGTATCGCGTCAGGCGGCGGACCTTGTGCGGTTCCTCGCCCTTCTCGATCGGCGGCGCCGAGGGATCGATGAACAGCGGAAGGTCCTCGCGCGGCGGCCGCGAAAGGTCCTCCTTCTCTTCATAGGCGCGCAGGATGATGCGCTGTTCGCGCGACAGCGTCGAAACGAACTCCGGCGGGAAATTGTAATAGCCGGTGATCCAGCTCGGAATGTAGGACAGGAACATGTTGATGCGGGTGCGGTCGCTGTGGTTGGCGGCCACCTTGTGCCACATGCTCGCATGGGCGATCGTGATCGTGCCGGCCTTGCAGCGCAGCACCTTCTCGCCCTCCAGCGGTCCGGTTCCCTTGTGCTCGAGCTCGTAGTCGGCGGCATGGCTGCCCGGCAGGTAGACCAGATTGCCCATATTGTCGTTCGGCACGTCGGTGAGCCAGTAGCCGATGCGCAGCTTCAAGGGCAGGATCGGCGAGAACGTCCGGTACGGGACCGCCCGGGGACCGTCGACATGCCAGTGGTTGATGACGCCCTGCTTCGGCCGAACGAAGAGATCGGCCTGCCCGAGCCGCGTGTGGTCGCCGAAGATGTCGTAGGCGTATCCGATGTGCCGCGGATGGTCGATCAGGTCCTGGAACACCGGATGCTCCATGATCAGCCGGGTGATCTTCCAGGTGTTCTGCGGCGAGTAGTTGGGGTAGCGCTCGAGGCACTCCTGCGCGGCGGCCAGGTAGCGCTTCACGTCGGTGGGGGAGATCGCGTCCTCGATGGTCAGGATGCCATCGCGCTCGAAGGTCTGCCACTGCTCCAGCGAAAACCCGGTCGGCGCGACGGGGATCGTGGGCTGAACGGCGCCGTTTGGCTGACTGGCGACAACGCTGATCGACATGACGGAATCACTCCCTGCTGGCTTCTGATAGAATCTGCAAAACGGAACGCGCGGATGCGCCATGGCGGCCTTGCCGCCTCAATGCATGTCCGCGCCGGGAAATAGCGGCGACAACGGTGCCGCTAATCGGTGCCGGAGTATCGAGAATCGCTTCGATCATACGGCTCGCCTGTGTCGAAAACCGCTTGGATCATTAATGCGGCAACGACAAAAGATTGACATTTATGTCTCTACGGTATCAAAATTTCGGCAGTTATCAATATTTAGATTTTGATGCGAAGCCAGTTGGCGACAGATGCGAGGTTGAGATGGAAGTCAGGATCGTTGAACAGACCGAAGAGTGCGATATTCTGAACATATGGGGCCGTTTCAAGCTCCGCGTCTTCAGGGTCGAGCACCGGCCGGAGCAATTCGCGACGGTAAGCGCCATCTATCTCGGCGACCTCGACGACGACGCGATCGTCCGCATCAACGGCGCCTGCATCACCAGCGAATCCTTCGGCGACACGCATTGCGACTGCAAATGGCAGCTCGACGAAGCCTTCCGGATGATCACCGAGGCTGGCAACGGCCTGATCCTCTACACGCCCGACGAGGGGCGCGGCATCGGCCTGTTCCACAAGGTCCGCACGATGCGCCTGCAGCAGAACCAGGGCTACACCACTGCCGGCGCGTTTCGCGACCTCGGCTTCCATCAGGACGAGCGCAACTATCAGATCGCGAAGCCGATCCTGCGCTGGTTCGGCCTGAAGAAGATCAGGCTGATCTCGAACAATCCCGACAAGATCGAGCTGATGGCCGAAGCCGGCCTGGAGGTGACCGAGGTCATTCCCGTCGCCGCCGTCCATTTCTCGCATCTGCTGCCCTATCTGCGCTCCAAGCGCGACGAGTTCGGGCATCTGATCGTGGTTCCCGACGATCCGGTTCCCGTCCGTGCCGGAAACGGACCGGCGCGCACCGACAGCCAGCGAAGCGACGGCTGATACGTCAGATGGCTATCGATCTGGACCCCGCCGACTACGCGCTGTTCTGGCGCAAGCCGGCACGCCGCGAAGGCATGCTGGTCGCGATCTGCGGCTTCGACGGAACCGGCAAGACCACCCAGGTCGAACGGCTTCAGGGCACGCTTGAAGGCCGCGGCGTCACGGTCACCCGGACCCGTCAGCCCACTGACTGGTACCGCAACGAGCCGGTGGTCAAGTCCTACCTGGCCCACGGCACGGCCGCCGACGGACGTCTCCTGACGCTTCCTGTCGGCGGCCGACCGCCACCGCAACATCGTCGAGGTCGTCGATCCGGCGCTGGCCGCCGGCGGTGCCGTGATCTGCGACCGCTACGTGTTCTCCACGCTCGCCTTCAACGTCGAGCGGGGCGTCGATATACCCTGTCGATCGTGCGCTACAATGTCGACATCCCAAAGCCGGACCTGATCATCATTCCTCGACCTCGAGCCCAAGATCGTTCTCGACCGGATCATGAAGCGCGACAAGGGCAACCTCGCCTATGAGGAGCGCGATTTCTCGCACGTCACCGCGTCCGCGAGAACTTCCTCGCGATCGCCGCACTCGGCCCCGACATCGTGGTGCTCGACGCGACCGAGAGCGCCGACGCGATCGAGCGTCGCATCCTCGACTCCACGACGCGGCGCTGGTCCACTGATGCCAGCGGCGGCGCGGGCACATCTGACGATGGCAGGCCAGATCACCTTTCTTCGTCATGCCGAGAGCGCGGCGAATGCCGGCCTCAAGACCGCCAGCAACGCCGAAGGACCGCTGAGCGACAAGGGATACGCGCAGGCTGCCGCGTTTGCCGAACGCATGGCGAAGCCCCCGACCTTCTGCTCGTCTCCCCGTTCCGCCGCACGCTCGAAACCGCCGCGCCCATTCACCGAGCGGTTTCCCGGCCTGCCCTGCGAGGTCCGCGACGGGCTGCATGGAATTCATCTACCTGTCCCGACCCGCTTCAACGGCACCAGCGCGTCACAGCGCGCTTCGGCGATCGCCGACTACTGGGCGGCGATGGATCACGGCCTGAGCGACGGGCCGGATGCCCGAAGGCTTCGCCGATTTCATGGACCGGGTGCGCGGCGAGCTCGACTATCTCGGCGCGCTGCGGGACATCGATATCCTCGTCGTGTCGCCTGGCAGTTCATTCACCTCGCGCGCGAGCTGAACGCGATGCCCGACATCGCGCCGCACGAGATGATGCCGCGCTTCCATCGCGAGTGGAAGGCTACTGGATCGGCAATGCCGAGACATGCGAGCTGGCGCTGCGCGAAACCGCTTCGACGCTGAAGCCTCAGGCGCTGATCGCAGGCCGCAGACGCGTCTCGAGAACCAGCGAGACGAGGATCGCCGCGGCGGCGACGCCAGCGCCACCACGGCACACCGCCGAAGATCGCTGAAAAGCCCGGTCACCAGGATCACCGCGGCCATCCCGGCATAGGACAGCGCGTAGAACACTGACCATCGCCGTGGCGATCTGCGTATCGTCCGCCGCCAACAGCATGGCGTTCTGCGCCCTGAGAGGTGATCTCGAAGAAGGCCAGGAACAGGAAATAGCCGGTCAGGGCGACGATGGGCGAGAACGTCATCCACGGCATCACGCAGAACAGCGCGGTGGCCGCCATGCCGGCCGGCAGCAGCACCAGCCGCCGCCTCTCGCCGGTCAGGAACATCGCCACAACGACGGTGCCGACGAGGATGCCCGCGACGGCGAAGCTGGAACACGCTCGACTGCGACGCCGTCAACCCCAGCCTGTCCATCGGCACCAGCGTGCGGGCGATCTGGTGACCCTGGAACAGGGCCGTGCGAGCAAAGACATAGCCGAGCGCGTAGCGCAACCTCGGCATTCGTGCGCAACACCGTCGCGGCGCGGGCGAGCGGCCACAAGTCGCGATCCTTCGCCGCGGCAGTGTCGTCGCGCAGGGTCAGCCGAGATAGCAGCAGATCGACAGTGCGAGCAGGCCGGCCGCGACGAGGCCGATGCCGCCTATGGAAAGACGCTCGACGATCAGCGAGGCCAGCACCACGCCGGCGGCGTTGCCGAAGAGATAATGCGGCGCGGCCAGCAGCGCGTTCGACCGCTCCACGACGGCGGCCGGAAAGTTGATCTTGATCGCCACCCCCCCGCGCCGACTTCATCAAAGCTTCGGTGAAGCCGCGCGCCGAAGCAGAACGAGACCAGAACGATATTGTCCTCGGGCACAGAAGCCGATCGCCATCACCACCAGCAGCGCCATTGCGTCGGCGATGAGCAGCACCCACCGCGGCGGGTGCCCAAGCAGCCGCTCGGTAAACCGGACAGAAAGATCGCGGCCGTGAACTGGGCGACGAAAACCAGCCCGGCATCGAGCGCCAGACCCGTTACCGCGTAGATGTTTCCAGCGACGAGCAGACCAGAAACTGTTGCCTGCGCCGGCCATGGTCAGGAACATGGCGATCCGCTGTCCAGAAGTTGCGCCGGATGTCCGGCGCTTCGGCGTCGACGACGGCCGTCATCGGGTGAGCGTCACGCCGAGACGCCGCTCGCTTGCCGTCCACACCGCCTCGACGGCCTCGCGCACCGGCGTCCCGTCCTCGACGCGGAGCTACGAAAGCGTCCGGCGATCTGCTCCGGCTTCACCGCTTCGCCGGGCTTCACATAGGTCTCGTAGAGCACCAGATGCCCGGCCTGATCTCACCGCCACGGCGGCTCACGGTGATATTTCCGCGACCGTGCCCGCCTCGAGCTGCGAGACGCGACGAGGCGACCTGCACCGGCCCGCCGGGATTTCGGGAACGACCGGTTCTCCGAGATGGATGGCGAGCAGCTGTCGTGGATGAAGTCGCCGGTCGTGAAGTCGTAGACGAAGGGCATGGAGCCCCCCATCAGTCGTGGATTCGCTTCCACCAGCTTCGGGCCTTCACCGGTCAGGATCATCTCGATGTGGAACAGGCCGATCGAAGCCCAGCGCCTCGACGACGCGATGCGCATAGTCGATGCAGGCGGCCCGATGCTCCAGGCCGAGCGATGCCGGCATGATCGATCCGAAGCTCGATCGTTTCGTCATGCGCCGCCTGGATGCGTTCGAAACCATGAAGTCGAAGAAGACGGCGTCGCGAAGCCCGACTTCCACCGAAAGCAGCGGCCCCACCGAAATTCCTCGACGATGAACGAGGTGGAAATCCCGCTTGCGCATGTCGGCGTCGAGCGCAGCCTGCTCGGCTGTCCTCGGTCGTCGCCGGCAGGGCCGCGGTCCGCACGATCCGCGCCAGCCGGCTGTCGGCCGAGGTCGTCGGCTTGATCACCACGGGATAGCCGATCTCGTCCGCGAGCGGCCCGACCGCGTCGAGGCTGGCCGCCCGGCGCGACTGGGCGGGAGGCCAGACCGGCCACGCATGGCTTCGCGCAGCCGGTGCCTGTCGCGCGCGCGGCGTACGGCCTCATGGGGCGTGAAGCCAGCCCGAGCCGCTCGGCGGCGTAGGCCGTCGCTTCGATCGTATATTCGTTGAGGCTCGGGACCATGAAGGGGCGCGGTCATGCGCGGCGGCGAGCGTCGTCGCCACCAGCTCCCGGTCGGTGGTGTCGTCCAGCGGAATGATCTCGTCGAGGCTCGCCATCACCCGGTCGCAATACTCGTCCTGCCGGTAGAGCCGGTAGCCGTTCGACTGCAGGAAAGTCACCCGGTGGCCGTGCAGCTTCGCGCGCTCAGAGAGCGCAATCGAGACAGCTGGAATCGTTGATCATGTGGCCATGCGGCGGCGCTCGCTCCTCTCCCTCACGCGGCATCGGTTGGCCGCGTCGAAAACGGATGATGCAATTGCCCCGTTTCCGTGGCAAGGGTTCCGGTTCAAAAATGAGACGAAACCGCCGAGGAGGGAACGGATCGATGGATTTCACGTCAGGAGCAATTGCGTTCGGTGCCGGGCTCGTGCTGGCGCTGGCCCTGTCGCTGGCGCCGGGCCGGCGATTGCAGGCGTTGGTCGTCGCCTCGCAGGCCGGCCGCGCCACCACCGCACGGATGCTCGCCGGCTACGCGATATCGGAGGTCGTCTACGCCGCCGGACTGGCCGCGGCGGCCACGGGCTTCGCGCTTCTGCCGGAGCGTTGGCACGCGCTCGGGATGAGTGGTGCCGCGCGCTGTTCTTCGTTGCCTTCGCGGCGGCAGCTCGTCAGCGATCTGGCGCGCCGTCCCGACGGGGGTCGCCCTACCCGCGGGCATACCGCAAACGGCAGTCTCGGCATCATCCAATGCCGGCATATAGTTCGATAATGCTGTTGCGGGCGCCATGCTGGCCGCACTTGGACCCGCCCGGAACGCCATACCGCTTGTCGCGACGGGCTATGTCGTCGGCGCAATGGCCTGGTATCTGGCCGTCGTCGCCGCGGCGCGGAACCGCGTGGTTCCGCCGCGATCCGCAATCTTCTGGCGTCCACCATCGGCGTGATGGTTGCAGCCGGCGCCGCGCTCAGGGTCGCGCTCGCCGGCATCGCGTTGCGGATGTGGTAGTCAGGTCGTTTCGAGCATCAGCGCCCTTGATCGAATGCATCCGGTTCTCGGCCTGGTCAAGACCGGCTCTGCGGACCTCCAGACACGGCATCGTCGACCTCGATCAGCTCGGGGATATTCCCGCGCCACCTCGGTTTCAGATCGTGGAACGCCGGCAGGCAGTGCATGAAGATTGAATTGGCGCGGCCGTCGCCTTCATGACGTCCGGCGTCACCTTGTAAGGCTTGAGCCTGATCCCGCTCCTCGACGGGAACCTTCTCGCCCATCGACACCCAGACGTCGGTGTAGACCGCATCCGTCCCCGCTACGCCGTCGCTGACCTTGTCGGTGATCGTGACGCTGCCGAGCCTTTCGAGCGTATTGTCGTTGATGTCGGCCATCATGGCCTTGGTCGGCTACAGTTCGCGGGCGCCACGATCCTGCAGATGATGGCCGAACTTCCAGCACCGATCGCCAGCGAGGTGACCATGTTGTTCCGCCCGTCGCCGAGATAGGCGATGGTGAGGCCGGCGATCGTGCCGAACTCCTCAGCGAAGGTCATGACGTCGGCGAGCACCTGGGTCGGATGGTGCGTGTCGGTGAGACCGTTCCACCCGGAATGCCGGCATGCTCGGCAAGCTGTTCGGCGGTCGTGCCTCGAAGCCGCGGCGATCATCAGAACCAGGCGCCCGACCAGCCGGGCGAAGTCCTTGACGCTCTCCTTGTGGCCGAACCGGATGTTCTCCGCCGGGAAGAACTGAAGATGCGCGCCCTCATCATGCGATGCTACCACGAAGGACGTGCTGGTGCGGCCCGACAGCTTCAGGAAGATGCCTGAATGTTCCGGTTTTTCAGGCCGTGATTGAAGGTCGCGCCTGCTTCAGCTTCTTGCAGTCGATCGCCCTGTCTATGAGCCGCACGAGTTCCGGGCTGGTGAATTCGTTCAACGATCAGAAGACTTTGCGGTTCTTGAGGTTTTTCGGCATTGTCGCCCCTTGTTGGATGACGGGTCGGGTTTCGAACGGAAGAGGTCGCAAGCTACCGGATGACGAAGGGAACCAGCGTCCCCGCGCGCATGACCGGAGTGTGCTCGAATTCGCCGACGCCGACCAGCCCCGGTATCTCGCCGTTTTCCGGCAGGTCGGCAGGGTCGGATCCATGTGGTATTCGAGCCGGAAGCCGGGCGGCGTGTCTTTCTCGAGACGGTCGGGGCTCGGGGACGTGAGATCGACTTCTTGGCCGTGACCCGGTCGGCGCTCCTGTCCAGTTCCATTCCGAGGATAGCCGGCAATATCGATGGACCCGCGTGTTCGGCCCGCGCGACAATGTTTCGCCCTCCACCACCACGGCGATGTCCCGGTCGTCGCGGCGGATCGAGATCGCGGCCGGGGCAGCGGTGTTCGGTCGGTCGAGGACGTGCGTGTTGCCGCCCGGCGATGTCGGCGCGCCCACGTCGCCTCGATGCTGATGCGGCCTACGCCCTCGGCATCGATTGCCAGTCCCGCCGAGCGCGGAGACCACCTGCGCGGTCGGTATCTTGCCGGCTATGAAGTTTTCGAAACTGTCCGGCAGCCGGGCGAAGAAGCCGCCCCATACGGCGCGCGGGAACTGCGAGGAAGAAGTCTTTCTTCCGATGAGGGGGACGCACCGAGCGCCGTCGCCAGCCGGTCGTCCCCGGTGAGTTGGAGCAGTATCCGCGCCATCCACCGGACGGCCTGCGTCGCATGGGTCTTGTCGGCGAAGGCCAGCAGCCGCTGCGGCGAGAAGCCCGGCTGTGAAAGATAGTCACCCATCTCCGCGAGATCGCCGAACTTCAGCGTCGGCTTCGCGCGCACCGTGATCGACGAGAAGGACATGGAAGTCGCGGAAGCAATGGGCGCTATGATCAGAACCGCGATGGACGGATCGGGCACGTGCACACCCTCGACGCCGAACACTTCGGCGGCAAATGACTGGTCAGCAGATCTCGAATGTCCAGCGGACTGACCTGGAGTTCGCCCCGGTGCAGGATGGCGTCTTGCTCGCGGCCGCGCCCTGCCAGGCCACGCGGCGTCGCCGTCGAGCGACCAGATCGGATAGTGGGCGTGCAGGTCGATGCCGACCCCTTCGATGCGCGCATTGATGATCTCATGCGGTGATACGTTGCGGTATTCGGTCACCTTGTCGGCCCGCATTGCAGCGGCGAGCGTCTCGGGATCATCGACCAGGATGTCGATGTCGAGGTCCTGCGGCATGGTCGGGATTTCCCGCATAGGCGAAGCAAACCAGCCTTCATGCTGATGATCTTCTCGCCATGCGTCAGGTAGCGGTCGCGAATGGCCTTGAAGGCCGCGCTGTGCATCGTCACGAGTTTCAGGTTCTCCGCCTGCTGTTCCTGAGACCCGCCAGAAGCGTCGCTTGCCCAATCAGGCCTGGAGTTCCTCAGGCGCGCCAGCAGCCGGCCCCGCCACCCGGTGGTCGAAGCACAGCTTGAGCAGCCGCTCGTCGGAATGGCCTCCGCAGTAGCCTTCGCCTGGCTTTGCTCCGACCGCCCATGCGAGAAGCGGGCGTCGCTCCGTCACTGTTGCGCGCATGGTTCAATCCTCCAGCCGGTTGTTGAGGGAAAAATGCTGCGGCCGCCGCGTCGCCGGGATGATGACGGCGATCAGCAGCGGCGGGATCGCGGCAAGGCAGCGAGCACGAGGCTCGGCACCCGCGCCGAACGCTGCGCCGGCCGTGGCGGGGGCCGCCGCGCGTGCGATGCCGTTGACGCCGAGATTGTCGCCAAGGAGACGGCCGACCTGACCCTGGTGCAGATCGACCATCCAGCTTGTAAGCGTGGTGCGAAGGGCGCCGCCTCCGACCGCGACGAGAATCGCCGCGCAGACCGCGGCAACGGGCGCCAGCGAGATCGCGGCGACAATCAGCCCGGTCGAGATCAGCGCGAGCAGCACGATATTGATGCGAAGCTGGTCGAACCGGCCGACGGCGACCGGCGCAACGAGTTGCGCGCCAATCTCCAGGAACCCGATCAGCGAGATCAGCACTGCGGCGAACGAGACCGCGATGCCCTGTTGGCCCGCCTCCGCGTACAGGAGCAACAGGACCGGAAACGCGGTCGTGGCGCAGCGCGACAGGCCGCTTGTCGCGAGCAGCGCCATCACGCCCGGCGTGTACCTGTCCCGGACCGGTGCCGGCTTGCCGCCCGCGGGTCTGGCGGCATCGGCCGGAATCTCGCCTTGCCGGCCAAATGCCGCGATGCCGGCGAGCGTCAGCGTCATGACCGCGACGGTAAGCAGCAGCGTGTCGAGCGGCACAATATCTTCGAGAACGAGGAGTGCTGCGAGCGGGCCGAGCGTCAGGCCGAACCCGGTCGCCACGGCGAAACTCGAGATGAAGGTGGCCCTGTGGCGGCTGTCGCTGCCCGCCATCGCCATCAGCAGCGTCTGCACGGCGACCGGGGTGCCGACCATGATGCCCGAGAGCCCGCGATTGACGATCAGCCCGATCCATGACGGGTCGAGGCACAGTGCCGCAAGGAACAGCGCCTTGACCCCCAGCGTCAGGCCGATGATGGCCCGCGCCCGCGACAGCACGACCACGCGCGCCCAGGCGAAGGAACCGATGGTCAGCAGGATGCCGTTGAGGGTGACGATGATGACCCATTCGCCGGGGGCGGCACCGGCATTTGCGGCCAGCCGCGGCAGAAGCGGTATGACCATTGCAACGGCGAAGCCGTCCAGCATGGCGACGAGATGGAGCAACGCGATACCGGGACGACGGAGTCGGCTGAGAAGGTCGTTACGGGCGGCGGTCCATGCCATCAGAGGCAACCGTTCAGGTTGTTTTCGCCTGCCGCGATAAAACGGAGGTTGTATCCCGGCGGGCAAATATCAAAATTTGCACTATTTCCAATTTTTCGAACACAGTGCAGAATGTATCGATTATTGACACATACTGCGGTTTGGCGATGATGGAAATGGCGGCACCGGAAAAAGTTGGTTCCGGCCCGTCGCGGTCGCGGCAAGACCGAGACCACCGCGCCCTGGTTACGAGGACCGAAGGCGGCCGATGAACATTCTCCTGCTTGGACAATATGCGCCGGAGCTGATCGAGGCGCTGAGGCACAGCCACAAGATCGTTCAGGTCGAGAGCGGACCGATCGACCGAGCGCTCGCCGACGCCGAGATCATCGTCATGCGCAGCCATCTGGACCTGACCGCCCGCCACATCGCCGCGGCGCCCGATCTGAAGCTCATCATCAAGGCCGGATCCGGCTTCGACAATATCGACATGGAAGCCGCGCGGCTCCGGGGCGTCGAGGTGGATGCCGCGCCCGGCGGAACGCAGGCCGTCGCCGAGCATGCCGTGACCATGCTGCTGGCCGCGTGGCGGGAAACGCAGTTCATGTCCGACGAGCTCCGCGCCGGCAACTGGGGCGTCAAATACCGGCGCATCGGCCTCAATTTCGACCGGGTACCACTCGGCATTCTGGGTTTCGGCCGCATCGGCCGCCGGACCGCCCAGCTCGCCTCGGCGCTCGGATTCTCGATCCTCATCCACGACCACAACCCGAACACGCCCGAGAAGATCATCACCGCCAATGCGGTGCGCGGAACCTTCGTGCCGCTGGCGACGCTTCTGGAGCGCTCGCAGGCACTCTCGATCCATCTTCCGCTGAGCGACGACACGCGCCTGCTGCTCGGCAGGCGCGAGCTCTCGCTGCTCCCGCGCGGCGCGGTGCTGGTCAACACCGCGCGCGCCGAGATCGTCGCCCGCGGACCGCTGATCGAGGCACTGCGCAGCGGCGCGATCCGCTCTGCCGCGCTGGACGTCTACCACCATGAGCCGGTGGACCGCGACGACGAACTCCTGAAGCTGCCGAATGTCCTGTGCACGCCGCATATCGGCAGCCAGACGCTCGATGCGATGAACACGATCGCCGAGCTCATTCTGGCGCGGATCGCCGAGTTCGAACGCTGCCAGGAAGAGGTCGATGAGACCGTGCGGCGGTCGCAGATCAGGGTGGGCAACGACAATGTTTCCTTTGTGCATGACTAGAGCATCGTCGGAAGAAGTTGCGTCACCTCGCGTGGCGGAAGTGCCCGAAAGCAGACCGGACGGGCCATGTCCCTGTCCCCTCATATCGGGAACATGGTCCACGATCGGGAGCGGCATTTGAGCGATTGGGCACTCATGGCCGGTAGTGGCGGCGGCATAGGCCGGGCCGTCGTCGACGCGCTGCTGGCAACCGGGACCAAGGTTGTCGGTTACGACCGCTTTCCCTCGCGCGATCCACGCCTCGCAGGCGAGATCGAGGCGGCCGGCGCCAGCCGGAAGGCGGTCCGCGCCGCGCTGGCTCCGACCCTGGCCGAACTCGGCGCGCCCGCCATCGGCGTCGTCTGTCTCGGAACCTACCGGCGCATTCCCTTTGCCGACTATGACGACGAGACGTTCGACGAGATCTTCGCCGACAATTTCAAGGCCGCGTTCTGGATCGCACAGGCGCTCGTCGAGGCGATGGCGCCGGCGGGAGCGGGACGCCTGATCCTGGTCTCCAGCCAGGCCGCGGCGACCGGCGCTGCCGACGCAGCCTATGCCGCGGCCAAGGCGGCGACGGTTGCGCTCGGCAAGTCGCTTGCCCGCGACTACGGCCCCTCCGGCCTGCGCATCAACGTCGTCGCGCCGGGACCCGTCCACACGCCGATGTCGGCCGGCGCCATGTCGCCCGAGCGCATGAAGTTCTACGAGGACCAGATTCCGATCCGCCGCTTCTCGTCCGCCGACGAAGTCGCGGCTGTGATCGCCTTTCTCGCGACCGGGCCCTGCGGCAGCGTCAACGGCGCGACGTTCGATGTCGACGGCGGACTCGTGAGGCGCTGACGCGCCGTCCCCCGACTACCGCGAAAACGGCCTCTGCGGACCGCTCCGGCGGCCGCTGTTTCTTTTTTGCGATTGAAACCGGTGTGCGGTAGTCGCACGGAATTCGGCCGTGCCCACGCTCTCGGGACACTGCAAGGCGATTTCACACACGTGCGGATCCGTGCGTTTTCAGGCAGGTATTCCGGCGTAGTTTCATCGCGGTTACTGCGGTAGGAAATTATGTAACCTCTTGTACAAAAACATTTTATTGGGAAAGACACCTTCGGAATTCATCTTCCCGGGCATCTCTGCGATGCTATCGCCTCGAGGATCCTTCGCCGGCTTTCCAAGCAATCAAAAAAATACGACGATCACTCGATATTGAGACAGTACTGCCGATTTTGAGTCTTTTGCGACATTATGTTGACAGCCGTATCAGTTTTTGGAAATAATCAATAATCGGTTTAAACGTCCGGTTGAGCAGTCGAGGAAGCGGCGTGAAAACAGGTGTTGCGAAAGCGCGGTTCGGTTGGAGGAACGCCGGTTTCTCACGGATATGCCGCGGATCGCTGCCCTTTCCCGCAAAAGACGACATGACGCCGGCCGCCGGAGCGCTGGTCTGGTTTCGGGCGCACGAAAATACCGGCCTGACACTTGCCGGGGCATTCGAACCCGGCTCCGTCTACGGGGTCGCCGCTTAAGCACGGCGCAGCGTCGCAACTCTCCAAAAATCCAAGGGTGCCTGCATAACTTTTCTTTTCTTTTCTGGTCAAATCGAGGTGAGATGAAATGCCTATTCGCGAAGACATCATCCTGGAAGACACCACACTTCGTGATGGAGAGCAGGCGCCCGGCGTCGCGCTGTCCAAGGACCAGAAGCTCCAGATACTCGAACTTCTCGTCGATATCGGCGTCCGCTGGGTCGAGGTCGGCATTCCCAAGATGGGCGGCGAGGAACTCGAATACATCAAGGAATCCCGCAAGTTCGCCGATCGCGCCCGTCTGGTCGCATGGAACCGCGGCATCCTCGAGGACATAGCGTTCTCACTCGACCTCGGCTTCGACGCGGTCCACATCGGGCTGCCGACTTCCGACATCCATCTCAAGGCGAGTGTTTCCAAGTCGCGCGACTGGGTCGCCCAGCGCGCCGCCGACATGGTGAAGTACGCCAAGGATCGCGGTGCCTTCGTCTCGATCAGCGCCGAGGATGTCGGCCGCACCGACCCGTCTTTCCTCCAGCATTATGCCGGCGTCGTCGCCGAGGCCGGAGCCGACCGGCTGCGCCTGTCCGACACGGTGGGCATCCTGTCGCCCGAGTCCTATGCCGAACGCGTCCGTCTCGTCGCCGAGGCCGCCGACATCGACACCCAGTGCCACTGCCACAACGATTTCGGTCTGGCCGTCGCCAACACGCTGTCGGGCCTCCAGGCCGGAGGGCGATACTTCCATGTCTGCGTCAACTCGATGGGCGAGCGCGCCGGCATGCCGGACCTCGCCCAGATGGTCATGTCGCTCAAGTCGCTCTACGGTCACGACCTCGGTATCGACACGGCGCGGCTGACCGAGCTCGGCGATCTCGTCGCCCGGCTGACCGGCGTGCCGATCGAGCCCTGGCGACCGGTTGTCGGGCGCAATGTGTTCGCCCATGAATCCGGCATCCATTCCAACGGGACCCTGATCAACCCGAAATCCTTCGAGCCGATGAGCCCGGAAGAGGTCGGCGGCACGCGGCGCATCGTCATCGGCAAGCATGCCGGCCGCGCGGCGATCGAGCATGTCCTGCGCCAGGCCGACATCGAGGTCCTGCCCGATCTGCTTCCCGAATGCCTTGAGAAGGTCCGCGCCCAGTCGATCCGCCAGCACGGCGAGCTGTCGCCGCACCAGCTGATCGAGATCTACCGCGCCATACGCCCGTCCGTCGCGGCTGCGGAATAGGCGTGCTGCCATGCTGGCCGATCAGATCATCGCGAACCACCTAATCGAGGGGAAGGCGGAGCCGGACGAGTTCGTCACGGTCAACGTCGACCGCATCTATCTCCAGGACGGCAACTCGCCGACGATTGCCCGCATGTTCCGCGAGCATGGCGTCGACAAGGTGTTCGACCCCGGAAAGATCGGCGTCTTCTTCGACCATTCGGTCATCTGGCCGAACGCCGACATCGCCGCGCGCATCCGCGAGGCGGAAGAGTTCTGCCGCAAGCTCGGCCTCCAGGTCTTCCGCGGCGGCGAGGGCATCAGCCACGTCGTCGCCATGGAAGAAGGCTGGTTCGAACCGGGCTCCATCGTGCTCGGCACCGACTCGCACACCTGTTCCGGCGGCGCGGCCCAGGCCCTGGCGCTTGGCATGGGCGCGACCGACGTGATGGCCGCCATGATCACCGGCGAGACATGGCTGCGTGTTCCGCGCACCGTGGTCCTCAAGGTCAAGGGCGAGCCCGGCAGGCACACCCGCGCCAAGGATGTCGTCCTGCATGCGCTCGCCACCTTCGACGAGACCACCTTTCTCTATCGGTCGATCGAATGGTGCGGCGACTGGACAAACCGGCTGAGCACGGATTCGGCCGAATCGATCGCCAGCATGGCCGTCGAGATGGGCGCCAAATGCGCCTTCCTCCCGCCTCAGGCCGGCCGGAGCGAAGGTCTTCAGCCGATCACCGGCAAGGCCGACGGCAAGGGCGCCACGACGCTCGAGCTCGATATCTCCGGGCTTCCGCCCTTCGTCGCCAAGCCCAACTCACCGTCGAACTCGGTCCCGCTTGACGAGTGCTCCGGCGTGCCGATCAACTACGTCTTCGTCGGCACCTGCACCAACAGCAGGCTCGAGGATATCGCCGAGGTCGCCTCCGTCCTCGACGGGTCCAAGGTCCATGCCGACGTGCACATGCTCGTCACCCCCGGTTCCAAGGCCGTCTATCTCGAGGCGATGCGGCTGGGCTACATCGAGAAACTCGCCACGGCGGGCGCGATCATCAGCCCGCCCGGCTGCAGCGCCTGCCTCGGAACGCAGGGCAGCATCCCCGCCTCCGGCGACCGCGTCCTGTCCACCATGAACCGGAACTTCCTCGGCCGCATGGGCAACAAGGAGGCCGAGATCTACCTGTCCTCGCCTCTGGTGGCCGCCCGCACCGCGCTCGAGGGGCGCATTCCAACCGTGGATGATCTGTGATGACGGACGACACCCATCTCTCTTTGCGCGTGCGTTGCCTCTCGGGAACCGTGTCGACCGACGACATCATTCCCGGCCGCTACAAGCACATGTATTCGGACCCGAAACACCTCGCCCCGCACGTCTTCGAGAATCTGATCCCCGGTTTCGCGGGATCACTGAAGGCGGGCGATGCGATCTGGTCGGATTCCATCTTCGGCATCGGAAGCTCGCGCGAACAGGCCGCGACGTCGCTTCTCGCGGCGGGCGTCCGGGTCGTGCTGGCGCCGCGCTTCGGCCGGATATTCTATCGCAATGCCTGGAATGTCGGGCTCGGATTGATCGAGCTGGCGCCGCCGGCCGGCGCCTCGCTCGAAGGTGCCGGCATCACCGTCGACTGGGCAACCGGCATCGTCGGCGGTCCGTTCGGCGAGATGAGATTCGCGGTGCCCCCGCCACGGCTCATGGAAATCAGACGATCGGGCGGCCTTCTCAACTGGGTTATCGCGCGCCACTCCGGCGCCCACCGCAACGGCCATGCTGGAGCCTCTCATGCTCAATAGTCTTTCGGATCGCAATTCCCTGAAGTCCATGCTTGCCAATGGCGGCGGATACCGGTTCATGGAGGCCCATAACGGGCTGTCCGCGCTCGTCGCCTGCACCACGCGCGACGACGAGACCCAGGCCGAGTTCGACGGCGTGTGGGTCTCGAGCCTGACCTGCACCGCGGCCTCGGCGCTCCCCGATCTGGAGTTGTCCATCATCGACAACCGTCTTCGGGTCATCAACGAGATCGTCGAAACCTCGCACAAGCCGGTCGTCGTCGACGGCGACACCGGCGGCGACATCTCCTCCCTGCGCTTTTTCTGCAGGGCGCTCGAGCGCATGGGGGCCGCGGCGGTGGTGGTCGAGGAAAAGGCGATCCCGAAGCGCAACAGCCTCGACGACGCGCGCCAGGGCCTGGCCGATCCGCACGAATTCGCCGCCAAGCTCGTTGCCTCCAAGGAAGCGCTGCGCGGCCCGGACTTCATGGTCGTTGCACGGCTGGAAAGCCTGACCAGCGGCCTGGGAATGGATGATGCGCTCTACCGCGCGCGGATCTACGCCGACGCGGCCGTCGACGGCATTCTCGTCCATTCCAAGTCGAAGGATGACGGCGAGGTGATCGAGTTCGCGACGCGCTTCCGCCAGCTCTACAACGACATCCCGATCTTCTGCGTCCCCACCACCTTCCATGCAGCCACCGCGGGAAGCCTGTTCAATGGCGGCATACAGGGCGTGATCTACGCCAACCACCAGCTTCGTGCCGCCCATGCGGCCATGCGGGGTGCCTGCCTTTCCATCCTCCGCAACGACTGCTCGACGGCCATCGAATCCGGCATCACCTCGACCAAGCAGCTTTTCGACGAGGTCGGCTACACCGCCGAGGTTGCGCGCATCTCGGAGATCGAGAACGGCCTCAAGCACCGCAGGCAGGATTACGGCCGCACCGCGTCGGCCGGCCACGGTCTCGTTCCGCCGCACTGACAGCCGGCGAGGGTGATCCCATGTCGTCGAACGGTGCCGGAGAGCGCTTTGCATTCGCCGAAGCCAGCGTCGATCTGGCCACGCGCGTCGGCTGGACGTCGTCCGTCGCCGCGCACGACGCCTTCGGCTTCGACGTCAGGACCGGCAAGCACGTGATCCGGTTCCGGCGCTCGGACTATCAATGGCCGAAACCGCCGCCCTCGGAGACTGCGGATGGCGCGATCCGCCTGCGCCATCCGGTGGAGATTGCGCTCGAAGCCTTCGAAACCGCCCTTGGCCCGACCTACGGCCACGCGACGGTGCTCTCCCCCGTCGGGCGCTACGGTTCGCCGCTCGCCACGGGCGCGATCGATTCGGTGGTGCTCGAGGCCTCGCTCTCCGGCCGCTGGACGCTGGCCTCCGCGTCGATCTCCCATACGCGCTGCTGGTTGACCAACGTCGTCGCGCATTGTCCCGGGATCGGCGACGGCGGCGCCCTGAAGCGTCGCATCGAACATGCGGATCGCCTGACCGCGCCGCCCGGCTGGATGGCGATACGCGACACGGCAAGCCTGTCCGAATACGCCCGCGACTGCGGCTGGGACGACGCACTGTTTCCTGACATCGTCGTTCTGTCGGCCGACCTGCTGGACTCGCCCGCGGGGCCCGTCGTCGGCGCCTGGCTCGCCTTCACCGAAGGCGCCGTCACCTTCTCCGTCGCCGAGGACATAGCGTCCCGTGCGGCCGGCAATCTGGATCAGGCGGAGCGGTTCGGTCGGCTGAGGGCCGCCGCCTACGAAACGCTGGGAGCACGGCTGTGAATTTCTCCGCGCCAGCCGGCGGCAGGCGGCACCGCCTTGGACTGGTCGGCATGGGCACGATCGGCAAGCGCCTTGCCGACGCCGTGATGCGGGTGCCCGAATTCGAGCTTTGCGGCGTCGCAGTTCGCCGGGCCACACCGTCGCTGGCGCCGTTGATCGCCAGGGGCATGCCGGTCTATGCCGCCTTCGATCAGGATTCAGCCTCGCTGGAGATCGGCTGCGCCGGCGAGTTCGAACAGCTCCTCAGCCATTGCGACATCGTCCTCGACTGCACGCCCAGGGGCACCGGCGCCGACCTCGCACGATGCTATGAAAGCGCCGGCGTCCGCGTCGTCTATCAGGGCGGGGAAAGTGCGGCGACCGCAGCTGCGACCTACTGCTACGGCGCGGGCTTCGACGAAGCCGCGAGCGTATCATCCGTGCGCGTCGTCAGCTGCAACACCACCGGGCTCACCCGGCTCTGCCGCGGTCTCGAACACGCCGGACCCGTCGCGTCGGTCCGTGCGAGCCTGACACGCTCCGCCGCCGATCCCGACAAGTCCGCCAAGGGACGCCCGAACGCACTCGTCGCATCACCGGGCGAATCCCATCACGGGCTCGACATCCGCGCCTTCTGGCCCGAGCTCGACATCCGCACCATCGCCTCCTACGCCCCGGTCAATTGCGGCCACCTCGCCACCGTCTTCGTCCGGATGCAGCGGCCGGTTGCGGCAGCCGATGTGGTTGACGCGTTGCGCCGGACACCGCGCATCCGCCTCGTCGAGGGCACCGGCAGCCTGGCCGACCTTCGCGTCGAGGGCCATGGCAGCCGCCGCAACGACTGCCACGACGTCATCGTGTGGGAGCACGGGATCGACGTCACCGGCGACGAAATCCTTCTGTCGGCCGGCATCCATATGGAATCGATCGTCATCCCCGAGACGCTGGACGTGCTCTTCGCAATGACCGGGCTCGAGACCGAATTCGAGCGCGCGATGCGCCGCAGCGACCTGGTTCTCGGGCATGTGCATGCCTTGGAGCGCAGCTGATGCTGATTGCGACCAGTGGTCAGTTCGCCGAGGGACTGCGCGAGCGGCTTGCCCGCTACGCCGAGACCGCGGCGCTTGACGAGATCGTAGACGCCGGCCGCGGCGACGACGTCACCGTGCTCGTTACGCGGGGCAAGCTCCGCGTCGACCGGCAGCTCGTCGAGAGCCTGCCGGGGCTTCGCAAGATCATCAAGGCCGGTTCGGGCCTCGACACGGTGGATGTGGCGGCGGCCGGAGAGCGCGGCGTGGCGGTGGTCGCCACCGGCGGCTCGGCCGGCAGCGTCGCGGATCTCGCCATGGCGCTGTCCTTCGCCTGCCTGCGCCATGTCGGCATTTTCGACCGCGCGGTGCGTGCCGGCGCGTGGCATGAAAAGGACCGGTTCGTCGGCTCCACCTTCGCCTCGCGCCGTGTCGGCATCGTCGGCTTCGGGCGCATCGGTCAGGCCTTCGCCGCGATGGCGCGCGCGCTCGGTGCCGAGGTCCGCGCCTGGGACCGTTCGATCGCCGCGGGCGCCAAGGCCGGCATCTGCCGCGAGGCCGGCGTCACCGCCTGCGCTTCGCTCGACCGGCTGCTCGGCGACAGCGATCTCGTCAGCCTCCACCTTCCCCATGTTCCCGATACGAGAGGTCTCATCGGCCGGTCCGAATTCGGCGCGATGCGGCCGGGCACGATCCTCGTCAACACGGCGCGCGCGGCGGTGGTCGACCACGACGCCCTCGTCCGGGCGCTGACCGACGGCCCCCTCGCGGCGGCCGGGCTCGACGTTCACTACGCCGAGGGCAAGGCGGATGCCGATCCGCTTTTCGCGCTGCCCAATGTCGTCCTGACACCGCATGTCGGCGCGCAGAGCGCCCAGGCGCATGAGGCGATCGCCGACCGGATCGTCGAGGAAGTTGCATCGTTCGCGGCAAGCATCAAGGAGGTTTCAGGGTGAAGATAGCAGTTTTTGAAGGCGACGGCATCGGCCCGGAAATCGTGTCCGCCTCGTGCACCGTCCTCGAGCAGCTCGACGACCTGTTCTCCCTCGGCCTCGACATCCGCACGCACCCGATCGGGCTTATGGCCCTGCGCGAGATGGGCACGACCTTCCCCGCGGAGAGCATCGCCGCCGCCCGCAATGCCGACGCCATCGTGCTCGGCCCGCTGTCGACCTCGGAATATCCGGCAGAAAGCGGCGGCGGCATCAACGCTTCGGCCTTTTTGCGGCGCGAGCTCGACCTCTTCGCCAACATCCGCCCGTGCCGCGCCTTTCCCGGCATCGACGCCAAATGCCCCGCGATGGACCTCGTCGTGGTGCGCGAGAACACCGAGGGCTTCTACGCCAACCGCATCATGCATGCCGGCTCGGGCGAGTTCGCACCTGAGCCGGACATGGCCTTCGCCCTGCGCCGCATCACCGCCCGCTGTTCGAGCCGCATCGCCAGGCGCGCCTTCGAGCTGGCCGGCCGGCGGCGCCAGAAGGTCACGGCGATCCACAAGGCAAACGTGCTCAAGCTCACCGACGGGCTGTTCCTGCGCGAGTGCCGCACCATTGCCCAGTCCTTCCCCGGTATCGCCTATGAGGAGCTGATCGTCGATGCCGCGGCGAGCAAGCTCGTCTTCGACGAGGGTGAGCTCGACGTCGTCGTGACGACGAACCTGTTCGGCGACATCCTGTCCAACCAGGCGGCCGCGCTGAGCGGCGGGCTCGGCCTCGGCGCATCGATCAACCATGGCGACCGCCACGCCATGGCGCAGGCGAGTCACGGCTCGGCTCCCGACATTGCCGGGCGCGGCATCGCCAATCCGGCATCCATGCTTCTGTCGATCGCGCTTCTGCTCAGGCATCTCGGCGAGAGCCGGTTCAGCGGCCGGCACGTCGATGCCGCCGAGGCGCTGGAGGCCGCCGTTCAACGAACGTTCGAATCCCGCGCGACGATGACCGCCGATATCGGAGGCACGTCATCGACGGCCGACGTTGCGGAGGCGGTCTCGGCCGGCCTGTGCGAGCCGGAGCAGAAACGTCTCCTGGCCTGAACGGCCACAATCGTCCGTACTCCGGCGACGCGCCTGGAGCGGAAGGCCCGACCTCAGCTCCTCAGGGCCGAAAGCCGCATCGCGATCTGGTTGAGCGCGTCGAGCCGCTCCTCGGCCGAGCCTGCGGCAAACGCGCCGTCGAGCGTCAGGATATGCGACTTGAACGCCTCGAATTCGGCGGTCGCCGCTTCCACGGTGAGCGGCTGGTCGTCGTAGGAATCGACGAAACGCTGCGCCGCGACCGAAATCAGGAACAGCGCAGCCGCTGCGTCAGGCTCCGTCGGAATCCGCGCGGCGGCGGCGCGGGCCACCGCATCATAGGCGCGAACGCCTCCGCCCTTTTCATTGAGCCCCTCGACCAGTGACTGAAACATCTGACTGTTCCTCTGACTATGCTGACTCAGCGTGGCAACTCGGAAATACCGCCATGATTGGCCGACCATTTGACCGGCTCGTTCAGGAACGATTCGACTTCGTTGATCGTGTTGTCGTCGAACCGTTTCTGCTCCTTCGACACCTTCAGGATGTCCCACCACGTCGCCAGGTAGTGCAGGCGCATGCCCGCATCCTGAAGCTTCTGCGGCGTGTCGGGAAAGATGTCGTAGTAGAACACCGCGAAGGTGTCCGTGACCCGCGCCCCGGTGCGCGCGATCGCCTCCGCGAACTTGATCTTGCTGCCGCCGTCGGTCGTCAGGTCTTCCACCAGAAGGACCCGCGCGCCATCCTTCAGCGCCCCTTCGATCTGCGCGTCGCGCCCGAAGCCCTTCGGCTTCTTGCGCACATACTGCATCGGCAGGCCGAGACGGTCGGCCAGCCACGCCGCGAAGGGGATGCCGGCCGTCTCGCCGCCTGCCACCGCGTCGAACTGCTCGAAGCCGACATCGCGCAGGATGATCGAGGCGCCGAAATCCATCACCGCGGATCGGATGCGCGGATAGGAGATCAGCTTTCTGCAGTCGATATAGACCGGGCTCGCCAGCCCCGAGGTGAACGTGAACGGCGCATCGGCGCGGAAATGCACGGCGTCGATTTCGAGGAGCATTTTCGCCATGGTTTCGGAGATCACGGCGCGATCGGGGAAGGTGTTCGGAAACATTGTGTTGCTGAGCTCGTTGACCGTTCCCTCGCTACCAGCCTTGCCGCCGCCTAACCAGCCTCGGCCGCAACATTCCAGTGGATGGCGAACATCGGATCGAAAACAGTGACCGGCCCGTCGCCGGTCGCGATCGATTTCGGCAGCGCCACCGGCTCGGCCTCGCGGCGCAGCGTGATCGTGTCGTCATTGGGCTCGAGCCCGTAGAAGGCGGGACCGTTGAGCGAGGCGAAGGCCTCGAGCTTGTCGAGCGCACCCTCCTCCTCGAACACGTGCGCCAGGCAGGCCAGCGTGTTGATCGAGGAGAAGATGCCGGCGCAGCCGCAGGCGCACTCTTTCAGCGGATCGATATGCGGCGCCGAGTCGGTGCCGAGGAAGAAGCGCGGGTCGCCGGACGTCGCCGCCTTGCGCAGCGCCTGGCGATGGATCTCGCGCTTGGCGACCGGCAGGCAGTAGTAATGCGGCCGGATGCCGCCGGCCAGGATCGCATTGCGGTTGATGATCAGGTGGTGCGTGGTGATCGTCGCGCCCACCGTGTCGTCCTGGGCCTGGGCATATTCGACGCCGTTCTTCGTCGTCACGTGCTCCATGACCACGCGCAGGCCGGGGACACGCCGGCGCAGCGGGTCCAGCACCTTGTCGATGAAGACCGCCTCGCGATCGAAAATGTCGATCGCCGGATCGGTCACCTCGCCATGGACACAAAGCGGCATGCCGGCTTTCGCCATCCGCTCCAGAACCGGATAGACCTTCTCGATATCGCGCACGCCGCTTTGCGAATTGGTGGTCGCGCCGGCGGGATAGAGCTTCACGGCGGTAATCTCGCCGGCCTCGAAACCCGCGACGACGTCGTCGGCGTTGGTGGTCTCGGTGAGATAGAGCGTCATCAGCGGCTTGAAGCGATGGCCCGCCGGAAGCGCGCTCGCGATGCGGTCGCGATAGGCCTTCGCCTGCGCCGTCGTCACCACCGGGGGAACGAGGTTCGGCATGATGATCGCCCGCGCAAAATGTGCCGAGCTGTAGGGCAGCACGGCTTCGAGCATCGCGCCGTCGCGCAGGTGGAGATGCCAGTCGTCGGGTCGCCGGATCGTCAGTGATGTCACGATGCGTCCGTCAGATAGGAGTAGAGTATGTCGATCGCGGCGCCGAAATCATCCAGTTCCATGGCCTCCTGCGGATTATGCGACCCGTTGCGGTTGCGCACGAACACCATGCCGACCGGAACGCCGGCGGCCGCGAAGACGGCCGCGTCGTGTCCGCCGCCGCTCGGCATGACGAACGGCTCCTGGCCGACCCTGCCCATCGCGTTCATCAGGCCTTCGACCACGGTGGTGTCGCACAATGCCGGCTCGACACGCATTTCCTCGTCCATCTCGAACCGCACCTTGCGGTCTTTCTCGACCTGACGCATCTCCGAGGTCAAGAGCTCGCGCATCTCGTCCAGCGTTTTGTCGCTCTGGCTGCGGATATCGAGGCTGAAGCTCACGCTGTCGGGGATACGCGACAGGGCGTGCTTGGACGGGTCGGTCGACACCACCCCGCTCGTGATCACCAGGTCGCCGCCCTTGTTGAGGATCGTCGACCAGCTCTCGTCGAGGCGCACGAGAAGATCGGCCATCGCGAGCACCGGATCACGCCTGTAGGCGCGCGGGACGGCGCCCGAGTGCCCTGCCTCGCCGATGCAGCGGATCTCGCGATGCCTGATATTGCCGCGGATCCCCGATACGGTCGCTGCGGGAATGTTCTTGCCGATCAGAAGCGGTCCCTGCTCGATATGCAGTTCGAGATAGGTCGATATCCGCGATGCTTCTGCAAGCGGCGTGCCCTTGACCACAGTGTCCATGGGGATGCCGACATCGGCCATGTGGTCGCCGAGCGCGCGCCCGTCCTGCTTGTGGAGCGCCTTGATCTCCGACGCGGCGAGCGACCCCATCAGCGCCTTGGAGCCGATATAGCAAGGGCCGAACCACGCGCTTTCCTCGCCGCGCATGGCCAGCGCGTGAACCGGCCGCGCGAACCGCTGTCCATCGCGGCGCGCCCGCAGCAGGCATACGAGGCCCGCGACGACGCCGGCAAGCCCATCGAAATTGCCGCCTTGCGGCACGCTGTCGACATGCGATCCGACCAGGACATAGGTGTCGGCGTCGCGATCGTCGGGAAGGGAGAAATTCGCGTTCTGTCCGGCATCGTACCAGACCTCGAGCCCATGTCCGCGTGCGTAGTTCTCGAGGAACCGGAGCGTCTCGGTCTCGATGCGCGAGAAGGCGGGCCGGCTGACACCTTCGGTGTCGGGCGTCCTGGCGGCGATTTCCTCGAACAGATAGCGCGCAATCTCGATGTCGCTTCCGATCTCGTCGGTCGCGACCTTTCGCGCCGCTGTCATGGCGCGGCCTCCATGAACACGACGCCGGCCTTCTGCTCGCCGTCGATCACCGTGCCGATGATCTCCCGGACCGACTTGATCCGCTCGCTCTCGAGATAGGCGCGCAGATCGTCGATGATCGTGACCATCGCCGTCGGATTGATGAAAGTCGCCGTACCGATCTGAACCGCGGTCGCGCCGGCGATCAGGAACTCCAGGACGTCCTCGGCGCTCGACATGCCGCCGCAGCCGATGATCGGAATGTTCGTCGCCTTCGCGCACTGATAGGCCATCCGCAGCGCGATCGGCTTCAGCGACGGTCCCGAAAGCCCGCCCATGAGATTGCCGAGTTTCGGCCGCCGCGTCCTGATGTCGATCGCCATCGACAACAGTGTGTTGGCCACCACCAGCGCATCCGCGCCGCCTTCCTCCGCGGCCCGCGCGACTTCGGGCGTTTCGCCCGTGTTCGGCGTCAGCTTGGCCCACAGCGGCAGGTCGGTCGCCCGGCGCAGCTTGCGCATCACCTCATAGGTCGATGACGGACGGATGGCGAAGGCCTTGCCGTCCTCCTCGATGTTCGGGCACGAGATGTTGACTTCGATCGCGTCGACCCCGTCGACGCTGATCTCGGAGCAGAGCTGGGCGAACTCGTCGGCGGTATTGCCGGAGATGCTCACCACCAGCGGCGTTTCGTACTCCTTGTAGAACGGGATGACGTTCTTGACGAAATAGTCGACGCCCTTGCTCGGAATCCCGATCGAGTTCAGCATCGACCCGTCGACCTCGCACACGCGTGGCGTCGGATTGCCGTCGCGCCAGCCGCGCGTGATCGTCTTGGTCACATGCGCGCCCAGGCAGTCGAGGTCGAACACGTCGGCGAGGATCCTCGGAGAACGTTCCCGAGGCCGGCATGATCGGATTCTTCAGCTTGAGGCCGGAAATTTCGACGCCGAGATCTACCATGGCATGGCCTCCTGAAGATCGAAAACGGGACCTTCACGACACACGCGCAGATGAACCTTCTTGCCGTTCTGCTGGAACGGCCGCACGCAGCAATGGCACATTCCCAGTCCGCAGGCCATCTGCTGCTCCAGCGCGATCTCGCCGGGTATGCCGTGCCGCGCGCCGATCTTCTGCAGCAGTGTCAGCATGCGGTTCGAACCGCAGGTATAGAACGCATCGACACCGCGCAGCTCGATCAGCCCCTCGATGATGCGCTCGAGATTGTCGATCCCGGACGTCTCCTCCGTGTCGGTGACGGTGATGACTTCGGCCCCGAGATCGCGGAAATAGTCGACCGACATCAGCACTTCGGGCGAACGTGCGCTGCAGATGGCCGTCAGGTGCTTGCCCATGCGCTGGGCTTCGAGCGCAAGCGGTGCGAGCGTCGAGGCCGACGCCGCGCGCCACCAGGACGAGGTGCCGCCAGTCGTCGGCGATGCGGAAGCCCTGGCCGAGCGGTCCGAGCACGTTGAGCACGTCGCCCGGCCCGAGATGGAACAGCGCCCGCGTTCCCTCGCCCGTCACCTTGTAGAGAAAATGCAGTTCCCCCAGCTCGGGGTAGAAGCCGTAGATGCTCATCGGCCGGCGCAGATAGAGGCTTTTCGCCGCCGATCATCGGGCACAGAAGATGGAAGAACTGGCCGGAGCGGCAGCGCGACAGGATTTCGCGCGGCGCGTTCAGCACCAGCCGGAGATATTCGCCATTGACCGGATCGTTGGAGATGACCTCGAGGGCACATTCCGAAACGGTTACCGGCGGGACGAGGGATTTTGCGCGCGTTGCGCTTTTTATTTTCATTTGGGCGCCCATTAGCCGAACACCAATCTTGGTAGGAAGGTCGAGATCGGCGAGACATAGGTAATGATCAGCAGCACCACGATGTTGGCTGCGATAAATGGCCATATGCCGGAGACGATCGTCATGACCGGTTTGGACAGCGTCGAAGACGCGACGAAGAGATCGAGCCCGAAAGGCGGCGTGATCATCCCGATGGAAATGTTGAGGGTGACGATCATGCCGAAATGGATCGGATCGATGCCGAGCGCGGTTGCGACCGGGTAGAGCGGCGGTACGAGGATGAGCAGCGCCGAGTTGGGGTCGATGAACATTCCTGCGATCAGGAAGGCGACGTTGACGACCATCAGGAAGATGATCGGCCCCGCATCGACCGCATTGAGGAAGCCGATAATGGCTGTTGGCACCTGGGCGAGCGTGATGAAGTAGGACAGCAGCCCGCCCAGCGCGAGCAGGACGAAGATGATCGACGTCGAGATCGCCGCCCGCTCGGTGATTTCGAACATCTTGCGCCAGGTGAGATAGCGGAAAACGACGGTCTCGACGAAGATGGCGTAGACCACGCTCGCCGCGGCAGCTTCGGTCGGGTGAAGAAGCCGGAATAGATTCCGCCGAGAATGATGACCGGCATTCCGAGCGCCCAGCCGGCATGCTTGACGGCCGCGAGCCGCTCGCGCCAGCTCGTGCGTTCGCTGCCCTGGATGCCGGCGCGGCACCTCGAATGCCGCGAGGACGGCGAAGGCGAGCCCGAGCACGACGCCGACCGCCAGCCCGCCGACGAACAGCTTCGCGACCGACGTTCCCGTCATCCAGCCATAGATGATGAAGGTGATCGATGGCGGAATGAGCAGGGCGGTTTCCGCCGACGATGCGATCAGGCCCGGCGAGAACTTGTCGCTGAAGCCGACCTTCCGCATTTCGGGATAGACCATCCGGCCCATCGCCGCGACGGTCGCCGGCGCCGAGCCCGAGACCGAGCCGAAGGCCATCGACCCGCCGATGACGGTGTAGCCCATGCCGCCGCGCAGGTGCCCGACGAGCGCCTTGACCAGGCCGGTCAGGCGGCGCGCGATCTGGCCCTCGCCCATCAGTTCGGCGGCGAGGATGAAGAACGGAATGGCGAGCAGCGTCGAGTGGTTGATGCCGCCAGGATTTTCTGTGCGACCACCGGATCCGGAAGCGCGCCGTAGAAGAACTCCTTGATCATCAGCGCAGGCACGCCGAGGACAAGGAACATCTCGAACCCGAACACCAGCAGCAGAACTGCGGCCGCGATGACAACGAACAGCAGGGCCATCATTCTTCCCCGGTCTGGACTGAGAACCGGTCGATCCGGCCGAAGAGGCTGAGAAGATAGCGCAGGGCAAGCAGGCCGAAGCCGATCGCCGGTGCGAGATAGATCCAGCCGATGGGTATGTTCAGCGTCGGGCTGCGCTGGCCGGTCGACAGCACGAACAGGGCCATCCGCACTCCGAGCCACACCAGATAGAGCGAGAAGACGAACCCGACGAAGTCGATCAGGCGCTTGAGCGGCAGGCCGGTTCGCGCCGCGATCCGGTCCCGCCACGTGTGGACGCCGACATGGCGGCCATATTCGAGCGCCAGCCCGAGTGCCAGGAAGACCATGAAGAGATTGAGCAGGCGAACCGCCTCCTCGACCCACGCAAAGTTCGACGCGTAGGCGCTGGCCAGTTCGCGTACCGCCACGTTGACGAAATACAGTGCGACCATGGCGAGAAAGATCGCTACGACCGCGAACCGTTCCACGGTTCGCAACACGTTCAGGGCCTTCACGGCGTTATCCTCCGCAATAAAGCTGCCCGCAGGACGGAATCCGCCTGTCCCGTGGAAGCGATGCGCAACCGGGCGCATGGCATCGCAGGCCGGAGGAAATCTCCTCCGGCCCGCCGAAACCACAACCGGCTATTTGGTCGCCGCGTCGTACTCCTTCTCGTAGGTCTCGATCAGGGCCTTGCCCTCATCGCCGGCGCGCTCGAGATAGGCAGCGCGCGTCATGGGATACATGGCCTCGCGGAAGGCGGCCTTCTGCTCGTCGGACAAAGTGGTGATTTCGATCGGGGACTTCTTGATTTCCTCAAGCGCCGCCGCGACCGACATCGCCTTGTGAGCGATGAGCTCCGGGATAACCTCGTTGAACGTGTCGGTGATCACTTTCTGGTGCTCTGCCGGCAGGCTGCTCCAGAAGGTCGGGTTGAACAGGATCACGTCTTCCATCGCGCCGTGATCCGACAGGACCAGATATTTTTGAACTTCGTAAAACTTCATGCGCTGGATGGTGTCGAGCGGATTCTCCTGGCCGTCGACGACGCCTGTCTGGAGAGCGGTGTAGAGCTCACCGAAGGGCAGAGCGATCGCCGAGGCGCCAAGGGCGTTGAACTGTTCGATCAGGATGTTGGAATCCATCACGCGGAACTTCTGTCCCTTGAATTCTTCCATTCCGGTCAGCGGCTTGTTGGACGTGAAGTTCTTTCTGCCATTCGGCCACAGCCCGACGCACTTCACGCCACGGGTCTCGAACGAGCCGCAAAGCGCTTTGCCGAAATCGCCGCCGCGGATTTTCTGCGCCGCCTGATCGTCCTGAGGAAGCAGGAAAGGAATGTCGAGAATCGACACCGCGGGATTGAAACCGCCAAGGAACGCGGCCGGCGCGACGGTCGCCTCAAGCGTCCCAAGCTGAACGCCTTCAGTCATTTCGCGCTGCGAACCGAGCTGGCCCTGCGGGAAAAGCTGGAACTCGACCGCGCCGTTCGTCCGCTCCGCGACGAGCTTGGCGACTTTCTCGAGCATGACATGGCGCGATTGCTGCGCCGATTCCAGATGGCCGATCTTGGCGACGAAATCCGCCGCCCATGCGCCCGCCACGGCAACGGCCGAAATCCCGGCAGCCAGTGCCGAAACGCCGATAACCCTCATAAATTTGTTCATGGTTCCCACCTCTATGATCGTTTATGCCGACTGTCCCTCGTGATCGTAACCTATGAGGTGCACATCTCACTGTCAACGAAAGTTCTCATAAATGAGAATATTCGCCGTTCAATCATGGGGACCACCGGGTCCGCCGAAGGCTCTGGCCCATCCGTATCAAAATTGATACGATTTCGACGCTTCGCCTGCTCATCCAGCCATTCGTTGAAATCATTGCGGATTCGAACAGCATGGCTGTCTAGAAATCGATAATCCGGCTGACCGGGTGTCAATCGAGTGCCTACCGTAACGTAAACTCAACCATTGGTGAAATTAACAGGGGATAACACGCAATCATAGATTGTTTTTGGGTCGGCATCCGGTCGCAAAGGTTGACAAAACGCCATGCTCCGCCGACAAACGGGCGTCATTTCTGGGGCAAGACAGTGACGCCGGGACAACAAGCAAACAGCCAGAATACGGCGATCAGATTCAGCGACATAGGATCCAGGCTTCGGGCCTATCGGATCGGAAAAGACATTTCTCCGGACGCCCTGGCGAAAACCCTCGGTATTTCGCGGGCGGCGCTGTACCGGGCCGAAAAAGGCCAAATCCGAAAAATTGAGATGCTGGTCAGCATCGCGGACGTTCTCAACGTGTCGCTGCCGAGCCTCATGGGCGTCGGCGTCGAATATGTCAGCACGGCCGCGGCGTTCTTCGAGCGCATGCGCCAGCTCGAGCTCGACTGCGAGCAGATCATCGGCATCTTCGGGCCTGTCTCCTACCTCCTGACCTCCGACGAATATGACGAGGTCCTGGGCGAGGTCATGAAGGAGCTCATTCCCGAGGGAGCCGACGAGAACGGCGAATCCGCCCGCGCCGTCGATTCGCTGCTTGAGATCCTCAAGATACGCAAGGCGACCTTCCGGCGGCGGCGGCCCCTGATCGTCAGCCTGATCGCCTCGGCCGACCTCGAGCGCTTCCTGCTCCACGGCGTCATCGGCCGGCACGATCTTCCGCCCGACGTCGTCGTGGAACGGCGCCACAAGGCCCGCCACGAGGCGGAGAACATCGTCTCGCTGCTGAAGGACCAGCCGATCGGCATCCAGATCGGCATCGTCAGGGAGCCGGTCCCCGCGACCAGCTTCCAGATTTTCCGGCAGGCCGATCGTTCGATCCTTGCCATCAGCCCATTCCGGCTCGGCGAGCGACCCAATGTCAGGGTCGGCGTCGGCCTCATCACCTCCGCGCCGGAGGCGATGTCGCTCCACGAGGACATCGCCAAGCGTCTGTGGAACGAATCCCTCAAGGGTTCGGACGCCGCGGAGTACATCGAATCGGTGATCGCCAAATACGGCATTCAGTCCTGACGCCGCACAGCGTGGAGCATGCCCGGTCGACGCTGGTGATTGCGAAAGCCTTTCAGGCTGGAATACCGACGGAGGCGCGGGATGACCGTTCCCTGGCAGGACCTCACCGTCCAGCCGAGAAAAGCCGATTTCTTCACCAACGAATTCGTCGCTGAGGAAGCCTGGGCGGACCTGCGCGCTGTCTTCGGCGACGGTCTCGAGCCGTTTCTGGCGCGAACCACCTTCGTGATGTTCAAGCCCGACGCCATCGTTCGGCGCCGCATTCCTGAAGCGCTCGCCTTTCTCGAGAAGAACGGCTTCCTGCCGATCGCCGCGAGCCCGGCCGCCATCACGAGGAACGTCGCGCACCACATCTGGCGCTACCAGTGGAATGCCGCCAGCGTCGATCGTCTCGTCCTGGCGACCTATGCCAACGAACAGAGCGACGCGCTGTTCGTCCTTCTGGACGACGCCGCCCCGGAGCCGGTGCCCGCAACCGTCAGGCTCTGGCGGCTCAAGGGTTCGGTCTTTCCCGAGCATCGCAGGCCCAACCAGCTCCGAACCATGCTCGAGGTGAACAACCGCATGCTCGGCTATGTCCATACGCCGGACGAGCCGGCGGACATCGTGCGCGAGCTGGGCATCCTGTTCAGGCAGAACGACAGGCTGAGGCTTCTGGAAAGGGCCCGCGACAAGGTCGACGGAGGCGTCGGTGTCCGCTCTATGGCCGACGAGCTCCACGCCGCGATTCCCGCCCACATGCTGGATCTCGACGAGATCATCGCACGGAACGGCGCGCCGGTCGGGCCGGCCCTCGCGGAACTGCGCAACCGCGCCGGCCGCGGCGACCACCCGCGTCTTGCCGAGATCCGGTCGCTGTTCCCGGCGCTCGACTCGCATGCGCGGCGCTGGGATTTCATCACCGCCGGATCGCTGCTGATCCAGCACGACAAGCCGGGCGTACCGCCGCTGCTCGATGCACTCGCCGTGAAGGATGTGGCGCAACTCTGGGACGATCGGCACCCGCGGCGGGACGCCTCCTGAGCTCGCGACGCCGAAGCCGCGAGCGGCCTATCCGCCGGCGGCGCCCGCGCTGAGTCCCTCGCCGGCAACCGCGCTTTCATGCCATCCGATCAGCCTTTTCTCGGCGATCACGATGGCGAGATAGGTGAGATATCCGACGAAGGCGAGGATGAGCACCGACACCATCACCAGGCTGACGTCCGCCGTCTCCTGGCCGAGGATGAGCAGGTAGCCGAGCCCCGCCCTGGCGCCCATCAGCTCCCCAATCACGGCCGCCGTCACGGCCAGCGTCGCGCCGACCTTGAGCCCTGAAAACAGCATCGGCAGGGATTGCGGCAGTTCGATGCGCCACATCCGCTGCAGCGGGCTTAGCTTGAGGATGCTCGCCAGTTCGATGAGCTGCGGATTGATGGCGCGCAGCGCGCTCAGCATGTTGGACAGCACCGGAAAGAAGGTGACGATCGCGACGAGCACGATCTTGGGGCTGGCGCCGATCCCCAGCCACAGAAGAAGCAGCGGGGCGATGGCGATCTTCGGCGCGGTCTGGATGAAGACGATGACCGGGCTCATCAGGCTTTCGAGCGGCGGATACCGGTCGAAGACGAACGACACCACGACACCGAGCAGGGCGCCGATCACGAAGCCTGAGACGATCTCCATCACCGTCACCGGAATGTGGCTCATGAGCCCGCCACGCGACAGCATGAACCAGAACTTGTCGGCGATCTGCAACGGCGACGGCAGCAGGAATGCCGGCACGTCGAAAAGGACCAGGCCGAGCTGCCAGACCGCGAGGAAGACCACCAGCGATAGCGCGAACCGGATCATCCGTTGTTCATCCTGTCTGTGAGGCGTCCGGCGGCTGGCCGCCGGACGCCGGAGCGGTTTACTTGATCGAGCTCGGCAGCTCGACGACCATGTCGCCCGAGTCGAAGGCCGACGGAATGACCTTGTACTCGGCAGCCGTGTCGATGGTCTTCTGCCAGGACTCGAGGTTGCCGTAGCCAAGCTCGTGCGCATCGGTGTCGGGGCTCTGCCACAGCGTCTTCAGGAACACCTCGCTGATGATCTCCGAGACCAGCTTCTCCTGGCCGGCGAAGCTCGGCGAATACTCCTGGACCGCCATGGTGACTTCCTTTTCGACGTCGCCGTCGGCGATGTGCTTGATCGCCTTGTTCAGCGCCGCGATGAAGGCTGCGACCGTCGCCGAATTGTCGGCAAGGTAGGATTCCGACACGACCAGCACGTTGCCCTTGCTCGGCAGGTAGTCGTCCGAGGGCAGCATGCCGACGTCGACGCCCGCCGCCTTGAGCGCATAGTAGCGCAGCTTGGAGAACACGATCGCGTCGACCTGGTCGGACTTCAGGGCATCGAGGATGACGCCGCCTCCGACGATCTCGACCTTGACGTCGTCGACCGAATGGCCGGCCTGCGCCATCATCACCTGGAGCTGGACATAGTTCGGGCTGCCGTAGCTGGTGACGGCGACCTTCTTGCCGACGAGGTCCGCCGGGCCCTTGATGCCGCTCGAGGTCTTGAACAGGGTGGCGCCGATGCCGTTCTGGTAGGTGGTGTGGGCCACCTTGATCGGCAGGCCGTTGGCCCGCGCGGCGATCACCGCGTCACCGTTCGGGAAGCCGAACTGGACGTTGCCGACCGCGACATTGTTCAGGATGTCGGCGGCATTGGCGTAGAGGAAATCGACCTCGAGCCCCTCTTCCTTGAAGTAGCCGTAATGCGCCGCGACGAACATCGGCAGGTAGTACGGAACCGCCGCCCCGTCGATCTGGATCGTGACCTTCTTCATGTCCTGCGCCCGCGCGGCGCCAAATGCCAGCAGCATCAGCGCGATGGCGATGCCGATGCCTTTCAAGATCCGAATTGAAAGTTTCATTGGAGCTCTCCTTTGTTGAGCAAGCGCTGAGGGTCGTCTTCCGCATCGATCGCACGCGCCAACGCTTGCGCGCCGATCCGCAGCACGTTGCGCTGCGTCTCCTCGTAGTTCTCGAGCCAGCCGTCGCTGCGCCTGTGCGCATGAACGGCAAGCACCCCGCCGGCGGCCACGCCGAGCGCGGCGCCGACCGCGAGCACGATCTCGCATTCCATCTCGATTCCGTCCGCGCCGCGTTCGGCGATGCGATCGAGAACCGTCTCGTCGCCCGCGCCGGCCGGGCGGTCCGGACGCCCCTGCGCCCGGTAATAGCCGTCCGCGGTCAGGCAGGTGCCGCGCCGCCCGCCGAGCCCTAGGCCGGCACGCGCCGCGTCGAGCCGTTCGGCAAGCGACCGGTCGGCCTTCACCAGGTCGGAGCCGGGCGCATACCATCGCGCGCAGGCGCTGTTGGCGAGCGCGGCGTCAGCGATCAGGAAGTCGCCCAGCGACAGGTCGTCGGCCAGCGCGCCCATGCCGCCGGTTCGCACGATGTGGCCGACGCCGAGCGCCGCCAGCTCGACCATCACGATCTCCGTCGACGCGCCGCCGATCCCCGTCGAGCACACGCCGATGGGCACGCCGTCGTAGCGCCCCGTTGCCATGCGGAACTCGCGGTTCTGTCCGACGATCGTGAAGTCGCCGAGCACCTCGGCCGCCATGTCGACGCGCGCCGGGTCGCCCGGAAGCAGGAAGCCGCGCGGCACCGGCGAGGGAAGGGGTATGTGCGTCGGCACGCCCTCTTTCCACGGCCAGGCGGCTGATCGTTGCTTCAGCGCCATGACAACAGCCAGCGTTCGGTCTGCAGCAGCAGCTGGTAGACGAAGATGCCCAGCAGCGACGTCACCAGCACCATCGCGAACAGCAGCGGCGTCTTGTAGGTCGTGCCGGCGAATACCATCAGATAGCCGAGACCGGTGCCGCCCGACAGCCACTCCGCCAGGATGGCGCCGATGGTCGCCTGGATCGCGCCGACCTTGAGCCCGGCGAAGATCTCCGGCACGGCGGACGGCAGCTCGACTCGGAACAGCCGCTGCCTGGTGGTCAGCTTCAGGATCCGGCACAGTTCGCGCAGATTTCCCGACAGCGACTTCAGCCCCAGCAGGGTGCCGATCATGACCGGGAAGAACACCAGCGAGACGACGAGCACGATCTTCGAGGTCAGGCCGAGGCCGAACCACAGGATGAAGAGCGGCGCGAAGGCGATCTTCGGCGCGGTCTGGAAGAACAGCAGGTAGGGCGAGAGGATTGCTTCTGCCCGCGGCGACTTGGCGAGCACGAAGCCGAGCGCGAAGCCCGTCACCGATCCGATCGCGAAGCCCGATGCTATGATGCCCAGCGTATGCCCGAGATGCGGCCAGATCTCGCCGCCGGTGAACAGGCGGACAAGCTCGGAAAACACGATCTGCGGCGACGGCAGGATGTAGGGCGGAATGCCGGAGAACCGCGTGTAGGCCCACCACGCGGCGATCAGCGTCACGGTCGTGACGACCGGCATGACATAGGTCTCGAGCGGAGACCGTTTCATTTCAGTTCTTTCCGGAAGGTCGAGAGCAGCCGGTAGAACTCGTCGAGATCCTTGGTCGATTCCGAGCGCGGTCGCGGCAGGTCGACGGTATGGACGGCTCGGATCGTGCCGGGCCGTGCGGTCATCACCGCGACCCGGTCCGAAAGATAGACGGCCTCCTCGATCGAATGCGTCACGAAGACGATGGTCGCGCCGATCTGCGCCCTGATCTCCAGCAGCTCGTCGTTCATCCGGTCGCGGGTCAGGAGGTCGAGCGCGCCGAACGGTTCGTCCATCAGCACGATCTGCGGCTTGTAGACCAGCGCCCGGGCGATCGCGGCGCGCTGGCGCATGCCGCCCGACAGCTCCTTCGGCAGCGCCTGCGTGAAGTCCTTGAGCCCGACCAGCTCGAGCATCGCCCGCGCCTTGTCGTTGCCCTCGGATTTCTGCACGCCGAACCTGTCGAGCGGAAACCGGACATTGTCGAGGATGTTGAGCCAGGGCAGCAGCACCGCTTCCTGGAACACGAAGCCGATGTCGCTGCCCTTGGTCGGCGGCCCGTTGCGCCAGTCCAGCGTCCCGGAGGACGGCTCGATCAGCCCCGCAAGGATCCGCAGGAAGGTGGATTTTCCGCAACCGGACGGTCCGATGATGCTGAGGAACTCGCCGTCCTCGATGTCCATCGATACGGGCGCAAGCGCCTCGACACGATCACCACCCCGCGCAATGAACGTTTTTGCAACGTCCTTAGCCCTCACCAACGCCGCCAATCTAACGCATCCCCAACGTTGCTCGTCTCAAATGCGAGCTTCGATCTTCTTCATCGTCTCATTTGTGAGATCATTTCGCACTCTATTTGACGGATTTGTCAAGCGTCCTGAACGTTTGGCCCGAAAGAAGATGTCTATTCAGGGCCAAAATTTTGACGACGCGGTCATACCATCGGCGAAAGCGGCTCGCGTTGGGTCAAGCGGAGCAATCAGGCCACATTGTATCAAAATAGATATGATGTATGAAAATCGATTGACTTGAACTGTATCGTCTACATTATTGGATAAAGTTTCGATCTCCGGTCGGCCGGGCCGAAGCGGCCCGCCAACCGGCGCAGGGAGCAGGCAGGCGGTGAAACGGTGGAACCTCGGATGACGCATCTGGTCATTGGCCCGTCCACCCCCGACCTTGGCCGCCGTCTGGCGGCTGAAACGGGCTACAGCTTCGCCGAGGCCGAACTGCAGATCTTTCCCGACGGGGAATCGTGCTGCCGTTGCGCCCTTCCGGACGGGATCGGCTCTGCGGTCATCGTTCAGGGAACCCAGCCGCCCCAGGATCGCCACCTCCAGCAGCTCATGCAGCTCGTCGACCATGCTGCCGCGCACGGCGCCAGCGACATCACCTGTGTCGTCCCCTACCTCGCCTATTCCCGCCAGGATCGCAGGATGAAGCCGGACGACCCGCTGTCGTCCCAGGCGGTACTGCTCGCACTTGCAGCCCTCGGCATGACCAGGCTGGTCACCATCGACGTCCACAATCCGCGCATCTTCGGATATTGCGACAGCGTCTGCACCAGCCTGTCGGCCTCGGAGCCGATCGTCGATTTCCTGTCGGCGCAGGGCCTCGACAGGCCGGTTCTGGTGTCGCCCGATGAGGGCGGCCGCGAACGCATCGGTCGTATCGCCGCGCGGCTCGGCTGGCCGGTTCGGATCTGCAGCAAGAACAAGGACCCGGACGGGCGGACCTGGTACGAGGGCATCGAGGACGGCCTGGCTGATTGCGATGCGGTCGTCATCGACGATCTGTGCTCCTCCGGTTCGACCCTCCTGCCGCTCGCGGAACAGCTTTATCGCTCGAAAGTGCGCCGAATCCTGTTCGGAATCACCCATTTTTTCGCCGACGCCGACGCGCTTGCGGCGAAAATCGGCGGCGATGTGCGGTTTTTTTCGACAAACAGCATCCCTTCAAAGGTCTCGGCGATCGATCTCGCACCCCTGATCGCGGACTATCTGCGGTCGATCGAGACCGGCCAAAACGCGGAGGCGGCAGAGTGAAGATTTCCCCGTCGATCATGTGCGCCGACCTTCTCGACATCCGCACCGCGCTGTCCGCGATCGAAGCCGGCGGCGCCGATACAATCCACGTCGACATCATGGACGGGCGTTCCGTTCCGGGCTTCACCTTCGGGGCGGATTTCGTGCGCCAGCTCGGCGCCGCCACGTCGATCCCGCTCGACCTCCATCTGATGAGCGAAGTTCCCGAACAGCATGTCGACCAGTTTCTCGAGCTCGGCGTCGATTCGCTTGCGATCCATGTCGAGGCGCGGTGCGACGTCGCCCGCACGCTCGGCAGGATCCGTTCGGCCGGCGCCCGTTCCGGCATCGCGCTCAACCCGGGGACGCCGCTTTCCGCGCTCGAGGAGCTTTACCATCTCGCCGACATCGTCCTGATCATGTCGGTGTCGCCGGGCTTCATAGGCCAGCCGCAGTCGCGCCACTGCCTCGCCAAGGCCGGCAGGCTGGCGCGGTCGCTTGCGCGGGAAGGCCGCACCGATATCGAGGTCGTGCTCGACGGCGGCGTGAAACCCGTCAACGCGGCCGAGATCGCGGCCGAAGGCATCCATCGCGTGGTCTCGGGCACCGGCGTATTCCGGCCGGACATGAGCCCGCAGGCCGCGCTCGACCTGTTCAGGCAGAACCTGTCCGTGGTGGCGGCATAGCGGAGGCATCATGACACCGGACGACGTACTCGACATCTTCAAGGAATGCGGCGCGTTCAGCGAAGGCCATTTCATCCTGGCGTCCGGGCTCCATAGCCCCGTCTTCTTCCGCAAGAACCTCGTCTTCATGCATCCGGCGATCAACGAGAAGCTGTGTTCCGAACTCGCACGGCGCATTCGCGCCAAGGTCGGAGAGGTCGATCTCGTGCTGACGCCCGCCGTCGGCGGTCTTTTGCCGGCATACGAGACCGCGCGCCATCTCGGTTGCCCGATGATCTATGTCGAACGCGAAAACGACAGGTTCCAGCTTCGTCGCGGGTTCTCGATCCCCGAGGGCGCCCGGGTCGCGTTCGTCGAGGACGTCGTGACGACCGGCGATCTTTCGCTCGAAGTCTTCGCCCTGATCGAGCAGCTCGGCGGCAAGGTCGCCTGCGCCGCCTACGTGCTCGACCGGCTCGTCAATCCGGTCCGCCACGATGTCCCGATCGTCTCGCTCGCCCGGATGGACATCCCGGCCTATGCCGACGACGAGGTGCCGCCGGAACTCGCCGCATTGCCGGTCGACGACCCCGGCAGCCGGCGGCTGGGAAGCATGCACGCAGCCGGCAATGGCAGCGCCTCCTGAGACAGGCTTCTACTGCGGGGACTGCCGGCAACGGCGCTACGGCAACGGGACGGAATTCCGCTCAGAAGTCGCTGGTCAGCCCCTTGATTTCCCAGTCGCCGTACCGGCCAGGTTCCTTGCCCTTGCGCCCGCCGACTTCCCTGGGCATCGCTTTGACGCGCTCCTCATAGGCGGCCCGCCGCGCCTCAGCCTCCGCGAGTGCCCGCTGAGCCTGCGGCGACAATGCCTTTCCCGGGCCGGCTGCGACGGTCGCGTCTTCAGGCTCTTCTGTCATCGCTCCATCCGATTGTTGAAAGCGGTCTCATTGCTCCCCATCATATAATGCTGCCGCGACCGCCGTCACGGCATCGGTTTCACGTCGCTGGAAAAATTCGATGAACATGATCCGTACCGCGATGCTTCTGGCTTTCATGACCGCGCTCTTCATGGGCGTCGGCTACCTGATCGGCGGGTCCGGCGGGATGATGATCGCGCTGGTGATCGCCGCCGGCATGAACCTGTTCAGCTACTGGAACGCCGACAAGATGGTGCTGCGCATGCATCGCGCGGTCGAAGTCGACGCCCGCAACGCACCCGAGTTCTTCGCCATCGTCGAGCAGCTCGCCCAGCGCGCCGGCCTTCCGATGCCCAAGGTCTATCTGATCGACAACCCGCAGCCCAATGCGTTCGCCACCGGGCGCAATCCCCAGAATGCGGCGGTCGCGGCCACCACCGGCCTTCTGCAGCGCCTCAGCCACGAGGAAGTCGCCGCCGTGATGGCGCACGAACTGGCGCATGTTCAGAACCGCGACACGCTGACGATGACGATTACCGCGACGCTTGCCGGCGCGATCTCCATGCTCGGAAACTTCGCCTTCTTCTTCGGAGGCAATCGCGACAACAACAACCCGCTCGGCTTCGTCGGCATTCTGGTCGCGATGATCGTCGCGCCGCTGGCTGCGATGATGGTGCAGATGGCGATCAGCCGAACACGCGAATATTCTGCCGACCGGCGGGGCGCCGAGATGTGCGGCAACCCGCTTTGGCTCGCCTCGGCGCTGGAGAAGATCGCCGGCGGCGCAAAGCGCATCGTCAATCCCGATGCCGAGCGCAACCCCGCGACCGCGCATATGTTCATCATCAACCCGCTGTCGGGCGAGCGGATGGACAATCTGTTCTCGACCCATCCCGATACCGGCAACCGGATCGCGGCACTCCACAAGATGGTTGGAGAGTTCGAGCCGGCAACGCGACACGCCGAGCCGGCCCCCGAACCTGAGGCCCCGGCCAATGAAGGCCCGTGGAATACGCGGCCGTCCGAGCGCCCCGCAAAAGCGGAGAAGCCGAAACCCAACCCCTGGGGAAGGAACCCGACCGGACCGCGCGGCCCGTGGTCGTGACGTCGCGGACGCGCAGACGACCCGCGCCGGCTGCCACCGGAGACACGCCGCAGCCCGGGTTGCAGGCCCGGATGGCGGCGGCGCGGCTGCTGGCGGCCGTGGTCGACGCCCGCACGCCGCTCGACGGGCTGACCGACAATGAGCATGGCCATCCGCAGTATAGGGCGCTGGAAACACGGGACCGGGCACTCGTCCGCGCGATCCTTTCGGCCGCGCTTCGGCACCGCCGAACCATCGAGAGCCTTGTTGCGGAATGCCTCGAAAAGCCATTGCCCGAAGGCGCGACGACCCTGACCCATATCCTCCACGTCGCTGCCGCGCAGCTGCTGTTTCTCGACATACCCGACAGCGCCGCGGTCGACCTGGCGGTGAGCCACGCCAAGTCCGATCCGCGCAGCCGTCGTTTTGCCGCCCTCGTCAACGCGCTGCTGCGCCAGATTGCGCGGCGCAAGGAGACGGACCTGCCCGCGGCACTCGCGGCCACGCGTGACGCACCCGACTGGTTCGTCAGCCGGCTCAACGACGCCTACGGTGCAGCGGAGACAGCGGCGATACTCGCCATGCACCGGATCGAGGCGCCCTACGATTTCACGGTCCGGGACGATCCGGAGCACTGGGCGCGCGAACTCGGCGGCTTCGTGCTTCCGACCGGAAGCGTCCGCGTCGAGCGGCTGGATCGCGCCGTACCGGACCTGCCCGGCTTCGCGGAGGGACAGTGGTGGGTACAGGACGCCGCCGCGGCCCTGCCCGCGCGGCTCCTGAGGGACGTCGCCGGGAAGCGCGTCGCCGACCTTTGCGCCGCGCCCGGTGGAAAGACGGCCCAGCTCGTGGCGGCGGGTGCCGACGTCACCGCTGTCGATACATCCGGCAACCGGCTGAAGCGGCTCCGGTCCAACCTGTCGCGCCTCGGCCTCGACGCCGAATGCGTCGAGGCGGACATCAGGCGCTACAGTCCAGCCGCGCCCTTCGACGCCATCCTGCTCGACGCGCCGTGTTCGTCCACAGGCACGGTCAGGCGTCATCCTGACGTCGTGTGGACCAAGGCGCCTGACGACATCGCCAAGCTCGCAGGCCTGCAGCGGACCCTGCTGGACCGCGCCTGGACATGTCTTCGCCCCGGCGGCACGCTTGTCTTTTCAAACTGTTCGCTTGATCCCGTCGAGGGCGAAGACCTGGCGGCAGCGTTTCTGGCCGACACGACGGACGCCCGACTGGACCCGATCCGGGAGAACGAGCTTCCGGGGATCGACGCCTTCGTGACGCCGTCGGGCGCCTTGCGCACCACGCCGGCCGGGCTGAAGCTGGAACGGCCGCGCCTTTCGGGTCTGGACGGCTTCTACGCAGTTCGCCTGCGCAGAGAGGGCTGAGCGGCGCATATTTCGCCTTCGCACAAACTTTTGAATCATCTAGTCTATTCGCACGACCGCGGGGGCGGTTCTGCTGGAGGGTGCGGCTGTTGGCGAACGCGAGGGGTCATTCCCCGCGACTTTGGGGGCTTGTCGCCCGGGAGGTCTGGCGCAAGGCGCGCCGCCGCCTGAGGACGGGTCCCGTCTATCGCTGGCGCTATTCGGGCCGTACTCCCGAACGTGTCCTCATTGCCCCGCCCGACCTGCGTCTCGCCGACGCGCAGATCGCCATCGACATCTACCACGGCCGCTATGCGCTCGGCGGTCATCTGGTCGATACGGGCGGCGCCTCGCCATTCCAGGTCGACAGCTCCGACCGGCAATGGCTGGAGGCGCTGCACGGATTCCGCTGGCTGCGGCACATGCGCGAGGCGGGCACGGATCTTGCCGCCGCGAACGCACGTGCCCTGGTCGCCGACTGGATCGCCACGGACGGACGCAAGATCAACGGCCTTGCCTGGATGCCGCACGTCACCGCGCGCCGCATCATCGCCTGGCTGCAGCATTCGACGGTGGTCCTGCAGGGCGCCGAGTTCGGTTTCTATCGTGCCTTCCTGAAATCGCTCGCCGTCCAGATCCGATATCTGCGATCGATGGCGCCCGAGATGCCGGATGGCGAGGAGCGGCTGCGAGCACGCATCGCGCTCGCCTTCGCGGCACTGTCGCTGCCGGTGCCGCAATCCGCATTGCGCAATGCGAGCCGCGCACTGTGCGTCGAACTGGACCGCCAGATCCTGGCCGACGGCGGCCATGTCTCGCGCAACCCGATGGCGATCCTCGAACTGCTCGCCGACCTTCTGCCGCTGCGCCAGACGTTCGCCAGCCAGGCCGAAGCGCCGCCGCCGCAACTGATCGGCGCTGTCGAGCGCATGCTGCCGGCGCTGCGCTTCTTCCGTCATCAGGACGGCGCGCTCGCGCGGTTCAACGGCATGGGACTGACCAACCCCGATCGCCTCACCGCGATCCTGCGGCACGACGATACCGGTGGCGCGCCGCTGCTCCATGCCAGCCATTCGGGCTACGAGCGGCTGACCATGGGATCCACCACCGTAATCGCCGACGTCGGCGCGGCACCCCCGGCAGACGTCTCGCACCAGGCCCATGCCGGCTGCCTGTCCTTCGAGATGTCGTCCGGCCGCAACCAGTTCATCGTCAATTGCGGCGTCGACGAATATGGCGATGACGACTTCCGGCCGCTGTCGCGCGCCACCGCCGCCCATACGACCGCCGTGCTGAACGACAGTTCGTCGGCGCGCTTCGCCATCAGCGCTGGCATGAACGGCATCGTCGGCACGCCGCTCGTCGCCGGCCCGAGGCATGTCGAATGCCGCCGCGAGGACAGCTCCGGCGTGCAGGGCTTCATGGCAAGCCATGACGGCTACCTGTCGCGCTTCGGCCTCTATCACGAGCGCGAGATGGCGCTGTCCGCCGAGGGACGCATCCTGGAGGGCGCCGACCGCTTCTTCCGGTCGGGCGGCAAGCCGGCGCCCAACAACGGCCGCGACAATGTCGTCGTCCGTTTCCACCTCCATCCCGACACCGAGCTATACCGCGATGGCCAGGACCGTCTCGTGCTGACGGCGCGCCATGCGGACCAGTGGCTGTTCACCTGCGATGACGTCGAGCCGCAGATCGAGGAATCGATCTTCTTCGCGGGACTGGGCGGACCGCGACGCAGCCGCCAGATCGTCCTTGCCTTCGCCGCATCGGGGACACCGGAGGTCAACTGGCGCTGGACCAAACTGTGACGGTCCGGCGCATTTGCTGTCGATAGAGCGGATGCCGGGGTCGCCCGGCGTTTCCAATGCGGCTCGTCCATGCTACTGGCCCGACCTTCCCAATCTGCCCGGAGACCTGACGGCATGGCCGTATCAGCCAAGAATATTCCCGCACCCGATCTGGTGACGGTGCGTCGCGCCCTGCTGTCGGTGTCCGACAAGACCGGGCTTGTCCCGTTCGCGACACTGCTCGACGGGCTGGGCATCGAGCTGGTCTCGACCGGCGGCACGGCAAAGGCGATCGCCGAAGCCGGCCTGCCGGTGCGCGACGTTTCCGAGCTCACCGGCTTTCCCGAGATCATGGACGGCCGCGTGAAGACGCTTCATCCCGGCGTCCATGGCGGCCTGCTCGCGATCCGCGACGACGCCGACCATGCCGCGGCCATGAGCGAGCACGGCATCGGCGCGATCGATCTCGTGGTGATCAACCTCTACCCGTTCGAGGAGGTTCGCGACAGTGGCGGCGACTATGCAGCGGTTGTCGAGAACATCGACATCGGCGGCCCCGCGATGATCCGCGCGGCCTCGAAGAACCATGCCTATGTCGCGGTTGTCGTCGATCCCGCCGATTACGAGGCGATCGGCCATGCGCTTAAGGCGAACGACGGCGCGCTGCCGCTCGCTGAGCGCAAGGCGCTTGCGGCGAAGGCCTTCGCGCGGACCGCCGCATACGACGCAGCCATCTCGGGCTGGTTTGCCGACACGCTGGCGATCGCCGCGCCGGACTGGCGCAGCTTCGGCGGCCGGCTCGGCGCCACGATGCGCTATGGCGAGAACCCGCACCAGGAGGCGGCACTCTACCTCTCGGGCAGCGGCAGGCCGGGCGTCGCCACCGCGCGCCAGTTGCAGGGCAAGCAGCTCTCCTACAACAACATCAACGACACCGACGCCGCCTTCGAACTCGCCGGCGAGTTCGATCCCGCGCGGACGGCGGCCGTCGCCATCATCAAGCACGCCAATCCCTGCGGCGTCGGCGAGGGGCCGTCAATCCTGGCGGCCTACGCGAAGGCGCTCGCCTGCGACCCCGTATCGGCGTTCGGCGGCATCGTGGCGCTGAACCGCAGGCTCGACGCCGACGCGGCGACCGAGATCGTCAAGACCTTCACCGAGGTCATCATCGCGCCCGAGGCGACCGACGAGGCCGTGGCGGTCGTCGCCGCGAAGAAGAACCTCCGCCTGCTGGTCACCGGCGGCCTGCCCGACCCGCGCGCCGGCGGGGTCACCTTCAAATCCGTCGCGGGCGGGATGCTTGTGCAGTCGCGCGACAACGGCACGGTCGACGAGCTGGAGCTGAAGGTGGTCACCAGGCGCGCGCCCACCGAGGCCGAGATGGTGGATCTGAAATTTGCCTTCCGCGTCGCCAAGCACGTCAAGTCCAACGCGATCGTCTACGCGAAGGACGGCGCGACGGTGGGCATCGGCGCCGGGCAGATGAGCCGGGTGGACTCGGCGCGGATCGCGGCCCGCAAGGCGATCGACGCCGCGGAGGCCGCCGGGATGGCCGAACCACTGACCCGCGGCTCGGTGGTCGCGTCGGATGCGTTCTTCCCGTTTGCCGACGGCCTTCTCTCGGCGATCGAAGCCGGCGCCACGGCCGTGATCCAGCCGGGCGGTTCGATGCGAGACGACGAGGTGATCGCCGCCGCCGACGAGCACGGCATCGCGATGGTCTTCACCGGCATGCGCCACTTCCGCCACTGAGCGGCAGTGACGTGGTGTAGGCCTAGGCCACGGCGGGTGCGCCGTGATAGCGGCTCCTGACCATCGGCAGCAGCGCCAGACCGAGCGCGAAGAGCAAGATGATCGGCGTCACGCCGATCCGCTGCGCGTCCTGCGCGGAAAAGCCGAACCCTTCCGAGGCCACGATGCCCGTGACCAGCGCGATCGACAGCGGCCCGATGAAGGTCGTCGCCTTGCCGGACAGGGCATAAAGGCCGAACGCCTCGGTGACGCGGTCGCGCTCGACTTGATCGACCAGCAGCGTCCGCGATGCGGCCTGCAGCGATCCTCCCGCCGCGCCGATCAGTGCGCCGGCGAGGTAGAAGATGTAATCGGGCAGGCTCGTCTCCTGCCCCGCCTCGGCGACGGTGACGAACAGCACCTCTGTCTGCGTCGTCGAGATGACGAGCAGGCAGCACAGCGCGAGAATGGTCGCGGTCACCGCGACCACCGGCTTCGGTCCGTAGCGCTGGTCGGCAATGCCGCCCAGCCAGGCGCCGAGCGCGCCGGTGAGGTTCGCCAGTATGCCGAAGACGCCGATCTGAATGATCGACCAGCCGAGAACGCCCGCGGCGTAGATGCCGCCAAAGGCGTAGAGCGCATTGAGCGCATCGCGATAGAACATGCTCGACAACAGGAAGCTGAAGTAGCTGCGCTCCGACGGCAGCCGTTTCAGCGTCGTCGAGAGCTGCGCCAGGCCCTTGCGGATGGCGCCGCCGAGCGCCGGCTTGCGCGCCGCGTCCGGCGTGAACAGGAACATCGGCAACGCGAAGACGAGGTACCAGACCGCCGTCAGCGGGCCTGACACCCGGTCGCCCTCATGCGTAGCCGCGTCTAGTCCGAACAGCGGATCGAGGCCGAGCAGCGTCTTGCCGGTTCCCGGCTGGCCGGCAAGAAGGCCGAGCACGATGACCAGCGATACCAGCCCGCCGAGATAGCCCAGCCCCCAGGCCGACCCCGACAGCCGGCCGAGTTCCGACCGCGGCACGAGGTCTGGCATCATGGCGTTGTTGAAGACCGCGGCGAACTCCATCCCGAACACCGCCAGCGCGACGGCGAAGATGACAAAACCGAGGTTCGCCATGCCGGGGACGGCGAACCACAAAAGCAGGCAACCGGCGATGCCGAGCACCGAGAACACCGCAATCCACGGTTTGCGCGGCCCCGACGCGTCGGCGATCGCGCCCAGCACAGGCGAGGAGAGGGCGATCAGCAGGCCGCCAATGCCGGTGGCGTAGCCCCACAGCTCCTGTCCGCGCGCCGGATCGGGCGCGACATGGGCGGCGAAATAGGGCGCGAACACGAAGGTGATGATCAGCGTGTGGAACGGCTGCTGCGCCCAGTCGAACAGCATCCAGCCCCAGATACCGCGGCGCGGTGCGGCGACCTCGATCGTTTCGGCCATCATGCCCCCGTTCACAATCCCGGTTCGCCGCGGCCTGTCTGACCGCGCCTCGCCCCCTTGGCTACTCCGCGAGGTCGCTCATCAGCCCCGATGCAACGGTCAGCCTCGAAACCGAAAGCTCCCCGCCTTCCGTCAGCGCCTGCAGTCGCTCGCGCACCCGCACGATCCGTTCACCGCCAGCCTCGAGCCAGGAAGCGACGGGATCGTCGGACTTGGCGTGGTTCTGCAAAGCCGAGATCGCGATCCCCCGTCTCGCCGCGCCGATCATGTCAGTTGCGCGCGAAAGCGCAAGCCCGTCATAGTAGTCGGACGGAGTGATCGTTCGCGCCGCTTCCTCGATCCGCACGATGCGGAAGGCCTCGGATACGGCGAAGAACGCCCGCGCGGCGGCGAGCAGTTCCGCGCCGGAGCGCCTGGCAACCAGCGCGATGTCCGGAATGAGCTCCGCGACGGTGAGGTTGGATAGCCGCTCGGCCAGCGTGTCGGGTGCCCCGCCTGCGACAAACGCATGGCGGTTGGCCTCGATCGTATCCTTCAGGGCCGCGGGCAGCATAGCGCCGAACTTCGGCTCCAGAATCCCGCGCGCAGACCGCAGGTTTTCGACACGATCGCCGATCGCGGTCTGCTCGTCGCCATTCTTCAGGTACCAGGCACTTGACACGTCGATCAGCCGCCCGACCGCCTGGTAGAGCGAAAGCTGAAAATCGCCACTGACCTTGGTGTCGAGCGCATCGATCTGCCGGTAGAGTGGCGTCAGATCGAAGCCGTCGCGTATCGCGGCGAACGCCGCCACGACGTGATGCGCGGCCGCGCCGGTCAGGTCCTGCATCCGGTTGACGAAAGCCGGGCCACCGCGATTGATGGTGTCGTTGCCGAGTTCGGTGGCGATGATCTCGCGGCGCAGCCGGTGCCCGTTGATCTCGTCGGCATATTTTCTGGTCATCCGGTCCGGGAAATAGCCGAGCAGGTCGGCCTCGAAATGAGGATCGTCCGGCAGGTCGCTGCGGACGATCTCGTCGAACAGCACGATCTTGGCATAGGCAAGCAGGACGCCGATCTCGGCCCGCGTCAGCGGTTCGCCACGCGCTTCGCGTTCCTGAAGCGCGGCCGGCCCCGGTAGATCCTCGACCTGCCGGTCGAGCAGCCCGCGCGCTTCCAGCGCGGTCATCAGCCGTGCCTGGTGCGGAAGGTCCGCAAGCCCGCGCCGCCTGACGAGAGAAATCGCCAGCGTCTGCTGGTAGTTGTTGGCAAGAACCAGCGCGGCGACCTCTTCCGTCATCTCCGCAAGAAGCTTGTTGCGGACCGGCCTGGTCAGCGTGCCCTTCCGCATCGCCGCGGCGAGCGCGATCTTGATGTTCACCTCGACGTCCGAGGAATTCACGCCACCGGAATTGTCGATGGCGTCGGAATTGCACCGCCCGCCCCGCAGGCCGAATTCGATGCGCGCCTTCTGCGTCATGCCGAGATTGGCGCCTTCTCCGACCACCTTTGCGCCGACCTGGGCAGCGACGATGCGGATCGCATCATTGGCGCGGTCGCCGACATCCTGGTTGGTTTCGGCGGCGCCGCGCACATAGGTGCCGATGCCGCCGAACCACAAGAGGTCCACGTCGGCCTTCAGGATCGCGTTCATGATCTCGGTCGGCGATGCCGTCGTCTTGCCGATGCCGATCGCCGCGGCCGCCTCCGGCGTGAGCTGGATGGACTTCTGCGCCCGCGAGACGATCATGCCTCCCTTGGACAGCGTCGACGTGTCGTAATCCTGCCAGCTCGATCGCGGCAGCTCGAACATCCGCTTGCGTTCATCGAAGGACGTCGCGGGATCGGGATCCGGATCGATGAAGATGTCGCGATGGTCGAATGCCGCGACAAGCCTCGTCTGCGTCGACAGGAGCATGCCGTTGCCGAAGACGTCGCCCGACATGTCGCCGACGCCGACTGTCGTGAAGGGTTCGCTCTGGATATCGCGATCCATCTCGCGGAAATGCCGCTTCACGGCTTCCCAGGCGCCGCGCGCCGTAATTCCCATCTTCTTGTGGTCGTAACCGGCCGAGCCGCCCGAGGCGAACGCGTCGTCGAGCCAGAAATCATGCGCCTGGCTGATCGCATTGGCGGTGTCCGAGAACGTCGCCGTACCCTTGTCGGCGGCAACGACGAAATAGGGGTCGTCCGTATCGTGCCGCACGATCCCCTTTGGCGGCACCACCTTCTCGACATCGAGATTGTCGGTGATGGAGAGCATGCTCGAGACGAAGTTGATATAGGCGTTCCTGCCGGCCTCGAAAATCGCATCGCGTGCCCCGCCGGCGGGCAGCCGCTTCGGATAGAAGCCGCCCTTCGCCCCGACCGGCACGATAACCGCGTTCTTGACCTGCTGCGCCTTGACCAGGCCCAGCACCTCGGTGCGGTAGTCCTGCGCCCTGTCGGACCACCGGAGCCCGCCCCTGGCCACCGGCCCGAAGCGCAGATGAACGCCTTCGACCTCGGGGCCGTAGACGAATATCTCGCGCCATGGCCGCGGCTCGGGGAGGCCGGTAATCTGGCGTGAATCGAATTTCATCGCCAGCGAGATCGGGTTGTCCGTCTTCGTCTCGGCCATGAAATGATTTGTACGCAGGGTCGACTTGATCAGGTTCAGATAGCGCCTGATGATCGTGTCGTCGTCGATGCTGGGAACCTTGTCGAGGTCTTCCGAGATAGCCTCGTCGAGTTCGAGTTCGCGTTTGGCCGCGTCCTTGCCATGCTTCAGTGCCGGATCGAAGCGGCCGACGAAGAGCGCATGGAGATTGCGGGTGATCGCCGGATAGCGATTGAGCGCGGCCGCGATGAATTCCTGGCTCTGCGGTATTCCGGCCTGCTGCAGATAGCGGCCATAGGCGCGCAGTATGCCGATCTCGCCCGCGCGCAGACCGGCTGTCAGGGCCAGGGCATTGTAGGAATCATTGTCATGTTCCTCGCGCCACACGGCTAGGAACACTTCCTCGAACAATGCGCCGCCATCGTCGAGATCGATGGGCCGGTCGAAGGCGTTCTCGAGCTCCATGTCATGGATGTAGACGCTTCCTTCGCCGGGCCGCACATATTCGAACGTCCGTTCGCTGATGACCCGGAAACCCATATTCTCGAGCAAGGGAACGCGCTTCGACAGTTCGACCGGCGTTCCGTGATGGAAGATCTTCAGCCCCGCATGGTCGGGCTTCCCGGCGAACTCGCGATAGAAGTTGATGGCGATCGGCGCCTCGGCGGAGACAGCGCACACATATTTCGCATCGATGAGAGCCGCATCGGGTGCGAAGCTGTTGCGATAGCTTTCCGGAAAACCGGATGCGACGCCGGTGATCGCGTCGTCGACACCCGCATTCGCGGCGGCCTCGCGCAGCCCGTCATCCCAGGTGCGGGTGAGCGCCCGGATATGATCTTCCAGGACGCCGGCATCGATCTTGGGTGTCTTGCCGCCGGAACGGCCGATGATGAAGTGCACCCGCGCCAGGCTGCCTTCCGGGAAGGCCGGGTAGTAAGCCGAGAGCCTTCCGTCGAAGGTCTTGACGAGGAACTCGCCGATCTCGATGCGGACGCGGGAATCGTAACGATCCCTCGGCACGAACACCAGCACCGAGACGAAGCGGTCGAACTGGTCGATGCGGTAAAGAACGCGCACCCGCGGCCGCTCGCCGAGCGCGAGGATCGCTTCGGCGTGCTTGCGCAGTATCGGCACGCTGATCTGGAACAGTTCGTCGCGCGGATAGGATTCCAGCACGTTGATCAACGCCTTGCCCGAATGATCGCTGGGATCGAAGCCCGACTTCGAGATCACCGCTTCGGCCTTGGACCGAAGGTAAGGGATCTTCATCACCGAACGGGTGTAGGCCGTCGACGTGAACAGGCCCACGATCCTGAGTTCGCCGGTCAGCTTGCCTTTCTGGTCGAAGGTCTTGATGCCGATATAGTCGAGGTAGATCCGCCGGTGCACGACCGATTTCGCGTTCGCCTTGGTGACGATCAGCGGGTCGGGACCATGCAGGAAAGCCCTGATCTCGGGTGTGGTCGTGACCGCTTCGGTGCCGCGGCGCAGGACCAGAACGTCCGGATCCTTCAGGATGCCCAGGCCGGCCTTGTTCGTCCGTTCCAGAGATCCGCTCTTCTCGCCGCCCGAATATTTGTACTCGCGCATCCCCAGGAAGGTGAAATTGTCGTCGCGCAGCCACTCCAGGAAAGCGACCGCCTCGACGACTTCCGCCTTGTCGAGCGGCAGCGGCTGATAGCGGAAATCGGTGATCGCCTGGTCGACCCGGGCAAGCATCGGCTTCCAGTCGACGACGGCGGCCCGAACCTGCGAGATGATGTGGTCCAGCCGTTTCGCAAGCGCCGCGCCGGCGCTCGCCGACTGGCGTGCAACGTGCACGTGAATCAGGCTGACGCGGTCGACGCCGTCGCTCGCCCGGGTGCCGGTGCCGTCGCCCACGATCTCGCTGACGCCGCTTCTGCCGTGCTTGACCAGCAGCACCGGGTGGAGAACCAGTGTTGGTTCGCCTGCGCTGTCGGTGATCTCGCTGACGATGGAATCGAACAGGAACGGCATGTTGTCGTTGATGACGGTGATCACCGTCAGCGGCCGGCCGCGATAGTCGACGGAATCGGAATTGTCGACGCTGATCACGCTCTGGCCCGAGCGATGACGCGCGAGCGCCGCGGCCGCGAGCTTGGCCGCGGCATCGAGGGCCGTGGGTTCGTAGGCCGCGACGTCCTCCTGCGGTGCACGCGATGTCAGGAAGGCGGTGAAGGCGCTGTCGGCCTTCGCCGGATTGAGCCCCGGTTTGCTTTTCGTCGATGCGGCCATCAATGTCCTCCCGCCATGTTTTTCCGGTATCGTATCAGAATCGAGACCGTTGGCATCCGGATGAAGCACCGGCACGATAACTTTGCAATGCCGGAATGAACAGGAGGTGACGATGACCGACAATAAGACGACCGCGCTCGATCTCGAACCCGCTACAGACCTCAGCGACGGGACGCGAGCCTATTTCGACAAATGCATGGAGAAGCTCGGTCTGATCCCCAACGTGCTGCTCGCCTATGCGTTCGACGAGCGGAAGCTGCGCGCTTTCACCGATATGTACAACGACCTGATGCTGGGCGAATCGGAACTGTCGAAACTCGAACGCGAGATGATCGCGGTCGCCGTGTCGTCGGTCAATCACTGCTATTACTGCCTCACCGCTCATGGTGCCGCGGTGCGCCAGTTGTCGGGCGATCCGAAGCTCGGCGAGATGATGGTGATGAACTACCGCGCCGCCGACCTGACGCCGAGGCAGCGCGCCATGCTAGACTTCGCGGTCAAGCTCACCGAGACGCCGGCACGGATGGACGAACCGGACCGCGCCGCGCTCCGGGCAGCCGGCTTCTCCGATCGCGGAATATGGGACATCGCCTCGACGGCGGCGTTCTTCAACATGTCGAACCGTGTCGCGGCCGCGGTCGACATGCGACCGAACGACGAATACCACGCCATGGCGCGATGAACGGCTGCTACCGCGCTGCGACGGCCGCTGCGGCACCCGCCATGGTCGCCGCGCTCACCCGGTTGGCCGCCCTGACGGCGCGCTCGCTTCTCAAGAAGCGCCGCGCCTGCACGGCCGCACCCGCCCACGCCAGATCGATCAGGATGAGAACGGCCGCCATCGTCGCGGTCAGCTCCGCCCAGCCGACCACCGTGACCGAACCCAGATCGACGATGGTCGGCAGCAGCGCGAGATAGAACATCATGATCTTGGGGTTGCCGAGTGTCACCGCAAGGCCCGTGAAAAACAGCTTGGCGGGGGCATCACCGCGCGGCAGCACGTCCTCGCGGATCGCCACCGGAGCGGTCCACATCTTCCACGCCAGATAGGCGAGATAGCAGACCCCGGCCCATTTGAGGGCGAGGAAGGCATAGTGAAAGGTCTGCGCCACGAAGGCAAGGCCGAAGACCGCCATCGACAGCCAGATCGCCTCGCCGATCCACATCGCCGCCAGAAACGGCAGGACGCCGCCGAAACCTCTCGTCACGACACGCGCGACCAGGGCGGCAATCGACGGGCCCGGCGATCCGGCCGCGACCAGTAGCGCGCCGGCGAATATCAGCAGAGCCGTTGCTTCCAAACCTTTTCCTCCTCCCGGCCTAGCGGCTCGACAGGGCCAGCCTGAGCCCGAGCAGCGCGAAAGCCGCCGCGAACGACCGCCGCATCCACACCATCAGCGACTGGCTTGCGAGCACGCGCGCGCGAACCAGCGACGCGACCTGACCGTAGATCACGAAGACGACGAAGGTCATCGCCATGAACACCGCGCCGAGAAACGCCATGGTCATTGCCGGGTTCGCGGTGTCCGGCGGCACGAATTGCGGCAGGAACGCCAGGAAGAACACCGAAAGCTTCGGATTGAGGATGTTGATCAGGAAACCGCGGCGGACGATCGCCGCATGCGACATCGCGCTCCGCTCGGGCTGCGCGTCGAGCATGCCTTTTTCGCGCAGCGCGCTCCAGGCCATCCACAGAAGGTAGAGCACGCCGGCGAACTTGACCGTCTGGAACAAAAGCGCGCTGGCGTGCAGCAGCGCGGCCAGCCCGAGGATGGCGGCGGAAATATGCGGCACGATCCCGATCGTGCAGCCGAAGGCCGCGGACACGGACGCCGGCCCGCCGCGCCCGAGCGCGATCGCCAGCGTATAGATGACGCCGGTGCCCGGTATGAGGACGACGATCAGCGCGGTGAGCAGGAAGGCGGGGTCCATCTGCGGCCTCCATTGACGGCAGGCCGCATCATCGCGACCCGCCGGCCGCTGTCAACACGGATGCCGGATCAGGCGGCGCCGGCCGTCTTGGACTTTTCGAAGCGCTTCCGCTCGTGCGTATCGAGGTAGAGCTTGCGCAGCCGGATCGACTTCGGCGTCACCTCGACCAGCTCGTCGTCCTGGATCCAGGCCAGCGCGCGCTCCAGCGTCATGCGGATCGGCGGCGTCAGCTTCACCGCCTCGTCCTTGCCGGCGGCGCGGATGTTGGTGAGCTTCTTGCCCTTCAGCACGTTCACTTCGAGATCGTTGTCGCGCGAATGGATGCCGATGATCATGCCGGCATACACCTTGACGCCGGCATCGATCACCATCGGACCGCGATCCTCGAGGTTCCACATGGCAAAGGCGACCGACTCGCCCTGGTCGTTGGAGATCAGCACCCCGTTGGTGCGGCCGGGCAGTTCGCCCTTGTAGGGCTGGTAGGAATGGAACAGCCGGTTCATGACCGCAGTGCCGCGCGTATCGGTCAGGAGTTCCGACTGGTAACCGATCAGGCCGCGCGTCGGCGCATGGAAAACCAGGCGCTGCCGGTCGCCGCCCGAGGGCCGCAGCTCGACCATCTCGGCCTTGCGCTCCGACATCTTCTGCACGACGACGCCCGAATGCTCCTCGTCGACGTCGATGACCACCTCTTCGATCGGTTCGAGCAGCTGGCCGTTCTCGTCCTTCTGCATCACCACGCGCGGCCGCGAGACCGCGAGCTCGAAGCCTTCGCGGCGCATGGTCTCGATCAGGACGGCAAGCTGCAGCTCGCCGCGGCCCGACACGTAGAAGGAATCCTTGTCGGCGGACTCCTCGATCTTCAGCGCGACATTACCCTCGGCCTCCTTCAGCAGCCGGTCGCGGATGACGCGGCTGGTGACCTTGTCGCCCTCGGTGCCGGCGAGCGGTGAATCGTTGACGATGAACGACATGGTCACGGTCGGCGGATCGATCGGCTGCGCCTGCATCGCCTCACTCACCGAAGGGTCGCAGAACGTATCCGCCACGGTTCCCTTGGAAAGACCGGCGATCGCGACGATGTCGCCGGCATGAGCCTCTTCGATCGGCTGGCGTTCCAGCCCGCGGAAGGCGAGGATCTTGGAGACCCGGCCATTCTCGAGCAACGAGCCGTCATGGTGCAGCACCTTGACGGCCTGGTTTGGCTTCAGCAACCCCGAAGCGATCCGCCCGGTGATGATGCGCCCGAGGAACGGGTTGGCCTCGAGGATGGTGCCGATCATCCCGAAGGGCCCGGGCTCGACCGTCGGCGCCGGCACGTGCTTCAGCACCAGATCGAACAATGGCGCCAGCTTCTGTTCCTTCGGACCTTCGGGATTTTCCGCCATCCAGCCGTCGCGGCCCGAACCATAGAGGATCGGGAAGTCGAGCTGCTCGTCGGTGGCGTCGAGCGCCGCGAACAGGTCGAACACCTCGTTGACGACCTCGACGTGGCGCGCATCTGGCCGGTCGATCTTGTTGATCGCAACGATGGGCTTCAGCCCGACCTTGAGCGCCTTTCCGACCACGAACTTGGTCTGCGGCATCGGGCCCTCGGCCGCATCCACCAGCACGATCGCGCCGTCGACCATCGACAGGATGCGCTCGACCTCGCCGCCGAAATCGGCGTGGCCCGGCGTGTCGACGATGTTGATACGGGTGTCCTTCCAGTCGACCGAGGTCGCCTTGGCGAGGATGGTGATGCCGCGCTCCTTCTCGAGATCGTTGGAATCCATCGCGCGCTCGGCGACACGCTGGTTCTCGCGGAACGAACCGGACTGTTTAAGGAGTTCGTCGACCAGCGTGGTCTTGCCATGGTCGACATGTGCGATGATCGCGATGTTGCGCAGGTCCATAAGTCTCTCGGAGTTTGGTGGGCGGCAGAAGGGCGCGCCTCGATCGTTTGCGGGCTCATACAGCTTTTTTCGCAGGTGCGAAAGGTCCTGCCGCTTAACCCAACCTTAACCACCCCGGGCGCCGTATCTTTTTCTGATCGGGCCGGGAACTTTTTATCCTGCACCGCGTTAGGCCGCCACGAGGGAGAGCAGATTGACGCCCGCAACCATGTTCAAACGCATTCTTCCGGCAGCGGCCTTTGCGGTGATGTCCGTCGCCGCCGCCTATGGCGCGTCCGTCTTTCCCCATGGCGATGTAGTCGAGCCCATATCAATGAGCCTCACGGACGCCCGCGACCGCTTCGACGATGCGCCGATGGGCGTCGATCCGATGGTGACCGGGCCGGTGAGCGCGGCTTTCCGCGAAAAGCAGGAACGCCTCGGCTGCGCGGAAGCGAAATGGCCGAACATTCCCGCCGCCTGCTATCCGGACTGAACGGCGCTCCAGCCGTCGTCTAGACCAGCCCCCGCTTCTCCATCATCGCATCGGCCACCGGCATCTTGCCGCGAAATTCACGATAGAGGTCCTCCGGGTCCCTCGATCCGCCCGCGGCATAGATATTGTCGCGCAAGCCCTTCGCCGTTCCCGGATCGAAAACGTCTCCCGTCTCCTCGAACGCCGTGAATGCGTCGGCGTCGAGCACTTCCGACCACATGTAGGAATAGTAGCCGGCCGAATAGCCGTCGCCCGAGAAGACGTGCAGGAAATGCGGGCTGCCATGACGCATCGCTATGGCATCGGGCATCTTCAGCTGCTTCAGGGTTTCAGCCTCGAACGCGAGCGGATCCGCGGGCGCTTCGGCGCGTGCGTGGAAGGCCATGTCGACGAGCGCCGAGGCGGTGAACTCGACCGTGTCGAAGCCTGCCCCGAATGTCTTTGCGGCATCCATCTTCTCGATCAGCTCGGGCGGCATCGCCGTACCCGTCTGGTAGTGGCGGGCATGCTTCTCGAGAATGGATGGAACCGTCAGCCAGTGCTCGTAGAGTTGCGAGGGCAGTTCCACGAAGTCGCGCGACACCGACGTCCCGGAGATGGACGGCCAGGTGACATCCGTGAGCATGCCGTGCAGCGCATGGCCGAACTCATGAAACAGTGTCCGCGCCTCGTCCATCGACAGCAGCGCCTTCTGCCCGATCGGCGGCTTGGCGAAGTTCATCACGTTGTAGATGATCGGATGCTGGCCATCGCCAAGCCTGTGTCCGGACTGCAGCCTGCTCATCCACGCACCCGACCGCTTCGTCGGCCGGTTGAAATAGTCGGCCAGGAACATCGCCCTGAACGACCCGTCGGCGTCGCGGACTTCGAAGGTCCTCACGTCCTCATGCCATGCCGTGATATCGGGGCGTTCCTCGAACCGCAGTCCGAACAGGCGACCGGCGACATCGAACGCCGCCGCGATCACATTGTCGAGCTGCAGATAGGGCTTCAGTTCGGATTCGTCGAACGCATAGCGCTCGGCGCGCAGCTTCTCCGAATAGTAGCGCCAGTCCCAGCCCGCGATCGGCTGATTGCTGCCGTCCGCGGCCGCGATCCGGGCGAGCTCCGCCTTGTCCTCCACTGCCTTTTCGCGCGCCCTCTCCCAGACGGGCTCGAGAAGCGACATCACGTTTTCCGGCGTCTTGGCCATCGTGTCGTCGAGCTTGAAGGCGGCAAAGGTCTCGTAGCCGAGCAGCCTTGCCTTCTCTGCGCAAAAGCCAGGGTCGCGGCAAGGATCGGGCGATTGTCGTTCGGACCGTCATTGCCGCCCCTCGCCGTAAAGGCACGGAGACCTGCTCGCGCAGGTCGCGCCGCGACGAGTAGGACAGGAACGGCTCGGCAAGCGATCGGGAAAGGGTCACGCCGTAGCGGCCCGCCTGCCCTCGCGACGCCGCGGCCGCCGCCATCGCGTCGCGCACGAAATCCGGCAGGCCGTCGAGATCGGTTTCGTCGAGGAAAAGGGCCCACCCGCTCTCGTCGGCCAGGACGTTTTGTCCGAACTGCGTGCCGAGCGTCGCCAGTTCTTCGTTGATCGACGCCAGCCGTTCCTTGGCGTCGCCTGACAGCTTGGCGCCGGCGCGCACGAACCCTTTCCACGTCTTGTCGAGGACGCGCATCGTCTCGGCATCGAGCCCCAGCGTTTCGCGCTTCCGGTAAAGCGCGTCGATGCGCGCGAACAAATCCGCATTCATGTAGATCGACGAGAAATGACGCGACATCCGCGGAGCGATCTTTCGCTCCAGCGCCTGTATCGTCTCGTTCGTGTCAGCCTCGGCCCGGGTCCAGAAAATGGCCGAGACGCGCGACAGCGGATCACCCGCCAGTTCCAGCGCGGCAAGGGTATTGTCGATGGTGGGGGCCTCGCCATTGCCGGCGATTGCAACGATCTCCTTCTCGTGCGCTGCTAGTGCCGCGTCGAAGACAGGCTCGAAATCCTCGTCCGCAATCGATGGGAAGTCCGGCAGGCCGAAAGGGCCCGTCCAGTGCGTAGAGGGTGTGTCGAGAGATCGGCGATCCTGGCCATGAAGTTGTCCTGATGAGGGGAACTGCTGTCAGGCGCCATTTAGGCACGGACGAGACGACGAACAACCACTTGACGGCAGCGCACGCAATTTGTAAGGCAGCCTTATTTTCAGGGGTACGTTGTTTTATGAACAAGATCGTCGATCCCAAGGGCTTCGGTTTCCTGATCACGGATCTGTCGCGCCTGATACGCGCCGAGTTCGACCGCCGGATCGGCGAAACCGGCCTGGGGCTGACCGCCGGAGAGGCACGCGCGCTTTCCCATGTCGCGCGGGCAGGCGGCAGCCGCCAGTCGGTTCTGGCGGAAAAGATGGGTGTCGAGGCCATGACGCTGACCGGATTTCTCGACCGGCTCGAGGCGCGCGGTCTCGTCGAACGCACGACAGACCCATCCGACCGGCGCGCCAAGCTGGTCAATCTGACGGACGAGGCCACGACCGTTCTCGCGACGATCAAGGATGTCGCAGACGCGGTGCGCGCCGAGGCATCCTGCGGGATCGACGAGGACAGCTGGCGCGTGATGATCGATACCCTGCAGCGCGCCCGAGAAAACATCACGGAGCTGCGCCAGGCGTCATCCGACAGCCAGAGGCTTGCGTCATGAACATCGGCGTCACGGGAGAACAGATCGCGCCATTGATGAGCGAGCGGCGCGTCAGCCTCATCGGCGCTCTCATGGTCGCCATCGGCCCCCTCTCCATGGCCCTGTTCACGCCGGCGATGCCGCATATCGTCGACGCCTTCGGCACGACCGAAGCAGCAGTCAAGATGACGATCTCGCTTTACTTTGCCGGCTTTGCGTTTGCCCAGCTCGTCTGCGGTCCGCTGTCCGATGGTTTCGGACGCAAGCCGATCTCGATTGCCTTCATGCTGATCTACCTGGTCGCCAGCATGATCGCCCTGGTGTCACCGACCATCGAGGTGCTGATCGCCGCGCGGTTCCTGCAGGGCGTCGGTGCCGCCGCCGGCGTCGCGATTTCGCGTGCTGTCGTGCGCGACCTTTTCACCCACGACCAGTCGGCGCGGATCATGAATCTGACGGCGATCATTCTCGCCGTCGGTCCCGCGCTGGCGCCGACCATCGGCGGCCTGACGATGGAACTGGCGGGCTGGCACGCGATCTTCGCCCTGATGATCGTCCACAGCGTCGCGATCGTCGCCGTGGTTTGGTTCGGCATGCGTGAAACGGTGACGCGCGACCTGTCGCGGATACGCCCCGCCGCGCTCGCAAAATCCTACGGAACGTTGCTCGGCAGCGCCTATTTCATGTCGACGAGCCTGATAACGGCGGGTGCCGTCGGCGCGATCTACACCTCCGCCACGATCCTCCCCTTCGTCCTGATGAACCGGGTAGGCCTGTCGCCCTCCGAATTCGGCCTCTCGATGATGCTTCAGTCCGGAAGCTTCTTCATCGGCTCCATGACGGTGCGCGTCCTCATGCGCCGTATCCGCGCCGACCGGCTGATCCCGGCCGGGCTCGGCTTCATGACCGTCGGCAGCGCACTCTTGATGCTGCTCGGGCTGTTCCATGAACCGACGGTCGCCACGGTCATGGGGCCGGTCGGCCTCTACGCCTTCGGCATCGCCTTCGTCATGCCGGCGACCATGACGGCATCGCTGGCTCCCTTCCCGCGCATCGCCGGCTCGGCATCGTCGCTGTCGGGCTTCCTGCAGATGGGATCGGGCTTTGCGGGTGGAACCATCGCCGCGCTGATCTCGGACCCGGTGATCGCGCTTTCGACCATCGTTCCCGGGCTCGGCGCCCTTGCCGTCGTCTCGTGGCTCGTCTGGCGGCTGCTTCCCGAACCGTCCATGGCAACGGTGGTCCGGAGCGGGCCGGCGGGCCTGAGCTGACGTCAGACCGGATACGCAAGCTCCGGACGCTCGAAGTCACCGGTCTCGCCGTTCATCACCCACAACTCGCCGTTCGAGATGTCGAACCATGCGCCGTGGAGCGACAGCCGACCCTTCTTCTCCAGGATGCTGACGCACGGGAAGGTGCGCAGATTGGCAATCGAATAGCGGATCGAGATCCGCTCCAGCGCCGTCTGGCGTTCTCCCGACGTCATGAGCGCATTGCCGGCGACGGTTTCGGCCGCCGGTTTGACGAGGCTCATCCAGTGGCCGATGAAGTCGCCCGGCGACAGCGGTTCCGCGGCGGGATCGAGCGCGGCCCGAATGCCGCCGCAGCGGCCGTGACCCATCACCACTATATGCTTGACCTTGAGACTCTGGACCGCGAATTCGAGCGCCGCAGACGTCGAATGATACTCGCCGTCGGGCGCATAGGGCGGCACGAGGTTCGCCACGTTGCGAACCACGAACAGCTCGCCCGGCCCGGCGCCGAAGATGGTCTCGGGTGCGGCACGCGAATCGCAGCACGCGATGATCATGGTTTCCGGCGACTGACCGTCGCGCGCGAGCGACCGGTAGCGTTCGCGCTCGTCGGGATAGCGGCCCTCCATGAAGCTGCGGTGCCCGTCGATCAGTTTCTGCGGCAGATGACTCATAGCGCCCCGTCTCTTTCCGGATGGTCGGGAGATATCTAGACGAAGTCCGGACGATTATAAAGCGGTTACGGACGCTTCCGATCGTCACGTCCAGATCGCGATCGGCAGGCCCAATGCGTCCTTCAAGGGCGGGTCTGGAAACGGGATGCTCAGCCCCGTCGCATGCCTTTCGGCGACGAACAGCAGCGCTGCCGCATCCGTGAGATCGTCGGCTGCCGCGCCGGGCGGCACCGCGGCGAACAGTCCGGGATCGACGCCGAGGCCGACCAGCAGGCGTTGCCGCTCCTCGATGCCAGGCCGGTTGACGGCGCCCTTGATCTTCTTCGGCAAGGCCATCGCCCTTTCGCCGTTCAGGCGCCACAACGCCGCTTCGGGATGAGATTCGATGAGGCGGCCGGCCAGATCTGGACGCCTGCGCAACGCAAGGTCGATCTCGCGGATCTTGGGAAAGATCGCGAATGCCTGGATCGAAATGGCACGCGGCGGCTCCGATGTCGCGCGGGCCACCGCGCTTGCCCGTCGATGCGCCGCATACCATTGGTCGAGATCGGTGAAGGCAGCGGTCTCGGCATAGATTGCCGCACGCGACGGGATCGAGAACACGCTCGACTGGCGCGGCCCGAGATGCCGCCTGACGAGCTGTTCCGGACCGCGCCCACCCTGCCCGGTTCGCTCCGGCAAGCCGATCGGCATGTCCACGGCAATGAACGTTTCACCCGGCAGCGATGCCAGCAGATCCTCGAAGGAAGGGTGAACGGACGCCGCGGGCATATGTCCCGGCAGGCGCGCCACCGCGACCCAACCGCCCTTGCAGCCATCCACTCCCGCGACCGGCGTATCCGCCGCGCCGCCGTTCATCGCACCGCGCCCTCCGACAACTTCAGAGGCCTCAGCGACACCTCCGCCGCGGGATCCGCGAGACATGACGCGCATGCCTCAAGCATCAACTCGTCGGCACCCTGCGCCGCGGTCTTCGCCAGCACCTCAAAGACCGAGGCTGTGGTCGAGCGTAGAGCCTCCCGACCGCCCTGGCCCGCCATCAGTCGCGCCAGAAGCAGTGCCGCCGTGAGGTCGCCGAGGCCATTGGGCGGACTGTCGACGCGCGGATGCTCAGCTACCAACGGATCGCCGTCCCCGATCCACAGATTGCCGATCATGTCCGGCCCGCTCGCTGGAAACGACGTGACGAGAAGACGAGCCGGCGGCGCGGACGAGGCGGCACGCATGACGTCGTCGGTCGTCTCGAAGGCCTCGCCGGCGAGCCATGAAAGCTCGTACCGGTTGGGCGTCGCGATATCCGCGATAGCGAACAGGTCGTCCCGGATGGCGGCGGCCGTGTCCTGGGCCACATACAGCCCGCCGAGATCGCCGATCACCGGATCGCAGACATAGAGCGCCGAGGGATTGCGCGCCTTCACTGCGCGCACCAGCCGAGCGATGGCCGGAGCCTGCCCCCGATGGCCGAGATAGCCGGTCAGCACGGCGCCCACCTCGCCAAGCCAGGGCGAGGAAGCGAGATCGCCGATCAGCGCGTCGAATGCGTCGGGCGAAGGTACGATGCGCGTTGCCCGGCCATGGCCCGGATGCCAGGGCAGGATGATCGTCGGCACTGCCCAGACCGCGTGGCCGAGCGTTTCCAATGCGAAGACCGCCGCGCGATTACCCACTGAGCCGCGCGCCACATGGCTCGAGATAACCATGACCGCCTGGCGATCCGCGATCGCGCCCCCGGTCATCAGATCAGCCGCCGCGCATCAGAAAGGCGACCAGCCAGCCGAGCAGGAACAGCACGAAGAGATAGCCGAGCAGCCTGCCTATCCGCGTGCCCCAGCGTTCGGCCCAGTCGTCGCTCTTTGCCGCGTCGCCGGTCAACGCATCGTCGACGGCGCGCGCGGCACGGCCCGCGAAGCCGCCCACGGGCTCGCTTTCCCGCTTGACCCTTTCGAGGATCCTGCGCGACTCTTCTTCACGCTGATTTTCGTTGCGCGGCATTCGACAGGTCCCTGTACGATACCAGAACCAAGGGCGAGGCCCCGACCCGAGGGTCGGGACCCATTCCTAGAGCCTTTCAGGCCGCGATGGAATCTCCAAGCACGAATTCTGCTTTTCCTGCCGACCGGATTCGCCCTATTCTCCGGCCGCCGCACATTCGCGCCGGAGTTTTCGACATGACCGCATCATCCTCGCCATTTCCCGCAGGCGGGCGCGCCGTCGCCCTCATCGTCCTGTCGCTTCTTCTGCCCCTGCTATCGGCGTGCGGTTACAACACCATCCCCACCAATGAGGAACGGGCGAAAGCGGCCTGGAGCGAAGTCCTCAACCAGTACCAGCGCCGCGCCGACCTGATCCCCAATCTGGTCGAGACGGTCAAGGGATATGCCGCGCATGAACGCGAGGTGCTGGAGGCGGTGGTCAAGGCCCGCGCCGACGCGACCAAGGTGACCGTCACGCCGGAAACCCTTCAGGACCCGGAGGCGTTCAAGGCCTTCCAGGCCGGGCAGGCCGAGCTGACGGGAGCGCTGTCCCGCCTTCTGGCAGTGGTCGAGAACTACCCCGATCTCAAGGCCAGCCAGAATTTCCTGGCTCTCCAGGCCCAGCTCGAGGGCACCGAAAACCGCATCGCGGTTGCTCGTCGCGACTACATCGAAGCGGTGCGCGTCTACAATACCTCGCTGAGGACCTTCCCGACCGTTCTGTGGGCTTCCTTGTGGTTCACGGACAACGAGCCGTTCCAGACCTTCACCATCGATGCCGAGGACATGGACGCGCCGAAGGTCGACTTCGACAAGAACGGCTGACGCAGGCCCGGGGACGAGCCGGATGCGCATGGCGCGAACCCGATCGACGGTGCTGTCCGTGCTGGCGTTCGCGCTGCTTGGCATCGCCGCGGCTCTCGCCCAGCAGCTTCCAGCTCTCACTGGACGCGTCGTCGACAATGCCGGTCTCATCGACGCCGCCACGGAAACCGCGCTGACGGCACGCCTCGCCGCTTTCGAGGAGAAGTCGTCCGACCAGATCGTCGTCGCGACGATCCCCGGTCTCGGCGGTGAGGCGATCGAACCCTATGCCAACCGGCTGTTCAGGGCCTGGGGACTTGGCCAGGCCGGCGAAGACAACGGCATTCTGCTGCTCGTCGCGCGCGACGACCGAAAGATGCGGATCGAAGTGGGTTACGGTCTCGAAGGCACGCTGACCGATCTCCACGCGAAGCTGATCATCGAGAACACGATGGTTCCCGCCTTTCGGGCCGGTGACTTTTCGGGCGGCATAAGCAGGGCAGTGGACGACATCATTCTCGTTCTCGAGGGAAATGCCGAAGAGCTGGAGGCACGCGCCAGGCGCAATCAGGAAGCCGACGACGGTGTTCCACCGCTCGTCTTCCTCTTCATCTTCGTCTGGTGCTGCCTGTTCTTCGGCAGCTTCGCGTTTGCGTTCCTGGCGCCGGTCTTCGGGCGCAAGCTCGGCCCGGGCCGCTACAAATGGCTCGGTGTCGAGGTCAGCTACTCAAGCGGCTCGTCATCGTCCCGCCGATCCGGTTCGGGCTGGTCGTCCGGCGGCAGTTCCGGCTGGTCGTCGGGCGGGGGAGGCGGTTTTTCGGGCGGCGGCGGATCGTCCGGCGGCGGCGGCGCGTCGGGGGGATGGTAGGAGAGATGCGCACATGATCCTGACAGCCGCCGAACACGAAACCCTGTCCGGGGCGATCGCCGCTGCCGAAAGGCGCACATCGGGCGAGGTCTACTGCGTCGTCGCGCGGCGCAGCGACAGCTACCTGCTGCCGTCGGCCTTCGTCGTCACCGCGATCATGCTCGTCGTCAGTCTCGGCGTCGCGGCCATGCTCGAATGGTACTGGATCGTCCTGCGACCATCCCTTTTCGTTGCCGTGCAGCTGGCCGCGCTGGCAGGCATCGTCGCAGTGCTCTGGTTCGCGCCGGGTCTGCGCATCCGGTTCGTGCCGCGCGCACTGCGCTACCGTCGCGCGCATATGATGGCGACGAGCCAGTTCCTGTCACGCAACATCCACCGAACGACGCGCCGCACGGGCGTCCTGATCTTCGTGTCGCTGGCCGAGCGCTATGCCGAGATCGTGGCCGACGCAGGCATCAACGATCGTGTTCCACAGGAAAGGTGGAACGAGATGGTTGCGGTTCTGATCGACGAAGCGGCGGCCGGGCGTCTTGCAAACGGCCTCGAAAGGACAATCGAGGCGGTTGGAATGCTGTTGGCGGCGGAGTTTCCACCGGATTCGCTGAACGAGAACGAGCTCGACGATCACGTCGCGGAGATCTGAGCCCGGCAAACGGCGATAGGCGGCCTTCCAACCGGCTTGCGCGTTTCGGCGAAGCAGCGTTATGGTTAACGAACCATGAAGACGTTGAGCATCGATATCCGCAAGGCGGCGCCGGATGACGCCGATGCCATCGCGCTGGTCCATCACGAGGCCTGGCGCGGTGCCTATTCCGGCATCATCCCTCATCGCTCGCTCAACGCCATGGTCGGCCGGCGCGGAGCGCGCTGGTGGGGCAACGCGATACGGCGCGCAGCCAACGTCATTGTCGCCGAGATCGGCGGCGAGGTCGTGGGCTATGCCACGCTCGGCCGGAACCGCTCCCGCGACCTGCCGCAGCAGGGCGAGATCTACGAGCTCTACCTAAAGCCTGAATTCCAGGGCATCGGACTGGGAACACGGTTGTTTGCTGAGGCCCGGAAGCGGCTTGCCGCGCACGGCCTGTCCGGCCTCGTCGTATGGGCGCTGGAGGACAATGGCGGCGCCCTGGGCTTCTATCACGGGGCAGGCGGCCGCGACGTCGCCGAAGGCGTCGAAGTGTTCGACAGCAAGGCGCTGCGCAAGATCGCCTTCGTCTGGGACTGAACACCACTTCCGTATCCCGCGTGATCCATTCGTCGCATTGCCATGATCGACGTGAGCGGCTACGCGAGTGCCGGGGCATGCTTTCGAGACAGGATCATCGTCATGCGCATAGACGCCATCGCGATCGGGAAATCACCGCCCGACGACGTCAACGTCATCGTCGAGGTGCCCGTCGGCGGCCAGCCGATCAAATATGAGATGGACAAGGAAGCCGGCACGCTCGTCGTCGACCGGTTCCTCTACACGCCGATGACCTATCCGGGGAATTACGGCTTCGTACCGCACACGCTGTCGGACGACGGCGACCCGATCGACGTGCTGGTCTGCAACACCCGGCCGCTGGTGCCCGGATGCGTGATCAATGTCCGGCCGATCGGCGTCCTGATCATGGAGGACAATGCCGGACAGGACGAGAAGATCATCGCCGTGCCCTCGCCCCATCTGACGAGGCGCTACGAGGATGTACGCAATTTCACGGATCTACCCGAGATCACGCGCCAGCAGGTCCGGCATTTCTTCGAGCACTACAAGGATCTCGAACCCGGCAAGTGGGTCAAGATCGGCGACTGGCAGGATGCCGACGCGGCGCGCAAGATGATCGCCGAGGCAATCGAACGGGCCGCAGCCTAGGTCGTCTTCGCCTTGCCGGACTGCCGTTTCGACCAGCCGTCAAGCCAGTCGCTGCTCTGCATTTCGACCAGCCTCGACGCGGTCCGCTCGAACTCGAACACTTCCGCACCGGTTCGCCCCTGATAGAGCTCGTCCGGAGACGCCTGTGCGCTGAGCGCGACGCGAACGCCCTGATCGTAGAGCGTATCGACAAGCAGGATGAAGCGCTTGGCCTCGTTGCGCTTCTCCTGGCCCATCACGGGAACGTGCTCGATCACCATCATGTCGTAACGCGCGGCGAGTGCCAGATAGTCGCGTGCCGCAAGCGGCCGTGCGCAGAGATCCTCGAAAGAAAACCGCGCCGCACGGCCGGCTGAACGCGCAATCGTCAATTCGCGTCCTTTCACCTTCACGGTCGCCGGCTTTTCCGCATGCCCGTTGGCCATCGCGGCCCACGCTTCGTCCATGGCCCGGTCCGCGTCATCTCCGAGCGGATGTATGTAGACCGGTAGCCGCTGAAGCTTCTCCTGACGGTAATCTGCCTCCGTTTCGAGCGGCATGATCCGCGTGTTGGACTTCAACACGTCGACGAAGGGCAGGAACAGACCGCGATTGAGCCCGTCGCGGTAAAGATCATCCGGCGCCACGTTCGACGTTGCCACGAGGACCACGCCCTCCGCGAACAGGGCGGAAAACAGCCGCGACAGGATCATCGCGTCGGCGATGTCGGTGACGCTGAACTCGTCGAAACACAGCACCCAGCTTTCACCGGCGATGGCGCGTGCGACCGCCGGAATCGGATCGCTTTCACGCGTCTCTCCGCGTTTCAGCGCCTCCCGATGGCGTCCAATCCGATCGTGCGTATCTGCCATGAAGTCGTTGAAATGCGCGCGGCGCTTGCGCGTCACCGGCACCAGCTCGTGGAACATGTCCATCAGCATGGTCTTGCCGCGGCCGACCCCGCCGTGAATGTAGAGCCCCTTGACCGCCTCCCGCGAGCGCCCGCGTTTGGCGAACAGCCATCCGAGCGCGCTGGACTTCGATTCCAGCCGCTTCGATGCAATCTCGCCGATGAGATGATCGAGCGCGGAAGCGATCCTGCGCTGCAGCGGGTCGGCGGTTATCGAACCACCCTCGACCATATGGTCGAGGCGCTGCACGACGGAAGGATGCGTAACGAGGCCGTCGCGCAGCGACATGATGCTACCGGGATATGAGATGATCCCCGATCAACGGGTGAGCGACACCGGCTGGCCACTCGACGTCTGGCCGTCGAAGCGTTCCGCGCCGGACGAGTAGAGCCGGGCGAGCACCTGGCCGTTCTCGTCGTATAGCGCCAGCTGCTTGCCCTCGACATTCCACGACTTCACGCCGTCCAGCGGTGTCGGACAGCGCAGAGGTCCTGCACGGAAGCCCTGGCCGTACTTGGTCTGCGGCGTCGCGATCCGGCAGCCCTGCCCCGACACCGATGCGTTCCACACGCCGGCCACGCTGCCGACGGTGACATCGGGGGCATTTGCAGAAACCTGGGTCGGGTCCGAGGTGCTGACGTCGCCTGTGTCGGGCGCGTCGGGAAACTGGGTCGGATCGGAGGTACTCGGCTCCGACGGCGGAGGAAGCGGATCGTTCGTCACCGGGCTCGTTGGAGCCGCGGTCAGAGGCTCGGGTGCCCTCGCCGTCTGGTATCCGCCAAAACGGGCGCTGGTGCACCCTGCCATGGCCATGGCGATCAGTGTGACGGCAACAATGCCGGTCGATTTGGATATCATGCCCTGCTCCGCCGGATGCTTGAGGTGATCCGAGGCCCCTTGAGTGAACAAAACTATGGCGATGTTGGGGACGATTCCACCCAATTACGGTTAAAATAGCGTTTCCGGCCGTAATATGGCGGCACGATCGACCATCCCTTCACCTTGCATGTCGCTGGCGCGAAACGGATACTGCGCCGATGAAACGACGCACGCTTCTTCAATGGCTTGGCATGGGCGGTGTGGTGGCCGCGACGGGAGGCAGCGTCCCCGCATCCGCCAAGAGGTCCGGGAACCGGTATTATGAAGGTCCAGAAAGCGATCATTTCGACGGTCGGCTCTTCTTCAACCCCGGCGGCAAGCCGCCGGGCAGCTTTCGCGACCTGCTGAAGTGGCAGTTCAGCGGTGACCGTTCCACATGGCCGGCTTCGTGGCCGAGCCCCACAATCCCGCGAAACCGGTTCCGCGCGTCACCGGCGACCAGATGCGCGTCACCATGGTCGGCCATGCGACCATGCTTCTCCAGGTCGCGGGGCTGAACATCCTCACCGACCCGGTCTGGTCCGACCGCTGCTCCCCGTTCAGGTTTCTGGGTCCGCAGCGCGTGAACAATCCCGGGATCGCCTTTGGCGACCTCCCGCCCATCGACGTGGTTCTGCTCAGCCACAATCACTACGACCACATGGACATGGCCACCCTGCGTCGCCTCGCGACCGCCACGACCCGTTGGTGGTGACGCCAGTCGGCAACCGCGCGATCGTGGCGTCGTCGGTGTCACGACTGCGTGTCGAGGAACGGGACTGGGGCGAAACTGTCGAGCATGGCGGCGCGCGCATCCACCTGGAACCCGTCCACCACTGGTCGGCGCGCGGCTTTGGCGACCGGCGGATGGCCCTGTGGTCGGGGTTCGTCGTCGAGACGTCGGCCGGGAACATCTACCACGTCGGCGACACAGGCTTTCACGACGGCATCAACTATCGCGACGCGGCAAACCGGCATGGCGCGTTCCGGCTGGCGATCCTGCCGATCGGCGCCTACGAGCCGCGATGGTTCATGAAGCCGCAGCACCAGAACCCGGACGAGGCCGTGCAGGGGATGAAGCTTGCGCGGGCGGCATATGCCGTGGGGCACCACTGGGGCACCTTCCAGCTCACCAACGAGGCGATCGAGGAACCGCGCGAGAAGCTGCGGACCGCTCTTGGCGACCATGGCGTCGCTGCCGAGCGCTTTCGGCCGATGCAACCGGGTGAAGTCTGGGACGTGCCGGTGTCCTGAATCTCTGGCCCGCCGCGCAACTCTGGTAATTCGCCGCCCGATCCGCCATATAGGCCGCGGAACCCGCGAGCATCGGCAAATCATGGCGGAACAGGCGCAATTCGCGAAGATGAACGGCCTCGGCAACGAGATCATCGTTGCCGACATGCGCGGTCGTGCAGATCGCGTGTCGCCGGCCGCCGCGATCGCCCTCAACGCCGACCCGGCGACCCGGTTCGACCAGATCATGGCGATCCACGACGCGCGCACGCCCGGCACGGCGAACTTCATCGAGATCCTGAATTCCGACGGCTCGATGGCGCAGGCCTGCGGCAACGGCACCCGCTGCGTCGTCCAGGCGCTGTCCGCCGAGACCGGCCACAAGCGTTTCACCTTCGAAACGGTTGCAGGCATTCTCAACGCCGAGGAACACGAGGACGGACTGATCTCCGTCGACATGGGCACGCCACGCTTTGCCTGGCAGGAGATTCCGCTCGCCGAGGAGTTTCGCGATACCCGCATGATCGAATTGCAGATCGGGCCGATCGACGCGCCGGTGCTGCATTCGCCGTCCGCTGTTTCGATGGGCAATCCCCATGTCGTGTTCTGGGTCGACGGTGACGTATGGACCTACGAGCTCGAGCGCTTCGGTCCGCTGCTCGAAAACCACCCGATCTTTCCCGAGCGCGCCAACATCACCATCGCCCAGGTGACCGGGCGCGATTCGATGACGATCCGCACCTGGGAGCGCGGCGCCGGTCTCACCCGCGCATGCGGCTCGGCAGCCTGCGCCGCGGCAGTCAGCGGCGCTCGCACCCGCCGCACCGATCGCGTCGTCACGGTCACCGTTCCCGGCGGCCCGCTTCTGATCGAATGGCGCGACGACGACCATGTCATCATGACCGGTCCTGCCGAGTGGGAGTTTTCCGGAACCTTCGACCCCCAGACCGGTATCTGGGCGCGCGACGTCGAAGGCGCCGCCTGATGGCGATCGACATCGTCACCTTCGGCTGCCGGCTCAACACCTATGAGTCCGAGGTAATGCGCCGCGAGGCCGAGACCGCCGGACTTGCGGGGCTCGAAGGCGGCGCGGTCATCGTCAACACCTGTGCGGTGACCGGCGAAGCCGTGCGCCAGGCGCGTCAGGCGATCCGCAAGGCGCGGCGCGACAATCCCGCCGCCCGCATCGTCGTCACCGGCTGCGCCGCGCAGACCGAACCCGGTACCTTCAGCGCGATGGAGGAGGTCGACCTCGTGCTCGGCAACGAGGAAAAGCTGAAGGCGCACTCCTATCGCGCATTGCCGGATTTCGGCGTCAACGACACCGAGAAGGTGCGCGTCAACGACATCATGAGCGTGACGGAAACCGCGTCGCACATGGTCGACGCGATCGAGGGCCGGGCGCGCGCATTTGTGCAGGTCCAGAACGGCTGCGATCATCGCTGCACCTTCTGTATCATTCCCTACGGCCGCGGTAATTCGCGCTCGGTGCCCATGGGCGCTGTCGTCGAACAGGTCGCCCGACTGGTCGAGAACGGCTACGCCGAGATCGTGCTGACGGGCGTCGATCTCACCAGCTACGGCGCCGACCTGCCGGGTGCACCCCGCCTCGGTCGTCTTGTCGGCGCTATCCTGGCACAGGTTCCGGCGCTGCCGCGCCTGCGGCTTTCGTCCATCGATTCAATCGAGGTGGACGACGACCTGATGCAGGCGATCGCCGGCGAACCACGCCTGATGCCACATCTTCATCTTTCCCTGCAATCAGGCGACGACATGATCCTCAAGCGGATGAAGCGGCGCCATCTGCGCGCCGACACGATCCGCTTCTGCGACGATATCCGCCGTATCCGCCCGGACATGGTGTTCGGGGCCGACATCATCGCAGGTTTCCCGACCGAGACGGAGGCGATGTTCGCCAGTTCGCTCGCCATCGTCGAGGAGGCCGGCCTGACGCATCTTCACGTCTTCCCGTTCTCGCCGCGCGAGGGAACGCCGGCCGCAAGGATGCCGCCGGTTGCACGCGATGTGGTCAAGCGCCGCGCCGCGCGGTTGCGGGCCACGGGCGAAGCAGCGCATGCCGCCCATCTGGAACGGCTGGCAGGAACACGCCAAAGGATCCTGATCGAGCGTGACGGTATCGGCCGGGCCGAGGACTTCACGCTGACCGCAATCGATTCGGGCGCGCCGGGGCAGATTTTCGAGGCGATCATCACCGGCCATGACGGCGCGCGGGCGCTGGCCGTCCCAATGCGAGCCGAGGCGGCATAGGCACGGCATGGCATTCGGTTTCATCAAGAAGGTCTTCTCCTTCGGCCGCAAGAAGGTCGAGGAAGTCGGCGACGAGGCGCCTGCGGAAACCCCGCTCGCGCCCGCCGAGGAGACGGCGCCGCGTGCCGCAGAGGTGTCCCCGCCGGTCAGTCCGCCCCCTGCGGAAGAAAATGCGTCATCCGAGCACGATGGTCCCACACTCGCGGACCGACACGAGGAAGTACAGGCAGAACGGACGGACGACGACCCGCACTCACGGTCGTCCGCCATCCCGCATCCCGAGACACGCGAGACGTCCGCAGCAAAAGTGCCAGACGTCACACCGGACGATCCTCCCGAAGAAGCATCACCGGAGCCTGAGGCCGTTCCAGCCGGCCCTGTCGAGGAAGACATCATACCGGACGAGCCGGAGACCGACCGGCAGGATCCCGACGAGCCATCGAAGCCCGAGCCGGAAAAGCCGCGCGATACCGCCGGTGCAGAGCCTTTGGCAAAGGAACCGACCGACGGCAGGAAAAACGCGGACGAAGACCCGGGGGCGCATCCGGAGCCTGCGACGCCCGAGCCCTCCGCCAAACCGACGGAAGAACCGCCTCCGGCGCCGGCCCGCGGCGAGGAGCCTTCGAGCATTCCGTCGGAGCGTCCGGTATCCCCGGCTCCACCGGCTAAAGAACACGTCGAGCAGGCTCCCGCCGGCAAGGTGACCGTCGCGAGGAGGGTCGAGCCCAAGGCCGCCGTCCCGGAGCCGGCCCCGGCGGCAGAGCCCAGAAAGCCCTGGTTCCAGCGCCTGCGCGACGGGCTCTCGCGGTCGTCCCGTGAGCTGCGCGACAATATTTCCGGGGTCTTCACCAAGCGCCGGCTCGACGAGGACACGCTTCAGGACCTCGAAGACGTGCTGATCCGCGCCGACCTCGGCGTCGAGACAGCGATGCGGATCGCCGACACCCTGTCATCCGGACGCTTCGGCAAGGAAGTGTCGGAAGAGGAAGTGCGCGGCGTGATGGCGAGCGAGGTCGAGAAGGTCCTGACACCCGTCGCGCTGCCGCTCGAGCTCGACCTGTCGCACAAGCCGCACGTGATCCTCGTCGTCGGCGTCAACGGCACCGGCAAGACGACGACCATCGGCAAGCTAGCGGCCAAGCTTGCCGAAGGCGGCCTGTCGGTCATGCTCGCGGCCGGCGATACCTTCCGCGCTGCAGCGATCGAACAACTCAAGATCTGGGGCGAGCGCACCGGTTCGCCGGTCGTGTCGTCGAAACTCGGCGCCGACGCGGCCGGGCTCGCCTGGGATGCCTTCGAAAATGCGAAGGAGGCCGGCTCCGACGTGCTGATCATCGATACGGCGGGCCGCCTGCAGAACAAGGCGGAACTGATGGCCGAGCTCGAGAAGATCGTCCGCGTGCTGGGCAAGCACGACCCCGAGGCGCCGCATACGGTGCTTCAGACGGTCGATGCCACCACCGGCCAGAACGCGCTCAACCAGGTCGAGATTTTCCGAAACGTCGCCGGCGTCAACGGCCTGGTGATGACCAAGCTCGATGGCACGGCGCGCGGCGGCATCCTTGTTTCGATCGCCGCGAAGCATAAATTGCCGGTCTACTTCATCGGCGTCGGCGAACAGGTCGACGACCTCGAACCGTTTTCGGCAAGCGATTTCGCCCGCGCGATCGCCGGAGTTGCCTGATGGACAAGCATGTAATCGAACGCGATCCGACGGACAGCGCGAAGAAGCAGGTCAATCCGCTGCTCAAGCTGGCGCTGGAGATCGGCCCTCTCATCGTCTTCTTCTTCGCCAATGCGCGGGGCGAGTGGCTGACGACCACGTTCCCGGTTCTTGAAGCCTTCGGCGACCCGATCTTCCTCGCCACCGGGCTCTTCATGATCGCCACCGCCGTCGCCCTGTCGGTATCGTGGCTGCTCGTCCGCTCGCTGCCGATCATGCCGCTGGTTTCAGGCGTCGTCGTCTTTGTCTTCGGCGCACTTACCCTGTGGCTCCAGGACGACATTTTCATCAAGATGAAGCCGACCATCGTCAACACGCTGTTCGGCGTCGTGCTTCTCGGCGGACTTGCTTTCGGCAAATCGCTCCTCGGCTATGTCTTCGAGTCCGCCTTCAGGCTAGACGCCGAAGGATGGCGCAAGCTGACGTTGCGGTGGGGCCTGTTCTTTCTGTTCCTGGCCATCGTCAACGAGATCGTCTGGCGCAACTTCTCCACCGACGCATGGGTTGCGTTCAAGGTCTGGGGCATCATGCCCATCACGCTCGCATTCACGATGACGCAGATGCCGCTGATCATGCGCCATTCGCTGGACGAGACCGTGAGCAAATAGCCCGCGTCAGCGCAGGATCTTCGCTACCGCCCGCGCCGTCGCTTCTCCCGAGAGCCTTGCGCCTGCGCAGGTCTGCATCAGCGGCCCGGCAAGAGCTTCTCCGGCAAAGAAGATGCGGTCTCCGACGGGCTGGCCGAGCGTCGTTCGGGCCGCTGCCTTGCCGGGGCGCGCCGCCGCATAGGCCCCTCGCACGAAACGTTCGCCGCCCCAGTTCGTCATCATGCCGCGCCCGGCATATTTCCTCACATCGCTCCCGAAGATCGAGACGAGCCGGTCGGTAACGAAATCGACGCCAGCCGCCTCCCCCGCTGCCGACATCTCCCATGCGAAATCCCCGCCCACGAAGCCGACCATGAGGTCGAGGTCGAACGGAAAACAAAGGAAATAGATATCGTGCCGGGCGTGGCGTTCGATCAGCAGGTCGTCGAACGGCTTCAGCCCGAAGCGCTCGCGTCTGATCTCGATCGGTATCTTGGTCAACATGCCCATCGGCAGATCGAAGATCGCCTCGCGATGCTCGAGCGGAAGTTCGGGAAAGAACGATATCTCCTCGAAGGCGAGCACCGCCGGTGACGCCGTGACGATGACCGCTCTCGCCTTGACCGTGCCGCGGTCGGTCACCAGCTCGACGCCGGGACCGTCCCATCTGATCGTCCGCACCGGGGTCGAGAGCTCGACCGGAACGTCGGCGCCGAACCGCGCGACAAGCGCGCCGAAACCTTCCCTCGTGAAATAGTTCGGCTCGAGGTCGGCCGCCGTCTTGAAGTCGTCGATCGAGATCTCGTCGTCGTCCTTGCCAAAGTCCATCGGACCCGAGAACGTCGCGGCCGCCCGCGTTGCGTGCCCCTTCGCGATGAGCGCCGACAGCCGGTCCTCCTCGGCATCCCATTTCTCAAGCAGTTCGTAGAGTTCGGCCTCGGCCGCCTTCATCGCCGCCATCTCCTCGGTGCTGGCGCGGCGCGTATTGTAGTAGAGATGATCGACGTCCATCTGGTGATACTGCAGCGTCCACCCCGCGTGCTGGGCCTCGGGATAGTACGGGTTGCGGTCCGCGGCGTGCAGCCAGGCGCAACCGATGTCGAACGGCACGCCGAAATGCTCGCTGGAGGTGAAAGCGCGACCGCCTATGCGGTCCATTGCCTCCAGAACGACGAAATCCAGTCCGGATTCCCGCGCGATTTTCGCCGCACCGAGCCCGGCCGAGCCCGCTCCCACGATCGCCACATCCACGTCACGCATGCGCCGCCCCCCAAGGTGATCGGTCTTTGCCCGAGCGTTGATCCTAGGCGAGTTCCGAAACCCTCGCCAGCGGGTCTTTCTTTGGCCGTAAACTTGCCCTTAACGATGAAAGGCGAGATATTTGGCGTACACGCACGCAAATCATCACAGTTCGGATCGGGAGAATTGCATGTCGATTGTATCGAAAGCGCGGATATTGGGGGCCGCGGCATTCGTCGCAACCGTCTTTGCCGTCGGCGCGGCAAACGCCCAGCAATGCGGCAACAATGCCGGCGGATTCCCGGCCTGGAAGGCTGCGTTCAAGCAGACGGCTGCGGCGCGCGGCATCAAGGGGCGTGGTCTGTCGGCGCTCGACGGTACGTCCTACGCCACCAAGACGATCCACGCCGACCGCAACCAGAAGAGCTTCAAGCTCACCCTCGAACAGTTCATGGCCAAGCGCGGTGCCAAGACCATCGCGTCGAAGGGCAAGAGGCTCAAGAAGCAGCATGCCAAGCTGCTTGCCAATATAGAGCGCCGCTACGGCGTGCCTGCGGGCCCGCTGATCGCGATCTGGGGCATGGAAACCGGCTTCGGCGGCTATCTCGGCAACCAGAATATCGTTTCCGCGGTAGCGACGCTCGCCTATGACTGCCGGCGCTCCGAGTTCTTTACCAATCACCTGCTCGCAGCGCTCACCCTCGTCGACCGCGGTATCCTGAGCCCCAATGCCATCGGCGCCGCCCATGGCGAGATCGGACAGACACAGTTCCTGCCGGGCAGCGTACTCAAATACGGCGTCGATGGAGACGGAGACGGCCGCATCGACCTGATCCGCTCCCGCGCCGACGCGCTTGCCTCGACGGCCAACTTCCTGCGCGCTCATGGATGGCGGGCCGGCGGCGGCTACCAGCCGGGGCAGGCCAACTACGGCGCGATCCAGGGATGGAACGCCGCCGGGGTCTACCAGAAGGCGATCGCCATCATCGGCAGGGAAATCGACGGAAGCTGATTCCGGATACGATGATCACATGCCTCGCGCTGTGCTTACGCCAAGCTCCGCGCGACGCTCGGCGATGGTCTGACGGACCGACGCCCACAGCAGCGCGAACGACTGGAACCCCTCGTCCGTAACCTCGTCCGTATCGAGCGCGACGACCACGGTTTCCTGAATTGCGGCGAGTTCCGCGCTCAATGCGTCGAGATCGTCGGCGCCGGTCGCTGCCGTTGCACGCCGGTTGATGTCGAGAAGCTGGTAGTTGTACCGGTCGGCGCGGTTCTTCTGCATCGCCACGAGCCGCGACCGCAACGCCAGAAGCACCGATACCATCATCGCCGCGACCGTGATCAGCAAGGTGATCGGCTCGGCATTCTGCTGCAGGAAGCTCGGATCGTCGCGCGAATAGAACGCCTCGGCGCCCTCGTGCAGGGGCAGGTTAAGCCCACGGCCCGGATCGGGCTGGCGGATCGCTGAAGCAAGCGAGAACCGGATGGTCAGGTCGAGCCTGTTCTCGAACAGGATTCGCGTCAGTTCCCGGATGGCGACGGCGTCGATGTCGGCCCGCGTCACGAGATTGCGTGCGACGACGCTGGTCGGCGTCGACCCGCCCGGCACGGGGGTCGCACCCGTGAAGGCGCCAACCGGGATCGTCCCCGCCCCCATGAATGGACGTTTGAGCGATATCGCCTCGGCCTGCCGGATCGGCACATAGCGCAGGCGCTGTCCCTTCAGCTGGGCGTCCTCGAACAACCTGAGCAGGGGCCTGTCGCGCAGCGACCGTACCGTGAAGATCGCATCGTATTCTCCCGAGAGCAGCCCTGCCGCCCCCCGATCGAAACCCGTCGCGGTCCAGCGCATGCCGTCTATCGGCAGATCGTAGTGATCGGCGACGATCCAGAAAGAACGGAAAGCGTCGGTTCCGAATTCGGGTATCGCGATCCGCTTGCCAACGAGGTCGCCGATCTCCGTGATGCCTGATCCACCGCGAATGATGATCTGGAAGAAGTCGGGATAGAGTTCCGCGATCATCCGGACATCGGCGACCGTCGGCGTGTCGGCGCGGATCGCCGCGAGATCGACGTCATGGCGATTGAGCAGGGAAATGTTCTGCGAAGGGTCGCGGGTCGGCCGGATGGCGAGGCGAAGCGTGTCGCTGTGCCGCTCGACGACGGCTGCCACATCGCTCATGAGCTGATAGGTGTCGGACCCGACAGGGCCGGCACCGACAACCAGCCTTGTCGGTTCACGATCCCGCTCGAGCCACCAGTAGCCGCCTGCGGTGGCAATTGCGGCAACCAGAAGCGTTGCCAGAAAAGCCATCAGGGTCCAGCGACGGGCTGCCGAGCGGCTGTTGGCCCGGCGGTCGGCAATCCCCTCCCGGCCGGCGCCCATTCAGGGTGTCCGGCAGAGCCGGGCAACCATGCCCGGCAGCGCCGTCATGACCCGCCTTGGCGGCGGCGCGCGGCCAGCGTCCGCAGCCGCAAGGCGTTAAGCCGGATGAAACCCGCGGCGTCCTTCTGGTCGTATGCGCCGCGATCGTCCTCAAAGGTTACCAGCGCATCCGAATAGAGCGACTTTGCCGACTTGCGGCCCGACACGATGACGTTGCCCTTGTAGAGCGTGAGGCGAACCTCTCCCTCGACATCCTCCTGGCTCTTGTCGATGAGCGCCTGCAGCATCTCGCGCTCGGGCGAGAACCAGAAACCGTTATAGATCAGCTCGGCATAGCGCGGCATAAGCTCGTCCTTGAGATGCGCCGCGCCGCGGTCGAGCGTGATCGATTCCATCGCACGGTGGGCGGCCAGCAGGATGGTGCCCCCGGGGGTCTCGTACACGCCGCGCGACTTCATGCCCACGAACCGGTTTTCCACGAGGTCGAGGCGCCCGATGCCGTTGTCGCGGCCGAGATCGTTGAGCGTCGCCAGGAGCGTCGCCGGCGACATTGCCTTGCCGTCGATCGACACGGCGTCGCCTTTCGCAAACCCGATGGTGACGTCGGTCGCCTTGTCGGGCGCGTCCATCGGCGAAACCGTGCGCTGATAGACATATTCGGGCGGCCCGCTCCACGGGTCCTCCAGCACCTTTCCCTCGGACGAGGAGTGCAAGAGGTTGGCGTCGACGGAGAAGGGCGCCTCGCCCTTCTTGTCCTTCGGAACCGGTATCTGGTGCTGCTCCGCGAAATTGATCAGGTCGGTCCGCGACTTGAACGTCCAGTCGCGCCACGGCGCGATGACCTTGATGTCCGGATTGAGCGCGTAGGCTGACAGCTCGAACCGCACCTGGTCGTTGCCCTTGCCGGTCGCGCCATGGGCGATGGCGTCGGCACCCGTCTCCGCCGCAATCTCGACAAGCCGCTTGGAGATCAGCGGCCGGGCGATGGATGTCCCGAGCAGGTAGACGCCCTCATAGACGGCATTGGCGCGAAACATCGGAAAGACGAAATCGCGGACGAATTCCTCGCGCACGTCCTCGATGTAGATCTCGCGGATGCCCAGCATCTCAGCCTTGCGCCGCGCCGGCTCGAGTTCGTCGCCCTGGCCGAGGTCCGCCGTGAAGGTGACGACTTCCGCGCCAAGCTCGGTCTGCAGCCATTTGAGAATGATGGAGGTGTCCAGGCCGCCGGAATAGGCGAGCACGACCTTCTTGACGTCTTTCCACTGCGACATCGAATTTCCTGTCTGATCGGCGTTGACGGCGTGGTGACACGCGCTGTTTCGCGGCACTTTTATCAGGAAACAGGTGCTGGACAAGTAGCGCCCGTGCACCGGAAAGTGATGCGGAGGAACTTGCTGGCTGCCGCGTGATCAATAGACTTCCCCCTGATTCTCGGGGTTTGGCGGAAGGTGGGTTCGGTGGACATGACGACTGGAATGGATCTGCGTCACACGGCGCTTGGAAACCGGAGAGCGAGACAGGGAAGCCGTGCAGTCCGCCTGTCGCTCGCGGCCGTCCTCATCGCTTCGGCGACCGCCCAGGGTCACGCCGCGACGTCGTGGCAGACACACGAGACGGACGCCGTTGCCGCCCTGCCGGAGCCGGAAGAGGGATCTGCGTTCTCGGGCGGCAGCATGTCTTGCGCCGAGCAGAAATGGTCGCTCGCTCTGAGCCCTACGGCTGATGCCGAAGATGCGGCGATGGCAGGGCCGGCCGTCCTGACCGTCGACCGCAACGCCTATCCTTCCGAGGCCGAAAAGGAAGAGGATGGCTCCTATTCCTTCGCACTCGGAAAAGACGTTATCGAACCATTGAAACGCGGCAACAGGCTGGCGATCGCGTTCGGCGACGCGGAACCTGTCGCCCGCTTCTCGCTGCGCGGATCGCGCCGTGCAATCACCGCGGTCGCCGAGCGATGCACGCCGCGAACGCTGCCGACCGCCAACCGTATTCTCCTTACAGCTTACAGCTCCTATCTGCCGCTCGCCCGGTCCTTGCGCGAAGCCGACATTAAGGCCTTCACCGCATCGACCTCAAGCAAGCCTTCACTTGCGGCGGCGATGCTCGATCTCGATGGCGGCAAGCGCCTCCTCTTTACGGAGCTGTGCGGATCGTCCTGGTACTACGGCATCACGGGATGCAACATCACCGCGTTCGCACCGGACGCGACCGACGAGGCCGGATGGCGCGCCGTTCTCGACATTGAAGGTGCGGCCGTCTACGCCGATCCCGCTACCGGCACGCTCGGTTGGCCAGACATCTCCACGCTGCCGGTCAAGACCGAGGGCGATGGCCAGACATGGCAATGGAACGGGAATGCCTATGCGCTCCGCCAGGATGAGCGCATGGCCGACGGCGGCGAGGAAAGCGACTAGTGCGGTTCATCTTTGGATGGAAGCGGTTTGATGGCCGGAATTTTTCGTGCCGGCGAGGAGAATACCGCAGCATGATGTAATCATCATGCGAGGATTTCGACGACGCCGGCGCGGAAAAGACCGCCAAGTCGGCAAAGGCAAGTCATTGAATTCACATTGAAACCGTAATCGTTTCAACGTGGTCTTGTCGCGCCCCGAACGGCGTCGCGAAAGGCTGACGGTATTCATACCGCATCGCCTTCCGCTCCTGGCCGGGACACGAAATACCGACGTTCAAACGATTCCAGCTAAAGATGAACCGCTCTAGGGCAGCATAGCGCCTGCCGGCGGCTCTCGCCGGACGTTTGCCCCACGCGTCCCTGACGGGCCTGCATCGTCATGGAAGGCCGTCGAGCCGGTCCAGCGACAGTCGCGCATGGAGTTGGCGGCAGCGGCGGCGTCGGCTATAGCAGCGGCCAGGACGTGGGAGTATTCCGTGGCGCAAGAAACGAGCTGGGACCAGAGCGACGAAACGCTGCTGCAGGCGGATCTGGGTTTTCGCCTGCTGCTGGCCGTGCTGCTGGCCGTGACGGCGCTTCGAGTGCTGGGCCTCGCGGTATCGAATGCCGAACTGTTCTACGACGAGGCGCAATACTGGGTCTGGGCACAGGAACCGGCCTTCGGCTACTTCACCAAGCCGCCGCTCATAGCCTGGCTCATCGGCTCGGTGACGGCAGTCTGCGGCGATTCGCCGTTCTGCGTTCGCGTCGCTTCGCCGATACTGCACCTTGCCGCGGCATTGCTGATCTACGTACTCGCGGGCAAGCTCTTCGACCAGCGAACCGCGTTCTGGTCGTCGCTGGTCTACATAACGACTCCCGGCACCTCCGTCTCGTCGACCCTGATGTCGACGGACGTACCGCTGCTATTCTTCTGGGTCGCCGCGATGCTGGCGGTCGTCTATCACTATCAGCGACCGTCGCTGGCGGCCGGGCTCGCGATGGGCGTCGCGATCGGCCTCGGCCTGAATGCCAAATACGCGATGATCTATCTCGTCCTGTGCATCGCGATATTCGCGCTCGTAAGTCCGGCCGGCCGCAGGATGCTACGACACCCCGGCACCTGGATCGGTTTCGCCGTGGCCGCGGCGCTGATCGCGCCCAACGTCTACTGGAACTACGAGAACGGCTTCGCCACCTATCTTCACACGCGCGACAATGCGGATTGGGGCGGGCGCTTTCCCAATTTCCGGGGCCTCCTGGAGTTCACCGCCATACAGACGATAATAGTTGGGCCCATTGCCTTCGCGGCGTTCGTGATGGCCGCACTCGGCAAGGCGAAAGAGATCAACCCGACAGCGCGCCGGTTTCTGCTGTCGTTCAGTTTGCCGGTCTTTGCGCTGATCATGGCACAGGCGTTCATCTCGCGCGCCCACGGCAACTGGGCCGCCACCGCCTTTCCGGCCGCCACCGTCCTTGCCATGGCGACTATGCTGGCCCTGCAATGGAAGCGCGGGCTGATCGCCACGATCTGCATCAATGCGACGGCGCTCATCGCGGTCACGTTCGCCGGTACGCTCACCGGCGTCATCACGAGCGGACCGGTCGGCGGCGAGCTCGGAAAGCTGCGCGGCTGGGGCGAGTTCGCCCAGAACGTCCAGCGCATTTCCCAGGATACCGGCATCCGCAAGGTGGTGTTTACCGGCCGCGGCTTCACCGCATCGATGGTCTACGAATTGCGGGACACGGATCTCGACGTGCGTGCGCTCACGCCGGATCCGAAACGTCCGGCGGACCAGTTCGAGATGACCCGGCCCTGGACGCCGCGGGAGGAAGGCCCCGCGCTGCTGTTCGTCGTCGGCGATTTCGACGTCGCCGGCGTCTTCAACATCGAAGCGCAGCGTATCGAGGCGTTTCAGACCAGGATCTTCCTTGCCCGACACAGCAACTGGATCGCATCGGCATGGCGCGTGAACTAGAATTGGAATGGCGGGGAGCCTGATAGCCAATGCTTGAATTCGTTCCGGACAGCGCCACGATCGTACAGTTTGCGATCGCGACCTTCATCATCGCGATCACGCCCGGCCCGGACATGACGCTGTTCGTCGGGCGCGCGCTGGCCCAGGGCCGTGCGGCGGGCTTTGCCTGCATGCTCGGCGCGATGACCGGGATCATGCTTCACACCGCGATGGTCGCACTCGGTCTGTCGGCGTTGATCGTCGCTTCGCCCGAAGCCTTTCTTGCGCTAAAGATAGGCGGTGCCGGCTACCTCGTTTTCCTGGCCTGGCAGGCGATCAGCAAGGGCTCCGCATTCGCGCCCGAAAAGCAGGCTGGCCAGCCGCGGTCGCTGTCCAGGAACTGGCTCACGGGGCTGACGATCAACCTCATGAATCCGAAGATCATCCTGTTCTTTATGACCTTCCTGCCGCAATTCGTCTCGGCCGGCGATCCGCATGCGCCGGGCAAGCTCTTCTTCCTCGGAATGCTGTTCATTCCGCTATCGCTGCCGGTCACCGTTCCGATGGTCCTGGCGGCTGACGGCTTCTCCAAGCTGCTGCGCAAGAGCCCGCGCGTCACACGCGTCGTCGACTATCTGTTCGCCGGCGTCTTCTCCGCCTTCGCACTCAAGATCCTGACCGCGCAAGCGCGGTGAGAGACGGTCACGCCTCGCCGTGGCCGGCTATCATCATCGCTTCGAGGGCCAGGCGCTCGGTCTTGCGCATCCGCTCCGATTCCGACTTGAGCTGGCCGCAGGCCGCCAGGATATCGCGGCCGCGCGGCGTCCGGATCGGCGAAGCGTAGCCGGCGGCGTTGACCGCGTCGGCAAACGTCTCGATCGTTTCCCAGTCCGAGCATTCGTAGCGCGAACCCGGCCACGGATTGAACGGGATCAGGTTGATCTTGGCGGGGATGCCCCTGAGCAGCCGCACCAGCTCGCGGGCGTCCGACAGTGAATCGTTGACCCCCTTGAGCATCACATATTCGAAGGTGATGCGGCGCGCGTTCGAAAGGCCGGGATAGGCGCGGCACGCGTCCAGAAGCTCCTTCAGCGGATACTTCTTGTTGATCGGCACCAGCTCGTCGCGCAATTCGTCGCGTACCGCGTGGAGCGAGATCGCCAGCATGACGCCGATTTCGTGCCCGGTGCGGGCGATCTCAGGTACCACGCCCGACGTCGACAGCGTGATGCGGCGCTTTGACAACGAGAGCCCGTCCCCGTCGGAGGCGACCAGCAGCGCCTGCTTGACATTGTCGAAATTGTACAATGGCTCGCCCATGCCCATCATGACGATGTTGGACACCTTGCGGCCTTCGGCGGGAACGATGGCACCGTCCGGCGTGTCGCGATCGGGGAAGTCGCCCAGCCTGTCGCGCGCGACCAGAAGCTGCGCCAGGATCTCCTCCGGCGTCAGGTTGCGGACCAGCTTCTGCGTGCCGGTATGACAGAACGAGCAGGTCAGCGTGCAGCCGACCTGGCTCGAGATGCACAGCGTGCCGCGGCCTTCCTCCGGAATATAGACTGTCTCGACCTCGACCGGCCTGCCCGCGCCGCGCGGCGGAAAGCGGAACAGCCATTTGCGGGTGCCGTCGGTTGAAATCTGTTCCTCGACGATTTCCGGGCGGGCGATCGTGAACCGGGCGTCGAGCGATGCCCTGAGGTCACGTGAAATGTTCGCCATGTCGGCGAAGTCGGAGACACCGCGCACATAGAGCCAGTGCCAGAGCTGCTGCACGCGCATCCGGCGCTGCTTCTCCGGCACGCCGACCTCGCCCAGCGCCTCGGAGAGACCCTCGCGCGTCAGGCCGACCAGTGGTCGCTTCTCCTCGCCCGTAGGCTTGGCCGCAACGGGGCGCCTGGCTGGATCCGTCAGGTCGATCGAAAGGGTCATCTTTTCCGCTCAAACGCATGCGGGGCCGCCCAGGCGGCCCCGTTGGCACATCAGCCGGCAATTAACACATGCCCGCCGTCAAGTCACCTCGGCGGTCGCGCGCCGGATCACTTGCACTGGTTGATGGAATCGAGCGCAGCCGAAATGCCGCGCAGCGAAAAGACGTAGCTCGTCGGATTGCCGCGGCCCGACGTCGCCGAGACCTTCATGTCCGAACCGCCGCGCATCGCCGCGACGAGTTGCGGTTCCTCGGCGGCGTTCTCGAGCCAGGCGGACTTGCCCTTGGTGAACATCGAATAGGATTTGCCGCCGATGTCGACCGTGACCTTCGACCCTTCCTTCAGCGTGTATGCCGCGATGAACTGGGGTTCGTATGAGACGTTCTGGCCCGGCTTCTGACTCACGAAGAAGAAGATGTCACCATGGTCGAGATTGGCCGGCTCCTTCTGGGTCGGAACGGTCAGGACGTAGCAGACCTGACTGCCGCCGGATTCGTAGCTGTATGTGCCCCAGGCATTGTGCTGACCGCGCTTTACGGCCTGCTGCGCCAGCACGGGCGCGACCGAAGCAGCCAGAATTCCCAGGCAGGCGATCGTCGTTCTAAAAGCTCGCATATCCAATTACCGTCATCCCATTTTGTCGCTTGCAACGGCCAACCGAGGTGGCGCGGGAACCGGCTCAAATTCCTTCAATTTGATTAAATCCGGGTTACTGGATGGTGAACCCGTCAAAAAACCTGCCCTGTTCCGCCATTCTTCCCGCGGCCGTCGGCTGACGCCGACACTGTCGCCTGCCTCGCACAACGTCCCTGCAGAAAGGTGAAAAGCACGAAAGCGGCAAGAGTTTGACAGTAAGGCGGCGGGGCGCAGCGTCAGTCGGTGAGCAGGGTCCTGGCCTTGTCGTAGTGACGCTTCTTGATATGCGGCTTGACGGTGGCGATCGCCGCGGTCGCGACCGCGACATCGTCGGTGAAGCCGAGGACCAGCAGGAAATCCGGGATGAAGTCGATGGGCAGGACGAAATAGGCTAGCGCGGCGATCAGGATAGCCTTTGCCCGCGTCGGCGTCTTGGGATCCATGGCGCAGAAATAGGCAGCGACGATGTCCTCGATGAAGGGAACCCGCGCTGCCACCTGCTTCGCCTTCTGCAGGAAGTCCTTGCGCACCGTTTCCTCGCGGCGCGTCTGTTCCGCAGTGCCCACCGGTGCCAGGATCGTGTCGATTCGTGCCTTGTCCATCGTCCTGTCCTTTCGCCGAACATGTGGGTCCGTGTGCATCTCGCCGCAAGTCGGGGCCTATCCTGCAGCGATCATGTCGATCCGGCGCGCCAGCCTGAAATCGAGTTCCGTTAGTCCGCCGGCATCATGCGTGGTCAGCTCGATGGTCACCGTCTTGTAGACATTGGACCAGTCCGGATGATGGTCGTGCCTTTCGGCGGCCAGTGCCACCTGCGTCATGAAGCCGAAAGCCTCGCTGAAATTCCTGAAGCTGAGCGTCCGCGCGATCGCCGTCCCGTCTCGCGACAGCGACCATCCGTCAAGCGCGGCCAGTGCCTCGCGGACCGCTTCTTCGGCGAGCTTTTCCCTTGCCATCGACAGTCTCCGTGTTATCGGGTCGGCTTCCGACAAGGATAGCGGCAAGCCAATGCCTGAAAAGCCTGTTCCCGCGATACTTTTCGTATGCCTAGGAAACATCTGTCGCTCGCCGCTCGCCGAAGGGGTTTTCCGGGCGGTTGCGCAGGAACGGTTGCCCGACTTCGTGATGACAATCGATTCCGCGGGAACCGGCGGCTGGCATGCCGGCTCGCCGCCCGACCCGCGCTCCGTGGCGATCGCACGATCCTACGGGATCGACATCTCCGGCCAGAAGGCGCGCAGGATCAGCCGGCAGGACTTCGAGCGCTTCGACCTGATCCTCGGAATGGATCTTTCCAACGTCGCCGACCTGCGGGCCGCCGCTCCGATGGCCAGCGCCGGCCGGATACATCTGTTTCATGAATTCGCGACCGGACGAGCCCTCGAAGTCCCCGATCCGTATTATGGCGGCGCCGATGGCTTCGACGACGTCTATCGCATGATCCGCGACGCCGCCGAATCGCTCGCCGACAGGCTTGCAGATCCGCGATAGGTATCGATGCCGCCGAGCGGCCAGGCCTCCTCGACGATGTAGGGCCCGCCGCCGATCGAATCCCGCGACGACATCAGCACGAAGCGCCCGACCCGGAACGGCACCGCGGAGAAATTGCCCCGCGCGGAGAGATAGGCGGCGACCTCCATCGGATTGACGTTTCTGAGCCGCGCGATGGTGACATGCGGAACGAACTTGCGCGGATCCGGCGGCAGTCCGAGCCGCTGCGAGATGCGTTCGATCTCGGCCTGGAGCGCCGTGAGATCAGGCGATGCCGTCACGCCGGCCCAGATCGAGTGCGGCTTCTTCGATCCGAACGCGCCGACGCCGGCAAGGTTGAGCGAAAATGAAGACCGCCGCACCCGGTCAAGCGCATTGACGATCTCGTCGGCGACATGGCCTTCGACATCGCCGAAGAAACGCAGTGTGAGATGGTAGTTTTCGACATCGATCCAGCGTGCTCCCGGAAGTCCTCCCCGCAATAGGGAGAGGGAAAGGGCAGCATCGCGCGGTATCTCGAGGGCGGTGAAGAGACGTGGCATGACAACCTCCTCGAATCGACTGCGTAAAGGTAACGAATCATCCTTTCCCGAGGCGGGCAAGCGCTTTGTGCTTCCGCAGCGTCAAGGGCTTACTGGGTCGAGGCCTCGGCCGGCAGCATCTCCTCGACGGTCGGCAGGATGCCCTCGACCATCCTTGCGACGCCGCTGGCATTGGGGTGGATGCCGTCCGCGAGCAGCAGCGACGCGTCGGTCGCTACGCCCTCGAGAAAGAACGGATAGAGCCGCAATCCATGCTTCCGCGCGAGGTCCGGATAGATTGCGTCGAACGCGGCACCGTACTCCCTGCCGAGATTGGGCGCGGCGACCATGCCAGCGAGAAGCACGGCGATGTCGCGTTCCTTGAGGCGCGCGATCATCGCGTCGAGGTTTTTGCGCGGGATGGCGGGATCGACGCCGCGCAGCATGTCGTTGGCGCCGAGTTCGAGGATGACCAGATCCGTGCCGTCGGGAACCGACCAGTCGAGCCGGGCCAGGCCACCGCTCGTCGTGTCGCCGCTGACGCCCGCATTGGCGACCTCGACGTCATGGCCATCCCGCCTCAGGGCCGCCTCGAGCTGCTCGGGAAAACCTTCGCCCGGCGCAAGCTGATAGCCGGCCATCAGGCTGTCTCCGAAGCCGACGATCCTGAAGGCCTCCGCGGCGGCCGTGGCCGGAGCCAGAAGCACGGCCAGAACCAAAATTCTCGTGATCAGATTGAACGCCATGCCTGAAAACCCATATGAACCGGACGTTTCATCAGGATATTCCTCCACATATAGGGCAGCGCCACCGTGACGGAACCCGTGATCGATCTCAAGGATGTCTCGCTCACGCTGGGCGACGGCGCTTCCTCCGTCGACGTTCTCAAGAGCGTCAGCCTGCGGGTCGAAAGCGGCGAGACCCTGGGTGTCGTCGGCCCCTCCGGCTCTGGCAAGTCGACCTTGCTGATGGTTCTTGCCGGACTCGAGCGAACCGACAGCGGCGACGTGCGGATCGCCGGCATGTCGCTGAACGGCCGATCGGAAGACGAGGTCGCGGCATTTCGCGGCCGCAATGTCGGTATCGTGTTCCAGTCCTTCCACCTCATCCCGAACATGACCGCTCTCGAAAACGTCGCCGTCCCTCTTGAGCTGGCCGGCCATGCGGATCCCTTCGCCGCCGCCGAAGCGGAACTGGCGGCGGTCGGTCTTGCGGGCCGGCTGACGCACTATCCCGGCGAACTCTCCGGCGGCGAGCAGCAGCGTGTCGCCATCGCCCGGGCGCTGGCGCCCGACCCGCGCATCCTGATCGCCGACGAGCCGACCGGAAATCTTGACCAGGCGACCGGCCGGCAGATCGCCGACCTGCTGTTCAACAAGGCCGAGGAGCGGGGCATGACGATGGTTCTGGTCACGCATGATGCGTCGCTGGCCGACCGTTGCAGCCGCACGGTCGCGATGCGCTCCGGGCGGATCGACGCCGCGCGCGACGCGGCGACCGCATGAACCAGTCGCGGCAATCATCGTCGACCGGCTGGCTTGCGACCCGGTTCGCGCTGCGCGAGATGCGCGGCGGCCTCTCCGGCTTCGTGGTGTTCCTGGCCTGCATCGCGCTCGGCGTCGCCGCGATCGGCGGGGTGAATTCCGTGGCTCGCTCGATCATGACCGCGGTCGAGAGCCAGGGTCAGGAACTGCTGGGCGGCGACATTCGCTTCGAGCTGGTACAGAGGCAGGCAAATGACGACGAGGCTGCATTTCTGCTATCGCTTGGCGATGTCGGGGCAAGCGCCAACATGCGTTCCATGCTGCGTTTGCCCGACGGGTCGGACCAGACGCTCGCCGAGGTCAAGGCCGTCGATGAAGCCTATCCGCTCTATGGATCGTTGACGACAGAGCCGTCTCTATCCGCATCGGACCTTTTCAGCCTCAAGGATGACGTCTATGGCGCCGCCGTACCCGATATCCTGCTCGAGAGATTGCATGTCGGGCTGGGCGACCGCTTGATTCTTGGCGAACAGCCGTTCGAGCTGCGTGCCGTGATCCGGACCGAGCCAGACGCGGTATCGGACGGATTCGGCTTTGCGCCGCGCTTCCTGATCTCGATGGATGGCCTCGCCGCATCCGGGCTCGCCCGGCCCGGAAGTCTTGTCGAGTATGCCTACAAGGTGCGTCTTCCGGAGGGCTCGTCGAACGCCCGAATAGCCGAAATCAGGGATGAGGCGGCGCGCGATTTCCCGGAAGCCGGCTGGAGCATACGCTCGCGCGAGAACGCGGCACCGTCTCTGTCACGCAACATCGATCGATTCTCGCAGTTCCTGACGCTCGTCGGGCTTACGGCGCTGGTCGTCGGTGGCGTCGGCGTCGCCAACGCTGTCCGCGCCTATCTCGACGGCAAGCGTGGCGTCATCGCGACGTTCAAGAGCCTCGGCGCGCCGGGCGGCCTGGTGTTCCGGATCTACCTCGTCCAGATCCTCGTCATCGCGGGCGTTGGCATTGCCATCGGCCTGGTGGTCGGCGCAGCGATGCCGTTTGCCGCCGCTTCGGCGCTGTCGGGCATCTTGCCGGTGCCTTCGAGCGCGGGATTCTACCCGTCCGCACTCGCCATCGCGGCCCTCTTCGGTGTGATGGTGACACTGGCTTTCGCGATTCTCCCGCTCGGACGTGCACGCGACGTACCGGCAACCGCACTGTTTCGCGAACAGGGTTTTGAAGGCCGCGGCTGGCCACGGCCAACCTATGTCGCCGCCGCGGCGGCAATCGCCGCAGGCCTCGCCCTGCTGGCCGTCTGGTTTTCAGACGAGCGCCGTATCGCGCTGATCTTCGTCGGAGCGGCGATCTTCGCATTCGCGGTTCTGCGCTTCGTGGGAACCGGCGTCCAGTGGCTGGCGCGCCGGGCACCGCGCGTCAGATCGACCGCGCTGCGGCTTGCGGTCGGCAACATCCATCGCCCGGGCGCGCTGACGCCCTCCGTCGTGCTCTCGCTCGGGCTTGGGCTCACCCTGCTCGTGACCCTCGCGCTCATTGACGGCAACCTGCGCAATCAGATTGCCGGCAATCTTCCCGAGCGTGCACCGAACTTCTTCTTCGTCGATATCCAGGCCTCCGAGATCGAGAATTTCTCGGCCTTGCTCGCCGCCGAGACGCCGACGGGAACCTTGGTCAAGGTGCCGATGCTGCGCGGCCGCATCGAAAAGCTCAACGGCATCGACGTGCGCGATATCGAGGTTCCACCCGAAGGCGCATGGGTTCTGCGCGGCGACCGCGGCCTCACCTACGAAGCCACGCGGCCCGACAACGCGACATTGACCAATGGCGAGTGGTGGCCCGCCGACTATGGCGGGGAACCGCTGGTTTCCTTCGCGGCCGAGGAGGGGCGTGAGATCGGCCTGAAGCTCGGAGACACGATCACGGTCAATGTGCTTGGCCGCAACGTCACGGCCCGGGTCGCCAACTTCCGCGAGATCGAATGGGAATCGATGGGCATCAACTTCGTCATGGTGTTCTCGCCCAACACATTTGCCGGCGCGCCGCATTCCTGGTTGGCGACGCTGACGATCCCGGACGCCTCCGCGCAGGAGGAATCGCGCATCCTCAATGCCGTCACGCGCGCCTTCCCCTCGGTCACGACAATCCGCGTCAAGGACGCGCTTGACATCGTCAACGGCCTGGTGGAGCAGCTCGCGACGGCGATCCGGGCCGCGGCCGCTGTAGCGCTGATCGCCTCGGTGCTGGTTCTGGCGGGAGCGCTGGCGGCCGGCAACAGGGCACGCATCCACGATGCGGTCGTCCTCAAGACGCTCGGTGCGACACGGCGCACGCTGATTGCCGCATTCTCGCTCGAATACATGCTGATCGGGCTCGCGACGGCAGTCTTCGCACTCTTCGCGGGCGGCATCGCCGCGTGGTTCGTCGTTTCACGCATCATGACGCTGCCGTGGATTTTCCTGCCACAGATCGCCGTCTCTACGATCGTCGTCGCCCTTGCTCTGACGGTTGGCATCGGGCTTGCGGGGACATGGCGGATACTCGGCCACAAGGCTGCGCCTGTGTTGCGCAACCTGTGATTTCCATGAGATTTGCTAACCAAGCGATCCGATTGACCTGAAATCGTGCCAAACGCGCCGATTCGCGCATCAAGCGGGTCTTGTTCCTGACATCGAGAAACATCATATTTGCCGACAGGCATGCTGGAGTCCCGCCAGCGGCGCCTGGCCGCCCGTGATGTTCCGGGCCGCCGACACCCGACGGGGCAGGAGCAGTAAGAGGAAAACATGGCTGACCTTCGCAACTATCAGGCGCGCGTCGCACCTGCGGGCACCCGCACGGACGCCGCCATCGACGAGGGCCTGCGCGCCTACATGATCAGGGTCTACAACCTGATGGCGCTTGGCCTCGGAATTACCGGCCTTGCGGCCTGGGGTGCCTTCAACTTCGCAGTGGCCGACGGACAGTTGACCGCTTTCGGCCAGCTCATCTACGCCAGCGCCTTCCGCTGGGTCGTTATCCTCGCGCCGTTGGCTCTGGTGTTCTTCCTGAGCTTCAGGATCCACAAGATGTCCGTCTCGGCGGCGCAGACGACCTTCTGGGCCTATTCGGCGCTGGTTGGATTGTCGCTGTCGACGATCTTCCTCGTCTACACCGGCGAGTCCATCGTCAGGACGTTCTTCATCACCGCCGCCTCCTTCGGCGCGCTGTCGCTGTGGGGCTACACCACCAAGCGCGACCTCTCCGGAATGGGCTCGTTCCTGTTCATGGGCCTGATCGGCATCATCCTGGCTTCGCTGGTGAACCTCTTCCTGGGGTCCTCGGCGCTGCAGTTCGCCATCTCCGTGATCGGTGTGCTGGTTTTCGCGGGCCTCACCGCCTACGACACCCAGCAGATCAAGGAGATGTATTACGAGGGCGACGGCGCACTCGTTGCTGGCCGCAAGGCGATCATGGGTGCGTTGAGGCTCTATCTCGACTTCATCAACATGTTCATGTTCCTGCTTCAATTCCTCGGCAACCGCGAGTAGGATCAGGGCACGGCGATTGACAGGGCGGCCTGCGGGTCGCCCTTTTCTTTTGTCACGGTGCCTGCGAAGAATGCACGAATCGTCTTGGGGACCTCGATGCCTTCGCTCACCATCCGCCCCGCAGCCATGGCCGACATCCCGGCCATCACCCGCATCTATGGACACGCCGTCGAAAACGGCACCGGCAGCTACGAGCTCGAACCGCCGACGGAAGCGGAAATGGCGCGCCGGTTTCGCACCTTTGTCGACGACGGATTTCCCTATCTTGTGGCCGCCGATGATGGCGGCATACAGGGCTACGCCTATGCCGGCGCATTCCGTCCGCGCCGCGCCTACCGGTTCACGGTCGAAAACTCTGTCTACGTTCATCCCGATGCGCATCGGCGCGGCGTGGGCAGGGCTCTTCTCGAAGCGCTCGTACGAGAATGCGCCGCCATGGGATTCCGCCAGATTGTCGCGGTTATAGGCGACGGAGCACGGCACATGGCGTCTGTCCGGCTGCACGAAAGCCTGGGGTTCACGCATGCCGGAACAATGCGCGGCACCGGCTACAAGCACGGCCAGTGGCTCGACACTGTCTTGATGCAGCTGCCCATCAATGGCGGCGACAGTGTGCCGCCAGATCCCTCGTCCTTGCCAGAACGGAAGTTCCGCGGAGAACTTTGAAGCCGGTTGGCCTCAGGTCCCGACCAGCTTGAGCTTCGGCTCGAAAACCGCCAACACGCGCCGGAGCTCGTGGCCGCGTTTCATGATCATGCCCGTGGCAGCCACGACCGAGAACGCCCCCTGCTTACAGGCGAGCTTCGGATCCTTGACGATCTGGAACATCGGCACTTCGCTGGCGCGCCGGAAGACCGAGAAGACCGCGCGATCCTTCAGATGGTCGATGGCGTAGTCCCGCCACTCGCCCGCCGCAACCATGCGGCCGTAAAGGCGCAGGATCTCGTCGAGTTCGCGCCGGTTGAAGGTCACCGGCAGATCGAGCCGTTCGCGCCGCGCCTCGTTGAGCGGTATCAGGACTGAGGAATCGTCCTTATCCTCCGCGTCACCACCGCGATCGATCATGCCGTGTCCTTCCGTGACGATTTGACGACAGGGAAGGTTTGCGCGTCACAACCGGAATTGCAAGCCTGTGGCGGTAGCCGAGTGCGGCTGACAGTCCCGACGGACTTGTCCAGCGCGTCCGAATTGGCAAGCGCAAGCGACATCACAAAGATGAACGCCATGTCGGAATAGGTGATGACGCTGCCACATTATTGCCGCGAATAATCCCATCTCGCGCCCTATTGTGCAGCGACGATCCGATCGTTGCCTGAGACGGTTCGATCCGGTGCGGCTCCGTAACCCCAAGCCCCCCGCCCACGGGGTCTTTGCCGGATCGAACCAACCTCCCGGATTGCCGGGCTCGATGTGCGACGATCCCAAAGTAAACCGGTGCCGGCGTCAGCCAGCGCCGGTTTTTTGTTCAGGCCGGGTGGACGGTCGTCAGCCTGACGGCTGCGTCATGATCGCGGCACCGAGCACGGGTCCTGGGAGACCATTCTTGCCAGACGCCTGGAGCAGCACTGCGCACCCGCCAGCGCCCTTCTTTGTTACCTCGCTAAGCGGCAGCTCGTAGCGGCTGGCCTTGCCGTGCCACATGCCAGCTGCCTGGATACTCGACACCGCGTTCCAGTAGGTGATGGTCTTGCCGCGATTTTCGCCACGCTCGATCGCGACATTTCGGACAGGATCAAAATACACCAGGACCAGATGGGCCTTCCGCGGCGCGCCTTTCGAATCGCCGGCCTCGATCACGATGCTGTCGCCTGACTGGCGAATGGAAACATCCACCACCATGCCGTCAGCGGTATCGGCCATTCGTTCGATCGTTCGATGGACGGCGTTTTTGTTAGCTCCGTTGACATGGGTTCGGCCATTGATGACCGCCTGTGGCGTGTAGACGGAACCGCTTCCGAAACTGCGCCCGTAGTCGCGCTGCCGTTCGGTGTTTTCCGCACTGCCGAGCGTGTCGCGCCAGCCGAGATAGTCCCAATAGTCCACATGGTAGGCGAGTGCGATGACGTCGTCGTCCTGTGCGAGTTCGCCGAGCACACGATCGGCGGGAGGACAGGAATTGCACCCCTGGCTGGTGAACAGCTCGACCACGCCGAGCGGCCTGTCCTTCGCATGAACCTGAGAACCGGCAAAAGCCGTCAGGGCGAAAAACGCGCAGGACAGGATCGTCAGGGGCTTGGACAAGGGGCTGCCTCCGATTTGCCGGACCATGTGTACACGGTCCTCTTGCCTATCTGTTACGCCCGGCAATGATCAATAACCAGTCACGTGACAGTGATTCGGCGGGGGCTCCATGGACGGGTTGTGGGAATCGATCGACCAGTATTGCGAGCGGACGGGGCCTGAGCTGTGGTCTGAGCCGCTCAACGCGATAACCAATCTCGCATTCATCATCGCGGGCATTTGGGGCATCCGTGAGGCGCGCAAGCGCAATGCCGGGCTGTGGGCGGAGACGCTGGGCTGGCTCGTCGTGCTCGTCGGCATCGGCTCCGGCCTCTTTCACACGGTCGCCAACCGGCTGACCATGTGGGGCGACGTCATCCCGATCGCCGTCTTCACCCTCGTCTACACCCTGTTCAACCTGCGCCGCTACATGCGGTTCGGATGGCCCGCCTCGATTGCCGTCTTCATCGCATATTACGTTTTCGCGATTGGCCTGACGATGGCGGTTCCCGAATGGCTGAAGACGGCGACCAACGGTACGACGGGCTATATCGCACCCTTCATGGGCCTGTTCGTCTTCGGCCTGCTTGCCCTGCGCTACGGCTCGCCCGCCGGCTGGTACAATCTCGCGGCCGTCGCGATCTTCGTCGTATCGGTCGCCTTCCGTGTCATGGATCCGATGGTCTGCGATGCGCTGCCCATAGGAACGCACTTCCTGTGGCACACGCTCAATGGCCTGATGCTCGGCGTCCTGCTCGCCGCCGCGGCCAGATACGGCCACCCCATGCCTGGCCGCCGATGAAAAAGGCCGCCGGACGCATGGCGTCCGACGGCCCGATCCGAGGTTACGGCAACGACTACGCAGCCAGGTCGCGCAGCACCGTCTGCAGGATGCCGCCATTGTGCAGATAGCCGAGCTCGTCCGCAGTATCGACCCGGCAGACGATCGGCACATCCTTCGTCGTTCCGTCGGCATAGGTGATCTTGGCGACCATCTTCTGCCGCGGCTTCACGTCGGCAAGCCCTTCGATGGTCACCGTCTCGTCTCCCTTCAGGCCGAGCGACTGCCAGCTCGTGCCATCTTCGAGAATGAACGGCACGACGCCCATGCCGACGAGGTTGGAGCGGTGGATGCGCTCGTAGGACTGGGCGATGACCGCTTTGACCCCGAGCAGGTTCGTTCCCTTGGCAGCCCAGTCGCGCGACGACCCGTTGCCGTATTCGCCGCCGGCGAAAATGACCAGCGGCACGCCCTCCTGCTTGTAGAGCATCGCGGCGTCGTAGATCGGCATCTCTTCCTTGGACGGGTAGTGGATCGTATAGCCGCCCTCGCGCCCGTTCTCGCCCAGCATGTGGTTGCGGATGCGGATATTGGCGAAGGTGCCGCGCATCATCACTTCATGATTGCCCCGGCGCGTGCCGTACTGGTTGAAGTCGGCGACGCCCACGCCATGGTCCATGAGATAGGCGCCGGCAGGCGACTGCGCCTTGATCGAGCCGGCCGGCGAGATGTGGTCGGTGGTGATCTTGTCGCCGAATAAGCCAAGCACGCGTGCGTCCTTGATGTCGCCGATGCCGCCGCCGGTCTTGCCCATGCCGACGAAATAGGGCGGGTTCTGCACATAGGTCGAGGCGTCGTCCCAGGCATAGGTCTGGCCCGCCGGTACCTTCACCGCCTGCCAGTTCTCGTCACCCTTGAACACGTCGGCATATTTCTTCTCGAAGATTTCGCGCGTGACGTAGTTCTGGATGAACTCCTGGATCTCCTTGTTGGAGGGCCAGATGTCCTTGAGGAACACGTCCTTGCCGTCCTTGTCTTCGCCGATCGGCTCTTTCGACAGGTCGATATTGACGGTTCCGGCCAGCGCGTAGGCGACGACCAGGGGCGGCGAGGCGAGATAGTTCGCCTGCACGTCAGGGGAGATGCGGCCCTCGAAATTGCGGTTGCCCGAAAGCACGCCGGCCGCGATGAGACCCTTTTCGTTGATCGTCTTGGAGATCGGCGCGTTGAGCGGACCGGAATTGCCGATGCAGGTCGTGCAGCCGAAACCGACGAGGTTGAAGCCTATCCTGTCGAGTTCCTTCTGCAGGCCGGAATTCTCCAGATACTCCGCCACGACCTGGCTTCCCGGAGCGAGGGAGGTCTTCACCCACGGCTTCTGCTTAAGTCCGAGCCGGTTCGCGTTGCGTGCGAGCAGCCCGGCGCCGATCAGCACCGACGGGTTCGAGGTGTTGGTGCACGACGTGATGGCTGCAATGGCGACGTCGCCATGGCCCAGATCGTAATCCTCGCCCTCGACGGCGTAGCGCCTGTCGAGCTCGGCCGGGTTCTTCTTGTACTCGGCCTCGAAGGCCTCGCGGAACTTGGCGCCGACTGTCTCAAGGGCCTGCCGACCCTCGGGGCGCTTGGGGCCGGCCATCGACGGAACGACGTCGCCGAGGTCGAGCTCCAGCGTATCGGTGAACATCGGATGTTCCGAACCGGTCTCGCGGAACATGCCTTGTTCGCGCGAATAGGCCTCGACCAGCGCGATGCGATCGGCCTCGCGGCCGGTCATGTTGAGATAGTTCAGCGTCTCGGAATCGATCGGGAAGAAGCCGCAGGTGGCACCGTATTCCGGCCCCATGTTTCCGATGGTCGCAGCGTCCGCCAGCGTCAGATGGTCGAGCCCGTCGCCGAAGAACTCGACGAACTTGCCGACGACGCCCTTCTTGCGCAGCATCTGCACCACCGTCAGCACGAGGTCGGTGGCCGTGACGCCTTCCTTCATCTTGCCGGTGAGCTTGAAGCCGATGACTTCCGGCAGCAGCATCGAGATCGGCTGGCCAAGCATCGCCGCTTCCGCCTCGATACCGCCGACACCCCAGCCCAGGACGCCGAGGCCGTTGATCATCGTGGTATGCGAATCGGTGCCGACGCAGGTGTCGGGATAAGCGATCGTCTTGCCGCCTTCTTCCTTCGTCCAGACGGCCTGGCCGAGATATTCGAGATTGACCTGGTGGCAGATGCCTGTGCCGGGCGGCACGACGCGGAAATTCTTGAACGCCTGCTGGCCCCACTTGAGGAACCGGTAGCGCTCGCCGTTGCGCTCATATTCCTTCTCGACATTGCGGGCGAAGGCCATCGGCGTGCCGAATTCGTCGACGATCACCGAATGGTCGATGACGAGGTCGACCGGCACCAGCGGGTTGATCTTTTCCGGATCGCCGCCGAGCGACACCATCGCGTCGCGCATCGCGGCCAGGTCGACCACCGCGGGAACGCCGGTGAAATCCTGCATCAGCACGCGCGCCGGGCGATAGGCGATCTCGTAGCCGGCGGAACCCTTGTCGTTCAGCCAGTTCGCGACCGCCTCGATGTCCGCTTTCGTCACCGAGCGGTCGTCCTCGTTGCGCAACAGGTTTTCCAGCAGCACCTTCATCGAATAGGGCAGCCGTGAAATACCCGCGAGGCCGTTCTTCTCGGCCTCGGCAAGGCTGTAATAGACATAGTCCTTGCCGCCCACGGTGAGCGTCTTGCGGCACTTGAAGCTGTCGATCTTGGACACGTGCGATCCCATCCTGGTCAGTTCAGCCGAATAACGGGAACGGACTCCTGTGGCATGCAAACACGCGCAAAGGTGCGGGTACGGTCATTTCCGCTGTCCGTCCCCTGCGATCCGACCGTTCGAGACGGTGGTCGCCGGTTCGGCGCAAATTGGCTTGCACGCCGACCGCTGGCGTGGTTGCCGGTTCTATAGAGAATTTCGTAGAAGGATTCCAGACTACGAAATCGCAAATTTGCTGCATCGCGATGCGAGCGGCGTCAGGAAGAGCAATGCAGCTCGTTGCCGAGAAACTGGCTGGTGAACGCGGCGGGGAGATCGTCTTCTCGGACGTATCGTTCCAGGTCGGCGACGGCCAGGCCTTGACGATTACCGGGCCGAACGGTTCCGGCAAATCCACCCTGCTGCGCATTGTAGCCGGCCTGCTCGAACCCGCTGCAGGCGTGATCCGGCTGGACGGAAGCCGGCTTGAATGGCCGACCATCGCGTCGGCTGCCCATTATCTCGGGCACGGCAATTCCATGAAGCCAGCCCTGACCGTGAACGAGAATCTCCGCTTCTGGCGCGGCTTTCTCGGCGAGGCCCATCTCGATGTCGACGAGGCGCTCGATATGGTGGGGCTCGGCGATCTCGGTCATCTGCCCTTCGGTTATCTCTCGACGGGCCAGCGCCGGCGCGTCGCGATCGCGCGTCTGGTCGTCAGCTATCGGCCGCTATGGCTCCTCGACGAGCCGACTTCGGGGCTCGACCGCGCGTCCGAGATGCAGTTCACCGCATTGATGCAGGCGCATCGCGAGGAAGGCGGCATCATCGTCGCCGCGACGCATCAGCCGCTCGGGCTCGACGATGCGGTTCAGTTGCGCCTTACCGGGCAGGTCCAGCCGGTCCGGGAAACCCTGCTTTCCTCCTCGATGCGGCCCGGGGTGGACCCGTGACGCAGGTTCCGGGCAACCTCTATAGCGCGACGGTGCAAGGCGCATGATTGCCTTGTTTCTTCGCGACGTTCGGCTCGGCGTGCGTGCCGGCGGTGGTGCGATGGTCGGCGTCCTGTTCTTCCTCGCGGTCGTCGCGGTGATCCCGTTCGGGGTCGGACCCGATCTGAACCTGCTTGCGCGGATCGGGCCGGCGATCCTCTGGATCGGTGCGCTTCTGGCGAGCCTTCTGGGTCTCGACCGGCTCTTCCAGGCAGACCGCGAGGACGGGTCGCTCGACCTTCTGGTCCTGTCGGGCCACCGGCATATTCTCGCCTTCACGATCTTCGTCAAATGCGTTGCGCACTGGGTCGCGAGCGTGCTGCCGCTCGTCGTCGCAGCGCCGGTCCTCGGGCTCCTCATGAATGTCGGACCTGTCGGCATCGGGGCCGCGACACTGACACTGCTCGTCGGCACGCCTGCAATCGCCTTCATCGGCGCGGTCGGCGCTGCGCTGGCCGTGGTCCTGCCGCGCGGCGGCCTTCTCGTATCGGTGCTGATCCTTCCCCTGACGATCCCGGTGCTCATCTTCGGCGTGTCGGCAAGCTATGGTGCCGTGGCGGACCCGGACCCCTTCCTGCCGCCATTCCTGATCCTGTCGGCGCTTACGCTGTTCTTCGCGGTGATCGGGCCTTTTGCGGCGGCGGTCGCGCTGCGCCAGTCTCTCGACTAGGGCATCTTGCGACGAGGTTGAATCGCCTCGCGTCGCAAAAAAAGCTCGAATATGATGGTTGTAGACCCTGTTTTTGCCCGAAAACCGGTATCCACTTCTCGAAAACATGATCAAGGTCCGGCCATTTCCGCTGGTTTTCGGCATAGCCATGACACCATCCTGCTTTCCGCGCGTCGCCATGCCGTCATGTCGATCACACCAACGCACCGTCGCGGGGTCGCCGGCGTGACGCGCGGTTTTCCGACCATCGACCTGTCATGCGGCCACACGGCAAACGCGACGGGCATCGTCGCCCGGCCCACCTATGCCGGTCTTCTGGAGGGCGTGCCCGACGCCGGCGTCAACCGCCGTATCCTGGAAGAGGCCGCCACCTGGGGATCGCGATATTTTCACCACGCCGAGCATGTCGTCGTGGAGCCGGAGATCACAGTGCGCCGTCATCGCGACCGCGATGTCCCCATGCTCCCGCCTGTCGCGATCGGTGCGCTGTTTATCTCGCATCAACCCGCAAAAGATCCGGAAGCGCACGCTTCCTCCCTGGTCGTCATCTGGTTCCAGGAGAACGTCGAACCGCTGCTGTCCGACGCTGTGCGGCCGCGGATCGAAGGGCTCGACTGGATCGCTGCCGCGCGGGATTTCCTGTATTGAGCCGGACCGCTGCGCGCGATCAACTTCCGGTCATCCCGGACGATGCGGCATGACGGCGAATTGCGAAGCCGCCGCGATGGGGCTATTGACCAGACCATGAGCGAAACCACCGCCACCAGCCTCAAGATCGGCGATCTTGCCAATCCGACGCGCTTCCTCGCCTTTGCCGGACGTCTCGTCCCCTGGCTCGGCGGGATCGCGGCTGTTCTGCTCGTTGCTGGACTGGCGATGGGCTTCATGGCGCCGGAAGACTACCAGCAGGGCTCGACCGTCCGCATCATGTACATCCACGTGCCTTTCGCCTGGATCGCCATGATGTGCTACTCCGTCATGGCCATATCGGCGCTCGGCACGCTGGTCTGGCGCCATCCGCTGGCCGATGTCGCGCTCAAGGCCGCGGCACCCATAGGAGCCGTATTCACCTTTCTGTCACTCGCAACGGGATCGATCTGGGGCAAGCCGATGTGGGGCACCTGGTGGGTCTGGGACGCGCGGCTGACCTCGGTCTTCGTGATGTTCCTGATGTATCTCGGCATCATCGCGCTGACCCGCGCGCTCGACGATCCGTCGCGCTCGGCCCGAGCGGCCGCCGTGCTGACGCTCGTCGGCGCGATCAACCTGCCGATCATCAAGTTCTCGGTCGACTGGTGGAACACGCTGCATCAGCCGGCATCGGTCTTCCGCCTCGACGGGCCGACCATCCATCCGAGCCTTTTGTGGCCACTGCTGGTCATGGCACTCGGCTTCACGCTGCTCTTCTTTGCATTTCACCTGATGGCGATGCGCAATGAGATTTGGCGCCGGCGCGTCATCGCGATGCGGCGGATTTCGGCCCGCGCCGCCGAAACTGCCTGAGGCCCGCAATGAGCCACGCCGCCTACGTCGCCGCCGCCTACGGGATCTCCGCAATCGCGCTTGCCGGATTGTTCGTCTGGATTCTGATCGATCAGGCCGCGCGCAAGCGCGAGATTGCCGAACTCGAGAAGCGCGGCGTCCGTCGGCGTTCCGCGGCGCCACGAACGTGACTGACGCACCCGACAGGAGCGCGCCCGGCCGCGCACGTCTGTGGCTGACGCTTCTGCCGCTCGCGCTGTTTCTGGCGCTTGCCGCGATCTTTCTCGTCCAGCTGATGTCCGGCCGCGACGGTTCCGTCGTCCCGTCGGCGCTCATCGGCAGTCCCGCACCAAAGACTGCGCTGCCACCGCTCGAAGGTGTCGCCCTGCCCGGCCTCGAGACCGAGGCGATGAAGGGAAGACTGACGCTCGTGAACGTCTGGGCGTCATGGTGCGCGCCGTGCCGGCAGGAGCATCCGCTGCTGATGGAGCTTGCCCGGGACGACCGCTTCGCGCTGGTCGGCCTGAACTACAAGGACAGGCCAGCCAATGCGCGCCGCTTTCTGGGCGATCTCGGCAACCCGTTCGCCGCGATCGGTGTCGACGAGGCCGGGCGCGCAGCCATCGACTGGGGCGTCTACGGCGTGCCCGAGACATTCCTCGTCTCGTCCGAAGGCATCATCCTCTACAAGCATGTCGGCCCCTTCACGCCGGACTCGGTCCGCGACGACCTGATGCCGGCGATCGACGAGGCCCTGTCGAACACCGGCGACGCCGGGGGCACGTGACTGCGCCGGCCTTGACTCCTTGCCGCATTTGATGTCTACACCGCGCGAATTCCGCGACGAGTGACAACTCCGAGCAGCCGACCGGGACGCCTGAGACGAGGACCGATCCCGGAGGTCAACACCCGGCAGCGCGATGCGCCCCCGGGTGCTTTTTGGCTTTGCGTGCTGTTCGAGGTTTGGTGATCCGGCGCGAACGCATTACCTCTCGGGGTCGAACGAACCCGAATCGAGGCTGATTGATGTTTGAATCCCTCCAGGAGCGGCTCGGCTCCATCCTGAACGGCCTGACCGGCCGCGGCGCGCTTTCCGAGGCCGATGTCTCGGCGGCGCTGCGCGAGGTACGGCGTGCCCTGATCGAGGCCGACGTCGCGCTCGAGGTCGTCCGCTCCTTCACCGATCGCGTCCGCGAGAAGGCGGTCGGCGCCGAAGTACTGAAATCGATCAAGCCCGGCCAGATGGTGGTCAAGATCGTCCATGACGAGCTCGTCTCGATGCTCGGCGAAGAGGGCGTCACCATCGATCTCAATGCCCCGGCGCCGGTCGTTCTGATGATGGTTGGCCTGCAGGGCTCCGGCAAGACCACGACCACCGGCAAGATCGCCCGTCGCCTGACGGGACGCCAGGGCAAGAAGGTGCTGATGGCCTCGCTCGACACGCGGCGCCCTGCCGCGCAGGAGCAGCTGCGCCAGATCGGCGAGCAGGTGTCGGTCGCCACGCTGCCGATCGTGCCCAATCAGTCGCCGGTGGAGATCGCCAAGCGCGCCGTTCAGGCGGCCAAGCTCGGCGGGCATGACGTCGTCATCCTCGATACTGCCGGCCGCACCCATATCGACGAGCCGCTGATGGCCGAAATGGCCGAGATCAAGCGCGCGTCGAACCCGCACGAGATCCTGCTCGTCGCCGACTCGCTCACCGGCCAGGACGCGGTCAACCTGGCGCGGAACTTCGACGAGCGCGTCGGTATCACCGGCCTCGTCCTTACCCGCATGGACGGCGACGGGCGCGGCGGCGCGGCGCTGTCGATGCGCGCGGTCACCGGCAAGCCGATCAAGCTGATCGGCACCGGCGAGAAGATGGACGCGCTGGAGGAGTTCTATCCCAAGCGCATCGCCGACCGCATCCTCGGCATGGGCGACATCGTCTCGCTGGTCGAGCGGGCATCCGAGACCATCGACGCGGAAAAGGCCGCGGCGATGGCCAAGAAGATGCAGGCCGGCAAGTTCGATCTCGACGACCTCGCCGATCAGCTCCGCCAGATGCAGAAGATGGGCGGCATGGGCGGGATCATGGGCATGATGCCCGGCATGGGCAAGATGAAGGACCAGATGGCCGCCGCCGGCCTCGACGACAAGACCTTCACGCGTCAGATCGCCATCATCCAGTCGATGACGAGGAAGGAACGCGCCAACCCCGACCTTCTCAAGCACAGCCGCAAGAAGCGCATCGCCGCCGGCTCCGGTACTGATGCCGCGCAGATCAACAAGCTTCTGAAGATGCACCGCCAGATGGCCGACATGATGAAGGCGATGGGCGGCAAGGGCAAAGGCGGAGGCATGATGCGCGGCCTTATGGGCGGCATGGCGCAGAAGATGGGACTTGGAGGCATGATGCCGGGTGGCCTCGGGGGATCGGGCGGCATGCCCGACCTGTCCAAGATGGATCCCAAGCAGATCGAGGCACTGAAGAAGCAGGCCGAGGCGGCAGGGCTGGGCGGCGGCTTGCCCAAGGGCCTTGCCGGCGGCCTGCCGGGCCTCCCCGGAGCTGGTTTGCCCGGACTGCCGGGTCTTCCGAAAGGCGGCAGGAAATGAGCGCCGGCGTGGATGACAAGACGGGCGGGCAGGACGCCAGGCGCATGCTCGCCGAATATCGCGCGTCGATCGACAATTTCGATGCGATCCTGATTCACACGCTCGCCGAGCGTTTCCGCTGCACCAAGGCGGTCGGCGTGCTGAAGGCCACGCACGGCCTGCCGCCGGCCGACCCGACGCGCGAGCAGCAGCAGATCGAAAGGCTTCGCCGGCTTGCTCGCGATGCCAATCTCGACCCCGATTTCGCGGAGAAGTTCCTGAACTTCGTGATCCGCGAAGTGATCCGCCACCACGAGGCTATCGCTGCCTCGGCCGGCGATCAGATCGTTACCGAAACGAATACGTGAACCCTATCAGACCGATTACCAGGAGAATGAAATGGCATTGAAGATTCGTCTGGCCCGTGCGGGCTCCAAGAAACGTCCCTATTACCACGTCGTCATTGCCGACGTTCGCTCGCCGCGCGACGGCCGGTTCATCGAAACCGTCGGCTCGTGGAACCCGATGCTTCCGAAGGATGCCGAGCGCGTGAAGCTCGACGCCGATCGCATCAAGCACTGGCTCGACAATGGGGCGCTGCCGACCGACCGCGTGCTGCGCTTCCTCGACGAAGCCGGTATCGCCAAACGCGACGCACGCAACAACCCGAACAAGGCGCAGCCGGGCAAGAAGGCGCAGGAGCGCGTCGCCGCCGCCAAGCAGGCCGAAGAAGAGGCCGCCGCGAAGAAGGCTGAAGCCGAAGCCGCCGCTGCCGAGGCAACCAATGAGAATGCGTCGGCCGATGCCACGGACGCCGACGCGGATGCCGCGGAAGAAACGGCATCCTGAGCCGTTTGGAACTGTCGGATGCGGGCTATGCGCCCGCATCCGGTTTGAAATGGTCGGAATAGCCGGTCACGCGGCGGAGGCGCGGCCTCTTGCCAATCGATCGGAAACACACTAGCTCTGCGCAACATGTCGCAGGGCGAGTTTTCGTCGACGCTGTCAAGAACGATCCCGTGAAAGAACCGCAGATCCGATTCGCCGCATTTCTTGCAGCGATATTTGCGCTCTATGTCGGCGTTGCGATGTTCTTGCCGGCGATGGTCGACTTCTATGTCGGCAATTCCGACTGGGAGGTTTTCGCCGCATCGGGCGCCATCGTCAGCGGCCTGGCACTGGCGATCGTCATTGGCAACTGGGGCGCCCCGCCGCGTCTGACGCCGCGCTTCGGCTTTCTGTTGGTCAACCTCATCTGGGTGACGAGCGTTCTTGTCGGCGCGATTCCGTTCATGCTGTCGTCGACGAGCCTGACCGTGACCGATGCCGTTTTCGAGTCGGTTTCCGCTCTCACCACGACCGGCTCGACCGTCATCACCGGCCTGGACGGCCTGCCTCCGGGCCTGCTTCTGTGGCGGTCGCTCCTTCAGTGGATGGGCGGGCTTGGGGTTGTCGCGCTCGGTCTGTTCGTCATGCCGCTGCTGCGGGTCGGCGGCGTCGGTTTCTTCAAGATCGAGTCGTCGGCGACCGGCGACATACCCTTCGCGCGGTTTTCCAGTTTCTCGATCGGACTCATCGCGGTCTATATCGGCCTGACGGCCGCTTGCGCGATCGCCTACAAGCTTGCCGGCATGAACGGCTTCGACGCCGTCAACCATGCCATGACCACGCTGGCGACGGGCGGCTTCTCCACCCACGACGCCTCATTCGGATACTTCGCCTCGAACGCCGCCATACTTTGGGTCGGCACCGTTTTCATGTTTCTCGGCGGACTGCCATTCTCGGCGATGATGCTGCTTTTCGTTCAGCGGCACCACCGCGCTCTCCGAGACCCGCAGATACCCGTCTATGCAATGTACACTGCCGTTTTCGTCGCAGCCGTTACGATCTATCTGATCGCTTCCGGAGCCGCTTTCGGCGGATCCTTCAATCATGCTGCCTTCAACATCGTGTCGCTGATCACCACGACGGGGTTCGCCAGCACCGACTACGGCCTGTGGGGGCCTTTCGCGCTCGCCTGCATCTTCGTGGTCACATTTCTGGGCGGCTGCTCGGGATCGACTGCCGGTGGAATCAAGGCATATCGTTTCATCATACTTTTCGAGATGATGAATGTGGGGTTCCGGCAACTGGTCTATCCGCACGGCATATCGAAGGTACGGTATGGCAGCGAAAGCCTCGACGAGAGCATGCAGAACTCCTCCGTCCTGTTCATAGCGGCTTTCTTCGTTTCCTGGGGGGTGTTCATCGTTCTGTTGTCGGCCACCGGCCTCGACATCGTCACCGCGCTGACAGGGGCGCTCACGGCTCTGACCAATGTCGGCCCCGGGCTGGGCGAGGTCATCGGTCCGGTAGGGAATTTCGCGGCGCTCCCGGATTCCGCGAAATGGATCCTCGATGTTGCGATGTTGCTCGGACGGCTGGAGATCCTGGCCGTTCTGGTATTGGTCTCATCGGCCTTCTGGCACTAGAGAATGTGCAGCGAGTTGGACGCGAATCGCGTCGAAAATACTTGAAACTGAATACGATAGACCCGTGTTCCCGAAAACCGGCATCCGCTTCTCGGGAACGCGGAATAGGACGAATCGATACTGCTGTCTCAGGCAGCCTGGCGCTTCGGCTGGATCAGTCCGCGCGCAACCAGAAGCTCTGCGATCTGCACCGTGTTCAACGCCGCGCCCTTGCGGAGATTGTCCGACACGACCCACATCGACAGGCCGTTCTCGACCGTCGCATCCTCGCGGATGCGTGAGATGTAGGTCGCATCCTCGCCCGCCGATTCATACGGCGTGACGTAGCCGCCATCCTCGCGCTTGTCGACGACCAGGCATCCCGGCGCATCGCGCAGGATCTCGCGGGCCTCGTCGGCGCTGATCGGCTTCTCGAACTCGATGTTGACGGCTTCGGAGTGGCCGATAAAGACCGGCACCCGCACGCAGGTCGCTGTCAGCTTGATCTTCGGATCGAGCATCTTCTTGGTCTCGGCCACCATCTTCCACTCTTCCTTGGTGAAGCCGTCTTCCATGAACACGTCGATATGCGGGATGACGTTGAAGGCGATCCGCTTGGTGAACTTCTTCGTCGTGATGGGATCGGCGACGAAGACGGCGCGCGACTGCTCGAACAGCTCGTCCATGCCGTCCTTCCCCGCGCCCGAAACCGACTGATAGGTCGAGACCACCACGCGCTTGATCGTCGCCGCGTCGTGCAGCGGCTTCAGCGCCACGACGAGCTGCGCCGTCGAGCAGTTCGGATTGGCGATGATGTTCTTGCGGCGGAAGCCCTCGACGGCGTCGGGATTCACTTCCGGCACGATCAGCGGCACGTCGGCGTCGTAGCGCCAGGCCGACGAATTGTCGATGACGACGCAGCCCTGCTTGCCGATCCGCGGCGAGTGCTCCTTGGAGACGTTGCCGCCGGCCGACATCAGGCACAGGTCGGTATCCGAGAAGTCGTAGCCGTCCAGCACCTTCACCTTGAGCGTACGATCGCCGTAGGACACTTCCGTTCCCAGCGAACGGCGCGATGCGAGTGGCACGATCTCGTCGGCGGGAAATCCGCGTTCCTCGAGAATGTTGAGCATTTCACGGCCGACATTGCCCGTGGCGCCGGCGACTGCGATCTTGAAACCCATGTGGTGATCTCCTGTCCCTCCGCCTGTCTCGCTTGGTGGCCCCGCGCCCGTCGCGGGTCACTCCCCCGGACCGGACCCGGGGAGGGGCGAGCTGGCCAGGGAGAGTCAGACCGTTTTGGCGGTCGTTTTGGCCGGGGATTTCGTCGCTGCACGCGCACGCGATCGTCCGGCGTCGAGGCCGGCGAAGTCGATCGCGAGGAAAGCCATGATGAGGCCGCGCATGGGAAGCTCCGTTTCGCGCGCGGTAATGACCGAGTTCGGGCAAAGAGTCAATGTGGCACCCGCAGCGCATGCGGCGGGCGGCACAGGTCGTGCGGTGGCGGTGAAAATGCCTTCCGGACCGGAACGGCGCCGATTACAGTTCCGACGGCAAAGCGGGGGTGAAACGTGCCGGATCAGGAACGCATGGCGGTGGAGATACGGTCGCAGACCTCGGCGGTCGTCGTCTCGGTTGAAGTGGCTGCGGGAGCGGCGGTACGCAAGGGCTCGCTCCTCCTGGTCACCGAGCTGATGAAGATGCGGCAGGAGTTCCGCGCGCCCTTCTCCGCAACGGTGAGCGCCATAAGCGTGGCCGAGGGCGACGTGGTGGAACCGGCAACGCTTCTCGCGACGCTGGTCCGCATGCCGGAACAGGCCGAGGAGGCTATCGACGGCGGCATGGCATCGTCGGGGGACCGACCGAGCTTTGCCGAGTTCCGTCGGTTGCATGATGCGGTTGGTGACGAAGCGCGTCCGGATGCCGTCGGCAAGCGGCATGCGGCGGGAATGCGGACGGCACGCGAAAACGTCGCCGATCTGGCCGACCCGGGCAGCTTCGTCGAGTACGGAGCGCTTGCGGTCGCGGCACGGACGCGCAAGGTGCCGCTGGATGAACTCCGCACCAAGACGCCTGCCGACGGAATCATAGCCGGCTTCGCAACAGTCAACGCGGACAGCGTCGGCGCCGACAACGCGTCCTGCGCCATCCTTGCTGTCGACTACACGGTGATGGCGGGGACGCAGGGCTGGTACCACCATCGCAAGATCGACCGTATTCTCGGCATCGTCGAACAGAATCCCGTGCCGCTGGTCGTGTTTCCCGAGGGCGGTGGCGGCAGGCCCAACGATGTCGACGCCGCCGATGTCGCATTTGCCGGGCTGGACGTGCCGAGCTTTCGCAGCTTCGCGCGCCTTGCCGGCAAGGTTCCACGGATCGCCGTCGTCGAGGGCCGATGCTTCGCCGGCAGCGCCGCCTTTGCCGGCTGTGCCGACATCGTGATTGCGACACGCCGCAGCAATATCGGCATGGGCGGTCCTGCGATGATCGAGGGAGGCGGCCTGGGCGTTCATCCGCCGGAGGCCATCGGGCCCGCTGAAGCGCAATGGTCGAACGGCTTGATCGACATCCTCGTCGATGACGAGGCCGAGGGCGTCGCCGCCGCAAAGCGCGTCCTGTCGATCCTGCAGGGTCCGGTTTCAGCGCCAGGGGAAACCTCGTCGCAAACGCTTAGGGATGCGGTGCCGGAAGACCGGCAACTCGCCTATGATGTCCGCGAGGTGGCGGCCACACTCGCCGACCCGGGGTCGTTCATTGAACTGAAGGCCGGTTTCGGAGCCGGAATGATTACGGCGATGTTGAGGATAGCCGGCCGGCCGTGCGGGCTCCTCGCCAACAACCCGTTCCATCTCGGCGGCGCGATCGACCCTGACGGCGCCGACAAGGCGGCACGATTCCTGCGCTTGTGCGATGCATTCGGACTGCCCCTCGTCTCGCTGATCGATACACCGGGATTCATGGTGGGACCCGACGTCGAGACCAGGGGCCAGGTGCGGCGCGCGGGAGATCTGTTCGATGCGGGTGCCACGCTGTCCGTTCCCGTCTTCGCGATCATCCTGCGCAAGGGCTACGGCCTCGGCGCCATGGCGATGGCCGGCGGCGGTTTCCACGCACCGGTCTTCACCGCCGCATGGCCGACGGCGGAAGTAGGCGCGATGGGACTTGAAGGCGCGGTCAGGCTCGGTGCGAAGGCGGAACTGGAATCGGTGCCGGAAGGCGACCAGCGAGAGGCGCTGTTCCGCAAGCTTGTCGCCCGGGCATACGACAAGGGCAAGGCGGTCAACTCCGCTCGGATGCTGGAGTTCGATGCCGTCATCGACCCGGCCGACACGCGGCGATGGATCCGGTCTGGCCTCGAGCTTGCGGGAACCGCCGGCTCGTAGCCGACGGAACGGAATCGCCTCCTGTCGGTTACGCTTTCATGGACATTCGGAAAGACAAGACCAAGCTCACGGCGCGCGAGGCGCGGCAGGGTATGGTGGTGCTCAGGACGCCTGCGCAACGCGCGCTCTTCGTGGCAGGCATCGTCGGCCTCATAGCACTCGTCGCCCTCCTGGCATGGACCACCCAATAGAGCGGTCGCGTTGACACCCTCGCCCCACTGATGAAATCTGCATTCGACTGTGACGAATGCGGAGAAGTGGCAGTGCTTGGCGGAGAAGTCCTTTATTTCGACGACGAACGCGGTACCGGCTTCATCAGCGGCGATGACGGCAACCGCTACGTCTTCGATCGCACCGACCTGCCGGGTGTCACGGCCGTTTCGAAGGGTGCCAAGATCCAGTTCGAGCCCGACGGCGATCGCGCACGCAGTATCGTCACCCGAACCTCGGCGGCGCTGGCGGCCGCGCAGGCGACTGCTGTTGCCGCGCCGCCGACGATACACCGATCGGTTCCGGATATCGCTCCGACTCAAGAACTTCCGGCCAACCCGGCCGCCGGTTCCACACCCGCGCTATCGGTATGGGGCTATTTCAAACGTGCTGTAACCAACAAGTATGCGAGCTTCACCGGCCGGGCAACGCGCAAGGAGTACTGGTCCTATGTGCTGTTCGCGATGCTCGGCTATCTCGTCCTGGGCCTGGCGGGCCTCGCCATAGACAATGCGGTCGGTACCGGCGACGAGCCTGCTGTGATGATCATCCTCGTGGTTCTGTTCGGCCTGGCGATCACGCTGCCCGGCCTCGCGGTGACTGTACGCCGCCAGCACGACATCGGCCTGTCCGGCTGGTTCATCCTGCTCGGGCTGATTCCGACATTCGGATCGCTGATCATCATCGTCTTCGCGCTCATTCCGTCGCAGAAGCACGAAAACAGATGGGGCCCGGTGCCGGAAGGCGTCGCCGTCTGAACCGCGATACCGCCTCCCGAACCTGAATGGACTTAGCCTACGGCAAGCGTCATGCCGAAGCGTGTCTGAACTTCTCGACGATTGCGTCGCCCATCGCTGTCGTTCCGACCTCGCGCATGCCCGCCGACATGATGTCGCCGGTCCTGATCCCGTCGTCGAGCACGCCGGCGATCGCGGCTTCCAGGCGATCGGCTTCCGCGACCATGTTGAAGGAATAGCGCAGGCACATCGCAAACGAGGCGATCATGGCGATCGGATTGGCTTTCCCCGTACCGGCGATGTCCGGTGCCGAACCATGCACCGGTTCGTAGAGCGCCTTGCGCGACCCGGTCTTGGCGTCAGGCGCCCCGAGCGAGGCCGACGGCAGCATGCCGAGAGATCCGGTCAGCATCGCGGCCACGTCCGACAGCATGTCGCCGAACAGATTGTCGGTGACGATCACGTCGAACTGCTTCGGCCAGCGCACGAGCTGCATGCCGCCTGCATCGGCCAGCATGTGGGTCAGCTCGACATCGGAATATTTCGCCTTGTGCGTCTGGGCGACAACGTCCCTCCACAGGACGCCGGACTTCATGACGTTGTGCTTCTCCATGGAGCAGACCTTGTTGCTCCTGGTCCGGGCCAGCTCGAAGGCGACGCCGGAGATGCGCTCGATCTCGAACGTATCGTACACCTGCGTATCGATACCGCGCTTCTGGCCGTTCCCGAGATCGATGATCTCCTTGGGTTCTCCGAAATAGACACCGCCGGTCAATTCGCGCACGATCAGGATGTCGAGGCCTTCCACCACGTCCTTCTTGAGCGAAGACGATTCGGCCAGCGCGGGATAGCAGATCGCCGGACGCAGATTGGCGAACAGCTCCATGTCCTTACGCAGACGCAGGAGACCGGCTTCCGGGCGCGCCTCGTAGGGAACGCCATCCCATTTCGGACCCCCCACCGCGCCGAACAGCACCGCATCCGCTTCCATCGCCTTGGCCATGTCGGCGTCGGAGATCGCCGCGCCATGCGCATCGTAGGCGCAGCCGCCGACCAGCCCCTCGTCGATCTCGAAGCCGGCGCCATGCTCGGAGTTCATGACCGCGATCAGCTTGCGCACCTCGGCCATGGCCTCGGGGCCGATACCGTCGCCGGGAAGGAGCAGGAGCTTGCGCGTCATGGAGATGCCTTTCGCAATAGAATGCAGTCGGCGCCTTGCTACTTGCTGGCCGCGCGGCAGGCAAGGCTGAATCGGTCAGCGCTTTCGTGGCCACGCCACGAGCCGTACGGAAGCGGCCTCTTCAGAGCCATTGCCACTGAGATCGACAAAGCGCTTGGGATCGACACGTTCGAGATAAGGCGACAGCGTGTGTATCGGCTGGGCTACCACACCGCCGAAGCGCGCTTCGCATACGAGCACCCGTCGACGGTGAACCAGGCATATGACATGGCTGGCCTTGTCGTCCACGAATGCGGGTTCGTCGGCGAAGCACCAGGCCAATCCGCCGGTCAGACTGGCATTGAAAAAACTGACACGCCGGCCCGAATAGGTTTCTGCAAGCGCAAGGCACTCTCTGCAAAAGAACCAGGGATAGCGCGGAAACGCGCGCTGCGGTCTGCCGCAACCCGGGCAATGGTGATCGGGCGTTGCCTCGGGCTTGCTGGGCGCGGTTGTCACTGCGCCAGCAATTCCGTTTCTGCGCGCAAGCTCTGCACCGGCCCCTGACCGCTATCCTGCTCGACATCGCTGCGCGTCAAAACGGCACCCGCGGCAACCGGTCTGATTACCCTGACACGGTGCGCGAGACCTATCGGCAGTATTTGTCCGGCAACAGAGCGCATCGCAGGTTGCAGCTTGCCCCAGACCGTGTGGCCGCCCTCGCCGTCGAGCATTTCGCCGACCTTCAGGTCGCGCTTCGCCACGGCCACCGAATCGCCCCTGAACAGGCGGCTCGACCCGGTCGGCTCGCCGCGCAGCGCGGCCGAGAGAACCGATATGCCGAGTTCCAGCCCGATGAGATGGAACGGCTTGTA
>JAMLJD010000039.1 GCA_023953775.1 Rhizobiaceae bacterium | reverse complement strand
ATCCTCAAACCCCCGATCCCGCCCGGTTCGACATGGTGGCCGTCACCAGCGCGAATGCCATCCGCCGGGCGTCGCAAGAACTGCTCGACCGGCTCTCCTCACTTCCTTGCGCGGTCGTCGGTGAACGGACCGCAGCAGCAGCACGTGCGGCCGGATTGGATGTCGCGCTCGTCGGTGAAGCCGACGCGGCGGCACTTGGACATCTGATCGCGGAGACGACACGTCCGGGAGGCCGGATATTGCATCTGTGCGGCCGGCATGTTGCCGGAGGGCTGGCCGACACGCTGTCACGGCACGATATCGTGACGGAGGAGCTCGCCACCTACGACGCCGTCTTCGAGGACCATGCCGACGCGGACATCACGGCCATCCTGGCCGACCCGCCCGATGCCGTCCTGTTGTATTCACCACGCGCTGCGAACGCGTTTCTTGCACTGATAGACCGCTCTGACGGGCGTAAGGCGATGGAACATATGGTCATCGTCTGCATTTCCCTAGCAGTCGCGGCGCGGTTCGAAGCGCGGCCCGAGGTCGCACCGCTTGTCGCGGCAACACCGTCCGAAACCGCTATACTGTCCGTGCTCGAATCCCGTTTCGGGGATTTGTAGGACTGCCAGACCTTCCAGCCCTTTCCCGATATGCTAGTGATGGGGTGCTGGGACATTGTGATCGACATGCAAGCGGCCACATGGGGTCGCCTGCGGAATAACCGCCCGGAGATGCCCGATGGTGAAGACACCGAAAACGCGACACTCTAAGCCCCGGACGGAACCGCTGACCATCGACCTGGAGGCCGATCAGGTCACGCGATCGACATCGAAGAAGGAACCCGAGACGACGGCAAAGCCGGACACGGCGGCAAAGGCCCCGTCGCCCGCTGCACCAGAACGCCCGACCGGAACGACGACTGAGCGTTCGGAGACGCCGAAATCCACCGCCGGCATGACTGGCGGGCCCTCTGCTGCAAGGAAGACGGAAGAGCCAGCCGCCACGTCCTTCGGCCGCAACGGCAAGAAGGACGGCGGACAGGTCCCGCCCCCGACAGGGACAGATAGCGCCACGAAGGATGCGGATCGCAAGCCGGGCAGGGCGCCGGTCTACGCGGCCGGACTTGTCGGCGCGGTTATCGCGCTTACCGGAGCTGGTGCGCTTCAATGGACGGGCCTCCTGCCCTCGCCCGGCAGTGCCGACGGCGACGGCGCGGTCGAAACCCTGCGTGGCGAGATTGCCGCCATGCGCGAGGAAATAGCCGCGCTCGAAAGCGCCGGCGGCGTGTCCCGCGAGGACCTGGACGCGGTGATCGCCGGTCCTGCCCAGCGTATCGACACCCTGTCTGCCGACGTCAATGGGCTGAAGTCCGAGCTGGCCGATCTGCGCACGGCTCTCGCGGCGGGCGAAGGCGGAGAGGCGCCCGGCCTTGCCGCTCTCGAAAAGCGCCTTGCAGACGTCGAGACCGCGTTGGCGGCGCTTGGAACCGGCGACGGCGCGGGGAGCGCGGACATCGGTGCGGTGGAGCAGCGTGTCGCTACGATCGAGACTCAGATCGGCGACATGCGCGAAACGCTGCGCCTCGCCAACGACTCCCTCGCCGGTACGGACGGCAGGATTTCGGCGATCGAACAGGAAGTCAGGGGCCTGGCCGAGCGCCTCGACGAGCAGGCCGAAAAACCGGACATGGCGATTGCCATCGCCGCTGCGGCGCTGCGCTCCGCCATCGATCGGGGCACGCCATTTACGGCCGAACTCGAGACGTTTGCGGCGCTGGCCCCCGATTCGGAAACCGTCGAAGCCCTTCGCGAATACGCAGCCGGGGGAATTCCCACCCGTGCGGCGATCGCGGCCGGCACCGAACAGGCGGCAATCGCGATGATCGATGCCGACGACACGCGGATTGCCGAAGGCGGTTTCTTCGCGCGCCTCTGGGAAAGCGCGCAATCGCTTATTAAGGTCCGTCCGATCGGCGATGTCGCCGGCACGGACGTCCCGGCGATCGTCGCACGGATGGAACTGGCCCTGGATGAGGGGAATTACGACAAGGCGATTGCCGAGTATGAGACGCTGCCGGAGCCATCCAAGGCCGCAGGCGCCGATTTCATGGCAAGGGTCCGCGCCCGAAACGAGGCAGATCGGCTCGTCGCACGCCTCATGGCCGACGCACTGGCCGCATCCTGAGAGAGGGCGATCGCCTGATGTTTCGCATTCTGTTTTTTGTCGTTCTCGTTTTCGCGCTGGGGCTCGGCTTCGCTTGGCTCGCAGAGCGGCCCGGCGAACTGGTGGTGACCTTCGGCGGCTACCAGTATCAGGTCACGCTGATGGTGGCCGCCGTCCTCGTGACTGCCATCGTCGCCGCGGTCATGTTCACTTGGTGGCTCGTCCGCGGCATCTGGAACAGCCCCTACACCATTGCCCGGTACTTCAGGGTCCGACGCCGTGATCGCGGCTACCAGGCCCTTTCGACCGGGATGATCGCAGCCGGTGCGGGCGATGCGGCGCTGGCGCGGCGCATGAAACAGCAGGCTGCGAAGCTGATCAGCTCCGACCAGGAGCCGCTGATCCATCTTCTCGACGCCCAGACATCTCTGCTCGAGGGCAACCACGACGATGCGCGCCAGAAGTTCGAGGCGATGGTCGACGATCCGGAGATGCGTATTCTCGGTCTGCGCGGCCTGTTTCTGGAGGCAAGCCGCCTCGGTGAACGCGAGGCTGCGCGCCACTACGCTGCGCGCGCAGCCGAGATCGCGCCGCAACTTGCATGGGCGGCCGAAGCCACCATCGAGGATCGCGCGGCCGAGGGCGACTGGGACGGCGCGCTGAAGCTGGTCGACGCGTTGAAATCGACCCGCCAGATCGACCGCGAGGCAGCCGCGCGCAAGCGCGCCGTGCTTTTGACCGCCAAAGCGATGACGCTGATCGACTCCGATCCGCAGGCCGCTCGCACGGCCGCGCTTGAGGCGGTCAAGCTCGAGCCGGCATTTGCACCGGCCGCGATTGTCGCGGCCAGGAGCCTGTTCAAGCAGGACGATCTGCGCAAGGGTGCGCGTATCCTCGAGGCGGCATGGAAGGCCGAGCCGCACCCCGAGGTCGCCGACGTCTACATCCACGCCCGGCCCGGCGACTCAACCGGCGACCGTCTCGCACGGGCGAAGAAGCTCGCAGGCATGCGGGTCAACAACGCGGAATCCGCGCTGGCGGTTGCCCGCGCCGCCCTTGAGGCGGACGATTTCGGGACCGCGCGCGAGTCTGTCGAGACCGCGATCCGGATCCGGCCGACTGAAAGCGCCTATCTGATCCTCGCCGACATCGACGAAGCGGAGTCGGGCGATCAGGGCCGTGTGCGCGAGGCACTCGCCAAGGCGGTGCGCGCGCCGCGCGATCCCGCATGGGTCGCCGACGGCCAGGTCTCCGAGCGCTGGGCGCCGTTGTCGCCCGTAACCGGGCGTCTCGACGCGTTCGAATGGCGGGTGCCTGTCGAACGGCTCGGACCGATGATCGAGCAGCAGGAGGGCGTGATGCCGCCGCCCGGCGCGCGCAGCCTCGCGCCGCCTCCACCGCTTGCACCGGCCAGCGCGGTCGTCGATGCGGAAGTCGCCGAGGAGGCAGAGACCGTGATCCCGGCGCAGGAGGCGCCAGTCGAGGCGCCGGAACCGGACACGCCCGAGGTCGCGGAACCGGCCGCAGAAAGCAAGGTGCCCAAGAAGCAATCGCCCCCCGCTGAAGTCGCGAAGGACAAGCACGCATCCGACGGCGGCGACAAGCTTGCGCCACCCGACGACCCTGGTGTCGACACCGACGACGAGAGCGGAACCGAGTCGCGTTTTCGGCTGTTTTGACGATAATTGCGATTCTGACTGCCTCGCCAAATGCCACAAAGTCCCCGGCCGCTGAACGGAGTCATACGATGTTCGATCGATTCCTCGACTTTCTTCGACAGCTTCCGGGCGATCACGACCCGAAGTCTCCGGCGAGTCCGGACGACCCGCGTGTCGCGGCGGCGGCGCTGATGGTGCATGTCATGGACGCGGACGGAGAGCGCACGCCGGAGGAGCGTGAGCGCGTCCTCTCCATGCTGTCGCAACATTTCGATCTCTCCGCCAGCGAGCGTGACGGCATCTTCGCCGCCGGCGAGGCGGCCAATCGCGAAGCGGTCGACCTCTATGCTGTTGATTTCCGCTGAGAACTGACCCGGCATTTCCGCCGAGAACTGACCCGGCTGTCATGTATGTTTCGGGTCTGGTGCGACGGTCAAGTTCCTGTTTTTCTCCTTCCTGGTTTTGGCCTCTTGGGCCGATCTGTTTTTGAATCGGAAGCTGTCGTTTCCGGTCTCGAGGATGTGGCAGTGGTGGGTCAGGCGGTCGAGCAATGCGGTCGTCATCTTGGCATCGCCGAAGACGCTCGCCCATTCGCTGAAGCTCAAGTTGGTGGTGATGATGACGCTGGTGCGCTCATAGAGCTTGCTCAAGAGATGGAAGAGCAGCGCACCGCCGGATGCACTGAACGGCAGATAGCCGAGCTCGTCGAGGATCACGAGATCGGAATGGACGAGGCGGTTGGCGATCTGTCCGGATCTGCCTTGCGCCTTCTCCTGCTCGAGCGCATTGACCAGTTCGACGGTGGAGAAGAAGCGGACGCGTCTGCGGTGGTGCTCGATCGCCTGCACGCCGATGGCGGTCGCGACATGGGTTTTTCCCGTGCCGGGCCCGCCGACCAGGACGATGTTATTGGCGGCTTCGATGAACTCGCAGCGATGGAGCTGGCGCACGAGCGCCTCGTTGATCTCGCTGCTTGAGAAGTCGAAGCCGGTCAGGTCGCGGTAGGCTGGAAAGCGCGCCGCCTTGAGCTGATAGGCCACCGACCTGACCTCCCGTTCGGCCGTTTCGGCCCTCAGGAGCTGCGACAGGATCGGAATGGCGGCATCGAAGGCAGGCGAGCCCTGTTCGGTCAGTTCGCCGACGGCCTGAGCCATGCCGTGCATCTTGAGGCTCCTGAGCATGATGACGATGGCGCCACTGGCGGGATCATGACGCATGGCGCACCTCCGCGGTCTTCCTCAGGGCGTCGTAGCGCTCGACATTGGCCTTCGGTTCGTTGGTGAGCGTCAAGGCCTGAGGCGCATCGATCGTCGGCGGCACAGAGGGTTTGCCGTCGACCAGCCGGTGAAGCAGGTTCAGCACATGCGTCTTCGTCGGAACGCTCGCCTCCAGTGCCATCTCGACGGCCGAGAGCACGGCCTGTTCATCGTGTTGAAGGACGAGCGCCAGGATGTCGACCATCTCGCGATCGCCGCCCGGCTTCTTGAGGAGATGCTGCTGCAATGTCCTGAAGGCATCAGGAAGCTCGATAAAGGGGGCGCCGTTGCGAAGGGCGCCGGGTTTGCGTTGAACGACAGCCAGATAATGCCGCCAGTCGTAGATGGTCTGTCCGGGCCGGTCATGAGAACGGTCGATGACGCGGCGGTGCTCGCAAATGATCTGACCTTCCGCGGCGACGACAATCCTCTCCGGGTAAACACGCAGGCTCACCGGCCGGTTGGCGAAGGATGCCGGAACGCTGTAGCGGTTGCGTTCCAAATGGACGAGGCAGGTAGGTGAGACGCGTTTGGTGTATTCGACGAAGCCGTCGAACAGACGTGATGCCGGCATGAGAGCCTGTGCTTCCTCGGCCCGGATATCGGCGATGGTTCCACGCATTTGCCCATGCGCTGTCTGTTGCCAAAGCTCCTTGCAGCGGCTCTCCAGCCATTCGTTCAGGGCTGCCAGAGAGGCAAAGCGCGGGATGGGCTGCCAGAGGCGATGACGCGCATCCTGAACGTTCTTCTCGACCTGCCCCTTCTCCCAACCGGATGCTGGATTGCAGAACTCCGGCTCGAAGAGATAGTGGCTGGCCATCGCCAGGAAGCGGGCATTGACATCGCGCTCCTTCCCGCGGCCAACCCGGTCGATGGCGGTCTTCATATTGTCGTAGATGCCACGGCGGGGAACGCCGCCAAAGACGCGGAAAGCGTGATTGTGGGCATCGAACAGCATCTCGTGCGTCTGCAGGAGATAGGCCCGGACGATAAAGGCGCGGCTATAGCTCAGCTTCGTGTGGGCCACCTGCAGCTTGGTGCGTTCATTGCCGATGATCGCCCAGTCCTCGGACCAGTCGAACTGGAACGCTTCGCCGGGTTCGAAGGCCAGCGGCACGAATGTCCCACGACCCGACGTCTGCAGTTCCCTCTGCCGATCGGCTTTCCAACCCCGGGCGAATGCCGCGACACGATTGTAGGAGCCTTCATAGCCGAGGCTCATCAGGTCGGTGTGCAACTGCTTGATGGTGCGCTTCTGTTTGCGGGGCTTGTTCGCTTCCGTCTTCAGCCAGGCCGACAATCTGTCGGCGAAGGGATCAAGTTTGCTGGGCCGGTCGAGAACCTTGAACCGCGGCTCAACGTCATCGGAACGCAGATATTTGCGGATGGTGTTCCGGGATAGGCCGGTCCTGCGCGAAATCTCCCGGATCGATAAATGCTCTCGAAAATACCAGCGTCGGATCACGCTCAATAACGCCATGTCGATCACTCCATATCCCCTGCTGAAAACAAGCAGGGGTGGTTCAAACATGGGTCAGTTCTCGGTGGAAATATCCCTCAATGCCGGGTCAGTTCTCAGCGGAAATCAACAAGCCGCTCTTCGGCACCGTCGAAGCCGGCGTCGATCTGTTGCTTGGCAAGCTGCATGGCAGCCTGCAGCCTCTCGGCCGCCGCCGTGATTTCCTCGCCGGTATGTCCGGCCATCACCTGCAGGCGGAAACGCGCCAGCCCTTTTCCAACCGCTGGATACTCGACCAGGTTGGAGATCAGGCCCAGCTGCGGCAGGGCCCTGGCCGTCATGCGGGCCAGCACCTCGTCACCGGTTTTGACGGCGACGATCGCCGACGGATCGCCGTAATAGTCCATGCCCCGGTTCCTGAGTTCTTCGCGAAGCCTCAGGATGTTGCTCATCAGCTGTTGGCGCAGCGTTTTGCCTTCCGCCGACTCGACGATGTCGAGCGCCTTCGTGACCGTCGCGAGCTGGGCCGGCGACAGCGCATTCGAGAACGTGCAGCTCGGCGAGTAGAAACGCAGGTACTCTTTCACAGCGCGCGAGTTGGTCGCGACGAAGCCGCCGTTCGAGCCGAACGTCTTTGAGAAGCTGCCCATGACCAGATCAACCTTGCCGAGCATGCCCTGGATGCCGATATGGCCGGTGCCGTCTTCACCGAGGCAGCCGAGATCGTGCGCCACGTCGACCATCAGCGTCGCATCGAATGCATCCGCCAGGTCCTGCAGGCCGACGAGGTCGGGGGTATCGCTGTCCATCGAGAACAGGCCCTCGGTGACGATCATGATGCCAGCCGAGGGATCGCGGCGGCGGATGTCTTCCAGCCGGCCGCGGCAATGCTCCAGGTCGTTGTGCCTGAAGAGCACCACGTTGCGCGTCGCTGCCTGCGCACCGGTCTGGAGGCACGCATGCGCGAGCGCGTCCATGACGATGTAGTCTTGCGATCTGACGAGACCCTTGATGACCCCGAATCCGGCGGCCCAGCCGGTCGGAAAGAGGACTGCCTCTTCCATCTTCAGAAAATTGGCGAGCCGCCTTTCGAGCGCGACCGACACCGAGGTGTTTCCAACCAGCGCGGGCGAACCCGCGGAGTGAACGCCGAATTCATCGATAGCTTCCTTGGCAGCCGCGAGAACCGCGGGATGCGAGGAGAGCGACAGATAGTCCTGCGACGCGAAGTTAACGCCGGTCGTCAGATTGCCGCGGTCGTCCCGGACCGCGCATGTCGATGCCGGCCCGGTTTCCGTCGAGCGCGAGAACGGCCACGTCCCCGACATGCGTCGCGCGTTCTGCCAGTCATAGAACGCGTTGCACCGGTTGAGAAGGTCCATTCCCGACGGCACTCGGAAGTCCCGCATGCTGCCGCGCAGCGCCTGTTCGGGAACCCCGTCCATGGAGGAGAATTTCGAATACATGCCACACCCCTGTTATTTTGTTCGCACCAACGGTACCGAGAACTTGTGCGAAATCAGTTAATTAGAGAGGACAGGGTGGCTGAGTTTCGCTGCACGGTTAACGGGTCGTGACTTTGGGGCGGCGCAAGGTGGCCGGCAGGTCAGACACCGTCGCGTGCCGGAAATTCCGGATCACGCCGCTTCGGCGGCTTGCGGAGGCAGGACGGGGGCGACTGCCATGGGCGACCAGCTTCTCGGAAGAAAGATGGTGAAGCGGGTCCCCCGCCCGATCTCGCTTTCGACCGAGATCGTGCATCCCATCGACCGCGCAAGCTTGTTGATGATCGTCAGGTTGAGGCCGGTTCCGCCATATCTGCTGGCCGACGCGTCGCGCTGGTCGGCGAGAGCCTCGAAGATCGTGGCCAGCCGGTCGGGATGGATGCCGCCGCCATTGTCCTTGATGCGCAGCTGAAACCCGCTGCCGCCTTCGTGGTCCACGGCCCCGACTCGAATCTCGGCATGGGCCCCCGGCGCGTGGACGGGAATATTGTCGAGGATGGCGCTCAGCACCTGGAGCAGTCTCTGCTTGTCGGTTTCGACGCAACGGTCTTCGCACTCGACGGACAGTTCCATCGTGTTGCCGCTCTCGCGCATATCGTCGCGGACACGGTCTGCCGCCTCGTTGACGATTTCCGCGATATCGGTCTTCTCGACGGTGAACTGCATCAGACCCGCCTCGATCTTGGACAGGTCCAGGATGATGTTGATGAGCCTCATCAGATACTGGGCGGCATCGTGGATGCGATCGACGTCCTGGCGCATCCTGGTGTCCGCGATTTCCATCGCTTCCTCATGGATCAGGCGGCTGTACCCGATCACGGCGTTGAGGGGCGTCCTCAGCTCGTGGCTCATCCTGGCGAGGAACTCGGCCTTGTGCAGGCTGATCCGGTCCGCCGCCACGACCGCTGCCCGCAGCTCGTCGGTTGCCCGGCGGCGCTGGCGAACTTCGTTCTCCAGCTCGACACCGGCATCGAATATGCGGGCATAGTAGATCGCCATCGTCGCGACATAGCACAGCGCGGCGACGGTGGAGACAACGCCCAGAATGATCAGCGCGATGGTCGGTATGTCGTTTGAGGGCGGATTGGTCGAATAGTAGAGCACGAGGAACAGTGCGAACGAGCCGGCGAAGATCCCCATCAGGCTGGCCTGCAACCGCGTATTGCCGCCGATATAGAAGAACGACAGGATCGGAATGATCAGAACCCAGGGCAGGGTCGGCGACAGCACGCCATCGTTGAAGTAGCAACTCCAGAAGATGCAGAAATTGAGGTTGGCCACCGAAGCGATGACCAGCTTGTCGTAGTTCACGCCGCGCCGCAGCAGGAACGGAAAGATCCAGAAGGCGGTGATGCTCAGCGCAAGCACCAGAATATTGAGGCCCGGGGTCGGATCTACGAAGTAGAGAGCGATGGGAACCGAGTTGCCCAGAACCGGCCCCATCGTATGGCTGATCAGGAACATTCGCGCCTGGTTGGACGCTTCCCGGTCATAAAGCATCGACTCGGGCACGAAGTAGTCGATGAGGCGCTGATAGCGCGCGGCCAATCCGTTGAGCATCTTGTCCCCCAAAACGGCTCTCTGTCTTCGAACGACACGGACCGGCCGCCTCTGAACGAAACTCCACGACTGTATTCCTTATTGCTTACAACGCCGTTAAGCGCAGCGCCGACGCTAGCCGAAACGGCGGCGTCTTGAGACTGACACCGGCTTTCTGGGATGCTCGGCCGGCTGCTTCCGCGCCGCCATTAAGAGTTCATTAGCTATGTTCGACAATTATGACTTCCACGCTGTTCGCCCGGGTTTTTGGAAACGGGACCGAGCGTCTTGGGAGTCCGACGATGAGAAGAATGCTTTTTCTGGCTGCCGCGTTGATGTGCACGCAGCCCGCCCTCGCGGACGACTGGGCCGATGACTCCGTGGAGGCACGCCACTCGGGCTGGTCTGGCGGCTATCTCACCGGGTTTGGCGGACTTGGCGTGACCGCCGGCAACGCGCGGCTTCACGACTATTCCGGCGCATTGCTCACGCTTGATGTCACCAACGGTCTCTTTCCTCAGGATATCAGCGGCATACGGACGCACGGCCTCATCGGCGCCGCCGCCGGCTACAATTTCCAGTCGGGAAAATTTGTCGGCGGTGTCGAGGTCGACGTCGGATACTCATGGTCGAAAGCCACGCTCGCCTATTCGCGCGTCGATCCGGGTCCGATCTTTCCTGGCGTGAACACCAACACGACCTACGGAACCGAATTCGGAACCCTGGGCAGCGCCCGTCTCCGTGCCGGCTACGACCTCGGCGACACGTTGCTCTATGCCACCGGAGGCATCGCGGCGGGACAGGTCCGTAACAGCCTCACCCTGGCCTTGCCCGAACTCGGCTATTCTTCCCCTGACTGGTCGAAGTCGGGCGTGCGGTTTGGGTATGCCGTTGGCATCGGGATGGAGCATAGGATTGCCAGCAACGTAAGCCTGCGGCTCGAAACGCTGTTCATGGACTTGGACGATCAAACGGTTGATGCGACCGATTCGACCACGTTCCCGGGAGAAGCGTTCAGCTACCGCTTTTCGAACACGCTGGTCATGCCGCGCGTCGGGCTGACCCTCAAGTTCTGAGCCAGGCACCCGGCCAAGGGTGATCACGAGCATCGCGCCACCTGCATTTGCCTGTCTTCTCTTCAGCCGCGATCCACTTGAGACATGGGGCTGCCGCACCATGACGTCGGAGAACTTTTCCTGCCGCTCGAGTACGTCGTCGGTGTATGGAGCTGCCCAGCCCCGGAACGACGGTATTCTTGTGCTCCGGTAGCTTGTCCCGGCTCCAAAGCCGGGCTATCGGAGCGTCGGAATCCTATTGCTCTTCAAGATCTTCGAGCAGATTTCACCGGGATCAACGGAAATGGTGGAGCTGAGGGGAATCGAACCCCTGACCTCGTCATTGCGAACGACGCGCTCTCCCAACTGAGCTACAGCCCCGTTTTCGCCGGATGCGGCGCATTTAGGTCGGGCCCGCGCAGTGTCAAGCGGCGAATGGCGCAGCCGGCGGGACTTGTCCCCCATCGCCCCAATGGCTACATGTCGCTGGTCAAAAGGGAGACCGGCATGCTTGCGCTTATCCAGACCATCGACCTGGCGCTCGGCATCTATTGGTGGATTATCATCGGCTCTGCGATCTTCTCGTGGCTCTATGCATTCAATGTCGTGAACCCGCGCAACCAGTTCGTCGGCATGATCGGAAATTTCCTGTATCGCGCCACCGAACCCGCGCTCGCGCCGATCCGCCGTTTCCTCCCCGACCTTGGCGGCATCGACATCTCGCCGATCATCCTGTTGCTGATCATCTTCTTCATCCGCCAGTTTCTCTGGACCACCATCGCTCCCGCCGTCATCTGACGGTCGCCAACATGGCCGCGAGCTTCCACCGGCAGGACGGCGACGGTATCGTACTGCATGTCCGGCTGACGCCGCGCGCTTCCCGTGACGCAGTCGAGGGCTCGGAAAGAACGGATGACGGCCAGGTCCACCTGAAAGCGCGCGTCCGCGCCATCCCCGACAAGGGCGCCGCCAATGCCGCGTTGATCGCCCTGATGGCGCGGCATTTTGCGGTTCCGAAGAGTTCGGTGACCCTCGTCTCGGGAGCGACGAGCCGTCTCAAGTCGATCCGCATCGATACTTCTCCCGACGCCGCAGCGGCGATTGCCGCGAAGCTCGACGGGGAGCGATAGCGTCCAGCAGCAACCCGCGCTAGCATGCCGCTGCATATGAGGGAGTTTTCACCATGCGCCGCCTTGCGCCACTTGCCTTCTGCCTTCTGGCCATCCCGGCATGGGCAGGTACCGTCTCGAGCGAGTACACCAAGCTCGATACCGAGAAGGACTGCTCGGTATTCTCCTCGGCCGGAGACGATGGCGGCGACTGGGCCGACATGATCTGCAGCGGATATCGAGGATATCCCGTACTGCTCTATTACGGTGACGCCCGGGAATCGCTGTTCTACGGCCTTCCGCCCGGCGGCGACCTCGCGCCGGCATGGGAGAGTTTCTCGGCGTTCAACTCGACCGGCCCGACCATCGAGTGGCGCATCGAGACCGACGGCGACGTGAAGATCCCGTTCGCCACGATCCACCGCTGGTTTGTTTCCGCCGATCCCGAAAATCCCGACAGGGCGATCGAGGTTCTTGCCGTCGAGAAGGTCGGCCAGGTCATCGACCGCTCCGGATGCGTGGTCGGATATGTGGTGGCATCGGGCAATGCGGGCGCCAACGAGGCGGCCCGGCGCATTGCCGACCAGCGCGCCAGATCGTTCGAATGCGGGGCCGACGAACCGTCGATCGAACAGGGCAGCGTGCCGATGCCCGACTATGTCCTCCGATACGAGAACTGACCTGCCCCGCCGATGTCGGCTCTGCCGTGCGGACGTCGTCAACCCGCGGCAAAGAGCCCGCGACATGTAGGCCTCGACATCCTGCTAGTCGGCGCAGATGCGGACAGCCGTAGTCCATCGGCTGATTTTTCTTACGTTTACGTAAATCCCAATCAGTCTAAACGATTGAAATCCTTCATATCGAAATAACCGGTTGAAAATACTACGGGACGACGCTAAGGCGAATTGTTTTTTGGCCGCAGTCGACCGGCCTTTTTGGGCGAGGCTTTTCCCGGGCCGGGTCGGCTTAAAAAAGGGGATTTCCACCACTATGGCTCGCAACAAGATCGCGCTCATCGGCTCAGGCATGATCGGCGGCACGCTGGCCCATATGATCGGCCTGAAGGAACTCGGCGACGTCGTCATGTTCGACATTGCCGAGGGCATTCCGCAGGGCAAATCGCTCGACATCGCGGAATCGTCTCCGGTCGACGGATTCGATGCCAGGTTCACCGGCGCGAACGACTATTCCGCGATCGAAGGGGCTGATGTCTGCATCGTGACCGCCGGCGTACCCCGCAAGCCCGAATGAGCCGCGACGATCTCCTCGGCATCAATCTGAAGGTGATGGAGCAGGTCGGCGCTGGCATCAAGAAATACGCGCCGAACGCCTTCGTCATCTGCATCACCAACCCGCTCGACGCGATGGTCTGGGCCCTGCAGAAGTTCTCGGGCCTGCCCAAGAGCCATGTCGTCGGCATGGCCGGCGTGCTCGATTCCTCGCGCTTCCGCCACTTCCTCGCCGAGGAGTTCAAGGTGTCCGTCGAGGACGTCACCGCCTTCGTTCTCGGCGGCCACGGCGACACGATGGTGCCGCTGGCCCGCTATTCGACGGTCGCCGGCATTCCGCTTCCCGATCTGATCAAGATGGGCTGGACCACCAAGGACCGGCTCGACAAGATCATCCAGCGCACCCGCGACGGCGGCGCCGAGATCGTCGGCCTGCTCAAGACCGGCTCGGCGTCTATGCGCCGGCGGCCTCGGCGATCGCGATGGCCGAGAGCTACCTCAAGGACAAGAAGCGCGTCCTGCCCTGCGCGGCACACCTGACCGGCCAGTACGGCGTCAAGAACATGTATGTCGGCGTCCCGGTTGTGATCGGCGCCGGCGGCGTAGAGCGCGTCATCGAGATCGATCTGACCAAGGCCGACCAGAAGCTTTTCGACAAGTCGGTCGACGCCGTGCGCGGCCTCTGCGATGCCTGCATCAACATCGCGCCGAACCTGAAGAAGTAAGGGCGGACAGATGAACATTCACGAATACCAGGCCAAGCAGCTTCTCAAGGGCTACGGCGCCCCGGTCGCCGAGGGCATCGCAATCCTCGACGCAGCCGAGGCCGAGGCGGCCGCCAGGAAGCTTCCCGGACCGCTTTACGTGGTCAAGAGCCAGATCCACGCCGGCGGACGCGGCAAGGGCAAGTTCAAGGAGCTCGGGCCCGACGCCAAGGGCGGCGTCAGGCTGGCGAAATCCGTCGAGGAGGTCGTCGCCAATGTCCGTGAGATGCTCGGCAACACGCTGGTGACCAAGCAGACCGGCCCGGAGGGCAAGCAGGTAAACCGGCTTTACATCGAGGACGGCGCCGACATCGATCGCGAGCTCTATCTCTCGATCCTGGTCGACCGCACGGTTGGCCGCCCCGCATTCGTCGTCTCGACCGAGGGCGGCATGGACATCGAGGCCGTAGCCCACGATACGCCCGAAAAGATCGTCACGCTGCCGATCGACCCCGAAACAGGGGTGACCGAAGCCAATGTCGACAAGCTCGCCGATGCGTTGCGGCTCGTCGGCCACGCCCGTGTCGACGCGACCGAGCTGTTCCCGATCCTCTACAAGGCCTTCGTCGAGACCGACATGAGCCTGCTCGAGGTCAATCCGCTGATCGTCATGAAGGACGGCCATCTGCGCGTGCTCGACGCCAAGGTGTCGTTCGACGGCAATGCCGACTTCCGCCACGCCGAGCGCGCCGAGCTGCGCGACCTGTCGGAGGAGGACGAGAAGGAGATCGAGGCCTCGAAATACGACCTCGCCTATGTCGCGCTCGACGGCAATATCGGCTGCATGGTCAACGGCGCCGGCCTTGCCATGGCGACCATGGACATCATCAAGCTCTATGGCGCCGAGCCGGCCAACTTCCTCGACGTCGGCGGCGGCGCGTCGAAGGAAAAGGTCACCGCAGCCTTCAAGATCATCACCGCCGACCCGGCCGTGAAAGGCATTCTGGTCAACATCTTCGGCGGCATCATGAAATGCGACGTGATCGCCGAGGGCGTCATCGCGGCGGTCAAAGAGGTCGGCCTCAAGGTGCCGCTTGTCGTCCGCCTCGAAGGCACCAATGTCGAGCTCGGCAAGAAGATCATCGACGAGAGCGGCCTCAACGTCATCTCCGCCGACGATCTCGACGACGCCGCGCAGAAGATCGTCAAGGCGGTAAAGGGAACCGCGTAGGCATCGGCGGACCGCCCTACCGGCGGACCGCCAACGCCTTCGCCACACCGCCATCGCATCAATCGGAACCCCCGGGGAACGCTAGCTTCATGTCCATCCTGGTCAACAAAGACACCAAGGTCCTCGTCCAGGGCCTGACCGGCAAGACCGGCACCTTCCACACCGAGCAGGCGCTCGCCTACCACGGCACCAAGATGGTCGGCGGCATCCACCCGAAGAAGGGCGGCGAGACCTGGACCGGATCGAAGGGCGAGACGCTGCCGATCTTCGCCACGGTCGCCGAAGGCAGGGAGGCGACGGGCGCCAACGCGTCGGTCATCTACGTGCCTCCGGCAGGCGCTGGCGCGGCGATCATCGAGGCGATCGATGCCGAAATCCCGCTGATCGTCTGCATCACCGAAGGCATCCCGGTGATGGATATGGTCAAGGTCAAGGCGCGGCTCGACAAGTCGTCCTCGCGCCTCATCGGACCGAACTGCCCCGGCGTCCTCACCCCGAACGAATGCAAGATCGGCATCATGCCGGGCAACATCTTCAAGAAGGGGTCCGTCGGGGTTGTCTCGCGGTCGGGCACACTTACTTATGAAGCCGTGTTCCAGACCACGAATGAAGGCCTCGGCCAAACCACTGCCGTCGGCATCGGCGGCGATCCCGTGAAGGGGACCGAGTTCATCGACATGCTCGAGATGTTTCTGGCCGATGACGAGACGAAGTCGATCATCATGATCGGCGAGATCGGCGGCTCGGCGGAGGAAGACGCGGCGCAGTTCATCAGGGACGAAGCAAAACGTGGACGCAAGAAGCCGATGGCCGGTTTCATCGCGGGGCGTACCGCGCCTCCGGGACGCACCATGGGCCATGCCGGCGCGGTGATCTCGGGCGGCAAGGGCGGCGCGGAAGACAAGATCGCGGCGATGGAAGCGGCGGGCATCAAGGTGTCGCCCTCGCCGGCGCGTCTCGGCACTACGCTGGTCGAGGCGATCAAGGGATGAGGAACGATCCGCTTCGGCGGACGGGAAGCCGGCGGTTCGGCTTTCCGAGTGAAGGACGCCCGGAGCGCTAGCGAAGGGCAGGCAGCAAGGAGACGAAGCGGGGCGCTTCGGCAGGAAAATGGCACGGCAAGATCAAGCCAACGACGTCTTTTCTCTCACCTCGTTTCTCTATGGCGGCAACGCCGCCTATATCGAAGACCTCTACGCCCGCTACAAGGACGATCCATCCTCCGTGGACGGCGAATGGAAGACCTTCTTCGACGGTCTCAAGGACGATTCCGCTGATGTGAAGAAGAACGCCGCCGGCGCCTCCTGGAAGGCCAAGGGCTGGCCCGTCGCCGCGAACGGCGAACTCGTCTCCGCGCTCGACGGCGACTGGGGTTCAGTCGAGAAGCACATCACCGGCAAGCTGCAGGCCAAGGCGGCCAACGGCGCGACGGGCCTGAGCGAGAAGGAGATCCTGCAGGCGACGCGCGATTCGGTTCGCGCCATCATGATGATCCGCGCCTACCGCATGCGCGGCCACCTGCACGCCAATCTGGATCCGCTCGGCATCGCCAAGCCGCTCGAGGACTACAACGAGCTGTCGCCCGAGGCCTACGGCTTCTCCGAGGCCGATTACGACCGGCGCATCTTCATCGACCACGTGCTCGGGCTGGAGTTCGCGACCATCCGCGAGATGCTCGCCATCTTGAAGCGCACCTATTGCTCCACGCTCGGCGTCGAATTCATGCACATCTCCGACCCCGCGGAGAAGGCCTGGATCCAGGAGCGCATCGAGGGGCCGGACAAGGGAATCGCCTTCACCGAGAACGGCAAGCGGGCGATCCTGCACAAGCTCATCGAGGCCGAGGGCTTCGAGAAGTTCATCGACGTCAAGTACAAGGGAACCAAGCGCTTCGGCCTCGACGGCGGCGAGTCGCTGATCCCCGCGCTGGAGCAGATCATCAAGCGCGGCGGCGCGCTGGGCGTCAAGGACGTCGTCTTCGGCATGGCGCACCGCGGCCGGCTCAACGTGCTCTCGCAGGTCATGCAGAAGCCGCACCGCGCGATCTTTCACGAGTTCAAGGGCGGCTCATTCGCTCCCGACGACGTCGAGGGCTCGGGCGACGTCAAATATCACCTCGGCGCGTCGTCGGATCGCGAATTCGACGGCAACACGGTCCACCTGTCGCTGACGGCCAACCCGTCGCATCTCGAGATCGTCAACCCCGTCGTCATGGGCAAGGCGCGCGCCAAGCAGGACCAGATCTTCGGCCGCAAGCGCGAGGAGATCGTTCCGCTGGAGGATCGTGCCAAGGTGCTGCCGCTGCTGCTCCACGGCGACGCCGCCTTCGCCGGCCAGGGCGTGGTGGCGGAGTGCCTGGGTCTCTCCGGCCTGCGCGGCCACCGGGTTGCCGGCACGGTCCATTTTATCATCAACAACCAGATCGGCTTCACCACCAATCCCCGCTTCTCGCGCTCCTCGCCCTATCCCTCGGACGTCGCGAAGATGATCGAGGCGCCCATCTTCCACGTCAATGGCGACGACCCGGAGGCAGTCGTCTACGCCGCCAAGGTGGCGACCGAATTCAGGATGAAGTTTCACAAGCCGGTGGTCATCGACATGTTCTGCTACCGGCGCTTCGGCACAATGAGGGCGACGAGCCGGCGTTCACGCAGCCGTTGATGTATCGCGAGATCAAGAAGCATCCCTCCACGGTCGAGATATACGGCAAGCGCCTGATCGAGGAAGGACTTCTCAGCGCGGACGAATTCGAGACGCTGCGCTCGCAATGGCGCGAACATCTTGAGGCCGAGTTCGAAGCCGGCCAGGCCTACAAGCCCAACAAGGCGGACTGGCTCGACGGCGCCTGGTCCGGGCTGCGCACCGCCGACAATCAGGACGAGCAGCGCCGCGGCAAGACCGCTGTTCCGGTCAAGACGCTCAAGGAGATCGGCCGCAAGCTGACCGACCTTCCGAAGGACTTCGAGGCCCACCGCACCATCGGCCGCTTCCTCGACAACCGGCGTAACATGATCGATTCGGGCGAAGGGCTCGACTGGTCGACCGGCGAGGCGCTGGCTTTCGGATCGATCCTGCTGGAAGGCAATCCGATCCGCCTGTCAGGTCAGGATTCCGAGCGCGGAACCTTCTCGCAGCGCCATTCGGTGCTCTACGACCAGCGCGACGAAAACCGCTACATTCCGCTCAACAATCTCGGGCCCCAGCAGGCCAATTACGAGGTCATCAACTCGATGCTCTCGGAAGAGGCGGTACTGGGCTTCGAATATGGCTTCTCGCTCGCCGAGCCGCGCGCGCTGACGCTGTGGGAGGCGCAGTTCGGGACTTCGCCAACGGCGCCCAGGTCGTCTTCGACCAGTTCATCTCGTCGGGCGAGCGCAAGTGGCTGCGCATGTCGGGTCTCGTCTGCCTCCTGCCGCACGGCTATGAGGGCCAGGGACCGGAGCATTCGTCGGCGCGCCTCGAACGCTTCCTGCAGATGTGCGCCGAGGACAACATGCAGGTGGCGAACGTCACCACCCCGGCCAACTACTTCCACATCCTGCGCCGCCAGTTGAAGCGCGACTTCCGCAAGCCGCTGGTGCTGATGACGCCGAAGTCGCTGCTGCGCCACAAGCGCGCCGTGTCGACCCTGGCCGAGATGTCGGGCGAAAGCTCGTTCCACCGGCTTTTGTGGGACGATGCACAATATCTCGGCGATCAGCCGATCAAGCTGGTCAAGGATTCGAAGATCCGCCGCGTCGTCATGTGCTCGGGCAAGGTCTACTACGACCTCTACGAGGAGCGCGAGAAGCGCGGCATCGACGATGTCTACCTGCTGCGCGTCGAGCAGCTCTATCCCTTCCCCGCCAAGGCGCTGATCACCGAACTATCGCGCTTCCGCAACGCCGAGATGGTCTGGTGTCAGGAAGAGCCCAAGAACATGGGTGCCTGGAGCTTCATCGATCCCTATCTCGAATGGGTGCTCGCTCACATCGACGCCAAGCACCAGCGGGTCCGCTACACCGGCCGCCCTGCGGCGGCGTCGCCGGCGACCGGCCTCATGTCGAAACACCTCTCGCAGCTCGAGGCCTTCCTCGAGGACGCGCTGGGCGAATAGCCCAGGAAACCGCAGCGCCAAAGCAAACGGGAACATAATCCATGGCAACCGAAATCCGCGTACCGACACTGGGTGAATCGGTGTCCGAGGCCACGATCGGCAAATGGTTCAAGAAGGCGGGCGACAGTGTCGCCGTCGACGAACCGCTGGTCGAGCTCGAGACCGACAAGGTCACCGTGGAAGTTCCCGCGCCCGCCGCAGGCACGCTCGCCGAGATCGCCGTGAAGGAAGGCGAGACCGTATCGAGGTCGGCGCGCTGCTCGGAACGATCGGCGAAGGCAGCGGAGCCGCCACGAAGGACGACGCCAAGGGCGAGGAAAAGAAGGACGCGGTGGCGCAGGCCTCCAAGGATGGCGGCGCGGCAACGTCGAAGGAGGCGGCTGAAAAGAGCGCGGCGGTTGCCGGCCCCGGGGAAATCTCGAGAAGAAGTCCGACATGCCGGCAGCGCCCTCTGCGGCCAAGCTCATGGCCGAGAAGGGCGTGTCGGCCTGACCAGGTCGCCGGCTCCGGCAAGCGTGGCCAGGTTCTGAAGGGCGACGTGCTCGACGCGCTGGTCAAGGGCGTGTCATCGCCGGCCGAGACGCCGAAGGTTTCGCGCGCGCCTTCCGGTGCGGAAGACGAGGCGCGCGAGAGCGGGTGAAGATGACCCGTCTGCGCCAGACGATCGCCCGCCGGCTCAAGGACGCGCAGGCAACTGCCGCCATGCTGACCACCTTCAACGAGGTGGACATGAAGCCGGTCATGGACCTGCGCTCCAAGTACAAGGATCTGTTCGAGAAGAAGCACGGCGTGAAGCTCGGCTTCATGGGCTTCTTCACCAAGGCCGTCTGCCACGCGCTCAAGGAGATCCCGGCGGTCAACGCCGAGATCGACGGCACCGACATCATCTACAAGAACTATTGCCACATCGGCGTCGCCGTCGGCACCGACAAGGGGCTGGTCGTCCCGGTGGTCCGCGATGCCGATGCGATGTCGATCGCCGAGATCGAGAAGGAGATCGGCCGGCTCGGCATGGCAGCGCGCGACGGCAAGCTCGGCGTCGCTGACATGCAGGGCGGCACCTTCACCATCTCCAATGGCGGCGTCTACGGATCGCTGATGTCGACCCCGATCCTCAACGCGCCGCAGTCGGGCATACTGGGCATGCACAAGATCCAGGAACGCCCGGTTGCGCTCGACGGCCAGGTGGTGATCCGACCGATGATGTATCTGGCGCTTTCCTACGACCACCGCATCGTCGACGGCAAGGAGGCCGTGACCTTCCTCGTCCGCGTCAAGGAAACGCTGGAGGATCCTGAGCGCCTTGTGCTCGATCTCTAGATGACCTGCGGGATGCGCCGCCGGCTCAATGTAGTGGATAGGCGATGACCGCGCGAAAGACAGTTCTCGTCACCGGCGGCTCGCGCGGCATCGGTGCGGAAACATGCCGGCTGGCCGCCCAACGCGGATATCGGGTAGCCGTCAACTATCGCAGTGACGCACAGGCGGCCCGCCAGGTGGTATCGACGATCGAGACGGCGGGCGGCGAGGCATTCGCGATCCGCGCGGACATTGGCGACGAGAACGAAGTCATGGCAATGTTCGCCGCCGTCGACGAGCGGTTCGGGCGGCTCAACGCGCTGGTCAACAACGCCGGAGTAGTCGATCGCAAGTCCCGCGTCGACGAAATGAGCGCTGACCGGCTCGAGCGGATGATGCGTGTTAACGTGATCGGCTCGATCTTGTGCGCGCGCGAGGCCGTCCGGCGAATGTCGACGCTTCACGGCGGCATGGGCGGTTCGATCGTCAATATGTCGTCCGTCGCGGCGGTCCTCGGCAGCCCGGCGGAATATGTCGACTATGCCGCCGCGAAGGGTGCCATCGACACTTTCACGACTGGGCTCGCCCGCGAGGTCGCGGCCGAAGGCATCCGCGTCAACGCGGTAAGGCCCGGCATCATCGACACGGAGATCCATGCCTCCGGCGGGCAGCCCGACCGCATCGAGCGCGTGCGCGGCATGGTGCCGATGAAGCGCGAGGGCAAGGCCGGGGAGGTCGCCCGCGCGATTCTCTGGCTCCTGTCGGACGAGGCGTCCTATACCACCGGGGCATTGCTCGACATCGGCGGCGGACGGTGACGCCGGACATGGAGCCGCGAGCGGCAAGCGCGCTGATCCCCTCGTTGAGTGTCGAGATGGCCTATCTGGCGCTCTCCGTCCTTTTGCTTCTCGTCCACCTGTCGGTGCAATCCTTCACCTACAAGGCCCAGGTCGGCAACCGTTTCACCGTCGGGCCGCGCGACGAAGAACCCGAGCCCGTCGCGATCGCCGGCCGCGCCGCGCGAGCCTTCAGGAACTATCTCGAGACCTTCCCGGCCTTCGCGGCGCTGGTTCTGGCGATCGAGGTCACGAAATCGCATGACAGCTATTCCGCCGTCGGCGCCGCCCTTTATTTTTGGTGCCGCCTCGCGTATCTCCCCGCTTATCTGGCAGGGCTTGTCTGGGTCCGGACCCTGATCTGGAACGCCAGCGCGATCGGCATCGTCATCCTCTTGTGGCGGCTTGTCGCCAACGGCTGAACGAACGAAAGGTTAAGTCTCCATGTCCACCACCTACGACGTCATCGTGATCGGCGCCGGCCCCGGCGGCTATGTCTGCGCCATCAAGGCGGCCCAGCTCGGCCTGAAGACGGCGATCGTGGAGAAGCGCTCGACCTATGGCGGCACCTGCGTGAACATCGGCTGCATCCCTTCCAAGGCGCTCCTTCACGCCTCCGAGATGCTGATGGAGGCCGAGCATTCCTTCGACGCGCTCGGCGTCGAGGTCGGCAAGCCGAAGGCGAACATCAAGAAGATGATGGCACACAAGGACCAGGTGGTCGAGCAGAACACCAAGGGTCTCGTCTTCCTGATGAAGAAGAACAAGATCGACACCTATCCGGGCGAAGGCCGCATCGCCGGCGCCGGCAAGGTCGTGGTCAAGGGCGAGGACGGCAAGGACACCGACCTTGCCACCAAGAACATCGTCATCGCCACGGGATCGGACGTCGCGGGCATTCCCGGTGTCGAGGTCAAGTTCGACGAGAAGGTGATCGTCTCGTCCGCCGGCGCACTCGAACTCGCCAAGGCGCCGGAACATCTGGTGGTCGTTGGCGGCGGCGTGATCGGCCTCGAACTCGGGTCGGTCTGGGCGCGTCTCGGCTCAAAGGTCACCGTGGTCGAGTATCTCGACACGATCCTTGGCGGCATGGACGGCGAGGTCGCCAAGCAGTTCCAGCGCATGCTCGGCAAGCAGGGCATGACCTTCAAGCTCGGCGCCAAGGTCACCGGCGTGGAGAAGGCGAAGAAGGGCGCTACCGTCACCTTCGAGCCGGTGAAGGGTGGCGATGCGGAAACCGTCGAGGCCGACGTAGTGCTGGTCGCCACAGGCCGCAAGCCTTACACCGCCGGCCTCGGCCTGGAGGAGGCGGGCGTTGCCCTCGACGAGCGCGGTCGGGTCAAGACGGACGGACACCTGCGCACCAATGTCGAGGGCATTTACGCGATCGGCGACGTCGTTGCCGGCCCGATGCTCGCCCACAAGGCCGAGGACGAGGGCGTCGCGGTTGCCGAGATCATCGCCGGACAGGCCGGCCACGTGAACTATGACGTCATCCCCGGCGTGGTCTACACCAGCCCCGAAGTCGCCTCGGTCGGCAAGACCGAGGAAGAGCTGAAAAAGGCCGGCGTCGACTACAAGGCCGGCAAGTTCCCCTTCACCGCCAACGGGCGCGCGCGCGCGATGCTCAAGACCGACGGTTTCGTGAAGGTTCTGGCCGACAAGGCCACCGATCGCGTGCTCGGCGTGCACATTGTCGGCTTCGGCGCCGGCGAGATGATCCACGAGGCGGCCGTTCTGATGGAGTTCGGCGGCTCGTCGGAGGATCTCGCCCGCACCTGCCACGCCCACCCGACGATGTCGGAAGCGGTCAAGGAGGCGGCACTCGCCACCTTCGCCCAGGCGATACATATCTAGAAACAGACAAAAAAGCGCGTGCCGCTCGGCACGCGCCAGTCGTTCCCTCGTGAAGGTTTGAAAATGGCGGCGGCGGCCCTGCCGCCCGCGCCGCTCTGCTATTCCTCGGCCTCGGCCGCTGGCGCGGGTTCCGTGTCGACAACGGCCGCGTCGGGCTCCGACATCTTCTGGTCTTCGGCTATGCTCGCAACGGTCATAGACTCGTCGACGGATGCCTCGTGATTGGAATGCGCCGGGCAGGCAATCGCGGCCGAAGAGGCAAGGCCGGCAAATGCGAAAGCAGTCAGCAGAATCCGCATGCTCGTCTCCTTCGATTGTCCCGCGATGATAGCAGCCGCGGCCCGGGCCGGCCAATCACGCTTTCCGTGAACCGGTCAGTCGGCCCGCGTCACGGTAAAACCGTTATCTCGGAACTTCTCGACGAGCCCGTCCGGCCCTGGAAGGTGCAGCGCGCCGACGGCGATGAAGGCGCTGCCCTTCTCGATCATCGGCAGCGCCCGTTCTGCCATCACGGCGTTGCGGCTGGTGATCATCGCCTTCTCGAAGGCGGCATAGCTTTCGCCGCCGTCGCTCGGCGGGAGCACGGCCCGGAACAGCGGCCACAGCGTGCCCGTGTCGGCGTGTTCGTAGAGCACGATCATCGTCTCGATCACGTCGTCGATCCGGTCGCCCAGCCGCAGCGTCTCGACCAGCCCTTCGAGGTGGAACTCCAGCGGAAGCGAGGCCATCGCCTCGAGCTGTTCGCCGACCGTTTCCAGCCCGGCGACGGCCTTTCCGTTCGCCTCGGCGTCCTGCGCCAGCTTGATGTCGAGCACCGGCGCGCCGCCGGTCTTGCGCGCGATCTCGCAGGCCGGCAGCGCAACCATCGCCGACAGGATCCATGGCTTCATGGTCTGGACCGTCTGGATCGGTATGCCGCGCTCGGCGAGCGCCTTCGTCGCCAGCGCCCGGTCTTCGTCGGACAGGAGCGACGGCCATTTGGTTCCGTCGGTGAACAGCATCAGCTCCGGCTTGGCGAGCATCGCCGCCATCGCCTTCGTCTCGTCGAGCACGTCGGTCGTTTCGATGACGACAGTCGACGACGCGTCGAACGCGCCCTTCGCCTCCGGCGTCAGTTCGGTGACGCGCGGATCGGTCATGTGCATCGTGCCGAACAGAAAGGACGGCGCCAGGCCGTCCTTCTCGATCTTCCACAGCAGGCCTTGTCCGTTCTGCGTTTCGGCGGCCTCGGCCTTGATCGTGCGCAGTAGCGCCGGGTCGTCCCGCGCGAGCTCGGCGACGATATCCTGTCCCTTGCATTCGGGCATCTCGTCGCCGCGGGCCTGAGACGTCGCCGCGATGAGCGTGGCCAGGAAGACGGCAAGGACCATCAGATGCGCGCCCGCGAGCAGCACAAGCGAGGTATCGGCGGCCTTGTCGGCAATGATCCTGATGCGTTTCATGCCGCACGCGTAGCGTAAAAATGCGGCGAATCCGTTAATCGGGCCGGCGCAATTCGCTCGAGCGCACGGAGGGAACCCTGCACGCCAGCGCCTGTCGCGGCCCCGTGAGCTCGCGCGGCATCCGCAAAAATGCGTCGATCGCTACGCTAGCGCATCAATCCTTCCGCCGAACGCCGGGCGGCGACCTGCCGCATCAGCAGCAGGCCGATGCTCAGCACGATCACCAACCCGCCCCAGGCGATGTAGAGCGACTGCGCGGAAATGCCTTGCAGCAGCGTCGGCGCGATATAGATGCCGATCGCGACGAAGCTGGTCAGCGAGGCGAGATTGCTCCTGACCCGGCCCATATATTCGGTCGGGGTCAGCATCATGATGCGCCCGTCCGCCACCACCTTGACCAGCGAGAAGCTCGCCCCGAGGACCGCGTGCATCGCCACCACCGTTGCCGTATGCGCGGTAAGGGCGAAGAGGATGTTGCACAGGCCGAGGATGGCGAGCAGAGCGATCTCGTTGGGCGGCTCCGACCTGCGGCGCAGATAGAGCCCGGTCAGGAAAGCCGCAGCCAGCGCACCGACCGACCAGGCAGCGTCCGCGGCTCCGTAGAGGCCGCTTCCCTGTCCGAGCTCGAGCTTGATGAAGGCCGGCAAGAGCGCATTGGTGACCTGCCCGACCGAAACGGCGAACGCCGCCACGATCAGCGCCGTGGCAAGGCCGGAGCCGGTCGACAGCAGCTTCAGCCCTTCCGCGATGGATGCCCATCGTCCGATGGCGTTCGGGCTTTGCACCGTCTTGACCTTGGGCAGGGCGAGGATGACGACCGCCGACACGAGCGAGCCTGCAGCACACAGCGCGAAGGCCGTGGCCGATCCCCACTCCGCCACGAGCCACCCGGCGAGCCCGGCGCCGGTAACCATGCCGGCCTGCCTGAGGATGTTGAGCTGGGCGCCGATGCGGTGCCGCTCTTCCTTCGGGGTCAGCGCCTGGATCACCGCATCCTCCGATGGCCCGACGAACAGCGCCGCCAGCGCCGCGCAGAAGGAAAACACCAGCAGGGATGCCGTCGTGACATAGTCCGGAAACTCCGCGCACAGCAGCGCCAGGCCGCCGAAGACCAGCACCGCCCACACGCTCGCCACGGACGCGCACATGCGCCGGTCGCGGCGGTCGATAATGCCGCCGACATAGGGACTGAGAAAGAAGGTGGCCAGATGCGCGGCGAGCAGCACCTGCCCGACAGCGGCCATTTCGTTGTCGGCCGACAGGGCCGTCCATGACACACCCACGACATAGGCGCCCCGCGCGATATTGGTTCCCAGAAGGGCCGTGGCAAAACGGGGATAGTAGCTCAATGCGGTATCCGATCGTCGTTGGAAACGCGGTGCTTCGCGACGCTGCGCGCCGGGTTGTGGTGTCTACTCACGGAGCATGGCGTCGGCGATTGCCGACATGCCGAAACGCACCGGATCGGTCGCCGGCAACCCGTACTCGCCGGCAGTCTTTTCGAGATAGGTTCTCGCCTCGCTCTCCTCGTAGGCCTGCGTGTTGACCGCGATGCCGATGCAGCGGATGTCCGGGTTGGTCAATTGCCCGCAGCGCACGGTCAGGTCGATCACCTCGCCGATGGTCGGCAGAGGGTGTGCGACGCCGCGCATCGTTGTGCGCGTCGGTTCGTGGCAGACCACGAAGAGGTCGGGCTGCGCGCCGTGGAGCAGCCCGAGGCTCACGCCCGCGAAGGACGGGTGAAACAACGAGCCCTGCCCCTCGATAAGGTCCCAGTGGTCGTCCGAACCCGCCGGTGCGAGCCACTCCACTGCGCCGGATATGAAATCGCTCACCACCGCGTCGACCGCGACGCCGCGTCCGGCGATGAAGATTCCGGTCTGCCCGGTGGCTCTGAAATCCGCGTCGACGCCCCGCGCCTGCAATTCCTTTTCAAGTGCGAGGACCGTGTACTTCTTGCCGACCGAACAGTCGGTCCCCACCGTGAGAAGCCGCTTGCCGCTCCGCTTCGCGCCCTTGCCGGTCTGGAACCGGATCGTGCTGTGCCGCACGTCGTGCAACTGCCGCCCTCTGGCACTGGCTGCTTCGGCGATCTCGGGAATCGACGACAGCCGGTCATGCATCCCGCACGCGACATCCATGCCCGCGTCGATCGCCTCGACGATGTGCGGAACCCAATGCGACGGGATCGCCCCGCCGGCGCTGGCCACACCGATCACCATGGTACGCGCGCCCTGGCGGGCCGCCTCGCCGATCGACATGAGGGGAATGCCCAGATCGGCTTTGCAGTTCGGCAGCTTGAACTGTCCGATGCAGCGTTCGGGCCGCCAGTCGACGATGCCCTGCGCGGTCTTGGCCGCGAGCGCATCGTGAACGTCCCCGATGAACAGCAGATAGGGCGGTGCGATCTCCACCATGGTTTTCTTGCACAATGCTCCATCGGGACCAAACCCAAAAAACAAGCGGAACGCGCTCCGCGACCGGCGCTTGTCCAATTAATGATACTGATCCAATTTTTTGTCCGCAAGCGGTAGTCGCACCGCATCGACGCTTTTATGCGCGGGGATGCGCGGCGTCGTAGATATCGAGCAGCCGGGAAGTGTCGACACCGGTATAGATCTGGGTGGTCGACAGGCTCGCATGGCCCAGAAGCTCCTGGATGGCGCGAAGGTCGCCGCCCCGGCCGAGAAGATGCGTCGCGAAGGAATGCCGAAGCGCGTGCGGCGTTGCCGTTTCCGGCAGATTGAGCGCAGAACGCAGTTTCTTCATCTCGCGCTGGATGATGGCCGGCTGCAGCTGGCCGCCGCGCGCTCCGAGAAACAGCGTTCCGTCGGCTGGAATGTGGAACGGACACAGCCTGCGATATTCGGCCACCGCCTGGTGTGCGGCCGCCAGCAGCGGGACGATCCGCGTCTTGCCGCCCTTTCCCTTGACCCGGAGGCTTCGGTGCGCCCGGTCGCCGAAATCCTCGCCCGTCAGGGCCAGCGCTTCGGAAATGCGCAGCCCGCAGCCGTAAAGCAGCGTCAGAACCGCAGCATTGCGCGCCGCTACCCAGGGCTCCTCGGCGAGTTGCTCGGACGCCGAGACGACACGGCGCGCGTCGGGAGCGGTCAGCGGCTTCGGCAGCGATTTTGGCTGGCGTGGCGCCCGCAGCGCGCCTGCGCCGGCGGCATTCACGAGCCCGGCCCGCTCGAGATGTTTGAGCAGCGACCGGATGCCGGCAAGGCCGCGCCCCAGCGTGCGCGCACCGGCCCCCCCTTGCCTTCTGGAAGCGAGGAAAGCGCGCAGATCCGCCGGCCGAAGCTGCGCGATATCGGAAATGCCGGGCGGTCCGCCAAGATGACCGGTGAGGAACTGCATGAACTGGCGCGTGTCGCGCTCATAGGCCTCGACGGTCAGCGGCGCCAGCCGGCGCTCGCGCGCAAGACACTGCAGCCACGTCTGGCGGGCTCGGATAAGGTCGTCGCGGCCGTGAACGAGGAAGTCCTGCATGGGTGCCTATCGGGTATCGTGCCCGCCAGCATGCGCGCACGTGGTTAGCATCGCGTGAAGGCCGAGTTGAAATGCGCCGTCGCCGGGGCTAATCCACCGCCAACCGGCGGAAAGGCGCGATGGACGATCCGAAGAACCCAGTATTGATGGCCGTCATCGGCGCGGCCCATGGCATCAAGGGCGAAGTGCGCGTCCGCTCCTTTACCGACGACCCGCTGGCGCTCACCGGCTATCCCTCGCTCGTCGACCGGACCGGCCGTGCCTTCGAGATCGTCGGCGCGCGCCTTCAGAAAAACGTCCTCGTCACCCGGTTCCGGGGCGTCGACGACCGAACGGCGGCCGAGGCGCTGAACGGGACCGAGCTTTTTGTCGACCGCGCCGCGATCGACGCGACGCTCGACGAGGACGAGTATCTGCATGCCGACCTGATCGGCCTCGCCGTCACCGACGGCACCGGGGCGTCATGGGGCAAGGTATTGGCCCTGCATGATTTCGGTGCCGGAGACATTCTCGAGATCGGCGGCAAGGGACGGCACGCGGTGATGATCCCCTTCACCCGGGCCGCAGTTCCCGAGGTCGACATTGCGAATGGCCGCATCCTTGTCGACCCGCCCGCTGCGGGGCTTGTGGACGCCGGCGAACCCGATACGGACGAGACGCCATGAGCTTCCACGCCACGATCGTCACGCTGTACCCCGAGATGTTTCCAGGTACGCTTGGTCATTCGCTGGCGGGGCGCGGCCTCGAAAAGGGCCTTTGGTCGCTCGACACGGTGCAGATCCGCGACTTCGCGACCGATCGCCACCGCACGGTGGACGACACGCCCGCCGGCGGCGGGGCCGGCATGATCATGCGTGCCGACGTCCTCGCCAGGGCCGTCGATCACGCCGCGCCAAAGGACGACGCCAGGCCGCGCCTCTTGATGAGCCCGCGCGGCAGGCCGCTCGACCAGCGCCGCGTGCGCGAGCTTGCCGCCGGCCCCGGCGCGGTCATCGTCTGCGGCCGCTTCGAAGGCGTCGACCAGCGCGTCATCGAAGCCCGCGGCCTCGAGGAGGTTTCGGTCGGCGACTACATCCTGTCGGGCGGAGAACCAGCGGCGCTGGTCATGCTCGACGCGATCGTCCGCCTGCTGCCCGGGATCATGGGCAACGATGCGTCCGGAGCTGAAGAAAGCTTCGAAAACGGCCTGCTCGAGCATCCCCACTACACGCGTCCCGCCGACTTCGAGGGTGTGCCGATCCCCGACGTTTTGACCGGCGGAAACCACGCCCGCGTCGCCGCATGGCGGCACGAACAGGCGCTGGCGCTGACCGCCGCGCGCCGGCCGGACCTTCTTGCGCGGGTGCGCGCCGAAAAAGATGCCGGCGAGACGTGACAACCGCCCGGGAACAGTGTAAGAGCCCGCCCGAACCGGGATAGGCCCGGCCCCGTCAACAAGTACGGACTATTCGCTCCTGTATTGTGGCCGCTTCGGCCGGAATGCATAGCCTGGCGGTCAAGGAACTGCGCGGCGAGTGACGAGCGCTCTGGCTGTTCGAAGAACAAGAAGAGGTGAAGAGCGATGGACATCATCCGTCAGCTTGAGGCCGAGCAGGCCGCCAAGATCGAAGAAAAGCGCAAGCTCCCCGAATTCCAGCCCGGCGACACCGTCCGCGTCCAGGTCCGCGTGACCGAGGGTACGCGTACCCGCGTTCAGGCCTATGAGGGCGTCTGCATCGCCCGCGCCGGTGCCGGCCTCCACGAGAACTTCACAGTCCGCAAGATTTCCTACGGCGAAGGCGTGGAGCGCGTCTTTCCGGTCTATTCGCCGCTGGTCGAGGGTGTCGAGGTGGTGCGTCGCGGCAAGGTCCGCCGCGCCAAGCTCTATTATCTGCGCGACCGTCGCGGCAAGTCGGCCCGCATCACCGAGAACACCGGCGTTCGCGCCCGCAAGCTGAACGATGCTGAGCGTCAGGCGCTGGCAGACGAGCGCGCCCGCATCGAGGCCGAGAAGGTCGCCGCCGCCGAGGCCCTGGCCGCCGAGAAGGCAGCCGCGGAAGCCGCCGAAAAGCAGGCTGCCGAGGCGCAGGCCGCCACCGAGGCCGAGGCCAAGGCCGAATAGCACCGGCCGCAACACTCACGGTTTTGGCAAAGGCGCGGGCTTCCCCGCGCCTTTTTCGTTTGCGCCAGGTGCCGGGAGCGTCCGCTCCCTTCTTCCAATCCTGCGTCCGGTCGGTCTAACATCGGCATTTCGACCTGCGCGGATGTTGCGTCCGCCAAGCCAAGGAAGGGACCCGCACCATGACCAGAACCCTGCTTGCGGCCGTTGCCGCGATCCTCGCGCTGGCGCTGCCGTCCGCCGCGCAATCCCTGCCCGATCTCGGCGGCCGCACCGTCGTGATCGTGACCGAGAACGCCTACCCGCCGCTGCAGTTCGTCGATCCCAAGACCGGCAACGCCATCGGCTGGGAATACGACGCCATGGCCGAGATGGCCAAGCGCATGAACTTCACCGTCGAGTATCAGAACACCTCCTGGGACGCGATGATCCAGTCCGTCTCCGACAAGCAGTACGACATGGGCATGACCGGCATCACCATTCGCGACGACCGCAAGGAGAAGGTCGACTTCTCCGATGCCTACATGCACTCGGAGATGCGCATGCTGGTACGCGCCGACGAGACGCGCTTCGCCGACGAGAAGGAATTCGCCGCCAGGGACGAGCTTCTCGTTGCCGCCCAGCCCGGCACGACGCCGTTCTACGTCTCGGTCTACGATATCCTCGACGGCAACGAGCAGAACCCGCGCATCAAGCTGTTCGAGACCTTCGGCGCCACCGTGCAGGCGCTCCTGGCCGGCGACGTCGATCTGGTCCTGACCGACGGCGTCGCGGCCAATGGCTATGTCGAGTCGTCGGGCGGCAAGCTGAAGGTGATCGGCGGGCCGCTCGGCTCGGAGGATTTTGGCTTCATCTTCCCGAAGGGCTCCGACCTCGTCGCGCCGATCAATGCCGGCATCGCCGCGCTGAAGGCGGACGGCACGCTCGACGCTTTGAACAAGAAGTGGTTCCTCGACTACAAGCTCGGGCAGTAGGCGCCTTGTCTGATCCGGTCGCGTTCGGCGGCTACCGTCCCGGCGCGCTCGCCGGCGTGACCGGGCTGCACGCCGGGTATTACGCCCGCGACTGGGGCTTCGGCCTCGGCTTCGAGACGAGGGTCGCCGCCGAGATGGCGGCGTTTCTCGACCGGTTCGATCCCCGCCGCGACCTCTTCCTGACAGCCTATCGCGGCGCCGAGCTCGTCGGCTCCGTGACGCTCGACGCCAGCGGAGGAAGCGACCGCGGCGCGCATCTGCGCTGGTTCATCGTCTCCGATGCGGCCCGCGGCACCGGCCTCGGGGCGCGGCTTATGGATCGGGCGATGGCCTTTCTCGACACGCGCTCGCCCGGACCGGCATGGCTCACCACCTTTTCCGGCCTCGACGCGGCCCGGCGGCTCTACGAGCGCCACGGCTTCCGCCTCGACAGCGAAACCGAGGTCGATCAGTGGGACGGCGGCGTGCGCGAGCAGCTCTTCGTCAGGCCGATGCACGGCAATGCCTGATATCGCCGGCGCCATCACGGATCGCCCGAAACGCGACCGGAAGGAATTCCCCTGGTGGCTCGTGGCGGCCGCGCTGATCGCGCTTGCCTGCGCGCTGGCGATCGCGGCGAGCGACCTTTACACACAGATCTTCTCGACCGTCGTGCGCGGCCTGTGGATCACCGTCTGGGTGACGGTCAGCGGTTTCGCTCTCGCCTCGGCGCTCGGCCTCGCCATCGCGCTGATGTCGCTCTCGGGATCGCTCGTTCTGCGGCAGATTGCTCGTTTCTATGTCGAGATCATCCGCGGCATTCCGATCCTCGTCCTGTTGTTCTGGATCGCATTCGCGGGCGTCCCCGCCTTCGTGGCCGGCTGGAACTGGCTCACCGCGCCGCTGCGGGAGGCCGGCCTGGTCGGCGAACTTCTGGTGCGCGACGTCTCGCTTCTGATGCGGGCGGTGCTGGCGCTCACCATCGGCTATTCGGCCTTCATCGCCGAGGTGTTCCGCGCCGGCATCCAGTCCGTCGAGGCAGGCCAGGTCGAGGCGGCCAAGGCGCTCGGCCTGTCGCGCTTCCAGCGGTTCCGGCTGATCGTCATGCCGCAGGCGATCCGCACCATCCTGCCGCCGCTCGGCAACGACTTCGTGGCCATGGTCAAGGATTCCTCGCTGGTTTCGGTGCTCGGCGTCGCCGACATCACGCAGCTGGGCAAGATCTACGCCGCCGGCTCCTTCCGGTTCTTCGAAACCTACTCGGTGGTGGCCTATATCTATCTCATGCTGACGGTCAGCCTCTCGATCGCGCTTCGATCGCTGGAAAAGAGGATGCGCAAGGGAAAAGGACATGAGTGAAGCCAAGTCACCGCTCGAAATGGTCTATGCGGCGTCGAGCGACGCCGAGCTGTCGGCGGCCTACGCAAGCTGGGCGGCGGCGTATGACCGCGAGACGCTCGAACTCGGTTACAGCCTGCCTTTCATGATCGCGGCCTGGGTCGCCCGCTACGTACCGCGCGAGGACGGGCCGCTGCTCGACGCGGGCTGCGGCACCGGCCTGACCGGCCCGTCGCTCAGGGCGCTCGGCTACGGCCATGTCGAAGGCCTCGATCTTTCCGACGAGATGCTGGCGATCGCCGCGTCGCGCAACGCCTATGCGGATCTGAAGCGCGCCCGCCTCGGCGACAGCCTGCCCTGGCCCGACCGCTATTTCGCGGCGATCCTGTCGACCGGCGTCTTCACCGAGGGCCATGCGCCTGCCTCGGGCTTCGACGAACTTGTGCGCATGACCCGGCCTGGCGGGCACATCGTCGCGACGGTTCGCGACGTCGTCCTCGAACGGGACGGTTTTCGCGACAAGTTCATGGAACTGGAGAGCGCGGGGCGATGGAGCATCGTCGAGGAAAGCGCGCCCTTCCGCGCCTTCGCGATCGCCGAACCCGAGGTGCTGGTCAAGACGTTCGTGTTCGTCGTGGGCTGAAGCAGTCTGATATCGAGGAGCGCGCCGCGCGGCGTGTGACACCCGTGGAACAGCTACTGGAACAGATCGGTCAGCCCAGCTATCTCGGCGTTCCGACCATCGCTCTCAGGCTCCTGCTCGCTACGCTCCTTGGCGCGGTGGTGGGATTCGAGCGGGAATGGCAGCGACATTCGGCGGGCCTTCGCACCCATGTCCTCGTCGCGGTCGCGGCGGCGAGCTTCGCGCTGCTCGGCATAGAAATCGTCCACAGCGATCAGTTCGCGGCGGAATCCACCCGCCTCGATCCGATCCGCCTCATCGAGGCAGTGACCGCCGGCGTAGCCTTTCTCGCCGCGGGCACCATCATCTTCTCGCGCGGCAAGGTGAAGGGACTTACCACCGGCGCCGGAATGTGGCTGGCTGGTGCCATTGGTCTCGCATCGGGCCTCGGCTTCTGGCAGATCGCTGGTCTCGCCACACTGCTCGCACTCGTCGTGCTCATGGTTCTTCACCGGATCGAGAAGTCGTTTGTCGATCATCGCGAAGGTGGCCGCGGGGACGCGTCCTGATTGCCGCGGCGTCGAAAGCTTGATAATGAGCGCGCCATGGAAAGCCTGTTCGGAAACCCGGCCTACAAGCGCTTCGTCCTTCAGGACGCCAAGCGGCTGCCCGCCCGCTTCTACACGCGGCTTGTCGGAACCCGGCTGGCGCGGGTCGCCTGACGCCGCCGGACGAGCCCGCATAAGCCCGACGCCCTTTCCGAAAGCTCATCAAGGACCACGCTCATGAGCGCACCCCGCACACTCTACGACAAGATCTTCGACGATCATCTGGTGGACCGCCAGGATGACGGTACCTGCCTGCTCTATATCGATCGTCACCTGGTTCACGAAGTGACCAGCCCGCAGGCCTTCGAGGGCCTTCGCCTTGCGGGGCGCAAGGTGCGCCACCCGGCGCGCACGCTGGCCGTCGTCGACCACAACGTCCCGACCTCGCCCGACCGCGTCAACGGCATCAAGAACGAGGAAAGCCGCATCCAGGTCGAGGCGCTGGCGAAGAACGCCGCCGATTTCGGCATCGAGTACTACAACGAGGCGGACCGGCGGCAGGGCATCGTCCATATCGTCGGACCGGAGCAGGGCTTCACGCTGCCCGGCATGACGATCGTCTGCGGCGACAGCCACACCTCCACGCATGGCGCCTTCGGAGCGCTTGCCCATGGCATCGGCACCTCCGAGGTCGAGCACGTGCTCGCGACCCAGACGCTGATCCAGAACAAGGCGAAGAACATGCTCGTCCGGGTGGACGGACAGCTTCCCGAGGGCGTCACCGCCAAGGACATCATCCTCGCCATCATCGGCGAGATCGGCACCGCCGGCGGCACCGGCCATGTCATCGAATATGCCGGCGAGGCGATCCGTTCGCTCTCCATGGAAGGGCGGATGACGGTCTGCAACATGTCGATCGAGGGTGGCGCGCGCGCCGGCATGATCGCACCGGACGACATCACCTACGCCTACATCGAGGGCCGCCCTCGCGCACCGAAGGGCAAGGCCTGGGACATGGCGCGCGCCTACTGGGATACGCTCGTCACCGACGAGGGCGCGCATTTCGACCGCGTGGTGACCCTCGACGCCGCCAACCTGCCGCCGATCGTGACCTGGGGCTCCTCGCCCGAAGACGTGGTCTCCGTCACCGGCGTCGTGCCCGATCCCGACGAGATCGCCGATGAGAACAAGCGCAAGTCGAAGCAGCGTGCGCTCGACTATATGGGGCTGAAGCCGGGAACGAAGATCACCGACATCGAGCTCGACCGCGTGTTCATCGGCTCGTGCACCAACGGCCGCATCGAAGACCTGCGCGAGGCGGCGAAGGTCGTCGAGGGAAAGACCGTGGCGGAGCGCGTCGATGCGATGATCGTGCCCGGCTCCGGCCTGGTGAAGGCGCAGGCCGAGGCCGAAGGCCTCGACAGGATCTTCAGGGCCGCCGGCTTCGACTGGCGCGAACCGGGATGTTCGATGTGCCTGGCGATGAACGACGATCGCCTCAAGCCGCAGGAGCGCTGCGCATCGACGTCGAACCGGAACTTCGAGGGCCGGCAGGGCTTCAAGGGTCGCACGCATCTGGTGTCGCCCGCCATGGCGGCCGCCGCCGCGATAGCCGGCCGGTTCGTCGATATCCGGGATTGGCACAAGGGCTGAGCACTCAGCCCTTTCCCTCCCCGTCGCAGTAAGAGATGTCCGCGACGGGGACGCCGGCCTTCTTGAAAACATCCGCGAGCTTCATCTCGCCGGTCAGCGGGAAGTAGGTGCCGCCGGTTTCGGCACGCATATAGCTGCGCACATGCACGTCCTCGCCCTCGAGCGGTCCGGTCTTGCAGCCGCCGGAGATCGCCACGGTCATCGATCCCTTGCCGCCGGTCGCCTTCTCCTCCCGCGCCTTGCGGGCCCTGGCCTGGACGGCCCTGAAGCGCTCCCTGTCGCCGGCCGCGACCGCCGCCGACAGGACATGCTCGGTTTCCCTTAGGGATCCTGCGAGATTGGCCGTGCCCGTATCGCGGGTGATCGAGAGGACGAAGCGCTCGTCGAAGGCCCGGCTCTTGTCGTCGCTGTCGAGCGCCATCCGCAGCACCACGTCGCCCTGCCTCAGATGAAGCTTCCGGTCTGTCTTGACCGCCACGGCGATGTCCGCCGGATCGGCGTTCAGCGGATCGAAGCGGGACAGTTCATAGAGCGTCCGGGGGTTGGCGGTCATGCAGCCGACGAGCGCCATTGAGCCGGCTGCACAGATCAGGATTCTGCCGGCGGAAAGTCGAGATATCATGCCTGAGGCCCTTTTCATGGAAAACGAATTAGGGTAATTAATTATTGTATCGCGATAATTATTTCAATCACTAGGAGAATGCAATGCACGATATCGCGCGCCTGTGGCGGCTCGGCCGGCTTATGCGGGGCATCGTTCTTGTCTGCGGGCTGTTCCTCGCAGTCGGCATGACCTGGTTCTTCGCGGAATCATGGTCCGACCCGATGCTTTTCGAGCGGCTCGTGCGCAGCCATCTGTCGCTGTCGGGACCGCTGGCGTTCACCACGTCGGCCATCGGTGTCACCGCGGCGCTGATCGCCGTCCAGTTCGGCCTGCTCTTCTTCGCCCTTTACTGCGTGTGGTGCATGTTCGGCGCCTTCACGGCTCCCGAGCCGCTCTCCGGAGAATCCGCGCACTGGATGCGCCGCGCCAGCATGGCCTTTCTGGCTGTCGCCGCCGGCAGCATCCTGCTACGCATGCTCATGATCCTGGCCTTGACGATCGGCAATCCGCCCGGCGAGACGATGCTCGTCATCGGCGTTGGCAGCGCCGAGATGCTGTCTCTGTTGATCGCCTGCATCATGTACATGACGAGCCGCCTCATGGCACTCGCCGCCGAGGTTCGCGCCGAACAACGCGACTTCGTGTGATGCCGATCGTCGTCAACCTCGATGTGATGCTGGCGCGCCGCAAGATGCGCTCCAAGGATCTGGCCGAGCGGATCGGCATCACGGAGCAGAACGTGTCGCTTCTGAAGTCCGGCAAGGTGCGCGGCGTCCGCTTCGAGACGCTGGAGAAGATCTGCGAGGTCCTCGACTGCCAGCCGGGTGACCTTCTGGAATATCAGGCCGAGGACAAGTAGGAGGCGCGCCACGCCTGCTCGCCTTTACCGGCGGTTAACCATGAAAGCGTGATCTCGGCTCCTACACGCGTTTCGTTTCCGATTTCTTGTCCGTCCCGCCGCATGATCGCTGCATCTGGAGCGATTGGATGAGCGGCGCAGGTTTCATTCTGGCGATCAATCTGTCGGTGGCTGGTCTGCTGGCGACGGTATTCCTGTCCTTTGCGCTCTACGAGAAATCCTATGTGTGCGCGCGTTGGTTCGCGCTCGCCTATGTTTTCGGCATGGCGAATTTCGTTTTGGAGTTCGTCGTCCACGCGCTCGATGCGCCGCGCGCGGTCGCGACCTTGTCTTATGCCGCTGTCCTTGCCGCGATGGTTGCCTTCAATGTCGGGCTCGCCCGCATGTATGCGCTCAGGCCGCCATGGCGCATGCTTGGCCTGGTCTGCCTTGTTGCGATCGCGGTGAAACTCGCCGTCGTCGACGTGCTCGATCGCGGCTCCTTCGTCCGCATGACGCTGTATCAGGCGCCCTACTTCCTGCTGCAGATGATCGCGGCGGCAATCGTCCTCTCCGGCGACCGGATGCGGACGTCCGACCGTCTGCTTGGTGCACTTCTCGCCCTGAGCGCGCTGCAGTTCATGACCAAGCCCTTCCTGTCGGCCGGTTTCGGAGGAACGGGAACCGGTCCGGAGCAGTATCTGGCCACTCAATACGCCCTGATCTCGCAGACGATCGCGACCGTTTTCGCACTGGCGATAGCGCTTTTCCTGCTGATTGTCCTGGCCGCGGACCTGCTCGCCGAGATCAAGTCGCGGTCGATCACCGACGCGCTGTCCGGTGTCCTCAACCGACGTGGGTTCCAGGAGCGGCTCCAGGCCATCGTCGAGGACCCGGAAGCCCGGCGGCAGGCCCTGTCGGTCGTGGTGTGCGATCTCGACAACTTCAAGTCGATCAACGACACCTATGGCCATGCGGTCGGTGACAAGGTCATTGCGGCATTCGCCGATACCCTGGCCCGCGCCGCAGCAAGCCGCTATCTCGTCGCCCGCATCGGCGGCGAGGAGTTCGCGGTTCTCCTGTCGGGGGCAACCGTTTCGACCGCCAGGCAGTTCGCCGAGCAGGTCCGCATCGCCTTTGCCGTGCGTGCCATTGACGGGCTGGAAAAGGGCTCTTCCGTCACGGCCAGCTTCGGCGTCGCCGAGCGCGCCGACGACGAACACTGGGCCGACCTTCTGGACCGCGCCGACCGCGCGCTCTACGCGGCCAAACGCGACGGCCGCGACTGTGTCCGCCTCGCCCCTGCGCCGCGCCCTGCCCGCGAGGACCGCACCGTCCAGCCGCCGCAAATGCTGCGCAGCCTCGCCTGACGGGTCACGGTCAGCTCGAGCGGCCGACCAGCCGGTACGACGCCATCTCCGCGGGCGACAGGGAGTAGAGCGCGGTCGGAGGCGTATCGAGCGCGTGCAGCCACAGGGTCGGATCGACACCCATGTCCACCAGGTGCCGCGTGATCCGCGCCGTGGTGAGTTGCGCGTCGGCCATCGCTTGCGCGGGGTCGGCCGGCGCGGCGCCGACGGCATAGAACTGATGCAGGCCGATGGCCGATTTCGGCCCCG
>JAMLJD010000038.1 GCA_023953775.1 Rhizobiaceae bacterium | reverse complement strand
CGGCGGAGGGCTTTCGGGCCAGGCGGGCGCGGTGCGTCACGGCATTTCCAAGGCGCTGACCTATTACGAGCCGGAACTGCGGTCCGTGCTCAAGAAGGGCGGCTTCCTGACGCGCGACAGCCGCGTCGTCGAGCGAAAGAAATACGGCAAGGCAAAGGCCCGCCGCTCGTTCCAGTTCTCGAAGCGCTAAAGTTTCGACACACGAGCATTCAAGGAAGCGGGCCTTCGGGCCCGCTTTTTTGTTGTCCGTCAGCCGCGGATGACCGATACACTGCAATTGCACGACGAGACATGCCCATGCCTTCGAAGTCAATCGACCACGCATTCACGGCACGGACCGCCACGGGCGCGGCCGGCGACCCGACCTATGCCGGGGCGCTGTCGTTCATGCGGCGCAGATACACCAAGTCGCTCAGGGGCGCGGATGCGGTCGTGTGGGGCATTCCGTTCGATGCGGCGGTGTCGAACCGGCCGGGCGCGCGGTTCGGCCCGCAGGCGATCCGGCGCGCTTCGGCGATCTTCGACAACGATCCGCAATACCCCTTCGCGCGCGACCTGTTCGAGACAATGGCGGTGATCGACTATGGCGATTGCCTGCTCGACTACGGCAACCACCAGAAGACCCCGGCGACGATCGAGCGCGAGGCGCGCAAGATCCTGAAGTCCGGCGCCTTCCTCGTGTCGCTCGGCGGCGACCATTTCGTCACCTGGCCGCTGCTCAGGGCGCATGCCGCCGAGCACGGGCCGCTGGCGCTGGTCCAGTTCGACGCGCACCAGGATACGTGGTTCGACGACGGCAGGCGGATCGACCACGGCTCCTTCGTGGGCCGCGCGGTGCGCGACGGCGTCATCGACCCGGACCAGTCGATCCAGATCGGCATCCGCACGCATGCGCCCGAAGATTGCGGCATCGAGATGCTGCACGGGTACGACGTCGAGGAGATGTCGGCATCGCGGATCGCCGACAGGATCACGCAGCGCACGGCCGGCCGGAAGGTCTATGTCACGTTCGACATCGACTGCCTGGACCCGGCCTTCGCGCCCGGCACCGGCACGCCGGTCGCCGGAGGCCCCTCCTCCGCCAAGATGCTGTCGGTGCTGCGCAGGCTCGGCGCCCTGGACATCGTCGGCGCCGACATCGTCGAGGTGGCGCCGGCCTACGACCATGCCGACATCACGGCGATTGCCGGGGCGTCCGTCGCCATGCATTATCTCGGCCTGCTTGCGGAACGCCGTGCGCGACGATGAGTTGAGACTTTGATTCAACCGCTTGCCGATCCGATTCCGGGACGGCAGGCAAGTCGCTCGAAACGCACGCTTTTTTCCAGGACAAGACCATGAAACCGAGAATATTCATCGACGGCGAACACGGCACCACCGGGCTGCAGATCCGGTCGCGGCTTGCCGGACGGACCGACCTCGACGTGATTTCCATCCCCGAGGCGGAACGGCGCAACAAGGCGATGCGGGAGGATTTCCTCAAGCAGGCGGACATCGCCATCCTGTGCCTGCCCGACGAAGGCTCACGGGAAGCCGTGGAGATGCTCGCCGGCACCAACTCGACGCGGCTCATCGACACCGCCACGGCGCACCGGGTCGACCCCGACTGGGTCTACGGCTTCGCCGAGATGGACAAAGATCAGGCGGCCAAGATCGCCCGCGCGCGGCTGGTGGCCAATCCGGGCTGCTATCCGACCGGGGCGATCGCGCTCGTCCGGCCGCTCGTGGCGGCGGGCATCCTGCCGGAAGACTATCCGGTCACCGTGAACGCGGTGTCGGGCTATACCGGCGGCGGCAAGCAGATGATCGCGCAGATGGAGCAGCCGGACCATGCGGACGCCATCACGTCGAACCATTTCCTCTACGGGCTGACGCTTCGGCACAAGCACGTGGCCGAGCTGATGAAGCACGGGCTTTTGACGCGGCGGCCGATCTTTGCGCCCTCGGTCGGCCGCTTTGCGCAGGGCATGCTGGTGCAGGTGCCGCTGCATCTCGGCGACCTCAATGGCATGCAGACCGTCGAGAGCGTGCACGCCGCGCTTGCCGCGCATTATGACGGCCAGTCGATCGTCGAGGTGGTGCCGCTCGAAAACAGCGCGGCGCTTGCGCGGCTCGACCCGGAGGAGCTGGCGGGCACCGACCGCATGAAGCTGTTCGTGTTCGGGACGCCCGGCGACGGGCATGCCAATCTCGTCGCCTCGCTCGACAATCTCGGCAAGGGCGCATCGGGCGCGGCCGTCCAGAACATGGAACTCATGCTGCGCGGCTAGAGCATCGCCTATTCGCGGAACTGGTCGATCCAGGCCGCGAACAGCGCGTCGATCAGGATCGCGTTGCCCGATTCGGTGTTCGACGCGACGTTCGTCGCGACGACGGCCCAGGCGTCATCGCCCTGCGCCACGAGCAGCGGCGCGCCGGAATTGCCCACTTCGACTTCGCATTCGTGCAAGAGAACATTCTCGACCACGTTGTCCGGCCGGAAACCGCACCTGTCGGACCACATGGTCAGGACATCCTTGTCGTCGGGATAACCCACGAGGATCATTTCGGCGCCGTTGGAAACGGCCGCCGGCACGTAGGACAGCCAGCCCGCCCTCTCGCCGACCGGTTCGGCGAGATGTACGATGCCGACATCCCACGGGACAACCGAGCCGTAGAAGCCCTCATAGGCATCGACGAAGCCCGAAAGGACGATGAGTTCGTCGTATTCCTGGACGCCGAAGGGTAGCTTGTCCCGGCCATCCGCGCCGGCGGCGAAGAACACCGTCTCGGCCCAGCCGCGCTCGTTGTCGAACAGGCAGTGCGCCGCGGTAAGCAGCGTCCTCGGCCCGATCAGGGTGGCGTTGCAGGACAGGTAGTCCTCGCCCCATTGCGGCTGCAGAAATCCGACGGCGCGGTAGGGAAAGCTCCCCGTGTCGGCAACCCTGACGCGGCTGTCTTCGAGGAAGAACAGGTTCCTGTCAGCCGGCGTCCGATCACGGCCGGGTGGGATGGACGCCGCGATCGCCTGCTTGACGGCATCGGATGGGGTGACAACGCGTTCGTTGCCTGTGCGATCGATAATGCGCGCCCGGAAATAGGTCTCGGCGACCGCCGTATCCGCCGGCAGCACCGCCGGAACGTCCTTTGTCGCGTCGAACTTGCGTTCAGCCGCAGGCGCACCGCCGGGCCGGAGCGCGTGCCCGGACGCGGCATCCGTGCGGACGCCGGTGCCCCGGCTCGACCTTGGAAGATCGTCGGCCAGCGCCAGCTGGGCCGCCATGCCGGTGGCGAGCGCCACGAGAGGCCATCCGAATACACGCATATGCACTTTCCCAAGATCCGTTCGCTGCCGTGACCTTGGAGTCCGAATCCGTCTGATTTCAAGGCGATTGCGGAGAAAAGGCTGCCGTCAGAGGGCTAGCTTGCCACCGAAAGACCGGTTTCGAGCGCGTAGGCGCCCTTCGTCCCGCGCCAGTGGGCGGTTGCGAAGCCGAGCACGACAAGCGCGAAGCCCTGATGCGCCAGCGCCCAGTGCAGCGGCACGACGAACAGCAGCGTGGCGATACCGATGGCGGCCTGGGTCGTGACCAGCAGGACCAGGACCACGGCGCGACGCGCGTGCGGCGTGGCGGCATCGTTGCGCAATGCCTGCACCATATGGACGATCGCGGCCACGAACAGCGCGTAAGCGCCGAGCCGGTGGACGAACTGCACGGTCTTCGGATTCTCGAACAGGTTGATCCAGGCCGGATCCATGACAAAGAGATCGCCCGGGACCAGCGAGCCGTCCATCAGCGGCCAGGTGTTGTAGGTGAGACCCGCGTTGAGACCGGCCACGAGCCCCCCGAGATAGATCTGGACGAGGATGCCGGCGACCAGCCAGCCCGCGAAACGGCGTGTGCCGGACGAGGCAGGCGCGCCGCTATGCGGCGCGAGCCCGCGCGCAACGCTCATCGTCGCGACGAAGATGAGGCAGGCGATCGTCAGGTGCGTGGCGAGCCGGTACTGGCTGACGTCCGTACGTTCGACGAGGCCCGACGCGACCATCCACCAGCCGACCGCGCCCTGCAGTCCGCCGAGGGCAAGGATGCCCAGCAGCTTCGGCTTCAGGTGTCTTTCCAGGCGGCCTGTCAGCCAGAAGAAGGCAAGCGGCAGCGCGAACACGAAGCCGACGCCGCGCGCCAGGAGCCGATGGCTCCATTCCCACCAGTAGATGGTCTTGAACGCGTCGAGGCTCATGCCCTTGTTTATCGCCTCATATTCCGGGATCTGCCGGTACTTGGCGAATTCCTCCTGCCATTCCGCGTCGTTGAGCGGCGGGATGACGCCGTGGATCGGCTTCCACTCGGTGATCGACAGCCCCGCCTCCATCATCCGCGTGCCGCCGCCGACCAGAACGAGCGCGAACAGGACGACGAGCACGCCGTAGAGCCATGCCCTCACCTGCGCGCGGTTTCGCGCCTCGCGGTCGCGAAGCATCTCGATGTCGTCCGTTCCGCTGAAGGCCGCCATGCTGGGGATTCCGGTTCAGGTGTCGCAGATAGGTGCAACAAGCCGCCCGGCCTTTCAAGCATCCAGCGTGCCGCGCGGCATCGCGCCGCGCGTGACAGGGGCCGTCCGCGTTGAAAGAGGCCGGCGACGGGCGTAGAAGCCAGGCAACGCTAGGAGACCGCGATGCACCCCAGGCTGAGATCGTTCATTGGCATGCTGGCGCTTGTCACGCTGGTGATCCTGTACGCGCTGGTGGCGATGGCTGTTGCCGTCAACCGTCTCGGCGAGTCCGGACCTCTCGTCCACCTGGCCTATTTCCTCGGCACAGGCCTGCTTTGGGTCCTGCCGGCCATGGCCATCGTCAAGTGGATGGTGCGGCCGGCGCGGCCGAACTCCTGAGCGTTCAGACCGTCACGACCCGCCGGCCGGCATTGGCGATCGGCGTGGTGATGCCGGACAGCATGGTCCTCACATGGGCGACATTCTGGTAGCGACCGTTGAGCGATATGCGCGGCAAGGCGTGAAGATGGCGGGCATGGCCGGGGCTGAGCACGCCGTGGCGCGTGGTCACCGCGCTTGCGAAACCGGCTTCGGCGGCTAGTTTCACCTCCCGCTCGCCCACGGCGGCGAGGTAACCGTAAGGATAGGCCATGTGACGCGGCCGCAGCCCCGTCTCCATCTCGATGATCCGCGGGGCATCGGCGATCTCGCGGCGCGCCTTGTCCGCCGAAAGCCGCTTGAGATTGTAGTGGTTCACCGTATGGGCGCCGATCGTCACCAGCGGGTGCGTTGAGATCCGGCGGATCTCGTCCCAGTCCATGAGCGCGCGCCGGGTGTGGGCTCCGGCGTCGATGCCCGCCGCGAGCGCCAGATCGCGCAAGACGTGCTGCTGGTCTTCCTCGCGCAACTCGTCGGTGAAATATTCGTGCAGCCGGACGGTCGCCGCATGCTTGAGCGCCGGCGTTCCGCAATCGAGGTTCACCCGCCCGCCGGGCGTGTTCAGGTAGATCCCTTCCCGCGCGGAGACGATCTCCTCGATGACTTCCCACCACAGGTCGCGCATGCCACTCGTCAGCCCTGGCGAGACATAGATCGTGATCGGCGCGTCATACTTCTCGAGAATCGGCAGTGCTTCGAGAAGATTGTCGCGATAGGCGTCGTCCGCGGTTATCGCGGCAAAGCGGCGGCCGGCCTTTCCGCCGATGCGGCTTACCGCCTCGTCCATCGACACGAGCTCGTAACCGAGCGCCTTGACGTCGGCGATGGTGGCGTCGAGGAAATCCGGGGTGACTGTCAGGTGGCGGTTGACGCCGTCGGGCCTCAAGCAGCGGCCGCTCACCCTGTGAAGCATGAGGATCGCGCCGATGCCTCCCAGATAGGGAGCCATGAGCGAGGCGGCGCCGGTCAGCCTGGCGGCATTCAGGACCAGCTTTCGGACCGCTTCGCCCCTGTCGAGCATTCATTCACCTTTTTGTGGCACTCATGGCCAACGCGGCGGCGCCGCCAATGTCGAAAGGCCATGTTTACGGGCCAAGGATTGAAGGATGGTTGACAGCTTGGGGGCAATTTCCTTTTCCCGCAACGCGCACGTCGCCCACCGGTCCGAAAGCCGGGCAGCGCCGGCGATGGACGTCCGCTGCGCGGTCCGACCGTGCGACGCGCAGGCGCTGCTGGACTACGAGCGGCTCTGCGATGCATCCGACGTCGCTCCACCGCAGTCGCCTGCATGGACGCGCGCCTGGACGGAGCAGAATGCGCCGGAGGTCATCGTGGCGTCGCTGCGTATGGGCAGCGAGACCGTGCTCGCGATGCCGCTCGAGGTAGTACGACAGGGAGCATGGACCGTCGCCCGGTTCGTCGGCGGTCGCCACGCCAACGGCAATTTCGCCGCGGTGCGCCGCGGCTGGGCGGGACATATCGGCGGCGCGGAACTGCAGGCCCTTCGGCGCGAGATCGCCGCGGCACGCCCCGACATCGACATGCTCAGCCTGGAACGCCAGGCGCGATCGATCGGCGTCAGCGAGAACCCGTTTCTCCGCATGTCGCATGAGGCGAGCCCGAACATCGCGCTCGCCGTCGACCTGACTGGCGGTTTCGACGCCCTGCTTGACCGTTCGTCGGGCAAGCGCAAGCGCAAGAAGCACCGCTCGCAGACGCGGAAGTTCGAGGCGGTGGATGGAGGGTTTCGCCGGTTCGCTGCCTCCACGCCACAGGAGACCGATGCCGTTCTCGACCGGTTTTTCGTCATGAAGGCCGAGCGCTTCGCCAAGATGGGCATTGCGGACGTCTTCGCCGAGGACGGTGTACGCAGCGCTTTCAGGCAGCTCTTCGCCGGCGCCGCCGGCGAGAAGCCGCAATTCGTGCTCCATGCGCTCGAGGTGGGCGGGACGATCCGCGCGATCACCGGCTCCAGCGTCTGCGGCGACCGTCTGATCTGCGAGTTCGGGGCGATTGCCGACGACGAACTTGCAGGCGCCAGCCCCGGCGACTTCCTGTTCTTCGACAACATCCAGGAGGCCTGCGACCAGGGCTTCGCGGTCTATGATTTCAGCGTCGGCGACGAGCCCTACAAGCGGCTCTGGTGCGACATCGAGTTCGAACAATTCGACTGTTTCATGCCGCTGACGGCAAAGGGCCACGTGCTCGCGGCGTCGAAGCGGCAGTCGGCCCGGCTGAAGCGTTTCGTCAAGAACAACCGGACCATCTGGCGTGCGGTTAAGGCACTGCGCCAGAGCCGCGCATCAAAGGCACCCGCCCCGGACAAGGACGACTGAGCCGCGCCGAACCGTGCTTGTCCGGACGCTGCCGTCAGGCCGCGCTGCGGCCAGGAATCGGATCGAAGGGCGGCTCGTAGCCCACGGGATTGACCAGCGCGATCTCGCCATAGCCAGCCGATTTCAGCGAGCCGACGGCGGATTGCGCAGCCACGCCCTGCGGGTCGAGCATGCTCACGAAGATCTCCGTATCTGCTCCCGCGAGACGCCTGATGCCGGCGGCATCGGCCGGACCACATTCGACAACTACCAGATCATAAGCCGTGGTCAGCGATTCCATGATGATCGGCAACCGTTCGGCGGCGCGCATCGCCTTAGCGGCGCTGGCGGTACCGGTCGGAATCACATGGCATTCCGAATAGGGATCGGCGTGGATGACGTCGGAGAACTGTGCCTCCGAGGCAAGCAGGTCGGTGATGCCGCGATAGGTGCGGCTTTCCAGCATGGCGCGCGACGCGGCACCCGACGCAGTGAGGTCGAGCAGCAGGACGCGCAGGCCGGCGTCGGCGATCTCCCGTGCCACCAACACGCTGGCCGCGGCAGCATCGTCGCCTTCGGGCGACACGAAGAGCGCGCGCGCTGCGCCGCTGGCGATCAGCTTCTCGGCCGCGTCGCCTATGGTGATCTCGCCGTTGACGGGAACATGGATCGCGGCATGACTGGACCCGGCGTCCCGCGCAGCGGCCGCTTCTTCCTCATGGCGCAGCACGTCGGCTTCGGCGCGGCTTGGTCGCATCGCCACCTCGGTGACCGGCTCGATGCCGGCACCCGGGGCCGCCCGAAGGGCCCTGCCGCTGAACAGTTCCTGCAGCATGGTGACGATCGCCATGATCAGCAGCGCCGCTATGAAAGTGGCCGCCAGGATCGGGATCTTTTTCGGGAAATAGGGGATCGACGGCACGGTGGCGCGCGAGAAGATGCGGGCATCGGCCGGCAGGTAGTTGCGTTCGCGGCGCGACGCCGCCTCGCGATAGCGGGTCAGATAGGATTCCAGCAGTTCGCGCTGCGCCGCGGCTTCGCGTTCCAGGGCGCGCAGTTCCACCTGCTCGTTGCCGGCGCGGGCCGATTCCGCCTTCAGCTTGTTCAGGTCGGCGACGAGCTGCTGCTCGCGGAAATTGGCCGTGCTCGCCTCCGTCTCCAGGCCCTCGAGCACCTTCTGTGCCTCGCGCCTGATCTGGGAGTCGAGATCGGAAAGCTGCGAATTGAGGGCGCGAATGCGTGGATGGTTGCCGAGCAGGGTCGTCGACAGGTCGGCAATGTCGGCACGGAGCTGTACCTGGCGCTCGCGCAGCCGCTGGATCAGGCCCGAAGCCAGTACATCCGGGATCGTGTCGAGCGATGCGCCGCCCTGCAGCGCCGAGCGCACGGCCTTGGCCTTCGCCTCGGCAGCCGCACGGTTCGCGCGGACGCGGGACAGCTCGGTCGACAGTTCGGAGAGCTGCTGGGTGGCCAGCACCGCATTGTCCTGGCCGACGAGGAGATCGTATTTGGAACGGAAGTCAGCGACGCGCGCTTCGGCTTCGCGCACCTGGTTGCGCAATTCCGCGATCTCGGGCTCGAGCCATTCAGTGGCGTCGGAATTCGATTCCAGCTTCGCGGCGCGCTGCATCGCGATATATTCGTCGGCGATTGCGTTCGGCACCTCGGCGGCGAGCTTCGGGTCCTCCGAGGAGAACTCGATGACCAGCACACGGGACTTCTCGACGCGGTAGACCTCGAGCTTCTCGCGGAAGGCGCGCAGAACGCGCTCCTCAGGCGGAATCTCGCCGGGGTCGCTCTTGAGACCGGCAAGGACCAGGGCGCGGCCGAGCATGGACGGCTTGGCATCGAACTCATCGCGGCTGGCAAGATCGAGCTTCAACGCGACCTTCTTAAGAATGTCCGTGGAGGCGATGACCTCGACCTGCGAGACCACGCCCTCCTCGTCGAGGATAGGCCGGTCGCTATCCGCATTGTTCTCGGGCCGGGTAAAGACCGATTCGCGTGTCTCGATGAGGATGCGGGTCTCGGCCGCGTATTTCGGTGTCGCCAGGGTGACGCCGATAAAGGCGATCGCCGTCAGCGCCAGCGCCACGATGGCGATACGCCGCCAGTTCCTCGCGATGCTCGCAAAGAGCTGACCGAGGTCGATATCGACATCATCTGCTGCGGAACGAACGCCTGACATTTACCGCACTCCGAATCCAAGTTCGGTGCATCGTAAATATCTATGGTAACTGGCGGGTTAATACGCTGAGGCCCCGGATCGGCTTCCAGCCGGCGCGTTACCGGATCAACTTCCGTTGAGGACCTTCTCGATCCGCTTCACGAGAGCGACCATGGCCGGCCCGTAGACGGTCTCCATGGTATGCCGCGTAAACTGGTGCGGCGGCCCGCCGCAATTGAGCCCGTAGACGCCCGACCCGTCGGCAGCCCGCAGCGCGACGCCGACGGCGCTGATGTCGTTGCGCCATGTCTGGTCCGCCGTCACGAAGCCCTTGGCGGGGTAGTCCGCTATGGCGTGCTCGATCTTCGCGTGCAGCAGCGGCCACTCCGCGCCATGCCGCGCCGCAAGGCGGTCATAGATCGCCGTCCGCTCGGGCATAGTCATCTTGGCGAGCAGCGCCCAGCCCATCGCGGTCTTGGCGAGCGGCACGCGCGAGCCGATCTCGAGTTGAATCGTGAAAGCGGAAGAACCTCTTGAAATATCGACATAAAGAGCGCGGTTTCGATCCGTGACGCCGAGTGCGATGGGCGCCGCGAGAGAGTCCGCCAGTTCCTCCATCAGCGGACGGGCGATCTGGCGAATTCCGAGATTGGCGAGTGCTGAATAGCCCAGCGTAATCGCCGACGGGGCAAGCTGATATTTTCCGAGACGCGGCACCTGCATCAGGTAGCCGAGCTTGCACAGCGTATAAGTGAGCCGGGTCACCGTCGGCTTCGGCAGACCGGTGCGGTCGGCGATCTCCTGGTTGCCGAGGAAGCCGTCGCGGACATGAAACGCGCGCAAAACCTCGAGACCGCGGGCGAGCGCGACGACGAACTTCCTGTCGCTCGGCTCGGCACCGTTCCCTGCGAGAGTACCGTCCCCCTCCGGTCGCGCGATCGTGTCCACGCAAGCTCCCCTGTTGACATCGCAAACGCGACACTATCAACTGCAAAAAAAATGCGAAAGCAAATTCCGCACAGCGGAATACGGGAGGAGAAATGAAGATCGGGATGCGGCCGCCCGCCGGGCGGTCCGGCATTGTTCAATGCTCTATGCCGCAGCGCCACAGAGCGACGGCTTGCGGATCTGTAGCCGTCGCGGGCGTGCCTTGCGACGGGGCGGGCACATGACATCAGCCGCGCCCCGAGCCCCCCTGCTTTCGGTGCGCGACATCGCGGTCCATTTCGGCGGCATCAAGGCACTCGACGGCATCAGCTTCGACATCGAAAAGGGGCAGATCCTCGGCCTCATCGGCCCGAACGGTGCCGGCAAGACGACGCTCTTCAACTGCCTGAGCCGCCTCTACACGCCGAGTTCGGGCGACATCCTCATGGAAGGCGCGACGCTTCTGAGCCGGCCGGCCCACAGGATCGCGGAAGCCGGCGTCGGCCGGACATTCCAGAATCTCGCCTCGTTTCGCGGTCTTACGGTGCGCGACAACATCCGCATCGGCGCGCATTCGGTTTCGCGCAGCGACATCGTCAGCGACGCGCTCAGGCTGCCCTGGGTCCGGCGCGAGGAAAGCAGGATCGACGAAATCGTCGACGAGCTGATCGACTATCTGGACATTGGAGACGCGGCCGACCTCCCCGTCGCCGGCCTGCCGTTCGGGACGCTGAAACGCGTCGAGCTGGCACGGGCACTGGCGAGCAAGCCGAAGCTGCTGCTGCTCGACGAGCCGGCCGGCGGGCTCAACCATGACGAGCTCTCCGAACTCGGCGAGCGGATCAAGAAGATCAGGGACGAACGCAACGTGACCGTCCTTCTGGTCGAGCACCATATGAACCTCGTCATGGCGGTCTCCGACGTCGTCGTCGTCTTGAACTTCGGACGCAAGATCGCGGAGGGCTCGCCGGAGACGGTGCAGGCCGACCCCGAGGTCATCCGAGCCTATCTGGGGGACCGCAAGTGACGATGCTGCTGTCGGTCAGGGATCTGCGTGCCTCATACGGCGCCTTCAACGTACTGCACGGTCTCGACTTCGACATCGAACAAGGCAGCGTCACGACGCTTCTCGGCGCCAATGGCGCGGGCAAGACGACGACGCTCAGGGCGCTGTGCGGCATGATCAAGCGGTCGGGAACGATCGAGTTCGACGGAAAGCCGATCAACAGGGTCAAGACCGAGGACATCGTGCGGCTCGGCATCGCCCACGTGCCCGAAGGCCGCGGCACATTCACCACGCTTTCCGTCGAGGAAAATCTCCATCTCGGCGCGATGACGCGGCCTCGCGGCGAGGTCGCCGACGACGTCGACCGTGTCTATGCGCTGTTTCCGCGGCTGCGGGAGCGGTCGGGCCAGCAGGCCGGAACCCTGTCGGGAGGCGAGCAGCAGATGCTGGCGATCGGCCGCGCGCTGATGCTCAAGCCGAGGCTGATGCTTCTGGACGAGCCGTCCTTCGGGCTCGCGCCGCTGATCGTCGAGGAGCTCTTCGGCATTCTCGACGACATCAAGACGAACATGAAGGTGTCGATGCTGCTGGTCGAGCAGAACGCGGCGCTGGCCCTCGACCTGGCCGACCGCGCCTACCTGCTGGAAACCGGCACGATTGCCTTCTCCGGTTCGAGCGCGGAAATCCGCGACGACGAAGCCATCCGCAATTCATATCTCGGATACTGACAGGGCGCGGCGATGGAATCCTTGTTCAACAGGTGCTGGCGGGAATTGCGACGGGAGGCATCTACGCCTGCATGGCGCTGGCCGTGGTCATGATCTACCAGGCGATCCATCACCTCAATTTCGCGCAGGGCGAGATGGCGATGTTCTCCACCTTCATCGCCTGGCAGCTCCTGCAATGGGGCTTTCCCTACTGGCTCGCCTTCGTTCTCACGATCGGCATTTCCTTCGTCGGCGGCTTCATCATCGAGCGGACGGTCTTCAAGCCGATCGAGAATGCGCCGGTGCTGAGCCACATCGTCGTCTTCATCGCGCTGTTTGCGATCTTCAACAGCCTCGCCGGCTTCATCTGGGACTTCACGATCAAGCCGTTTCCGAGCCCGTTCGGCAACGCGTCGCTCTTCGGTGACGGCCTTATCGGGGCGCACCAGGCCGGCATGATCGTGATGACGTTCGTCGTCCTCGTGCTGTTGTTCGCGTTCTTCAGATACACCCGCGTCGGGCTCGCGATGCGGGCCGCCGCCGCCAACCCGGAATCGGCGCGGCTAGTCGGCATCCGCGTCGGCATGATGACCGGGCTCGGCTGGGGCATGGCTTCGGCGATCGGTGCCGTCGCCGGCATCCTCATCGCGCCGGTCGTGTTTCTCGAGCCGAACATGATGCTGTCGATCCTGCTCTACGGCTTCGCGGGCGCCGTGCTCGGCGGGCTTACCAGCCCGGGAGGCGCGGTGTTCGGCGGCTTCGCGGTCGGCGTCGTGGAAAACCTCGCCGGCACCTACATCCCGGTCGTCGGGGCAGAGCTCAAGCTTCCGATCGCCCTGTTCCTGATCATCGCGGTGCTCGTGTTCAAGCCAAACGGCCTGTTCGGCCGGACAATCGTACAGCGGGTCTGAGATGACGGCGAGCCAGGACAACGTATCGATCGTCACCGGCAAGGCCGGCACCCGGCCGGTCGCAGCAACTCCGGGCGCGATCGCGTCGCTCGCCGTTCTGGCGCTGCTGGTGGCCTGTCCGTTCTTCTTGAAGAACTTCCACATCTTCCAGCTCAATCTGATGCTGGTCTATGCGATCGCGATCATGGGCCTCAACCTCTTGACCGGGTTCAACGGCCAATTCTCGCTCGGTCACGGCGCCTTCTACGCGATCGGCGCCTACACCACTGCGATCCTGATGGACCAATACGACATCGCCTATTTCTGGACGCTGCCGGTCGCCGGGATCGTCTGCTTCGTCGCCGGTTTCCTGTTCGGCCTGCCCGCGCTCAGGCTCGAGAACATCTACCTGGCGCTCGCCACCTTCGCGCTCGCCGTCGCGACGCCACAGATGCTGAAACTGTCCGTCCTCGAACACTGGACCGGCGGTGTGCAGGGCATCGTCATCTTCAAGCCCGACGCGCCGTTCGGCCTGCCTCTCAACCAGGACCAGTGGCTCTATTTCTTCACACTCGCCGTCGGCCTCCTCCTCTACTGGGCAGCGCGAAACCTCATCCGCAGCCGCGCCGGGCGCGCGCTGATGGCGATCCGCGACAATCCACTCGCCGCACGGTCGATGGGCATCAACGTGTCGCTCTACAAGGCGCTTGCCTTCGGCGTCAGCGCATTCTTCACCGGGATCGCCGGCGCGCTCGCCGCGATCGTCATCCAGTTCGTCGCGCCGGACAGCTTCACGCTGGTCCTGTCGGTCGCCCTGCTCGTCGGCCTCGTCGTGGGCGGCGTGGGCTGGCTGCCGGGGGCCGTGGTCGGCGGCGCATTCATCGTATTCGTTCCCAACATCGCCGAGGAGATCAGCAAGGGTCTGTCGGGCGCCATGTACGGCGTCATCCTGATCCTTCTGATCTACCTGATGCCGACGGGAGCGGGAGGTCTGATCCGGACCGTAACGGATCGCCTTAGGCGGCGCTGAACGGCGCCCGCGCCAAAGTCAGGGAGAGAGAAATGAACACCAGCATCAGCATGCGTGCCATCGGCACGGCAGTCGGCTTCTCGGTCATCGCATTCGCGGCCGCGTCCGCCCAGGAGATGGGTGTAACGGACTCGACCATCAAGATTGGTATCATCCAGCCGCTGAGCGGACCGGCATCGGCCTATTCGCAGATCGCCTACACCGATCAGGCCTATATCAAGATGATCAACGACAATGGCGGCGTGTGCGGACGCCAGATCGAGCTGATCCTCTACGATGACGGCTACAGCCCGCCCAAGACGGTCGAGCAGGCCCGCAAGCTCGTCGAGAGCGACGAGGTCTTCCTGATCTTCAACGGCCTCGGCACGCCGACCAACTCCGCGATCCAGAAATACATGAACGCCAAGAAGGTGCCGCAGCTCTTCGTCGCCACCGGCGCCTCGAAGTTCGGCGATCACGCCAACTTCCCGTGGACGATGGGCTGGCAGCCGAACTACATCGCCGAGGGCAAGATCTACGCCCGCTACATTCTCGACCAGCATGCGGACGGCAAGATCGGAATCCTCTACCAGAACGACGATTACGGCAAGGACTACATCAACGGCCTGCGCGCCGGCCTCGGCGACAAGGCCGACGACATGATCGTCATGGAGCAGCCCTACGAGGTCGCCGATCCGACGGTGGATTCGCAGATCATCAACCTCAAATCCTCCGGCGCCGACATCTTCATCAATATCGCCACGCCGAAGTTTGCAGCACAAGCGATCAAGAAGGCAGCCGAAATCGGCTGGAAGCCGCTGCATATCGTCAACAGCGTGTCCAACTCGGTCGGTTCGGTCCTCAAGCCGGCCGGCCTGGAGAACGCCGTCGACCTGATCAGCGCCAACTACGGCAAAGACCCGCAGGACCCGCAGTGGAAGGACGACGAAGGCCTGAAGAAGTGGGCCGCCTTCATGGACAAATACTATCCCGATGGCGACAAGACATCGAGCTTCACCGTATTCGGCTACGGCGTCACGCAGACGCTCGAGCATGTCCTGAAGAATTCCTGCGACAACCTCACGCGCGAGGGCGTGATGAAGTCGGCCGCCAGCATCAAGGACTTCGAGACCGACACCGCCCTGCCCGGCATCAAGATCAATACGAGCGAGACCGACTTTTATCCCATCGAGCAGATGCAGCTGATGAAGTTCAACGGCGAGCGCTGGGAACTGTTCGGTGACGTGATCGACGGATCGCAGGCAACCAACTGAGGGCAAAGCACCCCGCCTGCAGCGCGGAAGGCAAGGCCCGCGGCTCCCGAGCCGCGGGCCTTGCGCGTTCATATATCTCGCGGCCGCCGAACCTTCATCGGCCTCTAGACGGCCGCCGTCGCGTTGAAGGCCCTGCCGCGCTTTACCGGACATTAACCCTAACAGGTCGATAACGGACCGCGATCCAGAGAATTGCGGGTCGAACCAATCACGGTGCGTGACGGCAAATGAAGACGTTTCTCAGTGCTTTCGGTCTGTCGGTTCTGGTCGCCCTCGGTGGCTGCTCGAGCTACCGGCCGGCCCCTGCCGCCTTCCACCAGGCAATCCACGCACCTTACCTGCTCGACGCGGGCGACCGGGTGCGCATCACGGTCTTCGAACAGGAAAACCTCACCAACACGTACAGCGTCGACCAGTCCGGCTATATCGCCTTCCCGCTCGTGGGTGCGGTCGCCGTGCGCGGCCGCACGGTCCAACAGGTGGAATCGCAGATTGCCGCGCAGTTGCGCAACGGCTATCTGCGCGACCCCGACGTCTCCGTCGAAGTCGACCGCTATCGCCCGATCTTCGTGATGGGTGAAGTGGGCGGCGCCGGCCAGTATTCCTATGTGCCCGGAATGACGGTGCAGAAGGCTATCGCCGCAGCGGGAGGCTTCTCGCCACGCGCCAGCCAGGGCAATGTCGACATCACCCGCATCATCAATGGCGAGGTGATGACCGGACGCGTGCTGACGTCCGATCCGGTTCTGCCCGGCGACACCATCTATGTCCGTGAGCGGCTGTTCTAGAGCGGTAGCGGTTTGATGGCAGGGATTTTTCGCGCCGGCGAGATGAATACCGCAGCGCGATATGACTATCGCGCGAGGATTTCGACACGGCAGGCGCGGAAAAGACCGCCAAGCCGGGAACGGCTCGAGGCGTTGAAATGGAATTGGGCAAACCGCTCTAGCCTGCGTGGGGAATGCAGCCATTGAAACGCCCCCTGCGGATCGTGCACTGCTTCCGCTCTCCGGTCGGCGGCATCTTCCGTCATGTCCGGGACCTCGCCGAAGCGCAGGCAGCCGATGGCCATCTGGTCGGGCTCGTCTGCGATTCCTCAACCGGTGGAGCGCATGAGGAACGGCTCTTCGCCGAGAGTGCCGGTCGGTTCGCGCTGGGCATCCGGCGCACGCCGATGCAGCGCCATATCGGCCCCGGCGACATCATGTCGGCGTGGAGAACATTCAAGCATATCAAGGAATTGCAACCGGACGTGCTGCATGGGCACGGGGCCAAGGGCGGCGTCTATGCCCGGCTGTTCGGTTCACTGCTGCGGGCGTCCAGGTCACGCGTAGCCCGCCTCTATTCGCCGCATGGCGGCAGCCTGCACTATGACGAGGACACGCTCGTGGGGAAGGTATTCTTCCTGCTGGAGCAGATCATGGCGCGGGCGACGGACCATCTGCTTTTCGTCTCGGACTACGAGCGACAGACCTATTTCCGCAAGGTCGGACGTTCGCGCGCGGCGACGAGCCTGGTCTATAACGGCCTCCTTCCGGCCGAATTCGAGCCAGTGCCGCCGGCTGCCGGCGCCGCCGACTTCCTCTATATCGGCATGATGCGCGACCTGAAGGGCCCCGACATCTTCATCGACGCCCTGGCGCTGGCGCAGAAAGACGCCGCACGTCCGTTGACCGCCGTCATGGTCGGCGACGGCGACGACCTCCCCCGCTACCGGGACCAGGTATCGCGGTTCGGGCTGGGGTCGCAGATCGCCTTCCATCCAGCCATGCCGGCGCGCCAGGCATTCGCGCTTGCCCGCATCGTGGTGGTGCCGTCGCGCGCCGAGGCGATGCCCTACATCGTGCTGGAGGCGCTTGCCGCCGGCAAGCCGATGATCGCCAGCGCGGTCGGTGGAATCCCTGAGATCTTCGGCCCCGGATCGCGGGCACTGGTCGACCCGGATCCGACCCAGATCGCCGGCAAGATGGTCGTAGCGCTCGGAGACGAGGCGTCCTACGCCGCCGCGATGCCCGCGCGCGACGATCTCAGATCGCGGTTCGGCGCCGACGTGATGGCCGCGAACATCGAGGCCGCGTACCGGCAGGCGCTCGGCGAAGGCTGAGCCATCAAGCGGTCGGTCAGATTCGGCCTGCCTTATCAAGGGAATCTTAGTGCCTCCACGCTATCGTCGCGACAACGCGTGAGTTGCAACCAATGACCGATTTCGACCCGACAAGCCGCTATTCCGTCGCCGCCGTCCGCGGTTTTTCGGAACCCGACACCGCCCGGCACGACGGAGACCTCAACCCGGTCGCCCGCCAGGTGGCTAGCCAGTATCGCCGCGATACCATGTCGCCGGTCATGGTCAGCGGATGGCTGCGGCTGGTGGAATTTTCCTGTCTCGCGATCTGCGGACTGGCCGTATTCATCTTCTATGTCGGCGACGCAACCCACCTGACCTGGCAGTATCCGGTCGCTGTCGTCTCAGGTTCCGTTCTCGGCGTTATCCTGCTCGAAATCACCGATTGCTACCAGATGCCCGCGCTGCGGGCGCCGCTGGCCAATATCGGCCGCATCGCACTCGTTTGGGCGGGTACGGTCGCGCTGCTGTCGATCGCAGGCTTTCTGATGAAGGTTTCGGAAGAGTTTTCCCGGGTGTGGCTGGCCGGCTGGTACCTGAGCGGCTTCGGCACGCTGGTCGTTCTGCGCCTGATCTTCTCGCGCATGATACGCCGCTGGGCGCGCAACGGCGCGATCGAGCGACGCGCCGTCATCGTCGGCGGCGGAACGGCCGCCGAGGCCCTGATCCGCGCCGTGGAGCGCGAGCCCTACAACGACATCCGCATCTGCGGCATCTTCGACGACCGGGACGACAGGCGCTCGCCGCCGATCGTCGCCGGCTACCCCAAGCTTGGCAATGTAACGGAACTGATCGACTTCGCGCGCATCGCACGCATCGACATGCTGATCGTGTCGCTGCCGATCACCGCTGAGAAACGCGTTCTCTCGCTGCTCAAGAAGCTCTGGGTCCTGCCGGTCGATATCCGCCTGTCCGCGCATTCAAACCAGTTGCGCTTCCGGCCGCGCTCTTATTCCTACATCGGTTCCGTGCCGATGCTGGACATCTTCGACAAGCCCATCAACGATTGGGATTCCGTCGCCAAGCGCGCCTTCGACATCGTCTTCAGCCTCGCCGGCATCATCGTGTTCTCACCGGTGATGCTTGCGACCGTGATCGCCATCAAGCTCGACAGCCGCGGCCCGGTCCTGTTCCGGCAAAAGCGCCACGGCTTCAACAACGAGATCATCGACGTCTTCAAGTTCCGCTCGATGTATGCCGATCAGTGCGACCCGACGGCGCGCAACGCCGTAACCAAGAGCGACCCGCGTGTCACCCGCGTCGGGCGCTTCATCCGCAAGACCTCGATCGACGAACTGCCGCAGTTCTTCAACTCGCTTTTCGGCAGCCTTTCGCTTGTCGGTCCGCGGCCGCATGCGATCTCGGCCCAGTCGCACAACCGGCTCTACCACGAGGTGGTCGACGGCTATTTCGCGCGGCATCGCGTCAAGCCCGGCGTCACCGGCTGGGCGCAGATCAACGGCTGGCGCGGCGAGATCGATTCTGAAGAAAAGATCCAGATGCGCACCGAATGCGACCTCTACTACATCGAGAACTGGTCGCTCTGGTTCGATCTCAAGATCCTGTTCCTGACCCCGATACGGCTGCTCAACACGGAAAACGCGTATTGACCGCCCTCGCCCATCCGCTGCCGGCCGGCGCGGTCAACGCCAAGCTCATCGACTTCATCGCCGCGACGGCGGTGGCGATAGGGGTGCTGCTGTCCGGCTTCGTGCTGCGCGAACCCGCGCCCTACGAAATCTACATGGCCGGGCTGATCGGCGTGTGGGCCCTGTTCGGGCTGCGGATATCGCGCCGCGTCGCGCCTCTCCTGGCGCTGCTGATCGTGTTCAATATCGGCGGCATGATCTCCATGCTGCAGATGAAGACGATCGGCGACACGCCGCTCTACATCGCCGTATCGCTGTTTCTCGCCTTCACCTCGGTGTTCTTCGCCGCGGTGATCGAACGCAGGCCGGATCTGTTCAAGGTGATCTTCACCGCCTGGATCATTGCCGCCACAACCACGGCATTCCTCGGTATCGCCGGCTATTTCGGCATCGTTCCCGGCGCGGAGAATTTCGTACGCTACAGCCGCGCGGCCGGCGCGTTCGAGGACCCGAACGTGTTCGGACCGTTCCTTACGCTTCCCGGCATCTACCTCCTTTACAGGCTGCTTACCGGCCGGCCGGCGAACATGATCCTCTACGCCATCCCGCTGCTGATCATCGCGGGCGGCATCTTCTTCTCGTTTTCGCGCGGCGCCTGGGGCCTTTTCGCCGGCTCGGCCGTCATCCTCATGGCGGCATTGTTCGCGCGCAGCACCAGCGGCATGTTCCGGCTGCGAATCGTGTTGATGAGCATGATCGCCTTCGTGCTGCTCGCCATCGCACTCATGATCCTGTTGCAGATCCCGGCCGTCGCCGAACTGTTTTCGGCGCGCGCCCAGCTCGTGCAGGAATATGATGGCTCGCGCCTCGGCCGCTTCGCGCGCTACGGCCTCGGCTTCATGATGGCGCTGGAACACCCATTCGGCATCGGACCCCTCGAATTCGGCAAGCAGCTTGGCGAGGACACGCACAATATCTGGCTGAAGGCCTTGCTCGACTATTCCTGGCTCGGCTTCGTCGCCTGGCTGATCATGATCTGCTGGACAGTGGCGGGCGGCTTCCGGATCCTGTTCCGCGACCGGCCCTGGCAGCCCTATTTCCTGTGCGTGTACGTTGTCTTCATCGGCCATGTCGCGCTGGGCAGCATCATCGACACCGACCACTGGCGGCATTTCTACCTGCTTCTGGGACTGGTCTGGGGCTGCATGGCGCTCGAGGCCCGCCACCAGCGCGCACTTGCGTCGCGTTCGCGACCATAGAAAACCAATCTCGTCCTGTCGTACCTTGTCGGCCGGAGACTGACGGATTGCCTTCTGGCGACTCCATGTGCCAAAGGGCATCAATGCACGGTAAACAGGAATATCGACCAGATATCGACGGCCTGAGAGCGATCGCGGTCCTCTCAGTCGTTCTGTTTCACATCGAAACGGCGCTCGTCCCTGGAGGCTTCATCGGTGTCGACATCTTCTTCGTGATCTCGGGCTTTCTCATCACCCGGAACATCCGCACGGCAGTGCGCAACGGAACGTTCAGCCTCAAAGCATTCTATGCCGGGCGGATTCGACGAATTGCGCCGGCGCTGTTCGTCGTATTGGCTGCCACGCTCGTCGCCGGACGGCTCATCCTGACACCAGTTCACCTTCGGGAACTCGGCGAGTCCACAATCGCGTCAGCTCTTTCGGTAGCGAATATCTACTTCACATACTTCGTCGATACCGGATACTTCGCCGAGGACAGTGCGACCAAGCCGCTCCTGCACATATGGTCGCTCGGGGTCGAAGAGCAATTCTACCTGCTGTGGCCAATTCTGGCCGTGGCGCTCGCCAAGCGGCCGTCCGTGTTGATCATCGCACTGGCCACCGTCGGATCGTTCATAGTGTCCGAGTGGCTGGTTCGGACCGATCCCGTATTCGCATACTACATGCTGCCGGCACGGGCGGGAGAGCTCATGCTCGGTGCGTTCGTCGCATTTCTTGCACCGATCACCTCGCGGCTACTCGGATGGATCGGGCTGTGCCTGATCGGCGCAAGCCTCTACTGGATCGGCGAAGACAGCCCCTTTCCTGGTCTTCACGCTCTGCCGGCTACGCTCGGCGCCGCTTTCATCATATATGGCGGCCTTCCGCTTCTGTCCTTCCGGCCGATGGTCTGGGTCGGGCTGATCTCCTATTCGCTGTATCTTTGGCACTGGCCGATAATGGCCTATCTCCGCTATGCGTACGTTCCCATCGACGTCACCGTCGGTACGGGCGCGTTTCTGTTAATGCTCGCGCTGGCTTGGCTGTCCTACCGTTTCGTAGAGTTGCCGTTTCGACGCGCGGTACGGATACCATCCTTTTCACTTTTCGGGGCATCGACTGCGGTACTGTGTGCAGTTGCGGTTGCCAGCTCCTACTATGACGGAAGTGAAGCCTTCGCAGCGGCCATTCGCGAGCGAGGCGACAGGCCGGCATATGCATACGAGTTCGTTTGCCAGAGAGAACAGCTCACAATAGCCGATCTGGAAAATCCGGCCTGTCTCAATGGCAAACCCAATGCCCTCCTGTGGGGCGATTCGCACGCAGCGCACTTCGTAGGCGTATTTCGTGAAATGGGGCTCGATTTCAGAAATGCCGCCGCATCCTCATGTCCGCCGCTCCATGACGGTCAATTGTTCACCAGCATTCGATATCGCGATGCATGCCGAGCGTCGCTCGACCTGATTTTCGCACATCTGGACGAATATCCGACACTTGTCCTGGGGGGGCAATGGTCCGCCTATGTGGACAATCGCGAACGCTTCGAGGCATCGTTGCGTGAGACGGTCAGGACCCTATCGCGGAACCATACCGTGATATTGCTGGCGCAAGTACCACAGATGAAGGGACTTACACGCGACTGCGAAGAACGCGCCATCAAGCTGCCGATGATCGATTGTCGAGATCAGTTCAGCTACAGGATGGCTCGCGAAAGCGCCAGCAACAGCTTTCTTGAAACTCTCGCCCGCGAGACACCAAATACCCACTACTATTCCGTCAACCAGATCATCTGCCCTTCCGGGCGTTGCTCGCCCTATCTCGACAACAGATTGATCTACTTCGACCGCTCCCATCTTTCGATGCGCGGAGCTCAACTGCTTGGTCGTGTCGCGCCTGTTCCGCCCCTGCCCGATTGAGAGTACGCCACATATCTATCGGCCTGCCTTGCAGGCGCGTGCGCGTCAACAGGAGATAAAGAAAAATGGTCGGAGCGGCGGGATTCGAACCCACGACCCCTTGACCCCCAGTCAAGTGCGCTACCGGGCTGCGCTACGCTCCGAACCGGGGCAAGCCATATAGGCTCGCGCGCGCCCGTGCAAGCCGTAATGCGCCCCCGTGCAGCGCCTTGTTCAGCGAACCTGGTCGAGCAGCCTCTTGCACTCGAGAAGGTCGAAAAGTGCCTCCTGAAGGAGAGCGCGGTTGTCACGCGTCAGGCGCCCCTCACCCGGCTGCACGGGACCTTCCTCGCCCTTGCCCATGCCGAAGAACCGGCGGCTCGGCTTCGCCTTCGCCTCACCGACCAGCATCTCGTCCTCGGCCGCCCTGCCCTTTTCAGCCGCGGCCTGAGCCGCCGCCTCGGCCTGGCGGCGCTGGGTGATGGCCTCGACGGCCGCCATGTCGCCGGTACCGATCGCGACCAGGAATTGGTTGCCGTTCTCCTTAAGAAGCTTCTGGACGCCCTTGATGGTGTAGCCCTGGTCGTAGAGCATGTGGCGGATGCCCTTGATCAATTCGACATCCTGCGCGGCAGAATAGCGCCGCCCGACCGCCGCGCTTCATCGGCTTTATCTGGCTGAACCGGGTTTCCCAGAACCGCAGCACGTGCTGCGGCAGGTCGAGATCCTCGGCAACCTCGCTGATCGTACGGAACGCGTCGGGGCTCTTGTCCATGGCAGGCTCGCGGCTCGAATCGCCAGATTTTCCTGCTTATTTCATCTACTTGCGCGCTAATATTCAAGCCCGCCGTAAATCCGGCCGGCAGGCGACATCCGGCGAAACAGCTATTTCTTCGCCTTGGCGAGCTGGTGTGAGCGCAGGATACGCTGCTTCAGCACATTGGACGCCTTGAACGTCATCACCCGACGGGGAAGGATCGGCACCTCTTCCCCGGTCTTGGGATTACGGCCGATGCGCTCGTTCTTGCTGCGCACCTGGAACGTCGCAAAGGACGACAGTTTGACCGTCTCGCCGCGAACGATGGCGTCGCAAATCTCGTCGAGAACCATTTCCACCAGCTGGGCGGATTCTGTCCTTGAGAGGCCTACCTTCCGGTAGACCGCCTCGGCAAGGTCAGCGCGCGTAAGTGTATTTACCCCCATGCGCTCTTCCAGCCATCCCTCGACAAAAAAATAAGGAAATACAAGCGGGCCGGAGGTTAGAAAATTGCCCAGCCGAGGTCAAGGAAAGACCCGCGCCACCGTAAAAAAAGCGTCGCTCACCAGCGCAGCAGCACCGCGCCCCAGGTGAAGCCTCCGCCCATCGCCTCGAGCAACACCAGGTCACCTTTCCCGATGCGCCCGTCCGAGACCGCAGCATGGAGCGCCAATGGCACGGACGCGGCCGAAGTATTGCCGTGGAGATGTACCGTGGTGACCACTTTTTCCTCGGCGATGCCGAGCTTCTTCGCCGAGGCGTCGATGATGCGCTTGTTGGCCTGGTGGGGGACGAACCAGTCGAGGTCCTCGCCGGTGACGCCTGCCTGCCCGTAGACCGATTCGACCACGTCGGCGATCATGGCTACCGCGTGCTTGAAGACTTCGCGGCCTTCCATGCGCAGGTGGCCGACCGTGCCGGTCGTCGAAGGGCCGCCGTCGACATAGAGCTTGTCGCGGTGGGTGCCGTCCGAGCGCAGGCTCGTCGCGAGAATGCCGCGATCGTCAACCGTCCCGGCGCCCTTGGCCGCCTCCAGGACGACCGCGCCGGCGCCGTCACCGAACAGCACGCAGGTGGTGCGGTCGGTCCAGTCGAGAATGCGCGAAAAGGTCTCGGAGCCGATGACGAGCACACGCTTCACGCCGCCGCCACGGATATAGAGGTCGGCCGTCGTCAGCGCGTAGACGAACCCGCTGCAGACCGCCTGCATGTCGAAGGCGAAGCCATGGTGCATGCCGAGCCGCTTCTGGATGTCCACGGCAGTCGCGGGAAAGGTATTGTTGGGCGTCGAGGTCGCCAGGACGATCATGTCGATATCGTCGGGAGTCAGTCCGGCATCGTCGAGCGCGGCACGTGCAGCAGCCTCGCCAAGCGACGCAGTCGTCTCGTCGTCGGCGGCGACATGGCGCTCGCGGATTCCGGTCCGCTGCGCGATCCATTCGTCGGATGTGTCGACGATGCCCTCGAATTCCGCGTTCCTCATGGTCCGGCGCGGCAGCGACGATCCCACTCCACGCACGACGGATCTGATCATTCTCGCTCCCCGAAATCCTATTCTTGCGCGCTCGGAGCCGCCGCCTCTGCGGCAAGTTGGGGCTGCCTGGCGTGGTAGCTGGTGAGTTCCGTGCCGATCGTTTCCTGGAGTCTGCTCTTGACCATGTCATAGGCAAGCTCCACCGCAGCGGCAAATCCTTCCTCGTCAGTGCCGCCGTGGCTCTTCACGACGATTCCATTGAGACCGAGAAAAACGCCGCCATTGGATTTGGAGACGTCCATCTTCTCCCGCAGCCTGGCGAAGGCCTGGCGCGCAAAGACATAGCCGATGCGCGCCATCAGGGTGCGGCGCATGGCAGCGCGCAGATATTCACCGATCTGGCGCGCGGTGCCCTCGGCCGTCTTCAGGGCGATATTGCCGGAGAAGCCCTCTGTTACCACGACGTCCACAGTGCCCTTGCCGAGATCGTCACCTTCCACGAAGCCGTGGTAGCGCATCGACGGGAGTGCCGCCTCGCGCAGGATGCGGCCGGCCTCCTTGACCTCTTCCTGGCCCTTGATCTCCTCGACGCCGACGTTCAGCAGCCCGACGGTTGGACGCTCCGTGTGACCGATGGCGCGGGCCATCGCGGCACCGAGGATCGCAAAATCGACAAGCTGCTGGGCATCGGCGCCGATGGTTGCCCCAACGTCGAGCACGATGCTCTCGCCGCGCAGCGTCGGCCAGATCGCGGCAATCGCCGGTCGTTCGATATTGGCCATGGTGCGCAGGCAGAATTTCGACATCGCCATCAGCGCACCGGTATTGCCGGCCGACACGCAGGCGTCCGCCCTGCCGCTCTTCACCGCCTCGATCGCCTTCCACATCGAGGATTTCCAGCGGCCGTGCCTGAGCGCCTGGCTCGGCTTGTCGTCCATCTTCACCGCGACGTCGCAATGGGCGAACTCGCTCTGGTCACGGAGGCGCGCCAGCCCGTCAAGCAGCGGTTGGACTTCGGAATCGCGGCCGTAGATCATGAACCGGACGTCGGGACGGCGCTCCAGCACCTTCACAAGGCCGGGGAGTACCACGCTCGGTCCGTGGTCGCCGCCCATTGCGTCTATCGAGATGGTTATCACGCGGAAGCTGTCTCTCGTCTGTTTCAGTGGTCACCGCCCCAGGCGCGGGCGAAAATAGCGGTTTTGAGGGCGCGCACAACCGCAATTCGGCCCCGCCGTCACGACTTTTGGGGTCCGGCCCTGAACTTGGCAAGCTTTTCGGCGAGAGGGCCGCGCACCTCTTCGTCCTGCGACGGCAGTGCCTCGGCCACCGCCCCGGCCTTGCGCGGGTAAGGATCGATCGCCAGCACGAAAAACTCCTCGGCAAGCGCCCCGACGTCGATCTCGTCGCCGCGGAACGTCTCGGGCGCGTCCGGCCCGTCCGGGTCGAGCACCATCTCGCTCTCGTGGCCGGGCCATACGGCCAGGCGCGATCCTTCCGGGACGAACAGGGCGGATATGTCGGTCTCGACACGCGCGTCAACCGGATCGAGCGTCACCACGCATTCCTGGACGATATCGGCCGTGACCGAACCGGCGATACGCACCCCGCCGGCCTTCCAGGGCGAAGCCAAGAGGTCGGTCCTGTAGTTGCGAACCTCCAGAAGCCCGTGCTCCCGTGCAAGCGCGGCCCGCTGCGTTTCGTCGGCTTCGATCCGCACCGGGAGGCCCTTTTGCGGCAGCCGCGCGACATTGACGCGAAACGAGACGGGGCTTTCGAAACCGGGCTGGGTCATGTCGGCGAATCGTGGTCGTGGCCAGCCGCCAGGGTCATCCTGCCCCGCAGCAGATCGGCGTCGGATTGCACGGCGAGACGGGCGTGGCAGTCGAGCAGGTAAGAGGCGAGTTCGTGCGCCTGCGGCCAGGTCTCCGCGTCTGGCAGGACGTTGCGCCGCAACGCATCCGCCAAGCCGTCGCGGTCGGCCGAGCGCAGGGCCTTCGAGTAGGATTCGGCGCGGCCGTAATACATGCGCGCCAGCTTCTTCATGCGCTTCGGCACACCCATGTCGCCGATGCCGAGTTCGCGCAACGAATGCTCGACGTCACGGAAGAATTCGTCGGTCAGTTCCTGGGCGATGTCGCGCAGTTCCCCACCGGCCTTCGACATGCGCTCCATCACCAGCATCAGATGGGCGGACAGCATCTCGAAACGTCCCAATGGCGTGTCGGGGACATTCCATTGCGAATAGAGGCGCGGCTGCCGCGCCGCTGCCACGATTTCCCCATAAAGGGCGTCCGTAATCGCGCGGTTCGAGGAGCCGCCGAGGCCGAATAGCCGTCTGAGCATGTCGCGCGGTCTCCTCCCGGACGTTGCGGAGATGGGGTCGGGTTGCATCGGTTCGAAAGCTGGTTTACCGGTTTCGCGCTTCGGCGCAAGCCAAGGTGACGCGGCACGGGGCCGCGCTGAACACATGGAGTTGGTGTTGCTGCCACGAGAATTCAACAAGCGCATGTCGGCTGTCCTGGTCGTCGTCGCGGCGGGAGCCGGAGTTTCCGCCTGCAAGACGTCGGATGCGTTCCAGGCCCGGGAGACCTTTACCCAGGGCTATGTGATCGACGAGGAGGCGCTTGCGCTTGCGCCGGTCGGGTCCAGCCGCGAGCAGGTCATCCTGTCGCTCGGCTCGCCATCGACGACCGCGACCTTCGACAATGACGAGGTGTTCTACTACATCTCGCAGACGCGCGTGCGCCGGGCCAACTTCATGAACAAGCGGCTGGTCGACCAGCGCGTGCTGGCGGTCTATTTCGGCCAGGACGGCCGCGTGTCGAACATCGCCAATTACGGCATCCAGGACGGCAAGCTGTTCGACTTCGTCTCGCGCACCACGCCGACGGCCGCCAAGGACCAGAACTTCCTCGTCCAGATGATCACCGGCATCGCCGGCGGCAGCACCAAGGTCGGCAACAGCCTCGGCGGTTCCTGACCGGGAGGCGCGCGCTGCCGGCACCGCCGGCATACACGCCGCAATGAAAAAAGCCGCCGGATCGCTCCGGCGGCTTTTCTTGTCTTTTCCGGGTGCCCTTACCCGCCGTGCGCGAGCACGGCAAGCAGAAGCAGCGCCATGATGTTGGTGATCTTGATCGCCGGGTTCACCGCGGGGCCAGCCGTGTCCTTGTAGGGATCGCCGACGGTGTCGCCGGTCACCGAGGCCTTGTGCGCCTCCGAGCCCTTCAGGTGCTTGACGCCGTCCTTGTCGGTGAAGCCGTCCTCGAAGCTCTTCTTGGCGTTGTCCCAGGCACCGCCGCCCGAGGTCATCGAGATGGCGACGAAGAGGCCGTTGACGATCACGCCCAGAAGCGAAGCGCCGAGCGCTGCGAAAGCCGAGGCCTTGGAGCCGGAGATCAGCAGGACGCCGAAATAGACGACCAGCGGCGCCAGCACCGGCAGCAGCGACGGCACGATCATCTCCTTGATCGCGGCGCGTGTCAGAAGATCGACAGCGCGGGCGTAGTTCGGCTTGGACGTGCCCGCCATGATGCCGGCATCGTCACGGAACTGCTTGCGCACCTCCTCCACGATCGCGCCGGCGGCGCGGCCGACGGCCGTCATGGCGATGCCGCCGAACAGGTAGGGGATCAGGCCACCGAAGATCAGGCCGGCAACCACATACGGGTTGGACAGCGAGAACGAGATGTTGCCGATGTCGGCGAAGTACGGGTAGTCGGCGGGGTTGGCGGTGAAGAACTCCAGATCGTAGGAGTAGGCCGCGAACAGCACCAGCGCGCCGAGACCGGCCGAACCGATCGCGTAGCCCTTGGTGACAGCCTTGGTGGTGTTGCCCACGGCGTCCAGCGCGTCGGTCGACTGGCGTACTTCCGAAGGCAGGCCCGACATTTCGGCAATGCCGCCGGCATTGTCGGTCACCGGGCCGAAGGCATCGAGCGCGACGATCATGCCGGCCAGGCCGAGCATGGTGGTCACCGCGATCGCGGTGCCGAACAGGCCGGCGAGCTGGAAAGTGCCGATGATGCCGGCCACGATCACGATCGCCGGCAGCGCCGTCGATTCGAGCGAAACGGCGAGGCCCTGGATGACGTTGGTGCCGTGGCCGGTCACCGATGCCTGGGCGATCGCGTTGACCGGGCGCTTGTTGGTGCCGGTGTAGTATTCGGTGATCACCACGATCAGGCCGGTGACGACCAGACCGACCAGTCCGCAGATGAACAGGTTGGTGCCGGTGATCTCCATTCCGGCAACGGTGCCGATCGACCCCCAGCCGACGGTCAGCGACGTCGCGCCGCCGACGCCGATGATGGTCAGCAGGCCGGTGACGATCAGGCCCTTGTAGAGCGCGCCCATGATCGAGCCGTTGGAGCCGAGCTTGACGAAGAAGGTGCCGATGATCGAGGTGATGATGCAGGCGCCGCAGATCGCGAGCGGGTAGAGCATCACGCTGGACAGAACGTCGGTCCCGCCGAAGAAGATCGCGCCAAGAACCATGGTGGCGACGACTGTCACCGCGTAGGTCTCGAACAGGTCGGCGGCCATGCCGGCGCAGTCGCCGACATTGTCGCCGACATTGTCGGCGATGGTGGCCGGGTTGCGCGGATCATCCTCCGGGATGCCCGCTTCGACCTTGCCGACGAGATCGCCGCCGACATCCGCGCCCTTGGTGAATATGCCGCCGCCGAGGCGTGCGAAGATCGAGATCAGCGAAGCGCCGAAGCCGAGCGCCACGAGTGCGTCGATGACCGCGCGGTCGGCCGGATCGAGACCCATCAAGCCGACGAGAACCCAATAGTAGACGGCCACGCCAAGCAGCGCGAGGCCGGCGACCAGCATACCGGTGATCGCACCCGACTTGAACGCTATGTCGAGGCCGGCCGCGAGGCTGTTGGAGGCAGCCTGGGCGGTGCGGACATTGGCGCGCACCGAAACGTGCATGCCGATGAAGCCGGCGGCACCGGACAGCACCGCGCCGATCAGGAAGCCGACTGCGGCAACTACCGACAGCAGCCACCAGGCGAGCAGGAACACGACCACGCCGACGATAGCGATGGTGGTGTACTGACGGGTAAGATAGGCCTGCGCGCCCTCGCGGATTGCGCCGGCGATCTCCTGCATGCGTGCGTTGCCCTGGTCGGCCGCGAGGACCGACTGCGTCGCCCAGATGGCGTAGAGGACAGAAAGCAGGCCGCAGGCGATGACGACATAAAGCATGGTCATTGCCAGATTTCCCTTGGGTTTGGTCCGGTGGATCCCCTCCGCGGACCGGTTTGACGGAGCCGGCGGCCCCAATCGGAAGCCGCCGCCTTTCGCAGCGGCTTATGCGTAAGAGGGGTAGGATCGTCAAGGATTTGTTCGGTTTTTGCCCCGGTTTCGCCCGAAAGTCGCATTCGGGGACCGTATTGCCGCCGCCTCGGTGCCCGCAGGCCTTTGACAGCCCTGCGAGCCGCTAGCCGCCCGCGTTGACGGCGGTGTCCCGCCGCGCGACGATCCGCAGTCCGACGAGGCTCAGCATGCACAGCCCGACGACCGGGAAGATGACCCAGTTCAGCATGTCCCAGCCGTAGTGGTTGTAGACGATGCCTGAAGACAGCGAGGCGAGTGCGACCGATCCGAAGAGGATGAAGTCGTGGAAGCCCTGGACCTTGCCCTTTTCCGAGCCGCGATAGGTCTCGGCGACCATCGCGGTCGAGCCGATGAAGCCGAAATTCCAGCCGGGACCAGAAGGATGAGCGCCGACCAGAACTGCCAGAGCTGGATGCCCGACAGCGCCACGATCGCGCAGCCGATGAGCAGGACCAGGCCGACGGCCACGATCGTCTCGCGGCCGAATCTCGCGATCAGCCGGCCAGTGAAGAAGCTCGGCGCGAACATCGCCATGACGTGCCAGGAGATGCCGAGCGTCGCCTCGTCGGGCGAGAATCCGCAGCCGACCATGGCAAGCGGCGCACCGGTCATCACGAAGCTCATCAGCGCATAGGACCCGACCGCACAGAGCAGCCCGACCACGAACAGCGGCTGCCGCACGATCTCTCCAAGCGGACGCGCCGGCTCGGCGGCCGCCGCCGTTCCCGCTCCCATCGCGCCGCGAGCGCGCAGGAACGACAGGATGACCGCGCCCACCGCGGCAAGGCCGATAACCGATACGAACGATCCCGCGAACATCACCGGCGCGAGCAGCTCGCGCGTGAAGATCACGATCTGCGGTCCGAGGATGGCGGTGATGACACCGCCCGCAAGAACGAAGGAGATCGCCTTGGCCTTGAATGCCGCCGGCGCGTTGTCGGCCGCGGCGAAGCGGAACTGCTGAACGAACGCGCCGCCGAGGCCGATGATCAGCAGGCCGATCGCGAACAATACGAAGTTGGCGCCGAACAGGGCGGCGGCGGCCAACGCACCGCCAAGCGCCGTCACGCCGCAGCCGACCATGAAACCGGCGCGCTGGCCGGTCGCCTTGATGATCGCGGCGGCGGGTATCGCGCCAACCGCCACGCCGACCGTGTAGCCGGTGACGGGCAGCGTCGCGAGCGACTTGTCGGCGTCGAGCAGGTAGTATCCCGCGAGGCCGCCTATCGAGATCGAGATCGGCGCCGCGGAGCCGACAATCGCCTGCGATACGGCGAAGATGATGGCCGTGCGCCGGGCTTCCTTCTCGTTGTAGACGGTCATTCCGCCGGTTCCCTGCCCTTGCCCTCGCCGCGAATCCGCCTCGAAACGCGGTCGAGAACGGCGTTGACCAGCTTCGGCTCGTCCTCGTCGTAGAAGGCGCGCGCGATGTCGACATACTCGCTGACGATGACGGCGACGGGCACGTCGGCCCGCTTCATCAGCTCGTAGACGCCGGCGCGGAGGATCGCGCGCAGGGTGGAGTCGAGGCGCGAAAGCGGCCAGTCCTCCGTCAGCGCGGCGCGGATCACCGGGTCGACGGTCTTCTGGTTCTCCACGACACCGGACAGGATCGCGCGGAACCACTGCGCATCGGCCTCGCGATAGGTCGCGCCGTCGATCTCCTTGCCGAGACGGAACGCTTCGTATTCGGCGGCGATCTCGAGCAGGCCGCTGCCGGCGACATCCATCTGGTAGAGCGCCTGCACCGCCGCGAGCCGCCGCGCCACGCTTGTTGGCCTGTCGCGCGGCCTTGCCTTCGCCGCCTGTCGCCTGCGTCACGGTCAGGCTCCCAGCTTCTCGCGAAGGCGGATCATCGTCAGCGCGGCGCGCGCGGCAAAGCCGCCCTTGTCGCCCTCGCTGCGGCGCGCGCGCACCCATGCCTGCGCGTCGTTCTCGACGGTCAGGATGCCATTGCCGATGGCGATCGATTCGGCGACCGCGAGGTCCATCAGCGCGCGGCACGATTCGTTTGCGACGATGTCGAAATGATAGGTCTCGCCACGGATCACGCAGCCGAGCGCGACAAAGCCGTCATAGTCGGTGCCGTCGTCGTCGGCGCCGTCAAGCGCGAAGGAAATGACCGCGGGAATCTCGAGCGCGCCCGGCACCGTCACCACCTCGTAGCTCGCGCCGGCCTCGTCGAGCGCGGCCTTGGCGCCGTCGAGCAGGGCGTCGGCAAGGTCGTCGTAGAAGCGCGCCTCGACGATCAGCAGATGGGGCTTGGTGTTCTTTGGCATGGGAAACTCCGGGTCGGCGGTCAATTAGGCCGAAGCGCCGGACTGCGCAAGCGCCCCGGCGCGAATAGCAGCCATGCGCGACGTGTTTGCTCCCGACCGGCCGTCAGGCGAGGTCGAGGAGGAGCGCCCGGTGGTCCGAGACTTCCGGGTCGGCGACGACGTCGAACGCACCCACATTCACCTGCGGCGTGACGAGCATGTAGTCCGCGAAACGCCCCTCCTTCCGGTAGTAGGAGGTGCGCGTATCGGTGAAGCCACGCCCCGTGACGAGGTCCGAAAGGCCCAGCCCGGCCAGAACCGAAAGCGTCTCGCTGTCCGGCAGGACGTTGAAATCGCCGCAGGCGACCAAGGGTTCGCCGGGCCGGTGTATTCTTCCCATCAGGCCGGCAAACGCGCGCGCCTGCGCGGCGCGTTCCGGCGTGTCGATCTTGCCCCGCAGGTCGCGAAGACCATGCATATGTGCAACCGTCACGGTCGCGCCAGACCCCGGATCGAAAAGCCGAACGCAATGGGCGTTGCGGGCGCGCGGATGCTCGCCCCAGCCGTCCGCCGAGAATTCGCCATGCACGAAATCGAGCGCCTGGCCGACAATCGGCAGGCTGCGGCGGACGAAGGTCGCGAGGCCGAATTCCGAAGTATGACGGGTCTCACCATCGAAAAGATCGCCGCGCGAAGCCGGGCAGAAGAAACCGGCATGGCCAGAAAGCGCCGTCGCGAGATCGTCATAGAGGTTCGGCCGCTGCTGGAGCACCATGTCGCCGTCGCGGTATTCGAGCCAGTCGGCATCGACCTTCGGCGTGCGCACGATCTCCTGCAGGCAGACCACGTCGGCATCCGTGTCGACCAGCCACGGCACCAGCCTGTCGTAGAGCAGTCCGCCCCATGCGTTGAGCGAGACAATGCGCATGCTAGTCCGCGACCTCGGCGGCGGCGTCCGCCAGCCGTGCGGCGTAGCGCGCCATGGTGTCGATCTCGATGTTGACGCTGTCGCCGACCGCCCGCTCGCCCCAGGTGGTGACCTGCAACGAATGGTGGATCAGCAAGACGTCGAAACGCGTGCCCTCGACCCGGTTGACCGTCAGCGACGTGCCGTCGAGCGCCACCGATCCCTTCGCGGCTATGAACCGCGCCAGGTCGCGCGGCGCCTCGAGGGTGAAGCGCACCGCCTCGCCTTCGTCGTCGCGGCCGACGATCTCGGCCATGCCGTCGACATGGCCGGACACGATGTGACCGCCGAGTTCGTCGCCCACCTTCAGCGCGCGCTCGAGATTGATCCGTGTGCCCGGCCGCCAGCCCGCGACCGTCGTCAGCCGCAGCGCCTCTTCCCATGCCTCGACCTCGAACCAGCGGTCGTTGGCGCCCTCCTCGGGTAATGCGACCACCGTCAGGCAGACGCCGCCGCAGGCAATCGACGCACCAATGTCGATGGTCTTCGGATCGTAGGACGTCTCGATCCGCAGGCGCAGACCCTCATCGCGCGCCGCGATCTGCGCAACAGTGCCGACATCGGTGACGATACCCGTGAACATCAGCCTCTCCTGCGCAGCTCCACATAGCGGTCATCGCCGTAGCGCGCCTCGGTCGTGACCGCAAACCCATCCGGCAGCGCCCCGAAACCGAGCGGCGCCTCGATGCCCTCGGATCCGAGCGCATCCGGTCCGCCAAAGAGCGCGATGCGATCGACAAGGTCCTCGTCGAGAAAAGCCCTGGCCACCACCGCGCCGCCTTCGACCATGATGTCCGACATGCCGCGGGCGGCCAGGTCTTCGAGAAGTTCCGGCAGCGCAATCCGCCCCGCGTGCAGTTCGGTCGCAATGAACTCGACGCCGAGGCCTTCGAGCGCACGCCGCGCCGCGGCGTCGGCGTTTCCCGCCGCAAGCAGCACCGGCACATCGCCAGCCGATCGCGCGAGTTGCGAGGACAGCGGCAGCCGCGCCTTCGTGTCGAGAACGATCCGCACCGGGGATCGGCTTTCGAGACCGGGCAGCCGGCAGGTGAGTTGCGGGTCGTCGGCCAGCGCCGTGCCGATGCCGACCAGGATCGCATCGGACTGCGCCCGCATCATGTGGACCTGCGACCGGGAGACCGGGCCGGTGATCGGTACTTGTCCCTGGCCGGGGATGCCGATGCGGCCGTCGGCCGAAACCGCAAGCTTGAGACTCACTTGCGGCCGTTTGCTGACGGATCGAATCAGGTAGCCGGCCATCGCCTCGAAGGCCTCGTCGGCGAGTACGCCCTCGGCCACCTCGATGCCGGCCGCGCGCAGGATCGCGTAGCCCCGGCCCGAGACCCGGCTGTCGGGATCGCTGGCCGCGCCGACGACACGCGCGACCCCCGCCGTCACCAGCGCCTCGGCGCAGGGCGGTGTGCGGCCGTGATGGGCGCAGGGCTCCAGCGTGACATAGGCGGTCGCTCCACGCGCGCGCTCGCCCGCCTCGGCCAGCGCCTCGGTCTCGGCATGCGGACGCCCGCCCGCGGCCGTGACCCCCGACCCGACAATCACCGGACCGCCGCCGTCGTCGCTGACGATCAGCGTGCCCACGGACGGGTTGGTGCCGGTCAGCCCGATGTGCTTGCGCGACAGCCGGATCGCGGCCGCCATGAAGCGGCGGTCGCGCTCGATATCTGCGGAGGACGCGGCGTTCAACCCGCTTCCTCTTCGCCCCTCAGTTCGCCGAGCACGTCCTGAAAGTCCTTTGCCTCACGGAAATTGCGGTACACGGAAGCGAAGCGCACATAGGCGACGTCGTCCAGCGACTTGAGCGCTTCCATGACGAGCTGGCCGATCTCGCCGGCCGGTATCTCGATCTCGCCGGTGCTTTCGAGCTGGCGCACGATGCCCGATACCGCACGGTCGATACGCTCGGGCTCGACGTTGCGTTTCCTCAGCGCGATGTCGAAGGACCGCATCAGCTTGTCGCGGTCGAACGGCACCTTGCGGCCCGACCGCTTGACCACGACCAGGTCGCGCAGCTGCACGCGCTCGAACGTCGTGAAGCGCCCGCCGCAGACCGGGCAGACGCGCCGGCGGCGGATAACCGCGCCATCCTCGGCGGGTCGCGAGTCCTTAACCTGGGTGTCTTCCGACTGGCAGTAGGGGCAGCGCATGGAAAAGCCTTAAGCGAGATCGGGCGATATGAGGCGAACGCTTGGGAAGTAGGAGCGATAGCGCCGGGTATCGCGCGTCAGAATGGGAATGTCGAGAACGCTTGCCTGTGCGCCGATGAAGAAATCCGAGAGAACCCCTTCGCGACTGCCGCCGCGACTTTTGTAGATGCCGAAAGCCTTGGCAGCCAGAAAAAGTGCCGCTTTCGGCATCGGTTCGATTTCCAGCTTGGTCGTCGAAACGAAATCGTTCAGCGATTCCATCGAATCGAACCTGAAGGACAGTTCTGAATAGATGACGTCATTAATCAACAGCGCCCCGCCGACCGCTGCTGTGTTGAGCCGTGCGAGCGACCAGTCGGCCCAGGCGGGGTCGGACGTGAGCACATCCAACAGGATGTTGGTGTCGACCAGCGTCAATCATCACCACGCAGCAGCTTCATGACCTCATCGGTACTCGGGTTGGAGCCCAGAATTCCGCGATACTTATCGAATCTGCCGGGTGGCCGCTGACCGTCAGCCCGTCTGAGGACCACTTCCCCATCCGAATCGCCGCCCGTGAATTCAACTTTCATCCCGGGCTTGAGTCCCAGCATGTCGCGGACGGCCTTCGGAATGGTCACCTGCCCTTTGGACGTTATGGTCGTGCTCATGGTAGCGGCTCGGTAAGAAATCCTGAAAGACAGGTAATACCTATCCGAACATCGATCAAGTGCACGAGGCTCGCGTCAGAGCCCGCACGTTCCGGGGCGAGACTTCACCCCAAATAGGGATAGATCGGGAAGCGCTCCGTCAGTTCGACGACCTTTTTCTGCACGGCAGCCTCGACGGCGGCGTTGCCATCGTCGGAATTGGCGGCCTTCAGCCCGTCCAGCACCTCAGCAATCAGCTGGCCGATCTCGCGGAACTCGGCCTGGCCGAAACCGCGCGTCGTGCCGGCCGGCGTGCCCAGCCGGATGCCCGATGTCACGAATGGCTTCTCAGGATCGAACGGGATTCCGTTCTTGTTGCAGGTGATGTTGGCGCGGCCGAGCGCTGCTTCCGCGCGTTTTCCCGTGGCGTTCTTCGGGCGCAGGTCGACCAGCATCAAGTGGTTGTCGGTGCCTCCCGACACGATGTCGAGCCCGGTTTCCCTGAGGCTGGCGGCCAGCGCCTTGGCATTGGCGGCGACATCACGGGCATAGGATTTGAACTCCGGCTTGAGAGCCTCGCCGAAGGCCACCGCCTTTGCGGCGATGACGTGCATCAGCGGGCCGCCCTGCAGACCGGGGAACACGGCCGAGTTCATCTTCTTCGCAATATCCTCGTCATTGGTGAGGATCATGCCGCCGCGCGGGCCGCGCAGCGACTTGTGCGTCGTCGTGGTCACCACATGGGCATGCGGCAGCGGCGACGGATGCACGCCGCCCGCAACGAGGCCGGCGATATGCGCCATGTCGACCATAAGCCAGGCGCCGACCGCGTCGGCGATCTCGCGGAAGCGCTTCCAGTCCCAGATGCGCGAATAGGCCGTGCCCCCGGCAAGGATCAGTTTCGGCTTGTGCTCGTGCGCCAGCCGCTCGACCTCGTCCATGTCGAGCAGGTGATCGTCCTCGCGGACGCCGTAGGAGACGACGTTGAACCATTTTCCCGACATGTTGACGGGCGAACCGTGGGTCAGGTGGCCGCCCGAATTGAGGTCCAGACCCATGAAGGTATCGCCCGGCTGGAGCAGCGCCAGGAACACCGCCTGGTTCATCTGCGAGCCGGAGTTCGGCTGGACGTTGGCGAAGTTGCAGCCGAACAGCTTCTTCGCGCGCTCGATCGCCAGTTCCTCGGCGACGTCGACGAACTGGCAGCCGCCATAGTAGCGCTTGCCGGGATATCCCTCGGCATATTTGTTGGTCATGATCGAGCCCTGCGCCTCGAGAACGGCGCGGGAGACGATGTTTTCCGAGGCGATCAGCTCGATCTCGTGGCGCTGGCGACCGAGCTCCTTGCCGATCGCGCCGAAGATTTCGGGATCAATCTGCGCCAGCGGGCTGTTGAAGAAGGAATCGATCGTGTCCGATACGGCGGGGGCTGTTGCCATGTTCGTAAGGCCTCGACTGTGATTGTCCCGAAGTGAGCGGGCGCATTAACACACTTCCCCCGCCCCCGCCACGTTCGCACCGCGAATTTTGCTGGCGTATCCGCGCCATACCAGCCCCCGAAACGGAAAGAGCCGCCCGAAGGCGGCTCGATCGAATTTCCGGCAGTTCGACGCAGTCAGAGCGTCGAGGAAATTTGCAGCTCGTCGACGCCGTCGCGACCGTAAATGTCGTCGCGGAAATGCACCACGCCGTCGCCCGTCGACCAGGCCGAAACATAGGTGAAATAGACCGGGACAGGATTGGCGAGCGCCACAGGCGTGCTCTCGCCGCTCTTGATCGTCTGCTCGAAGCGCTGGCGGTTCCAGCCGTCCGTGCCGCGCAGCAGCCAGGTGACCAGATCGCGCACGTTCTGGACGCGCACGCAGCCCGAGGAATCGAAGCGCATCAGATTGTTGAACAGGCTCTGCTGCGGCGTGTCGTGCATGTAGACAGCATGCGGGTTCGGGAAGTTGATCTTCACCGAGGCCATCGCGTTGATGCGGCCGGGATCCTGGCGGAAGCGCAGCTTCGCCGCATCCTCGGTCGACCAGTCGATGGTCATCGGATCGACCTCGTTGCCGTCCGGCCCGAGGATACGGATGTTGTTCTCGGTCAGATAGTTCGGATTCTTGCGCATCAGCGGAATGATGTCCTTGCGGACGATCGATTCGGGCGCATTCCAGTACGGATTGACGATGACTTCATTGATCTTCGAATTGAGGATCGGGGTCTGGCGGCTGACCTTGCCGACGATCGCGGTGTGGCGCAGCACGACGCGGCCGTTCTCGACCGCTTCGATGCGGGCGGCCGGGATGTTCACCATCACATAGCGGTCACCGAGGAAGCCGGCCATGGAGTTGAGCCGCACGAGATTTGTCTCGAGCTGACCGAGGCGGACCGGTGCCGACACGTTGAGCGCGGCGTAGGTATAGCGTCCGGTCACGCCGTCGGCCGGAAGGCCGTGGCGAGCCTGGAAGCGCTTCAGCGCCGAATCGACATAGGTGTCGAAAGCCGGCGACATGCCTGCGGTCTGAGACAGGTCGCCGGAAATCATCAGGCGGCGGCGCAGCACCTCGACGTCCTTGTCAACCACGCCAAGTTCCAGCTTCTTGGTGGCCGGCACCATCGGCCAACCGCCCGAGGCCACGATCGCACGATACTGCTCGATCGCAGTCTGTACGTAGGACACAGTCTCGGGGCCAAGGATCGGCTGGTAGGACGCGACTTCGCCCTTGGTCGTGGCGCGTGCATCGAACTGGTTGTTCCAGGTCCCGCGCTTGGTCGAATTGAGCAGGTCCCGGATCACATCCTGGGCGACGGCCGATGTCGCAAGCGTCGCCATCGCGGCAGCGCTGGCGCCTGTCAGGAAAAGGCGGCGATTGGTCTTCATGAATTGTCCCCGAAGCCCTTGGACGGCAGTGTTCTTAACGGTCGCCACGCGGACGCTAGTTCGAACACGGTTAACAAAGAACCAAACGCCGCGGTCCACCGTAAGTTCCGATGCCGGAACCGCCGGGGCGAAGGGATGGCGGCGTCATGCTCGCTTACTGCTTTAGGCGGGAATATGGCGTCAACATGACCGAGCGGCAAGGCCGTGCCCTAAAGGTCCGGCAAAACGCAAGCGGCGCCCCGAAGGACGCCGCATGGTCTGGTGTCCGCCCCGGCCGGGCGGCGTTGGTCCGCCTACATGCGGTAGGCGATGGTGTCGTTCCAGAAACGGTCGAGACGCTGGAGCGCCCGGTTCATCTGGCTGAACTCCTCGGCATTGATGCCACCGACTTGCTCGATCGAGCCGACATGGCGCTCGTAGAGGCCACCGACGACCTGAGCCACTTCCTGCCCCTTCGGCGTCAGGCTGACACGGACCGAACGACGGTCCACCCGCGAGCGCTGGTGGTTGATGAAGCCGAGTTCGACCAGCTTCTTCAGGTTGTAAGACACGTTGGAACCGAGATAGTAACCGCGCGAGCGCAGCTCTCCGGCCGTCAGCTCGGCATTGCCGATGTTGAACAGCAGCAGTGCCTGGATCGCATTGATGTCGCTGCGGCCGTTGCGGTCGAATTCGTCCTTGATCACATCGAGCAGACGGCGATGCAGGCGCTCGACGAGCTGCAGCGATTCCAGATAGAGCGAACGGATCGCTTCGCGGCGATCATCATGTGCAATGGCGGGCTTCTCCGCCTGACGGGAATTGATCATTG
>JAMLJD010000037.1 GCA_023953775.1 Rhizobiaceae bacterium | reverse complement strand
CGAGGCGCGCCTCGGCATCCTCCAGGGCGATGCGCGCGCGGTCGACGGCTATCTGCTCGCCTTCGGAATCGAGCTTGGCGATGACCGCGCCGGCCTCGATCCGTGACCCCGAACTTGCAAGCACTTCCGTCAGCCGTCCGGCTGAAAACGGCGTGACCACCACCGAGTTGAAGGCCCGCCCGGTGCCGATCGCGGTCAGCCGGTCGTTGATCGTGGCGTTGATGATCGGCTGGGTGACGACGCCCGCCGACGTGGCGCTGCCCGGCCGCCGGCCGCCAGCGGGCTGGCCTTGTGCCTGCGGTTCGGAAGCCACCGGGAGAAAGTCCAGCCCGTAGCTGGCGAGTATCTGCGGTGCGCCGGGGTAAAACCGCACCCAGGCTGCGGCAGCCGCCAGGAGCAGGATGACCGAGAACAGGAGCTGTTTCCAGATCGACATACAATACCCCGGATTGACGAGAACGGGCGCCGATGTCGACCGCGAGGTCCGGAACTGGCGGCGATGCACCCGAACCGGGTCCGCCAACCGGCCCCGATATTCGATCCCTAGGTGGGCTTTATGGCAATTCTTCCGTCATGTTGCACTGCCAATATCATTACAAAAGCGTAATTCGCCGCCGGCTCGAATCCGCCGTCGCGGCTTCCGAAGCCGCCTCACCGCCGCTCCTGCCTTAACGTAAACGACCGAAATGCATGGAAAAACCGGTACTGGGAACGCCGTCCGAGGCGTCCCGACGCTTTACAAACAATCGCGCGATCACCAGTATCGCCGCCAGAGACGCGCCTTCACGCGGCGCTGTGCTCGTTCAGACGGGACAAAACAACAATGGGAGAGTCGTAATGCGTTATTCAACCCGGAAATTCCTCACGGCCTCGGTTGCCGGCGCGGCCATGCTCGCCGCCGCCTCCGCATCCGCACAGGATATCAAGATCGGCATCATCCTCGGTTTCACCGGGCCTATCGAGTCGCTGACGCCCGGAATGGCCGACAGCGCGGAACTCGCGCTGAAGGAGATAAACGACAGCGGCATGTTCCTGAACGGCGAGAAGCTGGCGTCGGTCCGGGCGGATTCGACCTGTATCGATGCGGCTGCGGCCACCGCCGCCGCGGAGCGCCTGGTGACCTCGGAGAACGTGGTTGGCATCATGGGCGCCGACTGCTCCGGCGTCACCATCGCTATCGCCAACAATGTCGCGGTGCCCAACGGCGTCGTCATGGTCTCGCCGTCGGCGACCTCGCCGGCGCTGACCGATATCGAGGACAATGGCTACTTCTTCCGTACCGCGCCGTCCGATGCGCGCCAGGGCGAGGTGCTGTCCCAGATCCTCGTCGACAAGGGTATCAAGAAGGTCGCAGTAACCTACACGAACAATGACTACGGCAAGGGCCTCTCCGATTCGTTCGCGGCCGCGTACCAGAAGCTCGGCGGCGAGATCACGATCAATGCGCCGCATGAGGACGGCAAGGGCGACTACTCCGCCGAGGTTGGCTCGCTCGCCTCGGCCGGCGGTGACCTTCTCGTGGTGTTCGGCTATGCGGACCAGGGTGGCGTCGGCGTCATCCGCACGGCCGTGGAGTCGGGCGCGTTCGACAAGTTCGCGCTGGGCGACGGCATGTTCGCGCAGAGCCTGATCGACGCGATCGGCGACGACCTCAACGGAACCATCGGCTCCGTGCCGTGGGCGGAAGGCGAGGGACCCGATGCGTTCGTCGCGGCGGCGAATGCTGCCGGCGTCGATCCCGACGGCTCGTTCCGCCGCGAGAGCTATGACGCGGCCGCCCTGCTGGCGCTTGCCATGCAGAAGGCCGGGTCGACCGAACGCGACGGCATCAAGGACAATCTTCTCGACGTCGCCAACGCGCCGGGAGAGAAGATCCTGCCGGGCCAGCTCGCGAAGGCGCTGGAAATCATCAAGGGCGGCGGCGATGTCGACTATGTCGGCGCGACCAATGTCGAACTGATCGGCCCCGGCGAGGCCGCCGGCACCTATCGCGAATACGAGGTCAAGGACGGCAAGTACGAGACCATCAAATTCCGCTAGGCGGCGTATAGCAAGCGTGTCGCAGCCCGGAGCAGCGATGCTCCGGGCTGCTCGCCACCTTGGGGGATCGCATGATTCGGGTCGAGGATCTGCACATGAACTTCGGCGGCATCCGTGCCGTCGACGGCGCCAGCATCGAGATTGCCAAAGGGTCCATCACCGGCCTGATCGGTCCCAACGGAGCCGGAAAGACTACGCTGTTCAACGTGATCGCGGGACATTACAGGCCGACCTCCGGCAGGGTCTGGCTGGACGGCGAGGACATCACCGGCCTGGCGCCGCACGACCTGTTCGCGAAGGGTCTGTTGCGCACTTTCCAGATCGCACATGAATTCTCGACGCTGACTGTCCGGGAAAACCTGATGATGGTGCCCGCCGGACAGCCCGGCGAGACCTTGCTCGACGTGTGGCTGCGACCATCCAGGGTCCGGAGCCGCGAGGAGGAAGTGCGCGCCCGCGCCGACGAGGTCATCGCGTTTCTGGAGATGGGCCACGTCGCCGACGAATTGGCCGGCAATCTGTCGGGCGGCCAGAAGAAACTGCTCGAACTCGGCCGCACCATGATGGTCGACGCCAAGATCGTGTTCCTCGACGAGGTCGGCGCCGGCGTCAACCGCACGCTGCTCAACACGCTGGGCGACGCCATAGTGCGGCTCAACAAGGAGCGCGGCTACACATTCTGCATGATCGAGCACGACATGGATTTCATCTCGCGGCTCTGCGATCCGGTCATCGTCATGGCCGAGGGCCGGGTGCTGTGCGAGGGCACAGCCGACGAGGTGAAAGCCAACGAACACGTCATCGAGGCCTATCTCGGCACCGGGCTGAAGAACCGGCCGCAGAAGAAGCTGGCGGAGACCGCGCCATGAGCTTCCTCAGGGGCGAGGCGATGACCGGCGGCTATGGCGGGGCCGACATCCTGCATGGCTGCGACATCTCCGTCGAGCGGGGCGAGATCGCGGTGATCGTCGGGCCGAACGGCGCCGGCAAGTCGACCGCGATGAAGGCGATGTTCGGGATGCTTGGGCTCCGCGAGGGCCGTGTCACGCTCGACGATACCGACATCACCGCACTGACGCCGCAGGACCGTGTACGCGCCGGCATGGGTTTCGTGCCCCAGAACAACAATGTCTTCGTCACCATGACGGTGCAGGAGAACCTGGAGATGGGCGCCTATATCCGCGACGACGACTTTCAGGCGACCATGGAGCAGGTCTTCGAGCTGTTCCCGGTGCTGAAGGAAAAGCGCCGCCAGCCGGCGGGCGAGCTCTCGGGCGGCCAGCGGCAGCAGGTCGCCGTCGGGCGCGCGCTGATGACGCAGCCCTCGGTGCTGATGCTCGACGAGCCGACGGCCGGCGTCTCGCCGATCGTGATGGACGAGCTTTTCGACCGCATCCTGGAAGTCGCGGCGACCGGCATCGCCATCCTGATGGTCGAGCAGAACGCGCGTCAGGCGCTGAACATCGCCGATCGCGGTTACGTGCTTGTCCAGGGCAGCAACCGCTTCACAGACACCGGGGAGGCGCTGCTCGCCAATCCGGAAGTCCGTGCCTCGTTCCTGGGAGGCTGAGGTGACGGATTTTCTCAACGCGATCGTGCTGTTTGCCAATTTCGTCTTCGTGCCGGGGCTCGCATACGGTGCGCAACTCGCGCTCGGCGCGCTGGGCGTGACGCTGGTCTTCGGCATCCTGCGCTTCGCCAACTTCGCCCATGGCGACCTGATGGCGTTCGGCGCGATGGTCACCATCCTCGTCACCTGGTGGCTGCAATCGATCGGCGTTGGCATCGACCCGCTGCCGACCGCGCTTCTGGCGCTGCCCGTCGGCATGGCGGGCGCGGTGGCGCTGGCGCTCCTCACCGACCGCTGGGTGTTCCGCTTCTATCGTCGTCGGAAGGCCGCGCCCATCGTCATGGTGATGGCGTCGGTCGGCGTCATGTTCATGTATAACGGCCTCGTGCGCTTCATCATCGGGCCCGACGACCAGCGCTTCGCCGACGGTGCGCGCTTCGTGGTCAGCGCCCGCGACTTCCGCGACATGACCGGGCTGGACGAGGGACTGGTCATCCGCCAGCCGGTGCTGATCACCATCATCGTCGCCTTCGCCGTCGTGGCGGCTCTGTTCTGGTTCCTGCAAAGGTCGCGCATGGGCAAGGCGATGCGCGCCTATTCCGACAATGAAGACCTGGCGCTGCTGTCGGGCATAAATCCCGAGAAGGTGGTCGCCGTCACCTGGGTCATCGCGGCTTCGCTCGCCACGATCGCCGGCGTGCTTTACGGCCTCGACAAGAGCTTCAAGCCGTTCACCTATTTCCAGCTCCTGCTGCCGATCTTCGCGGCGGCGATCGTCGGCGGCATCGGCCAGCCGATCGGCGCTATCGCCGGCGGTTTCGTGGTCGCCTTCTCCGAGGTGACGATCACCTACGCCTACAAGCGCTTCCTCGAATATTTCGGGTTCCAGCCCGAGGGCCTCGTGCAGCTGCTTTCGGTCGAATACAAGTTCGCCGTCTCCTTCGTCATCCTGGTTCTGGTGCTGCTCGCCAGACCGACCGGCATCTTCCGGGGGAGGGTGCTGTGAGCGGCTGGCGGATCGCATTCCTCTATCTCGGCATGGCGGTCGCGCTCGCCGCTGTCGGCTTCCTGCAAAGCTGGAACGTCAGCCTGGCTATCCTCAACCTTTGCCTGATCTCGGCGATCATGGCGCTCGGCGTCAACATCCAGTGGGGGTACGCCGGCCTGTTCAATGTCGGCATTATGGGCTTCGCGGCGCTCGGCGGCGTCGCGGCAGTTCTGACGTCGCAGCCACCTGTCCACGACGCATGGGCCGCCGGCGGCGTCGGGATCGGGCTTGCGCTGCTCTCGCTCGTCGCAACGGTCGCGGTACTGATGGTCGTACGGTCGCGGACGGCTGGCGCCGCGCGCGTGCTCCTGATGCTCGCGCTCGGGGCCGGCGGGTTCTTCCTCATCCGCTATTTCCTCGATCCCGCCGTGGCAGCGATCGAGGCCACCGACGCGGCGCGCACCGGCTATCTCGGCGGCGCCGGCCTCCCGGTCTATCTGTCCTGGATCGTCGGCGGTCTGTTCGCGGCCGCCGCCGCGTGGCTCGTGGGCAAGATCGCGCTGGGGCTCAGAGCCGACTATCTCGCCATCGCCACGCTCGGCATTTCGGAGATCATCATCGCGATGATCAAGAACGAGGACTGGCTGACGCGCGGCGTCAAGAACGTCACCGGTCTGCCGAGGCCGGTGCCCGTCGAGATCGAGCTGAGGCAGGAGCGCTGGTTCATCGATCTCGCCGGCAGCCTGGGCGTCGACCCGACGGAATTCGCCAGCATCTACGTGAAGCTCGGCTATGCGCTGCTCTTCGTCGTCGTGCTGGTCGTGGTGATGTGGCTCGCCGAACGGGCGCTGAAATCGCCCTGGGGGCGCATGATGCGGGCGATCCGCGACAATCGCGACGCGGCGGAGGCGATGGGCAAGGACGTGACGCGCCGCCACCTGCAGGTCTTCATCCTCGGGTCGGCCGTGGTCGGCATCGCCGGCGCGATGCTGACCACGCTGGACGGCCAGTTCACGCCGGGCTCCTACAACCCGCTGCGATTTACCTTCCTGATCTGGGTGATGGTGATCGTCGGCGGGTCCGGCAACAATTGGGGCGCGGTTCTCGGCGGTTTCCTGATCTGGTTCGTGTGGATCGAGGCGGAGCCGGTCGGCATCTGGCTGATGAATGCGATCACCGCGGGCCTGCCGGCCGACAATGTCGTCAGGCTTCACCTGCTCGACGCAGCGCCGCACATGCGCCTGTTCCTGATGGGGCTGATCCTGCTCCTGGTCCTGCGGTTCAGCCCCCGCGGCCTGATCCCCGAGCGTGTGAGCCGTAGCTGACGGCCCCAGATTTCGGCCTGTCTGGCTGAATCCCGAACGACTGCCGGCAGCACTATCCGCATTCCGCAGCAATGGCCGCCGTCCGGCGGTTCCTTCCTTGTGCCGAAGCACCGGAGCGATTTGTCTTTCCCGCAGCCGGCCAGCGCCGGCAGCCAAACCCGGTGCGGAGAGAGCGGTGGGACGGATATCGGAAACCTTCGAACGACTGCGCAGCGAGAACAAGTCGGCCTTCATCGCCTATGTCATGGCCGGCGACCCCGACAGGGCGACCTCGCAGGCGATACTCGACGGGCTGCCCGCCGCCGGAGCCGACATCATCGAACTGGGTTTGCCGTTCACGGACCCCGTCGCCGATGGCGGGACCGTGCAGATGGCCGGCCTGCGGGCGCTCGCGAGCGGCCAGACGGTGCGCGCAACGCTCGACATGGTGGCGGAATTCCGCACCCGCGACACGACCACGCCGATCCTCCTGATGGGCTACTTCAACCCGATTTTCAGCTACGGCGTCGAGCGCTTCCTGGCGCACGCTGCGACGGTCGGCGTCGATGGGCTGATCATCGTCGACATTCCGGCCGAGGAAGACGACGACCTTTGCAACCCGGCCCGGGAGGCTGGCATCGACTTCATCCGCCTGGTCCCGCCGACCACCGATGGAGCACGGCTGGCGCGCGTCGTGCGCGATGCCGGCGGCTTCATCTATTACGTCTCGGTCTCGGGGACGACCGGCGCGGCCGCCGCCGCGCCCGAACACGTCGCGCCGCGCATCGAGGAAATACGCAAGGCGAGCGGATTGCCGGTGGTGGTCGGCTTCGGCATCAGGACGCCGGCTGCCGCGGCGGACATGGCCGCGGTCGCCGACGGCGTCGCGGTCGGCTCGGCCATCGTCAGCAAGATCGCCGAGCGTGGGTCTGTCGAGGAGACCTTCAAATTCGTCGCCGAGCTGAGCGCCGGCGCACATTCGGCCCGCACCTGAACCCGAGAGGAGTTGCGCCATGCCCGCCGAAACCGGGATCAACTCATATGTGAACGGTCCCGACGAAAACGGCCGCTTCGGCTCTTTCGGCGGGCGCTACGTGCCGGAAGCGCTGATGCCGCTGACGCTCGACCTGGAGGCGGAATACAGGCGGGCCAAGGACGATCCGGCCTTCTGGTCCGAGATGGATGATCTATGGACGCATTATGTGGGGCGCCCTTCGCCGCTCTATTTCGCCGAACGCATGACCGAGCGCCTCGGCGGCGCGAAGGTCTATTTCAAGCGCGACGAGCTGAACCATACCGGCGCGCACAAGATCAACAATGTGCTCGGCCAGGTGCTGATTGCCCGGCGCATGGGCAAGACCCGCATCGTCGCCGAGACCGGGGCCGGCCAGCACGGCGTCGCGACCGCCACGGCCTGTGCCAAATTCGGGTTGAAATGCGTCGTCTACATGGGCGCCCATGACGTGCAGCGGCAGGCGCCCAATGTCTTTCGCATGAAGCTGCTGGGCGCGGACGTGGTGCCCGTCACCAGCGGGCGAGGCACGCTGAAGGATGCCATGAACGAGGCCATGCGCGACTGGGTCTCCAACGTTCACGACACCTATTTCCTGATCGGTACAGCGGCAGGCGCGCACCCCTACCCGCAGATGGTCCGCGACTTCCAGTCGATCATCGGCAGGGAAGCGCGCGCGCAGATGCTCGAGGCCGAAGGCCGGCTTCCCGACACCATCGTCGCGGCCATCGGCGGCGGCTCGAATGCGATCGGGCTGTTTCACCCGTTCCTCGACGATGCCGAAGTCGCCATCATCGGCGTCGAAGCGGGCGGCAAGGGGCTCGAGAACAAGACCGGGCATTGCGCCTCGATCAGCGGTGGCCGGCCCGGCGTCCTGCACGGCAACAAGACCTACCTCCTGCAGGACGATGACGGGCAGATCCTCGAAGGCTTCTCGATCTCGGCAGGCCTCGACTATCCGGGCATCGGACCCGAACATGCGTGGCTGCACGAGCAGGGGCGGGTCGAGTATGTCGCCATCACCGACACGGAAGCGCTGGCCGCGTTCCAGCTCTGCTGCGAGACGGAAGGTATCATTCCGGCGCTCGAACCGGCCCATGCACTCGCGCATGTGATGAAGATCGCGCCCCGGCTTCCGGCTGATCACATCGTCTGCATGAATTTGTGCGGCCGCGGCGACAAGGACATCTTCACGGCCGCCCGCGCGCTTGGCGTCAACATGGACGGCATGACGCAACCGGCCGCTTCACAATAGCGGCGGCTGGACCTATCGTGTCGATGCAACCGCGTATCGAGAACGGATTGGGAGCCGTGAACCTGTCGCGTCCGATCATCTCCACCGGTTCCGCGACGAATGTGACGCGGAGCCGCACGACCGACCCGGGCGAGGCGCGCGCCTGGCTGGCCTCGCGCTATACCGATCATGAATTGTACCACCGCTCCCGGTCGTCCGGTTTCGACTTCGTGCACATCTTCGCTCCGATAAAGGAGGGATCGGCCAATTTTCTCCGCTATGGCGGCGAGGTCGAAATCCAGCCGGGGCCGTTTCCGGATTTCTACATGCTGGAAATGCCCGTCTCGGGCGGCGTAAAGCTGAGCCTCGAGGGCGAGAACGATTGTGAATCGTCCGCAACGCACGCGCTTTTCCTGCCGCCGAACCGGGCGCTCGGTTCGCTGTGGCGACCGGGTACCATGCAGTTCATGCTCAAGCTGAAGGCCAGCGAGGTGGTTCGCCGCTGGCAGGCGCTGGTTCAGGATCCCGGCGCCAGCCTTCCGGCGGTGCCGCCGCAGATCGAATTCCAGAACACCGAGGGATGGCGCGTCCAGCAAAGCATGCTGCTCCTGAAAGCCGAGTTCGAGCGCGGGCTGAAGCAGGGCCGTTCCACGCTGCACGTCTCGCCGCTTTCCGCGGCGGTGATCGATTCCGTCCTTGCCTATATCCGTGCCTGCCACGGCGCACGCGCCGAGCCCGAGCGCCGCACGGCGATGCCGGCCGCGCTGCACAAATGCCTGATGTATTTCGCGGCCCACTACCGCGACGACATTCGCATGACCGATCTGGTCGCGCTGACGGGCGTCAGCGAACGCAGCCTGTTCAATCAGTTCACGGAGTTTCTCAACACCACCCCGATGCGGCAGCTCGAACAGAAGCGGCTCGCGGCCGCCCGCGCGCAATTGCTGAACGCCGCCCCCTCGGTCGCGGATGCCGCGTTCCGGGCCGGGTTTCGCCATATGGGGCGGTTTTCGAAGCGCTACTTCGAAACCTACGGCGAAAAGCCGTCGGCCACGATGCGCCAGCGACCGGGCGCCGAGGGCAGGGCGCGCGCGGCCGACACCGCCGGCATTTGCTAGAACGGCATGGAAATGGCGCGTGACCATCGCCGGCGAACCCCTCGCCATGCCCGTATCGAAATCGCGTTGGGGACCGTAGACGCCGGTCCTGCATGGGCAGAAATAGCAGGAGAGTTCCGGGCATGACCGACTTGGTGCTGGGCATCGACCTCGGTTCCACATCGGTCAAGGCAGCCGTCCTCGACCGGGCGGGCAACTGCCTTTCGCACTTCGCAGAGGCATATCCGACCGCCCGCCCTTCCGCCGATCGCGCCGAGCAGGAGCCCGCCGACTGGATGCGCCTTGTCGGCTCCGCGCTGGAACGTTTTGCGACCGAAGGCTTCGGCGGCCGCATCGGCGTCGGGGGATTGTGCAGCCAGGTCAACACGCATGTGTTCACCGACAGCGCGGGCGAACCGCTGATGCCCGCCATTCTCTGGCAGGACACGCGCGCCAGCGCCGAGGCTGCGGAGCTCGATGCGCGCATTTCCGTCGCGGAGAAGATCCGATGGCTGGGCGCCCCGATTCCCATCGACGCGTCGCACCCGCTGGCCCGCATGCTCTGGGTCTCGCGCCATCGTCCGGACGTCTGGGAACGAACCGCCCGCGTTCTGCTGCCCAAGGATTACTGCCTCCTGAAGCTGACCGGCGAGCTGTGTACCGACCCGGTGTCCAATGTCGGCATTGTCGGCATCGACCACGATTATGTCGGTCCGATCCTCGATCTCGTGCCGGGCGCCGCCGAACGGCTCGCGCCGTTGAAAAAGCTCTCAGGCATCGTCGGCGAAGTCGCCAATGCATTCGGTCTGCCCGGCGTGCCGATGACCACCGGGACGATGGACGGGTGGGCAGGGCTGTTCGGCACCGGGGCGTCCACCAATGGCAGAACGGTTTATGTCAGCGGCACCAGCGAGGTGCTCGGCATCTCCTCGGACGAAGTGACTGGCGAGCCCGGCATCATCGTGTTCACCGAAGCCGAGGGGCTGCGGCTGCATGCCGGCCCGACACAATCGGGCGGCGCCTCGCAGGGCTGGTTCTGCGAGTTGACCGGGATGAAGGCCGGCGACATGGCCGCTCTGGTCGCGGCGACCCCGCGCCGCAACCCCACGCCGCTCTTCCTGCCGCAGCTTGCCGGCGAGCGCGCGCCGCTCTGGAACGCCGGCCTGCGCGGCGCCTTTGTCGGCATCGATTCCGGCATGGCGATGCCGGACTTCGCACGGGCCGTCTATGAGGGCGTCGCGTTCTCGGCGCGCCATGTGCTGGGCGCACTCGAAGCGTCGGCCAATGTCAGGAACGATACGATACGCTGCGGCGGCGGCGGCTTCATACCCGACATATGGGGCCAGATCCGCGCCGACATTCTCGGCCGGCGGCTGGAGCGGCTTGCCGTCAACGAGCCGGGGATCGTCGGCGCGGCCAGCCTCGCTGCCTTTGCCCGGGGCGGCTACGCTGACCTTGAGGAGGCGCATGCCTGCTTCGCGCGCTATGATCAGGCCTGGGAACCCGATCCGCGGAAGCGCAACCTCTATGATGACCTTTTCGGGCTCTACAAGGAGGCGATCGCCGCCAATGAGTCGATCGGCAAGCGCCTGGTCGTGTCGTGATGCGCACCGATCCGCGAATATCCCGAAACTGCATCTTTCGGCCCGCGCCATCTGTGCGGAAAACAAAGCGACGCCTATAAATGGCGGTCAAAGGGAACAACAACAGCGTTGGGGGGAACCCATGAAATCTCTGCTTCTTTCACTGGCCGTCGCCGGCCTCACCGCAACCGCCGCGCTCGCCGAGAAGGTGACTGTCGTCACGCCGTTCCTCGCCCAGCCGGGCACGCAGGCCTATGTCCAGGGCTTCGAGGCGGAGGCGGCCGCGAAGGGTTGGGACGTCAATGTCGTCGATACAGCGGGCGATGTCGCGGCGGTGATCTCGCGCATCGAGGACGCGGTGAACCAGAAGGTCGATGCGATCGTCATCAATGTCGATCCCGCGCAGGTGGCCGCCGGGCTGCAGGTGGCGGCGGATGCCGGCATTCCCGTCATCGGCATGGACGCGGGTGCCGACCCGTTGCTGGTCACCAACGTCACCTCCAACGGCTATGCGATGGCCGCCGAGACGTCGGTCTATGTGGCCAACCGCATCGAGGGCAAGGGCCGCGTCGTGATGTTCGTCTTTGACGCATTTCCGCCGGTTCAGGTGCGCGGCGTGATCGCTGACGCCGTCTTCGGCAACCATCCCGATATCGAGGTGGTCGACCGCATCACGCCCGACGTGCAGGATGGCGGCATCGCCGACAGCCGCGCCAAGATGGAGGCGGTGCTCGCCGCCAATCCGGAGCCCGGCTCCATCGCCGCGGTCTGGGCCGCCTGGGACCAGCCGGCGCTGGGCGCACTGCAGGCCATCGAGGATGCCGGCCGCGCGGATGAGGGCATCGTCGTCGTGGGCATCGACGCCAATCCGCAGGCGCGCGACGCGATCGCGGCCGGTGGCAATTTCGAAGCCTCGGTGGCGCAGGATTTCGAGGGCATCGGCAAGGCCGCCGCCGATGCCGCGGCGCGCGCAATGGCCGGCGAGGATATCCGCGCCAAGGTCATCTACGTGCCGACACGGCTGATCACCGCGGCCAACGCGCAGCAGTGATCGCAACGGATTGCCGGGACCGCACACCGGGGGCAATCCATTGGCCGATACCACCGATACGGCATTGGAATTCGCCGGGCTGAGCAAGCGCTACGGCCCGGCGACGGTGCTCGACGACGTTACGCTGCGGCTGCAACCGGGCCGCGTTCACGCCCTCATGGGCGAAAACGGCGCCGGCAAATCGACCTTCATCAAGCTGCTCGCGGGCGTCGTACCGGCCGATGCCATGACCGTCAGGAAGAACGGCGACGACGTTCCGCTGCGTTCGACCGCGGACGCGGCCGCAGCCGGCTTCCGCTTCATCCACCAGGAACTCAACATCATTCCCCAACTGTCGGTGGCCGAGAACATCCTGCTCGGGCAGGAGATGCCGGTTCGTGCCGGGTTCCTGGTCGACTGGGCGGAACTCGGGCGACGTGCGACCGCCGCGCTCGCGGCGCTCGGCGTTGACCATATCAACGTCAGGCGCCATGCCGGCGCGCTGGGCACCGGCGACCGGATGCTCATCAAGATCGCCTCGGCGCTGGTTGCCCATGAGAGCGAAATGGCGCCGTGCCTTTACGTCTTCGACGAGCCGACCGCGGCGCTCAATGAGGCCGAATCCGAAAAGCTCTTCGCCGTCATCGCACGGCTGAAGGAACAGGGTGCGGCGATCCTCTACGTCTCCCACCGCATGGAGGAAGTCATGCGCGTCTGCGATGACGTCAGCGTGCTGCGCAACGGTCGCCACGTCATGTCCGCGCCGCTTGCCGAGACAAGTCGCGAAGGCATCATCCTTGCCATGACAGGGCGCGACATCGCCAGCGGATTTCCCGACCGGACCGCTCCTCGTGGCGCCGACGCGGTGTGCGAATTGCAGAATGTCTCCTCAACCATGCTCGCCGGGTTGAACTTCACACTGGCCAGAGGCGAGATACTCGGCGTTGCCGGCCTCGCGGGATCCGGCCAGACCGAGCTGCTGCGGCTATTCCTCGGGCTGGAGAAACAGACCGGCGGCACGGCGCTGCTCGAAAACGCCCGCCTCCCATCGTCGCCGTCCGCGGCCTGGTCGCGCGGCGTTGCCTACGTGCCGCAGGAGCGCCGGTCGGAAGGCCTGATGATGCACATGAACGTGCGGCTCAACACGCTGCTGCCGCATTATGCAGGCTGGCGCGCGCGGCGCTCGCGCGAACGCAAGCGCACGGTGGAGCTGTCGTCGCGGGTGCATCTCAAGGCGGAGGGCCCCGAACAGTCGGTGTGGCAGCTTTCCGGCGGCAACCAGCAGAAGGTGGTCTTCGCTCGGGCGCTGGGTTCGACCCCGCATCTGCTGCTGCTGGACGAGCCGACGCGCGGCGTCGATGTCGGCGCCAAGTTCGAGATCTACAAGCTCGTGCGCGAACTGAGCGAGCAGGGCTGCGGCATCATCATGTCTTCCACGGACCTGCCCGAGCTTCTCGGCATGTGCGACCGTATCCTGATCCTCGGCGGGGGTGTCCAGCACGCCATCGTCGATCCGGCCGGCATGGCGTCGAGCGATCTGCTCGAGATGTTCTATGCCGCCGACAGGATGGCGGAGGCCGGATGATCGCCCGTTTTCGCCAGATGGGCACGCTGCTGGGGCTGCTCCTGATCGTCGTGTTCTTCGCGGTCCAGCTCCCCGACACCTTTCTGACGGCCCGCAATCTGATCAACGTCTCGCAGCAGATTTCCATGCTGGCCGTGGTCGCCTTCGCGATGACAGTCGTGATGGTGATGGGTGACTTCGACCTGTCGGTCGGGTCGATGGCGAGCCTCGCGGGCATCGTCGCGGCGGTGCTGTTCGCGCTGGGCTATCCCTTGTGGGTCGGCGTTGGCGCGGCGCTCGTGGTCGGCATGCTCGGCGGGCTGCTCAACGGCTTCCTGGTCGCGGTCGTCGGCATCCTGCCCTTCGTCGCGACGCTTGGCACGCTGACGATCTTCAGCGGCCTGGCGTTCTTCGTCTCCGGCGGCCGGACCATATTCGGCCGCGACATCCCCGCCGCCTTTTCCGGGTTCGCACGCTCAGGCATCCCGCTCGACGGTATCGGTCTGGCGGGGCTGAAGCTGCCCTTCCTGTCGATTTCCGCCCTGGTCGTTCTGGCGGTCACCTGGGTGCTTCTGGAGCAGACCACCTATGGCCGCCGGCTCTACGCCATCGGCGGCAACCGCGAGGCGGCCCGTCTCGCCGGCGTCCGGGTAACGCGGCTGAGATCGAGCGCCTTCGTGCTGACCGGGGTCGGGGCCGCGCTGGCCGGCCTGATGTATGCCAGCCGTGTCGCCTCGGCCAATCCCACGCAAGGCGCCGGGCTGATGCTCGACGCAATTGCCGCCGTCTTTCTAGGCATGACCATGGGAAAGGAGGGCGAGCCGCGTGTGCTCGCGACGCTGGTCGGGGTGCTGATCCTCGGCATTCTCGACAACGGGCTGACGCAGATGAATGTCGACAGCTATGTGCGCGAGATGCTCATCGGCGCAATCGTGCTGATCGCCGTCGCGACCTCCTCATACGGCCGCAGCAAGTAACCTTGCATATCCGCTCCTGACCCTAGACGGCAATCTCGAGATCGGATCGACCGGCTTGCAGTTGGTCGAACAGACCTCCCGTTTTCCGGCAACTCGGCCGGAAACGATGCAGCGCCGGCAGGCAGCGGGAGGATGCCGCCCGCCGGCGTTCGCCGAGCCGCTACTTCATGCCCAACAGGCCGCGCAGCGTTTCGGCAAGGTCCTTGATGGTGGAGTCGGGCTCCGCGCCTTCGGCGACCTCGACCAGGGACGCCGCTATGAGATCGGTCGCTGCGACACCCTCGGCGCCCGGATAGGCGTACCAGGGGCCGGCAAAGTTGGCGACCTGGCTATGCGCCACCAGAGCATTGGGGTTGTTGGCGTAGAAATCGCCGAGGTACGACTTGTCCTCGATGACCTTGGCGTTTGCCGGAGCATAGCCGGTATTCTCGACGATGATCTTCTGGCCTTCGGGACCGGTCACGAAGGCAATGTACTCCCAGGCGGCCTTCTGCCTGGCGTCATCCTTGGCAAGCATTACGATGGCCGAACCGCCAGTCGGGAAATAGACTTTCGACTTGTCGTCGGCGGCGATCGGCAACGGCTTGATCGTCACGTCGAACTTGTCGCCCGCGCCTTCGGTGAAGCGCTTCTGGAGCGAGGAGCTTTCGAACATGATGCCGAGCGTGCCGGCGGGGAAAGCCTGGCGCGCATCGTTTTCCGAATAGGACTGCATCCCCGCTTCCTTGGCGAAGCGCTGGTAGAGGCCGGCCGCTGCTATGCCTTCCGGACCATCGAAGGTGATGTCGCTTTCGTCCGCGTTCATCGGACGACCGCCATGGGAGCCGAGCAGCGACTGATAGCGCCAGTCATGCGGATAGATCCATATGCCGTCGGTGCCATCCCCGAGGGCATCGATCTTGGCGGCAAGCTCGATCACGCCGTCAAACGTGTCGGGAAAGTCGTCCATGGAGCCGCCGGCCTTCTCGACCAGCGTCGGGTTGACGTACATGACCAGTGTCGATGCCGAGGTCGCCAGCGCGTATTGCGCGTCCTCGAACCGGCCGAGCGACAGCAGCGCGGGGGTGTAGCCCTTGGACAGCGGGTCATCGCCGATGAAACCGTCGAGTGGCTGGGCGAGACCGCGATCTTCCAGAACGCGCCAGAGATTCAGGCCGACATAGGCGACGTCCGGACCGGTCCCTGCAACGGCCTCGCGCAGCAGGCGCTGGGCGCCGTCCTCGTAGGTGTCCGCCGGTCCATCGAGCGTGATCTTGATGTCCGAGTGCTTTTCCATGAAGGCGTCAGCCAGCTTCTGCTGCGTGTCGGCCCAAATGGTCGGGATTGCGTAGTGAACCCGAACCTCCGTCTCCTGCGCATGCAGGGCGGTTGCACCGGCCAGCATGAAGGCGGATGCGAATAAGAGATGTCTCATGTTGTCTCACTCCTCATTGATTGTTGGATCTGGCGCGGTTGGTCCCGAGCTCGTTGCGACGTTTCATTGCCTCACCCCTTCAGGCCGCCGGCGGCGATGCCCTGGATGAATTTGCGTTGTGCCAGAAGGAAAGCGATGACGAGGGGCGCGGTGATGATCACCGCAGCGGCCATGAGCGGACCGACATTGTCGCCGGACTCCTGGTCGCGGAAGTAGAGGATGCCGCGGGGCGGCGTGGCCAGATGCGGATCGGTCGTCGCGATCAGCGGCCAGAAGAGATCGTTCCAGTGGGCCGTCACCGAGAAGATCGCGAATGCGGTGGCGGCCGGAAGCGCCAGCGGAAAGGCGATGCGCCAGACGATCGCCGTCTCGCCCAGCCCGTCGACGCGCGCCGCATCGAACAAATCGGCCGGGATCTGCGCAAAAAACTGGCGAAAAAGAAAAACGCCGAATGCCGTCTGCACGAAAGGCAGGATCAGCGCCCACATCGTGTTCAGGATTCCAATCTTGGCGAATGCCAAAAAGATCGGGATCGCCGTCACGTGGAACGGAACCAGGAGGGCCGCGACCACCAGTCCGAACAACAGGCTCCGTCCCGCAAACCGGCGCTGCGCCAACGCATAGGCACACGGCACCGCAAACAGGATCTGGAAGAAGAGGATGCCTGCGACCATCACGAGGCCGTTCCACAGGAAGAGTGGAATATCGGTCTGTGTGAACGCGAAGGCGTAGTTTTCCCACTCGAAGCGCGACGGCAGAAAATGGATGGCCGTCGAAAAGATCTCGTCGCGCGGCTTGACCGAGAGCGACAGCATCCACACGAAAGGCAAGAGGATCGCTGCCGCCCCCAGGACGAGAAGGATGGTCGGAAGAAGCCGGCTCAGGATGAGACGTTTCATCTGTAGTGCACCCTCTTTTCGACGATCCGGAACTGGATGAGGGCGAGGGCCAGAAGAAAGGCGAAGAACACCATGGTGATCGCGCTGGCATAGCCTGCCTTGAAGTAGACGAACCCTTCCCGATACAGCGCGTAGACCAGGGTATCCGACGCAAAGGCGGGTCCGCCCTTGGTCATGGTGGCGACCGTCTCGAACACGCGAAACGCATTGGTGGCCGTGACCACCATGACGAACAGAGTCGTCGGGCCGAGCATCGGCCAGGTGACCGTCCAGAAGCGTGACCATCCGCCGCCGGCGCCGTCGACCTCCGCGGCGTCATAGAGTTCGGTCGGGATCGCGGAGAGACCGGCCAGAAACAGAACCATGTTGTAGCCGACGCTCTGCCAGATGCCGATCACGGCCAGCGTGTAGAGCACCAGCCCACGGTCGCTCAGCCAGTTCTGCGGCTGCATTCCGAAGGACAGCAGCGTCTGGTTGACGATGCCCAGCGAGGGATGCAGCACCATCTGCCACGCCACGGACATGGCGACGAGCGTCGCCGCCACGGGCAGGAAGTAGATGGTCTTCATCAGATTGGAGAGCAGCGGCGCCCAGGTCGCCATCCGGAACAGGCCGATGGCGACGAGCAGTCCGAAGCCGACCGAAAACGGGATGACGATCGCCACGTAGATCAAGGTGTTGGTGATCGCGCGGCGGCCGATGCTGGATGAAAACAGCTTGACGTAGTTCTCGAGCCCGTTCCAGTTGAAGCTTGTCGCTCCGAACTGGTAGTCGGTGAACGACAGCACGGCGACAATCGCCACCGGCAGGAAAATGAAGAGGATCAGGGCCAGTGTCGCCGGCCCGACCAGCCAGGCGTCCGTTATCGCCTGACGGCTTTCGACCGAGAGCTTCATGCCGGGCGCTCCAGCCGCACACCCGTCTTCGCGTCGAAGACGTGGACTTTCTGCGCGGCGTAGCCGAGACGAACTTCGCTGCCCGGCGCCGGTACGTCAAAGTCTCCCGGCGCGATCGCGCGGATCTCCGCACCGCTTTCGCTGCGCAAGCCGAGAACGATCTCGGAGCCGAGATACTCGGCGGTTTCCAGTCGTGCCGTCAGCGCGCCCTTCGTGTCGGGCGCGAGGTCTTCGGGCCTTATTCCGGCAATCGCGTCGCCCGCATCGACGCCGTCGCCCGGCGCAAGGAAGTTGATGGCATTGTGACCGATGAATGCCGCGACATCGCGGTTGGCCGGGCGCTCGTAGAGATCGCGCGGCGAGCCCGCCTGGGCGACGCGTCCGCCGATCATCACGACGATCTGATCGGCCATCGCCATCGCCTCGGTCTGGTCGTGGGTGACGTAGACGAACGCCTTTCCGGTCCGGCGGTGCAATGCGCTTATTTCGCCGCGCATGCGAATGCGCAGGCGGGCGTCGAGATTGGAGAGCGGTTCGTCGAGCAGGAAGAGCGAGGGATCGCGGACGAGCGCGCGCCCCAGCGCCACGCGCTGCTTCTGCCCGCCGGAAAGCTGGCCGGGCTTGCGATCAAGAAGCTTGTCGAGGCCCAGCGCCGCGGCGGCCTCCTCCACCTTCGTGGTGATCGTGCGCCGCGCGCTGCCCGTACCGGGCACAAGGGCTCCCAGCAGCGGGATCCGGCCGAGCGGCGACAGATGCCGCATGGTCAGCGGCAAGGCGATATTCTGCGCAACCGTCAGATGCGGATAGAGCGCGTAGGACTGAAAGACCATTGCGACATTGCGCTCGTAGGCGGATAGCCCGCTGACGTCCGAGCCTGCCAGCAGCACGTCTCCCGAGGTGGGACGGTCAAGACCGGCCATGATGCGCAAAGTGGTGGATTTGCCGCAGCCGGAGGCTCCCAGCAGGGCTGTGAAACTGCCCGTCCCGATCGTGATGTTCACCTTGTCGAGAACCGTCGTCGCCCCAAACCGACGGCTGACATCACGTAGCTGAAGTATCTCGGGCATACGTTCCAAGGCTCCCCCTCATGTAAGTTTAATTACAGATACTCAATTCAGATGTCAATTATATGACACAGCGTTCTTCATCAGGTGCTCCGCGAGGCGGTCCAGCGCGTCGTCGGCATCCGATGCGCGTTCGGTCCCCGGCACATCGTGCGCGTCGGCCAGGACGATGACCGGCTTCGAAAAGTGGAGACCGTAGGCGATTTCACTCAGCGTGCCATATGACCCGCCGATCGCGATGAGGACGGCGCTGGACTTGGCAATGATCATGTTTCGGGCTTCGCTCATGCCCGTGGCGATCGGCAAGGCGATATCCATGTTGGCTTCCCGCCAGTCATGGCCGGGCAGCAGCCCCACGGTCAGGCCGCCCGACGCCCTGCACCCCTTGGCGGCCGCAGCCATGACGCCGGTGCGTCCGCCGCAGATCATGGTCAGGCCGAGCGCTCCGATGCCGGCTCCCACTTGCTCGGCGATCGCGAGCTTGTCCTCTCCGCATTCGCGCGGTCCTATCACGCCGACCGGAATGCGCCGTGCGCCGAGGGTGGCGAGGTGGGCCACAGCCTGTCTGGCGGTGGCTTCGGTGGCGCCGCCCGGCGCGGCGGCAGGCTTCCAGGACCAGTCCCACGGGTCGAAACGTCCCGCCGGACCGTACACCGCATCCCGCGCCAATAGATATGTCCGCGTCGTCATGCTACGCCTCTTTTACATTTTTCGGGTTTTCATGTAAGTTTTCTTACATCAAGGCCAGCCACAGGACAAGCACATGAAGCAAGACGGCATACGTCCGCAGTTGAACAGCCGGCAGAATGAGATTCTCATTCGCGCGGAGGCGTCAGGCTTCGTAACCATTGAGGGCCTGGCGGAAGAGTTCGGCGTTTCGGCGCAGACCGTCCGCCGCGACATCATCTTTCTCTCGGATGCGGGGCTGTTGCAGCGTTTCCATGGCGGCGCGGGCGTCATCGGCAGCACCGAAACGCTGCGTCTCGACCATCACCACAAGCTCGGCATGGCCGTCGACGACAAGGTCCGTGTGGCCGAAGCCGCCGTCGCTCTGTGCCCTGACGGGGCAAGCATTTTCCTCGATGTCGGAACCACCATCGAAATGACGGCCACCGTCCTCAACCGGCGGCCGGGTTTCCGGATATTCACCAACTCCATGCGCGCTGCTCTCGCCTTCGACCCGGCCCATCACGACATCAATGTCTTTGGGCGCAAGGTCGAGGGCCGGGACGGCTCGCTCGTGGGCGAGGAGATCATGCTGTCGCTTGCCGCCTTGCGGGTCGACTATGCGCTGATCGCATGCTCGGCGATCGACAATGACGGGCGTGTGATGGATTTCGATCTGTCGAAGATCGCCGTCAAGAAAGCCGCCATGGCTTCGGCAACCAAAAAATTTCTGCTCGCGACGAAGAGCAAGTTCGGGCGGACCGCTCTGGCGGCGTTCGCGGACATTTCCGATTTCGATGCCGTGATCGACGGAACGCCGTCGGACGACCAGCGATAATGGTGCTGGCGGACCTTCAGGCTACGTTGCTGAAGCCGCCGTCTCCTACCTGCAAATTCCTTGAAACGTGACCGATACGGTCGTTTGATTGGAAACGGCTTCCGCGCTGACGGTGTCTGCGATGACCCGATCGGGGCTCCACCAATCATCGCGTCTCGGTGGTTGTGTCCGACGATCGTCGTCCTGAACTCATGGCACGGACCCACTGCGCGCCGATCCCCGTGTCCTGCAGGATGCCGACAGGGTCCTCGTTATCCAGCTTGGCGCAGATACGATAGATTTCCAGCGTCTCCGCATCCATCTCGCCGGCCATGAAAAAGTACATCGCGGCGGCGTAGCGATCCCGTCCGGACCGCGCGGGCCCCGGTGGTCTCCGGATCGCCCGCCAATTGGCATCCCGCTCGTTTTCCATGCTAAAAGTCGCTACCGGCTCCATCGACGCACAATGTGAAACACTTTAGGCCGAGGCGCAAAGTTTGGTAGATTCCGCCGCAGTTCCGCCCGCCGAATATGACGCGGCAGCAATCCGCTTTCTTGAACTTCTCTGGGGGGACGGCTTCCTGTCGCCGGGCGGCACGGAAGAGGTCGACCGCATCGTCGCGGGGCTCGATCTTGCCGGCAAGCAGGTGCTGGACCTGGGCTGCGGCACCGGTGGCATCACCTGCTATCTCGCCGAGACGCATTCGACCGCAAAGGCAACCGGCTTCGACGTCGAGGTGCCGGTGATCGAGGCGGCGAAGGAGCGTGCAGCGAAGCGCGGCCTGCAGGGTCGTACGGAGTTCGTTCACGGCCCGCCGGGATCGCTGCCGTTCGGTGCCGGTGCCTTCGACGTGGTGTTCTCCAAGGACGCCATCGTCCATGTACCCGACAAGCAAGGCCTGTTCGCCGAGATATTGAGGGTGCTCAGGCCCGGGGGCGTGTTTGCGGCCAGCGACTGGATGATCGGTCACGACGGGGCGCCGTCGGCGCAGATGAAGGCCTATCTGGAGGCCGAAGGGCTGAGCTTCAACATGGCGTCGCCGGCGCGGTACCGGCAGATGTTGCAGGATGCCGGGTTTGACGCGGTTTCGAGCGACGACCGCAATCCGTGGTATGCGCAGACCGCGCGCGACGAACTGGCGAAGCTGCGCGGACCGCTCGGGGAGGCGGCGGCGCGCGAGGTCGGGCGAGCATATGTCGACAAGAATATCGCCACCTGGCAGGCCATGCAGACGGTGCTCGACAGTGGCGAGCATCGGCCAACGCATCTGCGGGCGAGCAAACCCGGTCTCCGGACGGCGCGAGACCACAGGGCAGCCGAATGACGGATGCCCGGCCGGCAAACGTGAAGTCCGAAAGCGAAGATCGTAAGGGGCGGAAGGGAACCAGGCACGCACGGCGCCTGCAGCTCATCGAATCGACGATCGATTCGCTGGCCGCCCGCGGCTATGCCGAGACGACGCTGGCCGATGTCGCGAAGGGCGCGGGATTGTCGCGGGGCATTGTGAACTTCTACTTCGAGAGCAAGGAAAAACTGCTCGTAGCCACGTTGCAGCACATGGCCGAGGAATATGCCGCGCACTGGCGCTCGGCGCTTGCCAAGGCGTCAAGCGATCCGGCGGATCAACTCCTCGCGCTGGTGCGCGCCGACTTCGATCCCGCGATCTGCAACCGCCGCAAACTGGCTGCCTGGTGCGCGTTCTGGGGCGAGGCGAGGTCGCGCCCGACCTACCAGGCGCATTGCGGATCGCGCGACGAGGCCTACCAGCAACTGCTGGAGCGGATGTGCCGCGATCTCGCCGACAGCGGCAACTACAGCATTGATCCACATTCAGTCGCGGTGGCGCTCGATGCGCTGCTCGAGGGATTGTGGCTGCGGCTGATGATGGGCAGTGCGAAGCTCAGCCGCGATGCTGCCCGCGAGGCAGCGATCTCGTTTCTCGCCGCATCGTTTCCGCGTCACTTCCCACGCTAGAGCGCGATCCGCCGTCAAACCCCGGTTTTCGTAGCCGGTGGCCGTTTCGCCGTGCTCATATATTGAACAAATGTTCAAAATAGTGAATATAGCTGTTGAAATTCATGATATTAGTTCAAGGCACGGCATTCGATGAAATCTGCAAGGGCACAGTCGCCAGATCGCCGGAAGCGCGGCGTCGCTGCGCATCGCGACCTCATTCGCACGGCCGAGCAACACCTCGTCCAGCCATGGCCCGTCGCGGGCCAGCTGGGAGAAGAGGCGAGAGGATTGCTGGGCGAGGGCGACGGCATCTACGTGACGGACGACCGCGGCAACCGGCTGATCGACGGCCCTGCCGGCATGTGGTGCGTCAATCTCGGCCACCGCCGGCATGAATTGGCGCAGGTGCTGCACGACCAGGCGTTGGAACTCTCCTACAACTCGCCCTGGTACACGATGAACGAACCGTCGGCGCTGCTGGCGGAGCGGATTGCAGGCTATGCGCCCGGTGACCTGAAGCACGTGTTCTTCACGACCGGCGGCTCGTCCGCGGTCGAGAGCGCGCTGCGGTTCATGCAATTCTACAACAATGTGCGCGGCAAGCCCGGCAAGAAGCTCATCCTGAGCCGTGGCGGCGCCTATCACGGCTCGACCTACCTGTCGGCTTCGCTCAACGGTCGCATGGCGGGTCGCGACTGGATGGACGGCGCCGGCGATTTGGTCGTCAAGCTCACCTGTCCCGATCCGCTGCGCAGGCCTGCCGGATCGAGCGTCGAGGAGTTCAGCGATTTTCTGGTGGCCGAGTTTGCGGAGAAGGTCCGCGAAATCGGCGCGGAGTCGATCGGCGCATTTGTCGGCGAACCGGTCATGGCTTCCGGCGGCGTCATCGTCCCGCCACCGAATTATCTGCCGCGTATCGCCCGGATCTGCCGCGAGAACGACATCCTCTTCATAAGCGACGAGGTCGTCACCGGCTTCGGCAGGCTTGGCGAAATCTTTGCCTCGAAAGAGGTGTTCGGCATCGAACCCGATATCATCACGTTCGCCAAAGGCGTGACGTCGGGCTATTTTCCGCTCGGCGGCATGGTGGTGTCGGCGCGGCTGTTCAGTGAAATCCGCGACAGCGGCCGGGACGAAGCCATGTATGCGCATGGCCTGACCTATTCGAGCCACCCGATCGGATGCGCCGTGGCGCTCAGGAACCTCGACCTCCTTGAGGACGGCGTGCTCGAGCATGTGCGCGAAATTTCCCCCTACTTCCAGGAAAGGCTGCGCACGCTGCAAGACCTGCCGCTGGTCGCCGAAGTCCGTGGCGTCGGCCTGATGGCATGCGTGGAGTGTCTTGCCGATCCGTCGGCGGGCGTGAATGAAATCGACCGCGATATCGGCAAGCGCATCGACGCGCATTGCCATGAGCTCGGGCTGATGGTCCGGCCGCTGGTCAACATGTGCGTGATGTCGCCGCCCCTGATCATCACGCGTGCCCAGATCGACTCGATGGTGTCGATCCTGGGGGAAGGGATCGAGCGGTGCGCTGCGGATCTGAGGTCCGAAAGGCTTTGGAGCGAACCGGCCTAGGTGCCGGAAGCCTCCAGCATCCGCCTGTTTGCCGCTTCCATGTCTTCATCGGCGGGAGCTTCGTCGCAGTCGAGGACCGGAAACAGCGCGCGCAAGTGGTCGTGGTGGGTTCGCACGCCGTATTCCAGATCCGACAGGAAGAACCCGGCGAAGGAAGGCGAGCGCATGGACTCGTTCGACCAGACCGTAAGCTGAACGTCCTCTTCCATTGTCTCGCGGTCGATCCGCATGGCGAGATACCGCGCTGCCGCCTGTTCACGGCTCTCGTCACGATATTTGTAGACGCCGCCGCGAAGCAGCGTTTCGCCGCTCGACAGGGGAAACTCCTGGTAGAACTGCGTCAGTTCCGGCGTCATCGCGATGACGGTGTTCGGAAACAGCGTGTAGAAGATCCATGCATTGCGCTGCTCCGGGGGCAGGTGGCCGGCATCAGGCGCCAGCGTCAGATAGTGACGAACGCTCCATCGCCTGCCTTTGCGCCCGTCATAGCTCGCATGTGATCGGCATACGCCGTCGACGAACGGCTCGTCATAGTAAGTGGGCCCGTACAGGTCCTGCAACGCAGGATGCGCCATCGCGACATGGTAGCCTTCATTGTCGACGTCGCGGACGGACTTCCAGTTTACCGGCGATGTCTGTTCCCAGATGTCGCCGGCCGGAATCATGTCGGCAACGGCGTACGGCGCAATTTCCGGCTCGAACTTGGCCATCAACGCGCGCACCGCCGGCTGCGGTCCGTCGCGGAACCGGATGAAGACGAAGCCCATCCAGATTTCGGATTCGATTTCGATCAGCCCGTATTCATGCCGGTCCAGATCGGGGAAGCTCCGGGGGCGAGCCGGCCCCCGAAGCGTGCCGTCGAGATTGTAGACCCAGCCGTGGAAGGGACATACCAGGGCGTTGCGGCACGTCCCCTTTTCGTCCGAGACGAGCCGGCTGCCGCGATGGCGGCAGATATTGTGGAACGCGCGGATCTTCCCATCCTTGCCACGCAGGATCAGCGCGCGTTCGCCGAAGGCATCCAGCGACACATAGCTTCCTGGCCCGTCCAGGTCGGACACGTGGCACGCAATCTGCCAATGGGTCCGGAACATGCCGTCCAGTTCCAGTCGCAGAAACGCGTCGCTGTGGTAGGCCCAGCCGGGCAGTCCGCTGCGGTCCCAATTGTCGGGAATGGAAACATCTCTCTGGAGGGCGGTCATCGCTGGCACCTGATGCAGTCAACAATTTTGAACGATGGTTCAATATAGACTGTTTTTCTTTTATATGGCAATATGTTAATGGAATTAATGTGAACGCATGGGCGATCAGTGCACAGCCGAATATCCGCTTCCGGCCTGGCCCGCAGGGACAAGTCAGTCAATCGCGAAGGTCGGCAAGTCCGGCGAAGGCAGCCCGAACTCTTGCAATGAACCTGATTCAAGCCGAGCTTTCGCGGAGGCAGGAACAAGATATGCGGATCTCGAATCGAAAGTTTGCGATTACCGGTGCAAGCCGCGGTTTGGGTGCCGCGCTGGCGATCGAGATGGCGCGTGCCGGGGCACAACTCGTCCTGCTGGCGCGGTCCGAGGGAGCTCTCCGGTCCACGGCCGGCACAATCCTCGAAATGACGGGCCAGCAGGTCGGTGTCGTTGGCTGTGATCTTGCAGACAGACAAAGTGCTGCGGAAGCGGGAGAGACACTGGCGAGCAGGCACAAAGACCTGGATGGGCTCATTCACAACGGGGCGATGTGGCTGCCAGGGTCGATGGATGAGGTTTCGGACCTGGATATCCAGGCATGCATCGCATCAGCCGCAATCGGGTCGTTGATACTTACACGTCATCTGCTTCCGAATCTGAAGGCGAGGGAGCATGCGGACATCCACACGGTGGTGTCGACCAGCGGCCTTCAATACAGGGCACTTGAAGGTGCTTCGGTCGCCTTTGCAGCGGCAAAGTCTGCACAGGCGGGCTTCGTTCACGGTCTGGCGGAAGAGCTCGAGGCAACAAAAATCAGGGTAACGGCGGTGTTTCCCGGAGATTTCGCGGACAGTCCCCCTGCTGATCCCGAACCGGGCGCGCCGGCATCCGGCCATGGGTTGAGCAGTCGCGACGTTGTCGAAGCGATCCTGTTCATACTCAACCAGCCGCCGAACGTGGCCGTAAGATCATTGGTCATCGAATAGGGCCGAGGGTGCTCATCGGCGGCTTGAAAGGGGCTAGCCGAGGCGCGCGCAAACCTGCTGGAAGAAGGAAAGGTTCTTCAGGTCGAGGTCGTCGTCCAGCGGAATCGGCTGTGAGGACAGCCTGACCAGGACGGTTTCCGCGGTCGGGTCGACATAGGCCCATTGGCCGTGAATGCCGATCGCGCAAAAGGCACCGGACCCATAGCCTGTCTGGTACCAGCAGTTCCGGTAGCGCCCGTTGGGCAGGAAGGCGGCGAAGTTGCCGTTCTGCCAGGCCTTCTGGTCGCCGCCATGCAGCATGTCGTCGACCCAGGCTGCCGGCATGATCCGGCCATCGGCGCCTTCTCCGCCGCAACGAACAGCCTCGGCGAGCCGGGCGAGATCCCTCGCGGTGGCACACATGCCGCCGGCCCCGCGCGGCGCGCCCACGGCATCGACCGTCATGCAGGCATGGGAATGCGCGCCGAGCGGCCGCCACAGGAGATCTGACAGCAGGCCGCAATAGTCCTTGCCCGTCGCCCGTTCGAGCACGACCCCCATGAGGTCGGTGTTGGGAGAGGCGTAGTGAAAGGGGCCGCCATGGGCCCCGGCGCCCTGGCGGATCGAAAGCAGCATTTCGACCATCGTCTCGCTGGGGCGGCCCGGTTCGGCAGGGTTCCAGCCGGTAGCCCGGCGGTAGCGCGCATAGTCGCCGTCGGCGTTGAGGTAGCTTTCGTCGAAGCTCAGGCAGGTGCGCATGTCCGCGAGTTGCTGGATTGACGCCGTTCCGAAGGCCGATCCGTTCGCCTCGGGCATGTAGTCCGATACCGGAGCCTCCATGTCGAGCAAGCCTCGATCATTAAGGATGCCTGCGAGGATGCCGGTGACCGATTTCGAGATCGAGAACAGGATATGCGCCCGGCCGGCATCGGCATGTCCGGCGGTCCATTCGGCGACGATCTCGCCGCGCTTCAGCGCAACGAACACGTCGCAATGCGATTGTTCGAGAAACTGCTTCCAGCCCAGCTCGGCGTCGCCGATCGTCACCGTGCAACCTGCGAGGGGGCCATCACCCGCCGGCGCGGATTCCGGACGTTCGAGGCCACAGTCGATATGCGCCGTCGGCACGATCTCGCGCGTGTGCTCGAATGCAAAACGGCTGAACGGGTGTAGCCGCCAGTTGTGCAGGCCTACTTCGGCGCGGTCAAAACCGTAGAGATCGTGAAAGGCACTCATGCGATAAAATCCTGCGCCGCGGGGAGCCGGAAGGCTCCCCACGCCAGTACGATAGCAGCAATCAGGATTTCAGCTTGGTCCAGACGCGTTCACGAAGATCGCGCGACTTTTCGGAACAAGCCTCATAGGCGCGCAGGCGATCGCCAAATTCCTCGGGCGTGTTGACGGCAGGATCGGCCTTGAGGTCGTCCTTGAGGAATTCGCCCGAGCCTTTGATCGCATTGGAATAGCCGGTGTAGTTGGAGGCGGCCGCGGCGTTCTCCGGCTCCATCATCCAGTTGATGAAGGTCTTGGCGTTTTCGAGGTTCGGAGCCCCTTTCGGCACCGCCATTGCGTCGGTCCAGAATGTCGTTCCCTCCTGCGGGTAGACATAGACCGCTTCCGGCTTCTTCGCCTTCACGCGGTGGGCGGCGCCGTTCCACTGCATGTGAACCGCGACCTCGCCGGCGACCATGCGATCGATCGTACCGTCATTGGAATACAGTTTGACGTCGGGCTTCTGTGCCATCAGCAGATCGAGGATCTGCTGCGCCTCCGCCGGATCCTCGGTGCACTTCGAGATGCCCAGATAATAGGCGCCGGCATTCCACACATCCGACATCTCGTTGAGCATCGCGATCTTGCCCTTCAGCTCGTCGGCAGGCTTGAAGATCGCCTCCCAGCTCTCCGCCATCGAGCCGCCGGGGACCATCGCCGGATCGTAGGTGAAGCCGGTCGTGCCCCACATGTAGGGAGCCGAGTATTCGCGGCTTTCGTCGCCGGCGATCGTCTGGTGCGCGGGCAATACGTTGGCGAAATTCTCCATCTTGTTGACGTCGATCTTCTCCAGCAGGCCTTCTTTGACCATCACGCCCAGCGTCGTGGTGCCCGGGAAGATCACGTCATAGCCGGCACCGCCCGCCTGCAGCTTTGCGAGAAGATCTTCCTCCGACGCATAGCTGTCGATGGTGACCTTGGTGCCGGTGTCGGCTTCGAACTTCGCCAGCAGGTCAGGCGAAAAATAGTTCGACCAGTTGTAGAGACGCAGCTCGCCGTCGGCCAATGCGGCCGTGGAAGCCGCGATGAGGCCCAGCGCTGCCGCGCCGAAGGATAGAGCGGCCATTCTTGTGTTCTTCTTCATTATGGTTCTCCAGCTTGAACATTGACGAGCATCTTGCTGCCACCGTGCTCATCAGTAGCGGTGTTCCGACCTGCCGAGAAAAAGCGACAAGGACACGAGTGCGATCGAAACAAGCAGCATTAATGCGGATATCGCGTTGACTTCGGGCGTGACGCCGGTTCGGACCAACCCGAAAATGTAGATCGGCAGCGTCGTGGAGCCCGCGCCGCCGACAAAGAAGGTGGTGACGAAATCGTCGAGCGAGATGATGAAGGCGAGCACGAGCCCCGACAGGATGCCCGGCATCAACAGAGGCAGCGTCACCTTGAAGAAAGCCTGACGCGGATTTGCGAACAGATCCGCCGCTGCTTCACCGAGCTTGGGGTCCATGCCTTCCAGCCGGGCGCGGATCGGCAGGTAGGCGAACGGAATGCAGAACACGGTATGCGCCACCATGACGGTGCTGAGGCCGAGCGTCAGGCCGAGGCTGGCGAAGAACATGAGGGTCGCCACCGCGGGGACGATTTCAGGAACCGTGATCGGCAGCGCAATCAGCGCGTTCATGCCGGTCTGCCCGAAGAATTTCGTCGTCGCCATGCGCACGGCAGCCAGCGTCGCAAGAACCGTCGCGCTGACCGATGCGACGGAGGCAATCAGAAGCGAATTGATCGCGGCCTGAACGATGTCGTCGTTCTGCAACGCCATCCTGTACCATTCGAGCGAAAACCCCGTCCAGACGGTGACGACGCGGTTCTCGTTGAACGACAGCACGACAAGGATGAAGATCGGCAGATACACATATGCGAAGAACAGCGCGGCGCCGAAGCCGAGGCCGGGCCACCGCCTAGCATCTCCCACGGCGCGCCGACGGCTCATCGGGATGCCTCCGGTCCGCGCCCGCGCAACGCGTAGAGCGTCATGGCGAGAAGCACGAGCGCGAGGAGGAACAGGCCGAGTGCCGCGCCGAACGGCCAGTTGCGCGCCGCTCCAAACTGATGGCCGATCAGGTTGCCGACCATCAGCGTCTTTCCGCCGCCCAGCAATTCAGGCGTGACGTAGGAGCCAAGCGAGGGGATGAAGACGAGGATGCTGCCCGCCACGATGCCGGGTACCGCGAGCGGCACGATGATCTTGCGCAATACGCGCCAGCGATCGGCATAAAGATCGAAGGCGGCTTCGACGAGCCGCAGGTCGATCTTCTCGAGACTGGAGTAGATCGGCAGCACCATGAACGGCAGAAACGAGTAGGTGAGGCCTACGGCGACCGCGAACTGGTTGTGCAGCAACGGCAATGGCTGATCGATGATCCCGAGCGACAGAAGCAGACCATTGATCGTGCCGTGGTCGCGCAGGATCAGGATCCAGGCGTAGTTGCGGACGAGAAGGTTGGTCCAGAACGGCAGCGTCACCATGAAGACCAGGAGCGTGCGCCACCTGCGACCGCGCGTTGCCATGAAGAATGCGGTCGGAAATCCCACCGCGAGCGAGAGCACCGTCGTGATGAGCGAGAGCCAGACCGACCGCGCGATGATCGAAAGATAGTTGAAACTGATCGTCAGGCTGTCATCGAGTTCGCGCTCGAACAGGAAGCGAAGCCACGCTTCGCCCGTAAGTTCGCCCCAATGCACGCCGCCGCCATAGCTCCGGGCCTGAACCGATATCCAGGCCATCATGGCGAGCGGGACCACCATGAAAATGATGATGGCGAGCGCCGCCGGCCCGATCAGCAAGAGATTTGCAAATGAGCGGCGGCGTTCCAGCTTCATGGCTCTGCCGCCTCCTGGTCCGCGATGATCGACACCGCGTTGGGAACGGCACTCCAGGCGAATGGCTGGCCCGGCTGCCATGCCGGTTCCGCCGGGTCGCTGTTCTGGCGACGAGCCAGCATCCGGGTGCCGTCGGCGAGACTGAAATGATAAAGCGTGTCCGTGCCGTGATAGACGACATTGTCAGTGCAGTGATGGCGTCTTCCGTCGCCGCCCGCCGACCGTGATGCGTTCCGGCCGGATCGCAAGGTCGCTCTGGTTCGTCGTCACCGGGACGTTGGGCCTGAAGGTCAGCGTCTGGCCGCCGTCGAACCGCGCCCTGCACTGGCCGTCGCCGGCCTGGTCGATCTGCGCCTCGATGAAATTGATGTCGCCGATGAAATCGGCCACGAAACGATATTTCGGATGATCGTAGATCTCGCGTGGCGTGCCGATCTGAAGGATGTCGCCCTGATCCATGACCGCGACATGGTCGGACATGGTCAGGGCTTCTTCCTGATCATGCGTCACGAACACAAAGGTGATGCCGGTCTCGGTCTGCAGGCGTTTCAGTTCAACCTGCATCTCCTTGCGCAACTTCAGATCGAGCGCCGAGAGGGGCTCGTCGAGGAGGAGCACCTGCGGCTGGGGCGCGAGAGCGCGCGCCAATGCGACGCGCTGCTGCTGGCCGCCCGACAACTCGCTCGTTCGCCGGTTCTTGAGGGCTTCCAGCCGAACCAGCCGGAGCATCTCGTCGACAGTGCGGACGACCTCGTCGCGCGGTCGCTTCAGCATCTGGAGGCCGAATGCGACGTTTTCCGCCACCGTCATGTGGGGAAAGAGCGCGTAGCTCTGAAAGACCGTATTCACCGGGCGCCGATATGGGGGGAGATTGGCGATGTCCCTGCCGTGCAGCAGGATCTCGCCTCTGGTCGGCGCTTCAAAGCCCGCAATCAGCCGCAGGAGCGTCGTCTTTCCACATCCCGAGGGCCCGAGAAGCGTAAAGAAGACATTGTTGCCGATTGTCGCCGAGATGTCTTTGAGCGCCACGAAGGCATTGGGGCCGCTACCGAAGGTCTTGCCTACCCCTCGCAGCTCCACCGCATTTCTTGAACTGCTTCCTTTAGTCTCCGGTTCACTGACCGGCATCCAAAGCCCTCCTCAGCTTCGCCCAAAGCAAACGATCAGAGTGCCACAGATGCCGTCACCCGGCAGTCGAGTGAACCTATGCTTGACACTAAATAGCTATTTCAATTGAAAAATATTATGGATTTTGAACCATTGGTCAACACCGGGATTGTCGAGAGGGCGTTCGCGGACCTCCCGTGATCGCCGCTTCGTGCCACCCCGGCACAATTCCAACCCAACGCCCGACGGGGTCGCAAGGCATCGCCGTCCCATCACCGTCCTTGCCGTCGGCCAGGGTGTGCTCAATCGAATATGTCGGCGATTGCGGACTGCTCGGCCTTCTCCCAGCGGCGCACGTCCTTGGCCACCTCCTCGATCTCCTTGTCGCTGAGGTGGTGGGCACCGTCCTTGTCAATGCGACACAGGCTGAACGGCTCACCGACGCTCGCCGAGGTGAGATCGAGCGCCTGCAACACGCGCAGGACGGCAGCACAACCGAAGCGAAGGGGCCGCTTCGTCAAGTGGAAGTGGGACAGCAGGGAGCCGGCCTGCTGGGCCATGGCCGCCCCGCTTCCGACCGCATGAAAGCCGATATCGGCGTAGTGCCCGATCATGCCGGAGGGGGTAATCTCGATGATCCACGGCTCGCCGTCTCGCCATCCCGCGGCCATGACATAGGCCGATGGCGTTCCGCCGCCTTCCTCGCCGGGCACGTCGGCGATGAACGTGTCGTAGTGATGGCGCAGGATCGGGAGGATGTGTTCCTGCAGCGCCCGGCCGATATCAGGGGCCTCGAGGATCGCCGCGCTGTTCTCGTTAAAGCAGCGTTCGACATCGAAGAGCACCGCCCGCGAGCCGCTGCCGCCCCATGCCGCGACTTCGCCCAGCGGGTGAAGCTTCTCGGCGGGATATGTCATGCCGCGCCCCTTGTCCGTGATCTGGGAGTCCGAGCCGAGAACGACTCCATCCTGGCACACGGTGGCAAGCACGACGGTCATGTCCTGGTCCTTTCAGGGAAAGTGTGTCGGCAATCACGGTCTGACACGCAGCGGGCCGAATTCGATCGAAGCGTCGAAGGAGACGACGCCAGGTGAGGCAATCTCCGCCTTTCATGCTCCGGCGGTTGCCAGGCTGCCGGCACGGATCCCGTCAACGATGCCGTGAGCGCAGGAGACGGATGGCAATGAAACCCGCCGCACTTTCAATGGTTCCACGGGCATTCTCATTGGTGCCTATGACATGAGCGATCTCGCGAGCCATCTCACTGGATCGACCCCGACACGTGAACTATTGATGTCGACGGGCGAGGGAGACAGGTCGATGGAACTGATTGCAGGATATGAGGACATCTTGCTTGCCGCTGCATTCGTAATATTCGGCGCGGCGGTTCTGCTTCTCATGCCTTCGGTCATCTCGTCCTGGCTCGTGCGGCATTTGGTTCAGAGCGATGGAGCGAAATTGGTTGGGCTGGTTGCCGGGGCAACGGGGTTCATAGTTTTGCTCTTCACCGCCTATCAGATCAGCGTGGATCTTGAGGACCGCATCGAGCTCCGGTCTGAACTGAGAGAAGATGCAATCGAGCGCTATCGATCCGTCCTCCTCCGCCGGGCTCCTGGCAATACCGGCAAGGGTGAAGCGATCACCAACATCCACGACAGAGGGGGCAGTCTTGAAGGCTGGGATGCGTCCTGTGAGGCGGTCGGGCTGTGGGACAATGACACGCAGAAGTGCCAGCAGCCCGCCACCTTCTCCGGTATTGTCATCGCTGGTAACCGGCGCGTGTTTTCTATGCTTCCGATACTGGACGACGCTGTTCTCTACGACCCGCAGATTCTTGAGGCGGACTTGAAGTTTGTCTCGTTGAAGCGTGCAGCGGCGACTGGTGCGCGTATCGTGAATTCGACTGTGTCGGGCGATCTTTCGGACGCGAGCTTTACAGGATGCGTGATCATAAATTCACGAATCATCAATAGCGGTGAGCCCCCAACCCTGATGTTCTGCGAAATAAGCGGCAGCCTCCTGCCTTGGTTCGGCGGGCTCCACTGGTCGAAACGGCTGGGTGTCTTCTTTCGAGCGGACAACCCACCAATGCAGCAGTTGCAATTGCCGGATGGGCAAAAAGTAGTCGCGCCGTTGGATGAGGGGGATCTCCAGCGACTGACCATCTGCGAACCGGTATCATCGGGCGAAAACGAGGCGGAAAAGATATCCGAGCTCTATGCCGACTTCTTCTCGCGGATACGATTCAAGCTGAAAGATGCATTGATCACGGACTTTCCAGAATTCTGCACCGAAACCACATACGAGTCCGCCAAACTGCGCTTTCCTGACGTCTATCAATGGCCCGACGACGCCGTAACGATCACCCCTAAAGATGGGGACTTTGACGGGTTCGGAGATGACTGACATCGCGGATACCGATCGAATGCGCGTTCCCACGGCTACCCTCACGGCTCCGGCGAGGCTGACTTGGGCTCGTCGTGGGTCGACGATGATGCGGCCCGCGCCCGCTTGTCATCGGCCATTCCCGCCTTTTCCCGCAAATGCCCGAGTCCTGCGAGGTGAACCTGCGCGCTACAGGTTGGCTACATCTTCAAAGAGACGCGAAACCAGACGGTTCATGGGAGGGTCGGATGGTGGTGTGCGCAGTCTTTGGCGAACCTGTCTCAGGTTGAATTTCCCTGAATACAGGGAATTTTCAGGGAAAATACGTGCTTCCGGCGGCTCCCGGCCGATTCGGGCGTGGAATTGCCACGAAGTTACAATGGCTTAGGCGCAAATTCCCTGCGCGCCCGAATAGGGAAAAACAGGATGGCTTGCAGGGAATATGTTCGCACCGAACAGGGAATGGGCGAACAGGAAACAGGTGTCCGCTGCGGCGCCCGGCTCTCCCCGCTTTCCACAGTCGACGCACACAACATGTTGTACCCCGGCCGGCGTCCCTTGCGACATTATGACCTGCTCCCCTGAGATGTTCCCGATTTTGGGTTAGCCTGTTCCTCAATGAAGGAGACAGGCAATGAAGTGACCTCGCGATCTGAGCATGCCCACGGATCAGACAACTGATCTCCCGAAAAGCCGTAAAATGTGGATAATCGTAAAGTTCTGAATAGTGCCAAGCGTTTGGCCATGATCGAGGCTATGCTTTCCACCCTTTATAGAGCCGTCGGGACTGAGTGGATGAGCAGAATTGACGTGTGTTGCGCGTTCACCGCGCTGCTTGGGATGCTTTTTGGCGCGAGTCTTGCGAAGGCAGATGAGGTCGCCTGCAACCAGTTTTATGAGCGCGGATACAGGCTCATTGAGAAGCTCGGGGTGAATTGGCCACAGGAGGCAATCCACCACGCTGGAGAGCCGCTGGACATCGTCGTAGGGAGCGCATGGGACGACAGCACCGACGGCTACATGCTGGTCTTCGTGGCCACGGCCGACACGCTGTTCCTCTCGGATGACGGATACCGGGACCCCGGGATCGCCTTCGCGCAGGAATGGAACCGCTTCGCGATCGATGATTTGCGGAGCGGCGAGCGGGTGCTCCGCATCGTGCCTCCGAAGGCAGGTCCTTTCGGGCTCTCCTTCGCGCTGGTCGCGGCGCGCATCGGCTGCGAGGAAAGGCTCCTGTCCTCGGTGGGCAAGAAGGTCTTTCAGATCGAAGAACAATCTCCGGTCGACGGGAAGACGGCTTGCCTTGCTGATACACTCACCGACGCTGCCGCGCCGCGCGTCGAGGTTACCATGAATACGGAAAAGGGCGGACGTATTGAGGCCGGACAGGAGATCCGCGTATCGTGGCAGCTCGAACATGATCTTCACAAGCTGTGTGGAGCAAATCCGTTCTACCTGATGTTCTCGTTTTCCAGCGGCGTCCGATTCTCCGGGGACGGGTTTGTCGCGTTGCCGCCGCAAGCGCCCGGTCCCTACGGCATCGCCCAGGACCGTGATCGCACCCGCCTTGTCGTTCCGTTGGCGAACGTAGCGGCAACGGAAGGTCGAACAATTTCGGAAGGCAGTTTCGGATTCACGACCCATGAAACGGGCGAGATGGCGGTAGGCTGGTCTCTTGTCGAGGTCCCGCGACTCCGCGAGCGCCCCTTCTTCAAGGAAGATTTCGCACGACGAGATCACTATGCATACCGCTTCGCTGATCAAAGGCTTCAGGTGTCCGTCGGCAAGCCTAAGATTTACGTCCAGGACATGTATTCGGTGGAGCAGCCTGACAGCATCGTCCATTCGATCAACGGCAGATATACGATGCATGTCTTCGACGGATGGTACCGTATTGTCGATAGCGAGAGTGGGAACATCATCCTTGAACGCAGGGGCCAGGAACCGAAATTCTCTCCGACGTCGAGATTTCTCACCGCCCTCTTCGAGAACGGATATGCCGTTGAGATCATAGATCTCCTCGCCAGGAAGAGCGTCTACCGCTCATCGTCGTCCACGACGCGGACAGCGTCGGTCGACTCGATCAATTGGACAGAAGGAGACAGCTATGCCCTGATCGAACAGGACGGAGGCTCAGCATTCGAGGAAGACCTCATCATCGTCCCGGGATTGGTCGACGGGAGAATACACCGCTACAGCCCGCTCCTTTCTTCCGGACGTCTCGACGGTCCTCCGCTGTCGGTGATCATTGATACCGACCAGGCGGCAATCTACTCAATGTACCCTTGGTCGCGGACGTTGCTCGACCCGATCTCGCTGACGGCGGCGTCGGACTATCTCCATTATCAGGATATCGACACCGCCGAATTACCGCAGGGCATCGGACTGGTGCGCACGCGCAAGACCGAAAGCGCGCCTTGCGGTTCATGGCGCATCGTGCACGGGGCCTCTTCCGGTCCCATGACGGTATCCTACGGCAGGGTGGACAACCCCGAACAATCGCCGGGATGCCTCCTCCTCGCGACGAATATCGATGCGTCCCATGAGCCGGTCGGTTCAAAGCGCGTCGTCGGCAAGGAGGGAGGCGCGGTCGCCACTCCCGTCACGCAACGCGCGGCCGTTTCGCTGGCGATCGCGCCTTCGAAGAAGGCCGAGGCTACCCGGCGCAATCATATCGGCGAGAGGATCGCGGATCTCGTCGGGGTGAGCCTCCTTTCGGTCGACACAGGTGAGGGCATTCTGTTCAGCGATGCTGTCACGCCGGGAGGCGAGGAGGACGCGTATGAGGACCGCCTGGAACGGTGGACCGAAACACAAAAATGGCGTGACGTCGGGCTGGGGCGGGTCTTCGACGAGCAGGAGTTGCCTTATGACGTCTTGCACTGTCCGGAAGGCGCAGAGTTCGGCATCAATCCGGACCATGTGATGTATGCACGCCATTGGACGAGAGGTGGAAAATCGGCCTGGATTGTCGGATCAAGATGCTTCACCGGATCCGGCGTCGGTGTCAACAATGGCGGCCTTTACTTCATCACGGAAACCGCCGATGGCTCGTATCGCCAGCACCTCTTCGGCTCGGCATTCGAGGAGAAGGGCTTTGGGGAACGCGTCGACCCGATGAACCGGCATTCCTCACCGGACAGCTATTTCCGCAACGTTGCCGCCGGCTTCGGGTACATCAACAGCTATGACGACATGTATGCCAGCCGGCTGGACGCGCGCCATCTCGCCTTCGTGACGCCATCGCTGCATTTCGGCGTGTTCGACTTGGAACAAGGCAGGGTCAAGTGGGTCGGAGAGGTGTCCGAGATCGGGGGACCGGTTGGAATGGTCGCCTTGGACGTAGGCGGTGACAACATCTTCGTGGTCGGCGAAAACGGGGTGATCTCGGTCTTCAAGCTCAAGGACGGTCGCAAGATCCTCAACGGAAAGTATCTGGACGACGAACTGGCACTCTATGATCCAACCGGCTACTACATTGCCACACCGGAGGCGGGGCATTTCGTCTACCTGTCTTTCGACGGGCTTCCAGATCGCTACACCGCAAGTCAGTTCAAAGCTGTTCTCGACAGGCCCGACCATGTCCGCGCTATCCTGGCGGGCACAGCCGATCGATTGCAGCCGCCGGAACTGACCGCGCCGCCGTCGCTGCGCATGGCAGTCAAGCCTGTTTCCCGGCCTGGTACGGTGGAAATCGATATCAGCGCGGTATCGGTCAATCAGCTTGCGGACATCACGGTCGCCGTGGATGGAAAACTGATCCTTCAACGACACGCTTCGGACCATTCGATCAGCTTCGTGGAGACCGTGACGCTCGAAGGCAGTGCGCGCTGGGTTACCGCCATCGCTCGGGACAAACGGGGGCTGGAGAGCGTTCCTGTCACCGTGTCGGTCGAGCGCGAAGACAAGTCGCCGGTCGGAAGGCTTTTCGCGCTCGGCGTCGGTACCGACCAGTATGCGTCGCCGCGACTACCGCGTCTGGCCTATGCAGCTTCGGATGCCCGGACCTTCATCGAGATGGCCGGCGCTGCAGCCGACACCTACTATTCGGAAGCGGAAACGGAACTCATGCTCGAATCGGAAGACCTCGCGGGCGGGATTTTGCGCTGGATCGCAAGGATCACCGCCACTGCCACCGCCGACGATACGGTGATGATCCTGGCAGCAGGCCACGGTCTTCGCGACGAAGACGGCGCATTCTACCTGGCTGGCCGGAATACTGACGTCGACGATCTCGCGGCTACCGGCGCCTCCTGGTCGAAGATCGCCCGGGCGCTGGCCGGGGTGAAGGCGCGTGTGTTTGTGTTCGTCGATGCATGCCATTCGGGCGCGGTCGAGTTTTCCGGCGCGAATGATGGCGCGGTCGCCTCGATCATCAATCGGGACGGTCGGGTCGCGGTGATCGCAGCCTCGAAAGGCCGCCAGCTGAGCCAGGAACGATCCTCGCTGCGCGGCGGCGTCTTTACCACCAGCCTTGCGCGGATCGTCGGCGTGGAACGCCAGGATACTGATCGTAACAGGAACGGCGCGCTTGAGCTTTCCGAAATCTACGGCGCGCTGAAACGCGAGGTCGTCACGCTTACGGACGGAGAGCAGACACCCTGGATCGCACGCAACGAGATGGCCGGCGAGATTCCGCTGTTCTAATTTGTGCGATAGGGTGAGGACTGCTTGTTGAACCGACGCCAGTGTTCCGAACGCTTTCATATTCGCGGATAATCGCGAAATGAAATCGCGCGAAGCCCGCAGCGGGATCGGTTCCTGGATGGACTATTACAACCGGAGACGCCCGCACTCGACCTTCGGCGGCAGGACACCCCACGAGGTCTATGCTACGGCGGAAATGACGGAGCAACTGGCGGCATAGAAACGAACCCGATCCACCTTAGCCAAGCCGCCAAACTGTCTCACCAGGCGGGTCCACCTCACTCCCGGTGTTGACATTGTTTCAAAAAATAGAACAATCTTGAATTAAGTCCGTTGCCGAGGCCGCCGTGATCAGAAAGACCGTCAGAAAGAAGCGTACACTCGGAAGTGCACAGCGCAAGGTCCTTAGCTATTTGGCCACGAACGGAACTTGGTGGCCTGAATGTGGTTGGACATACGATTCTGCGAGTGCAACCGATCACGTATTGAGAACGCTAAGCGTTCACGGTCTTGCAAAGCGGGTGAACAGCATCGGGTCCAAACTCGGTACATACGAAATCACGTCGCTCGGCCGCGAGACGATGAAGGCCTTAGAAATCATCAGATCGACCTCGGTAGATGACCTTCCAAAACGCGGTTCTGGTAAAGGATACGAAGACTGGGTATCGGGTCGGAAAGAGTAATTCGTTGCTTACACGTACCAATGCTCAAGTGACACCGAGATCAAGGAAGGCGCAACCCCGGTTCCGACAACGCAATCACACCTCAATCCGCCGCAAGTTCGAGAATGCTCGGGGAACGCATTAAGCACAACCGCACGGCTGCCGGGTACCGGTCGGTCGACATCGACGCCATCTTCTCAGGAAACCACTGCGTCTTGGTCGGATATCGACAGACAGTTCCCTGTTTTTAAGTCGATGAACCCTGCAACAGGTGAACAGTTCCCTGTTCGGTGCTTGAAAATTCCCTGTTCCGATGACCAGGGAATTCGCTCCATAAATCACTGAGTACCTTAACTTAATCCCGGCATCCCAGCTAACGAAATGCCGGCTTTTCCCGCAAATTCCCTGTAAATTGACGGGTATCAGGGAAAACGCGACCGGAGACAGGTTCGCAGCAGACTTCACACCCCGCCATTAATTTGTTCTAAGCGATTGAATTGACACGGTTTTCGCGCCCATAGGCCAATCCCTCCCTATTCATTTCCCAATTTCGATCTGATCGGCCTGCGTCGGCCGCGCGCGTAAGCTTGCGTGGTAGCCCGAAATAATACTTTATTTTGTAAAGCATAAATGACAATAGAGATAATATCCGCGCCCTAAAATACAATGTTAATTAACATTAATCAAGAAAATATTCTTTGCCTCCAAATTTATAATTTGGCTTACTCTCCTGTGGAGACATGAATTCGGAGGTGGGTAGACTGCGGCGTGTACCCTGATCGGGCAACTAAATTCAGAATCGCATGGGCGATATCGAACGCGCTGCCCGGCGCCTAGCCAATATGCCAACCGGGAATTGGGGGCTCCGGTTTCAAAAGCAGCTCGACGCGCTGAGGCTCGCACCGCAGGAGATCGAAGCTGTTCGCCAATCGTGGGGCCGGCTCGCCGGTGAGATGACGAGGCGGAACATTAACGCCGCGCTCCGATCCAAAGAGATCGGTCACTGGATAACGCAGACGATCGCGAGCTTCGCGGCGGCACGCTCGGAACACGCTGCAATGGTTGCGGCGATCGAAAGGCAATCGAAAGCCCATGCCGGCCGAATGCGCCAACATGCGTCCTGCCATGGTCGCTGGCAGGTTTTATACGGGCGTGTACGGCCTAGGTCTCGCCGGCGGTAACGCGGTCACGGCAGCATCGGAATCCACCCGCACAAAATACCGCGCTGCTGCCGGCCGAAACCGTAGCCGACCGACTGCGAACCGTCGCCGACGGCATCAATGCCCTGGCGGCGGCCGACATGGCACCCGGCAAAGCGGTAAAGCCCGGCGCGCCGCCTGGCAAAGGAACTGAAGGGGTCAAAAACAGCTATTTTGACTCGCTCTTTTCCTAGACTTTTAGGTTCGCCTCTTCCCGGTCGAGCAGCACCAGCCTGTCCTCAGGCAGGGGGCGCTGCAGCGCCCCCTGCCTCGTCCCAGGGAGCGGTCATCCACGTCTCGATCTCTTCGGCCGTGGTCAAGATCACCGGCATCGCCTTGGAGTGGATCGGCGCAACGACGGCGTTGGGCTCCGTCGTCAGGAAACCGTAGAGGTCGATCGTCACATCGCCGTCCTTCACCTTGCGCACGCTCGTCCATTGAGGCACCCAGATGCCGGCGAAGGCGGCGATCGGGCAGCTCTCGTCAATCGCGAACCAGGCATTCGGCATCGGCCCGCCGCGCCGGTTCTTCGGGTCCGGCTCGGCGAAGCTGGTGAAGGGGACCACACAGCGGTGCTCGACACCTAGCGGCTCGACGTGTTGCGGACATTCGTCGTGCCACGGTCGGGCTCCATGCGCAGCAGCTCGGCAAATGCCTCGTCGTCGATTTCCTTGCCCTTGGCGCGGAGCTTGTCGGCCCGTTTCGACGCGGCATCAAGCAGCGCCTTTTTCGACGAGGGCAGGCCCCAGCGCACCTTGGCCAGTTCGCGCTTG
>JAMLJD010000036.1 GCA_023953775.1 Rhizobiaceae bacterium | reverse complement strand
ATCGCCAGCACGAAGATGATGTAATACAGGAAGATGAAGCGGTGGATCGAACTGTACTCCAGCCCGAAGTAATCCGCGAACCCGCCTTCCCCGCGCGAGAACTCGAGACCGAACAGGGTCGGCTTCGGAATGCCTGAGATACCGTCGGGGCCGTTGGTGAAGGTATACCAGTTGAGCAGCACGATGCGGATGATCTCGCCGAAGGCCAGCGTCACAATGGCGAGATAGTCGCCCCTGAGACGCAGAACCGGGAAGCCGAGGATCAGGCCCCAGAAGGCGGCGAGAATGCCGGCCAGCGGCAGCGCGGTCCAGAATCCCAGTCCGAGATGCTGTGCGAGAAGCGCGAAGGAATAGGCGCCGACGGCGTAGAAGGCGACATAGCCAAGATCGAGCAGACCCGCGAGGCCGACCACGATGTTGAGGCCCCAGCCGAGCATGATGTAGGTCATGATCAGGATGGCGAGGTCGATATATTGCCGCTGCTGGCCGGGAAAGAACGTCGTGAAGAAGAACGGCAGCACGATCGCGAAGGCGAACAGCGCGATCCCGGCGATCCGACCGAGGCTCGCCAGTCGCGACGCCGACACAGCCGACTGAGGCTTGCGTCCGGCCGCCGGTCCGCTGCGCGCGCGGTATTCCGAGACGGCATAGAGAACCGCCACGACCGCCACGCCGACCGAGAAGCCGATCAGGATCCGCTCGACCTGCTCGCTGGAACTCGCGTCGAAGGCCAGCATGAACGTGACCGCGAGGACGAACGGGATCCCGGTGATCAGCTTCGGCCCGATAGAGGACTCGCGGAAAATATAGGCCTCGACGAGCAGCCGGCCGAAGAAAACGATCGCGATCGCGAAGAAGAAGCCCACCCAGCGGGTCGTGATCACCAGACCGCCGGGCGCGATATCGGTTTTCAGGCCGATGAAGAAGAACGCCAGGACGCCGGCGAGAAAGGCCGCGATCGCCGAATTCTTCAGCGCGCCCTGCCAGTCGAAATCCTGTTTCGGGGGCGCCCGGTAACCGGCGTCGCGCTCTTCACGTTCCACCTGCGCGCCGACCGGATTGACGTCGGCGGCCGGTACAGTCGATTCACCCGACGCCATCAGACCTTCTCCACTTCCGGTTTGCCGAGCAGCCCCGAGGGCAGGAAGATCAACACGATCGCCAGGATCGAGAACGCGGCGACGTCCTTGTACTCGACCGTGAAATAGCCCGACCAGAACACCTCGATGAGGCCGATCAGCAACCCACCAAGCATGGCGCCGGGCAGCGAGCCGATGCCGCCGAGCACCGCGGCCGTGAACGCCTTAACGCCGGCCAGAAAGCCGATGTAGAAATCGATGACGCCATAGAGCAGAAGGAACATCAGGCCGGCCACGGCCGCGAGCGCGGCGCCCATGACGAAGGTCAGCGAGATCGTGCGGTCGACATTTACCCCGAGTAGGGCCGCCATCTTGCGGTCCTGCTCGCAGGCCCTCTGGGCACGGCCGAGCGGTGTCTTGGCGATCAGCAGCGTGAACCCGACCATCAGTAGCAGGGTGGTGACGATGATGATCATCTGCATGTAGGAGAGTTGCACCACCATCAGCCCGTTCTCGGTCATGCCCTCCCACAGCGTTATGCCGCCGGGGATTTGCGGGGGAAGCGGCTTGACCCGGGCGCCCTGCGTGATCTGGACGAAGTTCTGCAGCACGATTGACATGCCGATCGCCGTGATCAGCGGCGCCAGGCGAAACGACCCGCGAAGCGGCCGGTAGGCTATGCGCTCGACCGTCCAGCCCCAGGCGGCCGTGAACAGCATCGCCACGATGATCACGATCAGGAGCACCACCGGCAGGAATGCGAAACCGAGGACGGAGGTGAGGATCAGGAACACCGCCAGAGCGATGAACGATCCGATCATGAAGATGTCGCCATGGGCGAAGTTGATCATGCCGATGATGCCGTAGACCATCGTGTAGCCGATCGCGATCAGCCCGTAGATCGACCCCAGTGTCAGCCCGTTGATAAGCTGCTGGACGAAATATTCCATAGTGCCTGGCTCCCCTGAAACGTCGCCGCGACGGCGCGTTCCTTATTATGAGTACCCCGGGTCCCTCGTCCCTTGAGGCACGCCCGCGGTTGCAACGTTAGCGCCATATCCCGGCGTCGAACAGTCGCTTCAGCGGTCGTCCGCATCGATGTGCGGCGATTGGACCGGCGCGGAAACTACCACTCGCCTGACGCAATGTCCTTGACTAAATGCTCCCGTTCCCGTGGCAGCAATCGAAGAATCTTCGGCCATTCGATGCCCTGCCCCTCTTTCCTTGCGTCAAGCCGGGGAATGAAGTTGCTTGATTGCGTGCCGGGAAACCTCTCCGCCGGCCGTCATGTGACGACGAACCCCTTTGCGAAGGGATCGCGGTCATCGATGAAGATCGTGTTGTAGCCGGTCATCCGCGCCCAGCCGCCGATCGAAGGGATGATCGCCTTGCGGCCCGCGACATCGGTTTCGCGCTCCACCCTGCCGTGAAACAGCGACCCGATGATCGATTCGTGCACGAAGCTGTCGCCGGTCGCCAGCCTGCCCTTTGCGTGTAGCTGCGCCATGCGCGCCGACGTGCCGGTGCCGCAAGGGCTGCGGTCGATCGCCCGCTCGCCATAGAACACCGCGTTGCGCTTGTCGGCGCCGGCTTTGGTCGCCATGCCCGTCCACATGATGTGGCTCAGCACGTTGATGGACGGATTTTCCGGATGGACGAATTCGTAACGCGCATTGAGCCGCGCACGCAGGATCGGGCTCCAGTCGAGCAGTTGCGCGACCGTGAAGTCGTCGAGATCGTCGAAATTCTTCTGCGATTCGACGATCGCGTAGAAATTGCCGCCATAGGCGACATCGACGGTGAGATCGCCCAGGTCGGGACATTCGACCGTCAGATCCTCGGCATAGAGGAAGGACGGAACATTGGTGATCCGGACCTCTTCGACATATGCGCCTTCCTGGCGGTACTCGGCCTTGACCACGCCGGCCGGTGTATCCAGCATCAGCGTTCCCGGCGTCCGGGGTCTCACCAGCCCGTGCTCGAGCGCCATGGTCACCGTTCCGATGGTTCCGTGGCCGCACATAGGCAGGCAGCCCGAGGTCTCGATGAACAGGATCGCGATGTCGCAATCGTCGCGCGTCGGTGGATACAGGATCGAACCCGACATCATGTCGTGGCCGCGCGGCTCGAACATCAGCCCGGTGCGGATCCAGTCGTACTCGGCGAGGAAATGCGCCCTGCGCTCCATCATCGTGGCACCATGGAGCAGCGGGCCGCCGCCGGCGACGAGGCGGACGGGATTGCCGCAGGTATGTCCGTCGATGCAGAAGAAGGAGTGACGCGCCATGGATCAGAACCGTGTCGATGCGAAAGGCTGAATATCGACCGGCGGCGGCCGGTCGGCAATGAGGTCGGCGACGATGCGCCCGGTCGCCGCCGCCTGGGTCAGGCCCAGATGGCCGTGGCCGAAGGCGTAGACGATGTCACGATGCGCAGGTGCGCGTGAGATCACCGGCAGGGAGTCCGGCAGCGAGGGGCGATAGCCCATCCACTCCCGGCCGCCCTCGGCATTCAGTCCAGGCAGGAAACGCTTCGTCTTTTCGAGCATCGCCCGCGCCCGGGCATAGTTCGGCGGACGGTCGAGCCCCGCGAACTCGACGGCGCCGCCGATACGCAGGCCGGTCGACAATGGCGTCACGACGAAGCCGTGCGCGGAAAACACCAGTTGCCGTCTGACGTCGAAGGCATCCGCGGGAAGGGTTGTGTTGTAGCCGCGCTCGGTCTCCAGCGGGATCGCATCGCCGAGCCCGGCGGCCAGCCGGTGCGACCAGGCGCCAGCCGCCACCACGATCCGCTCGGCCGCCACGGAACGTCCGTCGGCGAGATCGAGCCGCGGACCGGAATCGGTCCTGATAGCCGTCACAGTCGCCGGCATGAAGCGCGCGCCGTGCGACGCGGCATGATCCCACAGCGCCTTTCCGAGCAGCTTCGGATCGGCGACGTTCATCCATCCGGGAACGAAGGTCGCCCGGACGAACCACTCCGAAAGCCCCGGCTGGTAGGCGGCGATCTCGTCGGCCGCAAGATGCGTGAAATCGATGCCGTATTGTCGCCGCGCTTCCCAGCCCGGCAGGGACGCCGCGAATTCAGCCTCGCTCTCATAGAGTTCGAGGCAGCCGTCCTGGCGCAGCATCGGGCGCGTGCCCGAGCGCTCCATCAGCGCCAGCCACTCGCTTTCCGCAAGCCCCATCAGGCTGGCCTGCGCCTTGAGGGCGGCATCGTAGCGACGCGGTGAACTCGCCCGCCAGAACCGCCACAGCCACGGCGCCAGCTTCGGCAGATAGGCCGGCGGAATTGCGAGCGGGCCGAGGGGATCGGCCAGCCATTTCGGCAGGTTCCGCATCATGCCCTTCTGGACCAGCGGAAGCACGTCGGATACCGCGATCGCCGCGGCGTTGCCCGAACTCGTCTCCTCGCAGATGCCCGTCCGGTCGATAACGAGCACGCGGCGGCCCGCCTCCGACAGATAGGCGGCGGCCGCGATGCCGATGATCCCGGCGCCGACGATGGCAATCTCGGTCTCGGGTCGCTCGGCCATCGGAACCTCTCGTGCCTGGATCAGAACGCCGGAAGCGCCGGCCGGCTCGCGATGGCGGCGCGCACCACCGCTTCCGCCTGTGTGCGCCTGTCGCCCGAAAGCGGCATGCGCGGCATGCGCACACGATCGTTGGTGCCGATCTCCAGCACCTCGGCGAGCTTGATGTTCTGGACCAGATAGGTCGAAACGTCGAGATCGAGCAGCGGCCGGAACCAGCGGTAGATGGCGAGCGCCTCGTCGCGCCGTCCCTGCTTCATGAGCTGGTAGATGGCAACGGTCTCGCGCGGAAAGGCCGTGACCAGGCCGGCCACCCAGCCGATCGCGCCGACGCTGAGCGCCTCGAAGGCGAGATTGTCGACCCCGGTGAACAGGTCGAAGCGATCGCCGAACGCATTGATGATGTCCGTCGAGCGGCGGATGTCGTCCGAGGACTCCTTGACCGCGACGAACAGGTCGTCGCCGGCCAGCTCCTCCATGATGTCGACGGTCACGTCGACCCGGTATGCGAGCCGGTTGGAGTAGATCATGACAGGAAGGCCGCCGGCAGCCGCAACCGCACTGAGCGTCGCGACGGTCTCTTCGGGATTGGTGTGGTAGATCGGGCTTGGCACGACCATCAGCCCGTCGGCTCCGGCCTTCGCCGCCCGCCTTGCCAGCGCACAGGCATCGCGCGTCGCCGGCTCGTTGACCGTCATCAGCACCGGCTTGCCGGAAGCCACCTTGCGGGCCGTCTCGAAGACTTCAAGCTTCTCGTCATGGCTGAGCATCGGCCCCTCGCCAAGCGAGCCGCAGACGATGATGCCGTCGCAGCCGGCATCCATCTGGAGGCCGAAGCAGCGCTCCATCTCGGCACGGTCGAGCCGATCATCCTCGGTGAATTTGGTGGTGACGGCCGGAAAGACACCTGCCCACATCGTATCGATCTCCTCTGATATATTTGTGATATATCAGGATTCAAAGCCGCTGTAAATAGCGATCCAGATGTGATATATCTTAAATATATCAGGACGAGCCGACAGATCATGACCCATCCAGCCACCGAGCCGGCCGCCGCGCGGGCCTACCGTGCCCTCGAGCGCATGATCGTCACGCTCGAGCTGGCGCCCGGTTCGACGACCACGGAAGGCGCGCTCATCGACCGGTTGGGGCTCGGACGCACGCCCGTCCGCGAGGCGGTCCAGCGGCTGAACTGGGAAGGTCTGATCGAAATCCGCCCCCGCGCCGGCATGATCGTCGCCGCGCTCGATGCCGCCGATTGGCCGCGCGTCGTCGAGGCGCGGCACGGCGTCGAGGTCGTTCTCGCGCGTTCGGCCGCCCGCTACGCCACCCGAGATACTGACATGTTGTTCCGGAACGCAGCACTCGGCATGCAGAAAGCGGTGATCGCCGGCAATGTGATCGCCTTCCTTGAGGCCGACAAGGCGCTCGACGAGGCAATGGCGACAGCAGCCGACAATGTCTTCGCTGCACGGCTTGCCGCTCCGCTGCAGACCCACAGCAGGCGGTTCTGGTACCGCTTCAAGGCCGAGACCGGTCTGGCCGAATCCGCCGAGCATCATGTGGCGCTGATCAGCGCCATACTCGACGGCGATGAAGAAAAAGCCGCGCAGGAGGCCGCGCGGCTCATGGGACTGTTGCGCGATCACGCACGCGCTGCGGCGATACGTTGAATGCCGCCTTGTCGGCGCAATCAGGCTCCGACGCCGATGACTTTCGGCATTGGCTGGAAACCTTCGCCGACCGCGATGACGCAGGTCATGCCGTCAGTACCGGTGGCCAGGATCGTCCACGTCCCTTCGTCGGACACGAACATCTCCATGACAGCCTTCTCGTCGATCATGCCCTGCGCAAGCGGCGCTTCATGGAACTGCGCGGCGAGATCCGCAACGACGGAATCGCGATCGCCGCAAGCCGGAAAGGCCGCCTCCTGATCCAGCTGGAACCGGTCGACGGCCGCAGCCTCGATGCCGGCAGGAGCGTTGGCGATCGGATCCGCCGAAGCCGGCAGGACGATCAGAGCGGCCAGCGCGAGCGAGGGGATACGCAGCATGGTTCGTCTCCATGTTTCAGGCCGCCTGTCGGCATGGCCGCATTCAAGTCTCCTGCGATGACGAACTCCCGTCGCAGCATTTCGTTCCATTTGCGCCCTGGGGCGAACGTGACGCCGGCGCGCGAAAAGGGGATCGGCCAGACCCGGTCGCCTGCATTCGGCAGACATTTCTGGCCCGGATGTCGGGATCGCCCCAACCCGCACGTCTTTCGGCAAGACAACAAATTCGAGGAACGCGATATGAGCGACACTGTCCGGATCAGGATCGGCTACGGCCTGTCAACCCTCTTCGTCCTGTTCATGCTCGGAGCGTCGGTGACGCCGAAGCTGCTCGGCCTTCCCGTCGCCGAGGAAACAATGGCCGCGCTCGGCTGGCCCGAAGGCTACGCGCTGCCGATCGGCATCCTCGAACTGGTGCTGACGCTGCTCTACATCTACCCGCGCACCAACATACTCGGCGCCGTGCTGTTCATGGGTTTGTTCGGCGGGGCGATGGCGACCCAGATCCGCGCCGAAAGTCCGCTCTTCAGCCACATCCTGTTCAGTATCTATCTGGGGCTGTTCATGTGGGGTGGGTTGTGGCTGCGCGACCCCGCCCTGCGCGCGCTGTTTCCGCTGCGGCGCTGAACCCCGAAACGACGAAGGGGAGCGGCAAACCGCTCCCCTTCGGAAAATATCGACGAAAGACGGTACCTGGCCAGTACATCGCCGGAACGACGAACTCGGCGCCGTCCTTGATGCCACCCGCGCGCCCGCAGCTGAGGCGAGGACGCGCGGAACGATCGACCGTCGGTCAGTTCATCGTTGGAATGACGAATTCGGCACCATCCTTGATACCCGACGGCCAGCGCGAGGTGATCGTCTTGGTCTTGGTGTAGAAGCGGAACGCATCCGGCCCGTGCTGGTTGAGGTCGCCGAAAGACGACGCCTTCCAGCCGCCGAACGTGTAGTAGGCGATCGGCACCGGGATCGGCACGTTGACGCCGACCATGCCGACATTGACGCGGGCGGCGAAGTCGCGCGCCGCATCGCCGTCGCGGGTGAAGATCGCGACGCCGTTGCCGTATTCGTGCTCGTTGGGAAGTTTCAGGGCATCCTCGTAGGTCTTGGCGCGCACGACCGACAGCACCGGCCCGAAGATCTCTTCCTTGTAGATGCGCATGTCGGGCGTGACATGGTCGAACAGGCAGCCGCCCATGTAGTAGCCGTTCTCATAGCCCTGCATCTTGAAGTCGCGGCCGTCGACGACGAGCTTCGCGCCTTCCTTGACGCCGAGATCGACATAGCCCCGGACGCGCTCCAGCGCCTGCGCCGTGACCAGCGGGCCGTAGTCGGCGGACGCATCCGTCGAGGGGCCGACCTTCAGGCTTTCGACCCGCGGAATGAGCTTCTCGACCAGCCTGTTGGCGGTCTCCTCGCCGACCGGAACCGCCACCGAGACGGCCATGCAGCGCTCGCCGGCCGAACCGTAGCCGGCGCCGATCAGCGCGTCGACGGTCTGGTCCATGTCGGCGTCCGGCATGATGATCATGTGGTTCTTGGCGCCGCCGAAGCACTGCGCGCGCTTGCCGTTCGCGGTCGCGCGCGAATAGATGTACTGCGCGATCGGCGTCGAGCCGACGAAGCCGACGGCCTTGATGTCCGGATCGTCGAGGATCGCGTCGACCACTTCCTTGTCGCCGTTGACGACGTTGAGAACGCCTTCCGGCAGGCCCGCCTCGACGAACAGTTCGGCGATGCGCATCGGCACGCCCGGATCGCGCTCCGACGGTTTCAGGATGAACGCGTTGCCGGCCGCGATCGCCGGCGCGATCTTCCACAGCGGGATCATGGCGGGAAAGTTGAACGGCGTGATGCCGGCCACGACACCCAGCGGCTGGCGCATCGAATAGACGTCGATGCCCGGGCCCGCGCCCTCCGTGTACTCGCCCTTCATCAGATGCGGCGCGCCGATGCAGACCTCGACCACCTCGAGACCACGCTGGATGTCGCCCTTGGCATCGGGAATGGTCTTGCCGTGCTCGCGGGCAAGGATCTCGGCCAGCTCGTCATATTCACGATGGACCAGATCCAGGAACTTCATCAGCACACGCACACGCCGCTGCGGGTTCGTCGCACCCCAGCCGATCTGGGCCTGTTTCGCGTTCTCCACCGCCTTGCGCAGCTCGTCCCTGGACGCCAGCGCCACCTTGCCGCGTACCGTCCCGTCCATGGGCTGCATGACGTCAGCGGTACGGCCGCTGGTTCCCGCAACATTCTTTCCGCCGATAAAGTGGCCGATCTCGAGCATTGTTCTCTCCCGGTTCGAATTTTGGCGGCATTGTCGACCCGCAACCGCGCGAATGCAACGCCACAGCGGACGCATCGGATGTGCAGCGATTGAAGTTCGAGACGTTCCGGTCTTTATTCTCCGCATGGCAGAAACGGCCTGCCGGGGAGGACCCACGGTGAACTGGGACGACGTACGCATATTCCTCGCAGTGGCGCGGGCGGGGCAGATTCTCGGCGCAGCGCGGCGGCTGGGCATCAATCATGCGACGGTGTCGCGCCGGGTCGCAGCACTTGAGGCCGACCTCAAGGTCAGGCTGTTCCGCCGTCTCACGACGGGATCGGAACTGACACCGGCGGGAGAGCGCTTTCTCGAGGTCGCCGAGCGCATGGAAGCCGAGATGATCGCCGCCCGCGCCGACCTGGCCGCAGACGGCGACGAGGTCTCCGGCACCGTGCGGATCGGCGCGCCGGACGGCTTCGGCGTCGCCTATCTGGCGCCCCGGCTCGGCGCGCTGACCAGCCAGTACCGCGATCTGTCCGTGCAGCTCGTGCCGGTGCCTCGCTCCTTCTCCTTGTCACGGCGGGAAGCCGACATTGCGATCACCGTCGACAGGCCGAGCGAAGGGCGTCTGGTGGCCGGCAAGCTCGTCGACTACACGCTCGGCCTTTACGCCTCGAAGCACTATGCCGCCGAACACGGCCTGCCCACCCGGGCCGAAGACCTGACCGCGCACGGTCTCGTCGGCTACGTCGCCGACCTGGTCATCGATCCGGCACTCGACTACGCCCCCGAATTCAGTCCGGACTGGAATGCACGGTTTTCAGTATCGTCCGCGCTGGGCCAGGTCGAGGCGGTGCGCGCGGGCGCCGGCATCGGCATCCTGCACAGCTTCATCGCGCGCGATCATGACGACCTGATCCGCGTCGACGCGATCCCCAGCATCCGGCGCGCCTACTGGCTGGTCTACCATGAATCGGTGCGGCCGCTCCGCCGCATCCAGGCCGTGTCCTCCTTCATCAGCCGGATCGTCGAGCGGGATCGCGCGATCTTCACCTGATCGGCCAAGGTGGTCCACGGACGGGTATTGACCCGAGAACGACGGCGAGCTAAAGCCATTATATCTGGATACTTGGATATATGGATAGAAAAGACGCCCTCAACGCGCTTGCCGCACTCGGCCAGGATACGAGGCTGGATTTGTTCCGGCTGCTGATCAAGGCCGGCCCCGATGGCGTGCCGGCCGGCGAGATCGCGTCCCGGCTCGGCGCGGTCCAGAACACCGTTTCGGCGCACCTCAAGATTCTTGCCCAGGCAAGCCTGGCGCGTCCCCAACGCGACGGTCGCCTGGTGCGCTACGCCGCCGACATGACCGGCTTCCGTGATCTGCTCTCCTACCTGATGGAGGATTGCTGCGACGGAGCGCCGGAACTCTGCCGGCCCGTGATCGATGCCGTGACATGCGACTGTTAGGCCTTGCTTCGGGAGGAAGGCTCGAATGAGCGAACACATCCACAACGTCCTTTTTCTCTGCACCGGAAATTCGGCGCGATCGATCATCGCGGAGGCGATCCTTGGCCGTGTCGGCGCAGGGCGGTTCAAGGCGTTCTCCGCGGGCTCTCATCCCAAGGGCGAGGTTCACCCCTTCGCGCTTCATCTTCTAACGTCGATGAACCACGACATCGCCTTCGCCCGCTCGAAGAGCTGGGAGGAATTCGCCGACCCCGGCGCACCGCAGATGGACTTCGTATTCACGGTCTGCGATTCCGCGGCTGCCGAGGCATGCCCCGTATGGCCGGGCCAGCCCATGACCGCGCATTGGGGCGTGCCCGATCCGGCGGCTGTCGAGGGCACCGACGCCGAGAAGCACTTCGCCTTCGCCGACACCTACCGGATGCTGAATAACCGCATTTCCGTGTTCACAAGCCTGCCGCTCGCCGCGATCGACAGGCTCGCACTGCAGAAACGGCTGAGCGACATCGGCCACTCCCTGCCAGAAGCGGGATAGGCATGGAAACGGACCTGTCACGCCGCCTCGCCGCCGAGGCGCTCGGAACCGCCATGCTGGTGGCGACGGTGGTCGGATCGGGCATCATGGCCGACCGTCTCACCGACGACACCGCATTGGCCCTTCTCGGAAACACCATTCCGACCGGCGCCATTCTCGTTGTCCTGATCACCATCTTCGGACCGATTTCGGGTGCCCATTTCAATCCCGCCGTGACGCTGGTCTTCGCGTTGCGGCGCGACATTGCCGGTGGCACGGCACTTCTCTACGCCGTCGCGCAGATCGCCGGCGGCATTCTCGGCGCGGTTCTCGCGCATGCCATGTTCGACATCGCGCTGGTCCAGTTTTCCCAGACCGCGCGGACCGGCCAGGGACAATGGATCGCCGAGGCGGTCGCGACTTTCGGGCTGGTATTGACGATCCTCGCCGGCATCCGCCATCGCGCCGACGCGGTCGCCTGGCTTGTCGGTCTCTACATCACCGCCGCCTACTGGTTCACGGCCTCGACCTCCTTCGCCAATCCCGCCGTCGCGATCGCGCGCGGATTCTCGGACACCTTCTCGGGTATCCGCCCTGTGGACGTGCCGCTGTTCATCGCGGCACAATGCGCCGGCGCCCTGTTGGCGATGGCGCTGGCGGGGTGGCTTCTCGCCGAACCCCAGAACCGTCCATCTCCGGAGCCCGCCGAATGATCACCATCTACCACAACCCGCAATGCGGGACCTCGCGCAATACGCTGGCGATGATCCGCCAATCGGGTGAGGAACCGGAAATCATCGAATATTTGAAGACGCCGCCGAGCCGCGAGCGGCTGAAGGAACTGGTCGCTCTGATGGGCATCAGCCCCCGCGCGCTTCTGCGCGAAAAGGGAACGCCTTACGCCGAACTCGGCCTTGGCGATACGACGCTTCCCGAGGAGGCGCTCTATGACGCGATGATCGAGCATCCGATCCTCATCAACCGGCCGATCGTCGTGAGCCCGAAGGGCGCGCGGTTGTGCCGGCCCTCCGAACTCGTTCTCGACCTTCTCGACAATCCGGACATCGGCGACTTTTCCAAGGAAGATGGCGAGGTGGTTCGACCGCCCGCCAGGGGTTGACCGGCTCCGCGACATGCGGACGCCACCCCGCTGGGTATCGATTATCGGGCGACGGATGCCTAGATTCAGGTCACAATGAACCGGAATCGACGCCGCGCCGACCATCGCGCGGCCAGCCGCAGGAGGCCGTCCGCCATGGCCGCACAAGCCGCATCTTCCCGCTCCGCCGACGGCGCTCCACCCTTTGACAACAGCTATGCCCGCCTGCCTGATCGCTTCTTCGCAAGGCCGGATGCCGCACCCGTTCCGTCTCCGACGCTGATCCGGCTCAATCGCGCACTGGCCGATCAGCTCGGGCTTGATCCGGAATTCCTCGCAAGCCCAGCCGGTGTCGCGATGCTGGCCGGCAACGCCTTCCCGGAGACCGCCGCGCCGATCGCGCTTGCCTATGCCGGGCACCAGTTCGGCCAGTTCGTGCCGCAGCTCGGCGATGGCCGCGCACTGCTTGTCGGCGAGGTCGTCGACCGCGACGGCGTGCGCCGCGACATCCAGCTCAAGGGTTCGGGCCCGACGCCCTTCTCGCGCAACGGCGACGGTCGGGCAGCACTCGGCCCGGTTCTGCGCGAATATGTGGTCAGCGAGGCGATGGCCGCGCTCGGCATCCCGACGACGCGGTCGCTTGCGGCAGTGACGACGGGCGACTGGGTCTATCGCGAGACCCGCCTGCCCGGCGCGGTGCTGACCCGCGTCGCCGCCAGCCATCTCCGGATCGGCACGTTCCAGTATTTCGCCGCGCGCGGCGATGTCGAGGCGATCCGCACGCTCGCCGACTATGCGATCGACCGGCACTATCCTCATCTTCGCGAAGCCGGCGATCCCTACCGGGGCCTGTTGAAGGCGGTGATCGACGCCCATGCCGCACTGGTGGCGCGCTGGATGCTGGTCGGCTTCATCCACGGCGTGATGAACACCGACAATATGGGCATTTCCGGTGAAACCATCGACTACGGACCCTGCGCCTTCATGGATGCCTACGCGCCGGCGACAGTGTTCAGTTCGATCGATCGCGGTGGTCGCTACGCCTATGCCAACCAACCGCATGTCGCGGTGTGGAACCTTGCGCGGCTCGCCGAAACGCTGCTGCCGCTTTTCGGCGAGGACGAGGATGCCTCGATCGCAATGGCCGAGGAGGCGCTGAAGGGCTTCCAGAGATCCTATGCGGATGCGCTGATCTCAGGTTTCCGCCGCAAGCTTGGCCTGCTGGAGGCTCGTAACGACGATTTCGCGCTGGTCGAAGATCTTCTGAAAATGATGGCCGACAACGGCGCCGACTTCACCCGGACCTTTCGCGGCCTTCTCGATGACATCGACGAAGAGGCAGGCAACGGCTCGACGCGGGGCGAATTCATCGACCCGACTCAGTTCGACGCCTGGGAAGCGCTTTGGCGCGACAGGCTGCGCCACGAATCCGGCGACGATAAAGCCCGCCGGGAGGTGATGCGGCTGTCGAATCCGCGCTTCATCCCGCGTAATCATCGCGTCGAGGCGATGATCGAGGCGGCGGTTGAGCGGAGCGATTTCCAACCGTTTGAAGAACTGCTGAAAGTCCTGTCGAGGCCGTTCGACGATCAGCCCGCCTTCGCCCACTACGCCGACGCGCCGCAGGAGCACGAAAAGGTGCTGGCCACCTTCTGCGGCACCTGACCGCGATTTGTCGGCTCAGTTTCCCGTCTGACCGTCGTCTCCCACCATCCACGCGGCGGGGACCTCGATAGGCAGGTCGAGGAACATCTGCGCGTAGGTCTTTGCCTGCGGGTCGTAGCGCAGCGACGCCGTCCCTCCGCCTCCGAGCACGTTTTCGAGGACAAAGTTCATGGCGTGGAAGCCGGGCAGCAGGAACCGTTCGACCTTGCCTTCCAGATAATGCGCGAAGAAGGCGGCGACACGCTCCGCCGTGACTTGTCCGACAAGCAGCGGATAGTAGTCGGCCCGGCGCGCGATGATGCCGATATTGGCGTGATTGCCCTTGTCGCCGCTACGCCCCCAGGCGAGCGTCCTGAGCGGAACCGTCACCATCTGGCCCCCGGGCGGCAATGCGGCGGGCGTCGCATGCGGCGCCGGCGCTGCAGGTTCGTTGGTGAGAGGCACCTCAATCCGCCGGATTTCGCCGTCGATATCGAGCTCGACCGGAACCCGTGTCTTCGGCCACAGGAATGAATGCACCTTGAGCACCGGCGTCGGTTTCGGCCGCCCATGAAGCACCCCAGTCAGGCCCTGTGCCATCGACACACCCGGATGAGCGAACTCGCGCGCGAAGATCTCCAGCGCCTGCGGATCGTCGTGCCTGAGGCCGACCTTGACCACCACCTCGCGCGCCTCGAAATCGCGGCGCATCGCGCCGTAGCTATCCTCCGCGCCGATCACCTCGATCGAGACCTCCCGATACGGCGCCAAGCCCTTGGCGGCGATCATGCGGGAGGTGCGCTCAACCAGCGCCTCGGCGGTGCGCCGGCCCTTAGCACCGGCTTCCCATCCGGCGATCATGTAGGTTGTCATCAGGCGAAAGCCGTCCGGATAGGTCGCGCAGACCTTGTAGTCGGGTCCGGGCGCCCGCCCCTTCGCGCCGGTGACGCGAACACGGTCCTTGCCAGTCTCCTCAAGCGACACGTTGGAGAAATCGCAGGTCACGTCAGGCAGCCGGTAGGCGCGCGGGTCGCCGATCTCGTAGACGATCTGCTCGGCAACAGTGCCGATTGACACCATGCCGCCGGTCCCTTCCGGCTTCGTCACCGTGAAGCTGCCGTCCTCGGCACATTCGACGATCGGAAACCCCATCTCGTCCCAGCCATCGCTCACCGCGTGCCAGTCGGTGAACAGCCCGCCGGTCGCCTGTGCGCCACACTCGATGACGTGGCCCGCCAGACTGCCGGCACACAGCCGGTCGTAATCCTTCAGCCGCCAGCCGAACTCGTGGATCAGCGGCCCGAGCACCATCGCCGAATCGACCAGCCGCCCGGTGATCACGACATCCGCGCCGGCATCGAGGGCCTCGGCGATCGCTCCCGCACCGAGATAGGCGTTGATCGACGCGAATCGGGCTGGCAACGGCGCGCCGGAAAACATCTCGGGCGGTGCTGCGGTGGCAATCTCGTCCGTGCGCAAAAGAAGGTCGTCGCCGCTCACCACCGCAACCTTGAACGACAGCCCCGCCTCGGCGGCGGCAGCCTCGAATGCGTCCCGACAGGCTTTCGGATTCATGCCGCCGCTGTTGGTGACGAGCCGGATGCGCTGGCGCTTTATCTCGGGCAGCACGGGAACGACCGAGGCGAGCCAGTCCGGAACGAAGCCGGCATCGGGCGACTTCGCCCTGGCGCGCGCCAGCAGCGCCATCGTCACCTCGGCGAGGTAATCCCCGACGAGATAGTCGAGATTGCCCATTTCCACGAGCTGGCGTGCCCCCAGCGTCGTGTCGCCCCAGGCCGCTGCCGCGCCACCGATCCGTACCGTCCTGCCTGCCATGTCCTGCCCCGCACCGTTCCCCGTTATTCCGCCCAGCGCGGCTTGCGCTTGCCGAGAAAGGACGCCACGCCCTCACGCCCCTCTTCTCCAAGTAGGCACGATGCGAAGCGCTCCGCAGCGAGATCGATCATGCCGTCGTGATCGAGCCGCGACGCCGCCAGCACCAGCTCCTTGGTTGCCGCGTTGGCGCCGGGCGCACACCCGCGCACGGCTTTGCGTATGGATGTCTCGATGCCGGCTAAATCTGACACGTCGTCGGCCAGATAGTCGGCGATACCGAGCCGCAAGGCCTCGGTGCCGTCGAAACGCGCCGCCGTCAGCATGATGCGTCGCGCCGCTGCGACGCCGGTGCGCTGGACGACCAGCGGCGCGATCTGGGCCGGCGGGATCCCGATCAGCGTCTCGGTCAGCGCGAACCGCGTGTCGCGTGCGACGACGACGATATCGCCGGCGCAGGCCAGGCCCAGCCCCCCCGCCATCGCGGCGCCGTGGACCAGCATGATCGTGACCTGCGGAAGCTCATTGACGGCGTGGAACAGCCTGCCGGCGTCCCGACTGAACGCAGCGACCTCGTCATGTATGGCATCGCCCTCGACGATCGAGCGGAAACCTTTGATGTCGCCGCCTGCGCAGAACACCTCGCCCTTGCCACGAAACGTCACTCCGCGAATGGTCCGGTCGTCGCGAACGGCTTCCACCACTGCCGCCAGATCGTCGGCCATGTCGGCCGAAAGCGCATTCCGCGCGTCCGGCCGGTTCAGCCATATGGTCAGCCAGCCGTCGTCACGGTCCAGCAGAAGCGTCGCCGTCTCGGGCAGGTCGCGCATGCATCATCCTCCGCGTCCCACGACTATACAGGAGCAGCTCCCGTCGGACAGGCTGAACACCATCGATGACGGCAGAAAGACGGCCTTGGACATATGTCATTGTTTATATCCATTTGCCGGAACTTGCGTTACCGATGTGGATCGATTTCGTTGCGTATTGCATGACCTGTGGCTCTCGATGCGGAGAAGACGATGATTACGGTCTATGCGATGATCGGCGGTCAGGTTACGAGAGAGAAGAAGCTTGCCCATCACGACAAGGCGGATGCGCTTTGGATTGCCGAGGGCTGGCGGAAGGGCGGCGAAGACGTGGAAATCTGGGAAGGACCGGTCCGGATTTTCGCCAGCCGTGATGAACCGATCGCCGACCCGCGGCGTTTCGGGTGAATTCGAACAAGTTCGAGGTCAGGAACAGGATGCAATTGCTGAGTAGGACAGGTGTCGCGGCCATCCGTTGATCTCACCAATTGCGATCGGGAGCCAATCCATATCCTCGGTGCGATCCAGCCCTTCGGTGGCTTGATCGCCGTCACGAGCGACTGGCTGATTGCGCGCGTCTCCGCCAACATAGCAGGCTATGTCGGCCGCGATGCGCGGGAACTGCTGGGCAAACCGCTTGCCGGCCTTCTGACCGACCAGGGCGTCCATGACCTTCGCAACCGCGCGACACTGCTGCGCCACTCGGGCGCGGTCGAGCGGATGTTCGGAATGAACCTGGTCGAGGGCCAGCCGCCCTTCGACGTCGCAATCCACCTGTCCGGCCGGCTGCTGGTGATCGAATTCGAGCCGGCCTCGCAGACCGCCGACGCAACGAGCGTCGTGCGTGGTATGATCCACCGTCTCGACGAAACCGAAGGCATGGCGTCCTTCCTGCATCAGGCGGCACGCCAGGTGAGGGCCGTCACCGGGTTCGATCGCGTAATGATCTACCGGTTCGACGAGACCGGCTCGGGAGAGGTGGTCGCGGAGGCAAGGAACTCGACCGTCGACAGTTTTCTGGGGCTTCATTATCCGGCTTCCGACATCCCTGCGCAGGCCAGGGCGCTATATGTGCGCAACATCTTTCGCATCATCGCCGACGTCTCAGCCGAGGAAGTTCCCATCATCCCCGAACTCGATGGATCGGGACAGCCGCTCGACCTGTCGATGTCGGTCCTCAGATCCGTTTCGCCGATCCACATCGAGTATCTGAAGAATATGGGGGTCGGGGCGTCGCTCTCGATCTCGATCGTGGTCGAAGGCAAGCTGTGGGGGCTTTTCGCCTGCCACCACTATGCGCCCAGGCTCCCGGGCTTCACCGACAGGACCGCAGCCGAGCTGTTCGGGCAGATATTCTCCCTCAAGCTCGAGGCGCGGGAACGGCAGATCACCAGCGAGTACGAGAACAGGGCGCGCGACATCGCCCAGCGGCTTCTGACCGGCACGGCGCATGACGCTCAGAGACTGACTGACGCCGAATGGCTGGGCAGCATCGTCTTCGAAAGCGTTCCTGCCGACGGTGTGGCCGTCGTCATGGGAGGCGCTGTGACCCTCAGCGGGCTCACGCCGAGCGAGGACGAGGTCCGTTCCCTGGCCAGTTTCCTCAATGCGCAGCCGCCCAGCGAGATATTCCACACAGCACAACTTTCCACAGTGCAGCCGGATGCAGCCTCGTACGCCAACAAGGCTGCGGGTATGCTCAGCATACCGATTTCGCGCGCGCCCAGGGACTATGTCCTGCTGTTCAGGGCCGAACAATTGAGATCGGTCCGCTGGGCCGGTGAGCCTGCAAAGCCGGTCGAAATCGGCCCGAACGGCGACCGCCTGACGCCGCGCAAGAGCTTCGAGGAATGGTCGGAGATCGTCCGCAACACATCGGTACCCTTCTCGAAGGCCGAACTTCGTGTCGCCGACGCCCTGCGCATTTCGCTTCTCGAGGTCATCCTGAAATTGTCGGACGACCGCGATGAAGCGCGCCGGCAAAATGAAGAGCGCCAGACGCTCCTGATCGCCGAGCTGAACCATCGCGTCCGGAATATACTCGCCTTGATCAGGGCCTTGATGAACCAGACCAAGGCCACGAGCGATGCGCCGGAAGTCATGTTCCAGTCGCTGGACGAGCGTATCCAGGCCCTTGCCCGGGCGCACAACCAGATCACAGCCGACCATTGGGGACCCGCACCGCTGCGCAGGCTGCTTCAGGTCGAGCTCGATGCGTTTCTCGGCGAGAAGCGGTCCCGGGTTCGGCTGTCCGGCCCGGATGTGAAGCTCACGCCGGAAGCCTTTACGGTGCTGGCGCTCGTCACGCACGAGATGACGACCAATGCCGCCAAGTACGGCGCGCTGTCCGACAATGGCAGCGTGGATATCAACTGGCGTGTCGAACCCGACATGGGCCTGGTGATCGACTGGACCGAGAGCGGCGGTCCGACGGTCAGCCCGCCGACCCGAAGGGGCGTGGGGTCGAACGTGATCGAACGGTCGGTCGAACACGACCTTCAGGGAAAAGCGGAAACACGCTTCGATCCGGCGGGCTTCTCCGCCACGCTTACGGTGCCGCTCAGGTTCGTGGTAATAGGTGGTGAAGAGCGGTCGTCGACGGACATCGCCGCCGAGATGTTCGAAAGTTCCGGCGGATTGCGACCGGTTGAGGGACTTGCCGCCCTTTTTGTGGAAGACAATCTGATCATCGCGATGGACGGCGAGTCCATTCTCGAGGAACTGGGTGCGCGCGAGATACATATCGCGGCCACCACGGCAGCGGCTCTCGACATCATCAAAGACCACGCCATCGATATCGCGGTTCTCGATCTCAATCTGGGGACCGAGACGAGCCTCGTCGTTGCCGACAGGTTGGCGGAGCAGGGCATCCCGTTTGTGTTCGCGTCGGGCTATGGCGAGTCCCAGTTACCGGCCGCCCCCCATGGTGAGCGGGTGATGGTAGCCAAGCCGTACGATCATTCGTCGCTGGCGGATGCCCTGGGCAAGGCGCTGGCCGAAAAGCGCTGAGCACGAGCCGGCACTGCCTTTGTCGGCCTAGGCGGCAGACAGATATGCATCGAACAGGTCCTGCGCAGCCGTGACGGCCTCTTCTACCGCCTGCGTCGAGCGATCGCGTTCGGCCATCCACTCGAGAAAGCTTCGCCAGTACCGCCGGCCTTTCCCGTGGTTGAGGAAGGCCCTCGGAACATCGGCATCGCTGTAGTCCAGCATCGTATTGAGGGAGGCGGCGCCCAGCCGCGATCCTTCCAGCACATAGCAGATGCCGACGACCGACATCCCGTCGTCGAGACGGGAACCGCCTGAACCACGCGGACGCGGCAGCTCCAGCGTCTCCATGTCGTCGATGAGCGCCCCGGTACGCAGGCGCGCCTCGAAATCCGGAAGCGTCCGGTAGAGGGGCTGGGTAACGAGCCATGCCTCGACGGCGGGGAGGACGGCTGCCTGCAGTCGCAGAAAGCGCTCGTAGCCTGACCTGGTCGATATCGGATATCCCGAGACCGTCCGGTCGAGCTGCATGTGCCTCGAGGCGGTTCCCGCCCGCAAGGCGTCGAGCAGATCAGCAGGCATGTGTCTCTGTCTCGCTTGAAGAGGACGACGGACGTCATGGTGAGTGGCGGAGAGGGAGGGATTCGAACCCCCGATACCCTTGCGAGTATGCCGCATTTCGAGTGCGGTGCTTTCAACCACTCAGCCACCTCTCCGCGGGGCGTGGTCGGCCGGCTTCGGCGCGGCGCCACAGATAGCGACTGATCCGCCGCCAGACAAGGGCTAATTCGGCCTGCTTCAAGCCCTCGCCTTGACTCCTCGCGCCCCTTCGGCTAGTGACGCGCGGCTGCGGCGTGGAGCTTTTCCGCGCCGCTTGTGCTTTGAACCCAACCGACTGTCAAAAAGACGGCCAGCCGCTCGCAAGGGCGGTCCGCAAGGCCGGACCGGACACCGAAAGGCAAGAAAGATGTTCGCAGTCATCAAAACCGGCGGCAAGCAGTACCGCGTCGCCGCCGACGACCTGCTCCAGGTCGGCAATCTCGCCGGAGATATCGGCGATATCATCGAATTCCCGCATGTTCTCGCCGTCGGCGAGGGCGAAAAGGCCTCGATCGGCGCACCCTTCGTCGACGGCGCGCTGGTCACGGCAGAGGTCGTAGAACAGGGCCGCGGCGAAAAGGTCATCGCCTTCAAGAAGCGCCGCCGCCAGAATTCGCGTCGCAAGCGGGGCCACCGCCAGCTTCTCACCACCGTGAGGATCTCCGAGATCCTGATGGACGGTGCCAAGCCCTCCAAGAAGAAGGCTGCGGCAAAGCCGGAGGCCAAGGCGGAAACCGCGCCGAAGGAAAAAACGGAAGCCAAGCCTGCGAAGAAGGAAGAGGCTCCGAAGGCCGAGGCCACCGCGGCACCGCTGTTCTCCGCGCCCAAGGGCAAGGGCGACGACCTGACGACGATCAAGGGCATCGGCCCGGTCGCGGCGGGGCAGCTCAACGAGCAGGGCATCACCACCTTCGCGCAGATCGCCAAGCTGTCCGACAAGGACATCGAGAAGATCGACGAGGCGATGCCGTTCAGCGCCGACCAGATCAAGGACTGGCGCGACCAGGCAAAGGAACTGGCGAAGTAGGCATTCGCCGCATCGCAGGGTTGATAAAGAGCGCGAATACGCTCATAAGGCAGCACAGCGGCGCTGACAGGCGCCAAGGAGTTTTGAGATGGCACACAAGAAAGCTGGTGGTTCGTCGCGCAACGGTCGCGATTCCGAATCCAAGCGCCTCGGCGTGAAGAAGTTCGGCGGCGAGAAGGTTCTCGCCGGAAACATCATCGTGCGTCAGCGCGGCACCAAGTGGCACCCGGGCGACAATGTCGGCCTCGGCAAGGACTACACCATTTTCGCCACGCAACCGGGAATGGTCGCGTTCCGAAAGAAAGCCAATGGCCGCACCTACGTATCGGTGAACCCGATGACGGACGCAGCGGAGTAGCCGGTTCCGCACTTCAACACCGGCGCCCCATCTCGGGAACCGGTGTCTGGCAAGGCCAGAAATGGATCAGGGGAGATGGGTTGCCATCTCCCCTTTTTCGTTGCTGGAGGACATCGACATGGTTGCCGAACATGAGGAAAGCGAAGACGCGAGTCTGGAGATAGACTGCCCGGTCCTGGTGACCGAGCGGCTTGTACTGAGGCCGCCGCACAAGGACGACATTCCGGAGCTCGCCACGCTGGCCAACAATCTGCGCATCGCTGCGATGCTCGCCCGCATGCCGCATCCCTATGGCGAGAGCGACGCACGCGACTTCGTCGAGCGCGCCGCGGTCAAGCCGGTCGCTGGCTGCGTCTATGCGGTGACGATCGCCGAGACCGGTGCCTTCGCAGGCTGTGCGGCGCTCGATGCGCGCAGCGGCGGCCTCGAACTCGGCTACTGGATCGGCGAGCCCTACTGGGGCCGTGGCTACGCGACGGAGGCCGCGCACGCGCTGGTCGACCTCGCCTTCCGTGCGACCGGCATTGAACGGCTCGACGTCTCGTGCCGGGTCATCAATCCGGCCTCCCAGCGGGTGATCCACAAATGCGGCTTCCAGTACGCCGGACAGGGCATGCTGGATTCGCTGGCCGCGGGCCGCGTTCCCGTCGAACGCTACCGGCTGGATCGCAGCACGTGGGTCAGCCTGAGGAGCTGGGCATCGAGCTGACCCGCGCAAGCGGGTCAGCCGAGCTCGAGCCAGACAGGCTGATGGTCGGAACCCTTGGCGGCCTGGTCGACATGGCTGGAACGAATGCGCGCCGCCAGCGTCGCGGCAACGAAACAATAGTCGATGCGCTTGAAGCGGCTTTCATCCGCCGGGCGCTCGGGATCGAGCCACGTGGTCTGCGGCGCAGCATCGAGATACGCAGCCGCATCCACCGCCTTGCTGGCCACCAGGGGAAGGCCGTACTCATGATCGAGATGACCCGTGACCTCGCAATATTCGACCGAGCCGGGCAGCATGTTGAAGTCGCCCATCAGCACGAAGCCCTCCGGCAGCGGCGGCTCGGGAAAGCCGAGCTCGGTGACGCCGCTCAGCACGCCGCCCTCGAGCGGATATCCGTAGATGCGCTCCATGAGAAAGCGGATTTGCGCCAGGCGCTCGTCCGGGCCGCGGTGATCGAGATGCGTGGAGTAGAACCGCAGCGGGCCGAGTTCGGTATCGATCATCGCCTCGAGTGCCCCGCGCTGGAGGTTCAGGTGGCTGATCGAACGCCGGCGCGGCAACAGAAAGTTCCGCGAAGCGAGCACCGGCGTCTTCGACAGGATCATGTTGCCGAACTGGAACCGCAGGTCGACCGCGCGCCCGTCCTTGACGTGGCTGCCCATGTCGGCCTCGAAATTCGGACCGAACACCGAGAAATAGTCCGGCAATGCCGCGCAAAGCTCGGCGACCATGTCGCGCCCCTGGTTCTGCGGATTGTTGCGCGTCACCTCCTGCAGCGCGATCACGTCGGCGCCGGCAAGACTGCCCACGATGCGGCCGATGTCGTAGCCACCGTCGAGGCCGATTCCGTACTGGATGTTGTAGCTGACGCATTTCATCGGCCGGTCGCTCCCCTCATGCGGTCTGAAGCCACCCCCGGCAATGATTGCGGAGCGCGGCCAATTCCGATATCGCTCTCGCGCCGTGTGCCGCGAGCCATGAGCATTTACGGGTGCACCCCCTATACCGGCAAGCTGTCAATCCGATGAAATTTCTCGATCAGGCAAAGGTCTACATCCGCTCGGGCGACGGCGGCGCTGGGTCCGTGTCGTTCCGGCGCGAGAAGTTCATCGAGTTCGGCGGACCGGACGGCGGAGACGGCGGCCGCGGCGGCGATGTCTGGATCGAGGCCGTCGACGGGCTGAATACGCTGATCGACTATCGCTACCAGCAGCATTTCAGGGCCAAGACCGGCGTGCACGGCATGGGCCGCAACAAGACCGGGGCGAAAGGGGCCGATGTCGTCCTCAAGGTGCCGGTCGGCACGCAGGTCTTCGAGGACGACAACGAGACGCTGATCTGCGACCTGACGGAGATCGGCCAGCGTTTCCGGCTTGCAGCCGGCGGCAATGGCGGGTTCGGCAACCAGCATTTCAAGTCGTCGACCAATCAGGCGCCACGGCGCGCCAATCCCGGCCTGCCGGGAGAAGAGGCGTGGATATGGCTGCGCCTCAAGCTGATCGCCGATGCCGGCCTCGTCGGCCTGCCGAATGCCGGAAAGTCGACGTTCCTCGCGACCGTGACGGCTGCGAAGCCGAAGATCGCCGACTATCCCTTCACCACGCTCCATCCCAATCTCGGCGTCGCCCGGGTCGATGCGCGCGAATTCGTCATCGCCGACATTCCCGGCCTCATCGAAGGCGCGCACGAGGGCGCCGGCATCGGCGACCGCTTCCTCGGGCATGTCGAGCGGACGCGCGTCGTGCTGCATCTCGTCTCCGCTCGCGAGGAAGACGTCGCGGCCGCCTACAACACGGTGCGCACAGAGATGGAAGCATACGGCCACGGCCTCGACGAGAAGCCCGAAATCGTCGCGCTGTCGCAATGCGATACGGTGGACGACGAGGAGCGCGCCGAAAAAGCCCGAGCCCTCGCGGCCGCCTGCGGGCACAGGCCGATCGAGCTGTCGGCCGCAACCCGGCTGGGCGTCGAGGAGGTTCTCCGCGCCCTGATGGCCACCATCGAGGACGCGCGCGCCGCCGATGCCCCGCCCGTCGTCGACACGCGCTGGCGGGACTGAACGCGCCATGACCAGCCGCCGGCCCCTTGCGCGCTACGGCCGCATCACCGTGAAGATCGGCTCGGCCCTGCTCGTCGACCGCGGCAGCGGCCTGAAGCACGCCTGGCTCGAGGCGCTCGCCGACGACATTGCAGGACTTACCGCCAACGGTGCGGAAGTGCTTGTCGTCTCGTCCGGCGCGGTCGCGCTCGGCCGTACCATCCTCGGCCTCGGGGCACGTGCGCTAAAGCTGGAGGAAAGCCAGGCGGCGGCGGCCGTCGGCCAGATCGCGCTGGCCGGCGCTTGGTCGGACGCATTGCGCCGACGCGGCCACACGTCGGGCCAGGTGCTCGTGACCCTGGGCGACACCGAGGAGCGCAGGCGCTATCTCAACGTTCGCGCCACGATCGGCACACTGCTGCGGCTGAAGGCCGTCCCGGTCATCAACGAGAACGATACGGTCGCCACCTCCGAGATCCGCTACGGCGACAACGACCGGCTCGCCGCACGCGTCGCGACCATGATGAGCGCCGACCTGCTGGTGCTGCTCTCCGACATCGATGGTCTCTACACAGCACCGCCGTCGCTCGACCCCACGGCGCGTTTCATTCCGGAGGTGGAGGCGATAACGCCCGAGATCGAGGCGATGGCCGGCGCGGCCGCATCGGAACTCTCGCGCGGCGGCATGCGCACCAAGCTCGACGCCGCGAAGATCGCGACCTCGGCCGGAACGGCGATGATCATTGCATCGGGAACCCGTCTCAATCCGCTTTCGGCGATCGATGGCGGCGAACGCTCGACATTCTTCCATCCGTCCACCGACCCGGTTCGCGGCTACAAGAGCTGGATCGCCGGCAATCTCGAACCGGCCGGCCGCATCGGTGTCGACCGCGGCGCGGTCGCCGCCCTCCTGTCGGGAAAATCGCTGCTGGCAGCGGGTGTAACCGATGTCGGCGGCAGGTTCGCACGCGGAGACACGGTGGCGATCATTGATCCGGACGGCATGGAGGTCGCCCGGGGCCTGGTTGCCTATGACGCCTCGGATGCCGTAAAGATCGCCGGACTGAAAAGCGAGGCCATTTCGGCCGCACTCGGATATGAGGCCCGTTCCGCGATGATCCACCGCGACGATCTCGTCATGTCGCGGACAGCTGCCGCAGCGTCGCCTTCGGCAGGCAAGGCGAGGGGATAGCCGATGCTCGACCGGCAGAAGAACACCGAAACCGATGTTGCCGCGCTGATGGCGCGGATCGGCCGCGAGGCACGGGCGGCGTCGCGGCCGCTCGCGACGGCGGCGAGCGACGTCAAGGACGCAGCTCTTCGGGCGATGGCGGATGCGATCGAGGCGCGCGAGACGGCGATCCGCGAGGCCAACGCGCTTGACATAGGCAATGGCGCCGACGCGGGACTGTCGGATGCGCTGATGGACCGCCTGAAACTGACGCCGGAACGCATCCGGGCAATGGCCGACGGCATTCGTGCAATCGCCGCCCTGAAGGATCCCGTCGGCGACGTGATCGCTGAATGGGACCGGCCGAACGGTCTCCACATCGAGCGCGTGCGCACGCCGCTCGGCGTCATCGGCGTCATCTATGAAAGCCGGCCCAACGTGACCGCGGATGCCGGCGCGCTCTGTCTCAAGGCCGGCAATGCGGTGATCCTGCGCGGCGGCTCCGACTCGCTCAATTCGTCTTCCGCCATCCACGGCTGCCTCGCGGAAGGCCTCACGGCGGCCAGCTTGCCAGCCGAAGCGATCCAGATGGTGCCGGTCACGGACCGCGCCGCCGTCGGCGAGATGCTATCCGGTCTCGGCGGCAATATCGACGTCATCATTCCGCGTGGCGGGCGTAGTCTCGTCGAGCGTGTCCAGACCGAGGCGCGTGTGCCGGTCTTCGCGCATCTCGAAGGCATCTGCCACGTCTATGTCGACGGCTCCGCGCGGCTCGACATGGCGCGCGACATCGTGGTCAATGCCAAGATGCGGCGCACCGGCATATGCGGCGCCGCCGAAACGCTGCTCGTCGACCGGGCGGTCGCCGCAACGCATCTTCGACCGATCCTCGACGCGCTCCGCGACGCCGGATGCGAGGTTCGAGGCGAGGCGGAAATCGTCGCCGCCTTCCCGGACGCCGCGCCGGCGACGGAGGCCGACTGGACGACGGAATATCTCGCGCCGGTGATCTCGGTGAAGCTGGTCGACGGCGTCGGCGGCGCCATTGATCATATCGAGCGTTATTCCTCGCATCATACCGATGCCATCGTCGCGGAGGATCAGGCGGCCGCAGATCGCTTCTTCGCCGAAATCGATTCGGCGATCCTGCTGCACAATGCCTCGACGCAGTTTGCCGATGGCGGCGAGTTCGGCATGGGTGCCGAGATCGGCATCGCGACCGGCCGCATGCATGCCCGCGGCCCCGTCGGCGTCGAACAGCTCACATCGTTCAAGTACCGCGTGCGCGGATCGGGCCAGACCCGACCTTGAGCGAGCGCCAAGCTCAACCGGCGGACGTCGACCGGCGGTATCTGCGCATGCCGCATGCCGCGCGCGGCATTGCCGTCGGCCTGTTCGGCGGCTCGTTCAATCCGCCGCATGCGGGCCATGCGCTGGTCGCCGAGATCGCGTTGCGCCGCCTAGCGCTGCAGCAGCTTTGGTGGATCGTCACGCCGGGAAATCCCTTGAAGGCGGGGCGGCAGCTCGCACCCCTGGGCGACAGGCTTGCCAGGAGCGAGGCAATTGCCACCGATCCGCGCATCAAGGTCACCGCCTTCGAGGCCGCGCACCGGCTGCGCTACACCGCCGACACGCTGGAACTGGTCAAGGTGCGCAATCCCGGCGTCGATTTCGTCTGGATCATGGGCGCCGACAATCTGCGTGACTTCCATCGCTGGCAGCGTTGGCGCGAAATCGCCACGACGTTTCCGATCGCTGTCATCGACCGGCCCGGCGCGACGCTTTCCTACCTGTCGTCGATCATGGCCAAGACCTTCGACTACGCGCGGGTCGACGAGGACGACGCCCCCGCGCTGGCGCGCAAGCGTCCGCCCGCCTGGACGTTCATCCACGGGCCGCGTTCCTCCTTGTCGTCGACCGCGATCCGCAATGCCGGCGGTGGCTGAACCAGGCCGCGAATTGGACTGGACCCCCCGTTTCGTGTCGCATTTCGGACGGCGGAAGCCTGCCGCCGGATGGATCATTCCGGTATGAACGACACGACCATCGCCCCGTCCGAAACCGCCGAATACGGCAGCGCACCCTTGCCCGCGCCGGCGATCGCGGTCGCCAGCGTAATCGTATCGATGGGCCTGATCGCCATCGGCAACGGCCTGCTGTTCGCCTATATCCCGGTCAAGCTGGCCGCCGACGGCTTTCCGCCCACCTGGGCCGGGGCGATCCTCACCGGCCTTTCAGCCGGCGGCATGGCCGGCTGCTTCCTGACTGGACCGATGGTCCGCAGGGTCGGCCACGCGCGGGTGTTCATGACCTTTGCCGCGACCATCATCCTGTCCAATGCCGCGATCAGCATCGGGGCCTACCCGGCATTGTGGATCGCATCGCGCGCGCTCTACGGCTTCGCCATCAGCGGCATCTTCATCGTCGCCCAAAGCTGGCTCAACGATGTCGTCGAGAACGCCATACGCGGCCGGGTGACCGCGATCTTCTACGTCACCTACATCATCGGCATCGGGTTCGGCTCCTATGCGCTCGCCTGGATCGATATCCATTCGGCAGCCGCTCCAATCTTCGGGATTGCCTTCGCGGCCCTGTCGATCATCCCCGTTGGCCTGACCCGGCTGCGGCCGCCGCCACCACCCGATACGGCCTCGATCGCCCTCGGCCTCGCCTGGCGGGTCTCTCCCGTCGGTCTCGCCGGCATGCTGGCGGTAGGCGGCATGTCGATGATGGTCGCCGGCTTCGCGCCGATCCACGCGGCCGCCAGCGGCCTCGACCAGGCCGACGTGGCGCTATTGATGTTCGCCATCCCGCTCGGCACGCTGCTGCTGCAGATACCACTCGGCTGGATTTCGGATCGCACCGACCGGCGTTACGTGCTGATCGCGGCGTCGGTTCTGGTGATCCTCGGAGGCATCGCCGCCGAACGCGTCGACGGCGCGGCCCTGATCTGGATGATCCTGGTCTACATGGTCTGGAGCGGCGCGACGGAATCGATCTACTCGATCTCCAGCGCCCATGCCAACGACCGGGCAGGCAAGGGTGACCTCGTGGCGCTCGCGAGCACCATGCTGTTTGCCTGGTCGCTCTCCGGCTTCCTTATTCCGGGCCTGGCGACCATCCTCACCGGATTCTTCGGCACCCGCGCCTTCATGTTCGTCGCGATCGCCATCGCGGCGCTCTTCTGCGCCTTCGTCGCGTGGCGCGTATCGCGGGCCAGCGCACCCCCTGTCGACGAGACCACCGGCTTCTCGCCGATGGCCGCGCAAACCCCTGTCGCCACAGATCTGGTCTTCGTGATGGACGAGGCACCGGACCCTGCCTCGCCGACCTCCGACGGGTCGATGTCTTGAAACTGTCAACCGACTCTGCCTATCTATTGGATGTAGCCGTGAAAATCGCGGCGCGCTTGTTCTTGTTGCGAAAGGAAAGACACTGAGAACAGCATTGCGGAAGAAGGCGGACGTCATGCCTTCGCCGGCGGGGATGAGCCGAGAAGACCCGTCCCACGCCCTGAGCACCGTCCTTGAAAGTCTCGAAGACTCCAAGGCCGAGAACATCATCCCCATCGACATCAGAGGCAAGTCCAGCCTGGGCGATCACATGGTCGTGGCTTCGGGCCGGTCCCACCGTCACGTAGCGGCGGTAGCGGAACACCTGATCAAGGCGCTGAAGGACGGCGGCTTTGGAAATGCCCGTGTCGAGGGCCTCAACAGCGCCGATTGGGTTCTGATCGATGCGGGCGACGTCATCGTCCATATCTTCAGGCCTGAAGTGCGCGATTTCTACAATCTCGAGAAGATGTGGCTCACGCCCGACCTCGAGGAAGAAACCGTTCACTGACCGGCCGCGACGGCCGGTGAGGCGATGAAGATATCCGTGCATGTCGTGGGCCGGATGAAGGCCGGCCCCGAGAGGGAATTGTCCGCGCGCTATTTCGACCGCTTCGCAAAGACCGCACCGGCGCTCGGTCTCGAATGGGCCGGGATTTCCGAACTGGCCGAGAGCCGCGCCAGAAGCGCCGACGACCGCAAGCGCGACGAGGCTCAGCGCCTCCACCAGATGATCGCAGACGGCACCGCGGTCCTGGTACTCGATGAGCGCGGCAAGCAGATGTCGTCCGAGGCGTTTGCTTCGACACTTGCCCGCATGCGCGACGACGGCCGGCGCGATCTTTGCATCGCCATTGGCGGGCCGGACGGACACGACCCCGAACTTCGCGGCGCGGCGCAGCTGGCCATCTCCTTCGGCAACCAGACCTGGCCGCATCAGCTCGTCCGCGTGATGTTGGCGGAACAGCTCTACCGTGCGGCTACCATCCTGTCCGGCCATCCCTACCATCGCGCCTGAAGCGCTGCTAATTCTGACAAATTGATCGTTGAGGAACGGTGCGGCGCGGCGTTGCGCGCGACATGGTTGACGATTCCTTAAAGAAGCGGACGATAGTCTCGGGGAGATGACACGCAAGGCACCGACAGCGGCCTCAAGGCCTCATCATCGGCTCGCGCGGCTGGTGCTCGCGGCGGCGCTGCCGGCCGTGCTTATGCTGTCGATCGCCCCGGCGCGGGCGCAAACCGAGGCAGAGCTGGCGGCCCGGCAAGTCGACCGGCGCGCCGAGTATGAAAGCCTCGTCCGGGAGATCACCGTGTCGGCCGACCGCCGGGCCGAACTGGCCGCCGAGATCGCTGCGATCGAAAAGGATCACGCTTCGATCACTGCAGCTCTGATCGAGAGTGCGAAGGTCGAGAAGAAACTCAGTGAGGAGATTGCCGCGATCGAGGCGCGGCTGGACGAACTGCGCGTCCAGGAGGATGCCATTCGTCGCTCATTGTCGAACCGGCGCGCGGTCCTGGCCGAGGTGCTGGGCGCACTTCAACGTATGGGCCTCGACCCTCCACCAGCCATACTCGTCTCACCCGACGACGCGCTTTCCTCTGTCCGCAGCGCGATCCTGCTTGGCGCCGTTGTGCCCGAGCTCCGTTCGGAGACGGAGATTCTCATCGCCGACCTGAAGGAACTTGCACGGGTGATGGCCTCAATCGAAGACGAGCGTGACAAGCTCGCACACGCCGTGGTCGATCAGGTTGCAGAGAAGGAGAAACTGACGCTCCTCCTCGACGAAAAGCGGCGCCTGCGTACGGAATCTGAAACCGTGCTCGCAGAAGAGGACACGCGCGCCACCGAACTCGCGGCCCGCGCCGAAAGCCTCATGGACCTGATCGAAACCCTCGAGGTCGAGATCAACAAGATGCGATCGGCGCGTGAGGAGGCGATCCGGGCGGAGAAAGAGCGGCGCGACCGCGAGGCCGAACTCGCCTCCCTGCCGGTCCCGGAAGCCAATCGCCTCGTCAAGTCGGCTCCCTTCGAACAGTTGCGGGGCGCCATAGGATTGCCGGCAACCGGCATTGTTGCGCACAGATTCGGCGACAGTGACGGCGCGGGAAGCACGCGCTACGGAGACACGGTAAGAACACAATCGGGCGCCATCGTCACAGCTCCGGCAGACGGCGTGGTGCTCTATGCGGGCCCGTTCCGGTCATACGGGCAACTCTTGATCCTGAACGCAGGCGACGGATATCATATCGTGTTGGCAGGATTGGGTCGAATCAACGTCTCGCTGGGCCAGTCGGTCCTGGCGGGCGAACCGGTCGGCGCGATGGACGATGTCCGTCTGGCGAGCGCCGGCGACCCCGAGAATGGAAAGACCGGCGCGGAACTCTATGTGGAATTCCGCAAGGATGGCAAACCCGTAGATCCAGCTCCATGGTGGGTCGATCGGAACTCTGGAAGGACAGGGAATGATACGTAAGGTGTCGCTTCTGATGGCCGGCGCCCTCATGGGCGCCTCGGCAATGAGCCTGGTCTACGGATCAAGCGGCAATGCCGCCAACGCTGCCGGGTCGGAAACCTACAAGCAACTCGCGATCTTCGGCGACATCTTCGAGCGTGTGCGCGCGCAGTATGTGACGCCGCCCGAGGAGAAGGCGCTGGTCGAAAGCGCCATCAACGGGATGCTGACGTCGCTCGATCCGCATTCGTCCTATCTCAATCCCGAGGCCGCGCAGGACATGCGCGTCCAGACCAAGGGAGAGTTCGGCGGCCTCGGCATCGAGGTCACGATGGAGAACGAGCTGATCAAGGTCATCACGCCGATCGACGAGACTCCGGCCGCCCGCGCCGGCGTTCTTGCCGGAGACCTGATCTCCGAGATCGACGGCGAGGAGGTCCGCGGCCTTTCGCTTAGTGAGGCAGTCGACAAGATGCGCGGCGTGGTCAACACGCCGATCGAGCTGACCATCCTGCGTGAAGGCGCCGAGAAGCCGCTGAAGATCACTATCGTCCGCGACATCATCAAGGTTCGCGCGGTGCGCTTCCGCACCGAGGACGATGTCGGTTACCTGAAGATCACCTCCTTCACCGAGAAGACCTTCGACGACCTGCAGTCGGCGATCGAGACGATTTCCGCGCAGATCCCCGAGGACAAGCTCAAGGGCTACATTCTCGACCTGCGGCTCAACCCGGGCGGCCTGCTGGATCAGGCGGTCAGCGTGTCCGACACCTTCCTCGATCGCGGCGAGATCGTCTCGACGCGCGGCCGTGACCCGAAGGACGTCTCGCGGTTCGATTCCAGGCCCGGCGACAAGATCGGCGGCAAGCCGCTGATCGTGCTGGTCAACGGCGGCTCCGCGAGCGCCTCCGAGATCGTCGCCGGCGCGCTCCAGGACCACCGCCGCGCCACGGTGCTCGGCACGCGGTCCTTCGGCAAGGGGTCGGTGCAGACGATCATCCCGCTCGCCGAGAACGGCGCGCTGCGGCTGACGACCGCGCTCTATTACACGCCGGCCGGCAAGTCGATCCAGGGCAAGGGCATCACGCCCGACATCAAGGTCGACCAGCCGATTCCGGACGAGCTGATGGGTCGCGACGTCACGCGCGGCGAATCCGACCTGCGCGGCCACATCAAGGGCGCCGACGAGAACGAGGAGGGATCGGGGTCGGTGGCCTACGTGCCGCCGGATCCCAAGGATGACGTCCAGCTTGCCTACGCGCTCGACCTTCTGCGTGGCAAGAAAACCGATCCGGCCTTCCCGCCAAATCCCGACCAGGCCGTGCTCGAGCAATAGGCGCGGCGGAAGCATTCCCTTTCCCGAAACGGTCCGTCCCTCCATTATGCGAGGGGCGGACTTTTGATTCGCGGCGCAACTGAACGCAAACCGGACCAGCCTGCGTGAACGAATTCGGCGGCAACAGCGATCTCCAGAAACCACTGGGACAGCTATCTGCGGCGGCGCGGCCGGCGCGGTTCCGCCCGCGGATCGGAGCGGTGTCGATTGCCGTCCTGGCGATTGCGGTCGCTGCCGCTTCCGCGACGATCGCCCTACGCGACCGCGGCCTCAGAAATCCGGCGGCCGCCGTCGTTGCGACGGTCGAACAACCGGCATCGACCGGCAGCATCGCTGAAGACCGCGATATCCCGGCTGCCACGAAACGCCGCGACACGGACGGCGGACCGTCGATCATCGAGGTCGGCCCGCCGCCCACCGAACGCGACAGCGTCGTGATCATCCGCAATCCCGCGACGGTCGGGCAGAACCTGCGCGTCGCCCACCTTCCCGACAAGGCGCTGATCGAAAAGGCGGCGGCTGGTCCCCTGCCCGTCCGCGCCTCGGATGGCCGTCGGCCCTTCGACGTCTATGCACGGCCGTGGTCGGGCGCGCGCGGCGCACGCGTCGCCATCGTCATCGGCGGGCTGGGTGTATCGCAGACAGGCACGCAGCACGCCGTCGAGACGTTGCCGGGCGAGGTGACGCTCGCCTTCGCCGCCAATGGCAACAGTCTTGACCGCTGGATGCAGGCTGCGCGTCGGAGCGGCCACGAGATCGTCATGCAGGTGCCACTCGAGCCGTTCGACTACCCGAACGTCGATCCGGGCCGAACGACGCTGACGGTGTCCGCCGATCCCGGCGAAAATGCCGACAATCTCCACTGGGCGCTGTCGCGTATCACCAATTACACCGGCATCATGAATTATATGGGCGCCCGCTTCACATCCGAACGCTCGGTGATGAAGCCGCTGATGGACGAGCTTGGCGAGCGTGGCCTCCTCTATCTTGATGACGGATCGTCGGCGCGCAGCCTGGCCGGCGAACTGGCGCCGGCGAGCGGCGTTCCTTTCGCCGCCGCCGACACGGCGATCGATGCCGACCGGAGCCGCCCGGCCATTCTGAAGAAGCTGGACGACCTCGAGCGCATCGCACAATCGCGCGGCTACGCGATCGGCATCGGCTGGGCGTTTGACACCACCGTCGATGCAGTGTCCGAATGGATCGGTGAGGCAAGGCGACGTGGCATCGAGATCGTGCCCGTGTCCGCGGTCGCGGCGGATCCCGAGCGGAGGTGACGTCGATGGCGCGTGGCAAGAACGTCGATCCGGAAACCCTACCTTACCGGCCATGCGTCGGGGTCATGATCCTCAACCGTGACAACCGCGTCTGGGCGGGGCGGCGGATCGCCGAGTCGGACAGCGAGATGGCGGGTGCGGACAAGCTGTGGCAGATGCCGCAGGGAGGCATCGACAAGGGCGAGACGCCAGTTGAGGCCGCCTGGCGGGAAATGTACGAGGAGACGGGCATCCGGACCGCTTCACTGATCGAGGAAGCGCCTGCCTGGATCAACTACGAGCTTCCTCCCGAACTCGTCGGTATCGCGCTGAAGGGGAAGTTTCGCGGCCAGACGCAGCGCTGGTTTGCCTTCAGGTTCGAAGGCGACGACAGCGAAGTCGCCATCAATCCGCCGCCGGGCGGGCATGAGGCGGAGTTCGATCGCTGGGACTGGGTCGCCATGGCTGACCTTCCAGACCTGATTGTGCCCTTCAAGCGGGGCCTCTACGAACAGGTGGTGGCGGCGTTCCGGCATCTCGCTGCCTAGAGCATTTGCGGCGAACTGGAAACTGGTCTGAGTCAGACCTATTCCACCACGCCACATGCGATGCGAGGCCCCGCTTCGCCGGACGGCTGACTGAAATAGTCGTCCTGGTTTCCGTGCACCACGACGGCGGAGCCATCATCGTCCAGTAGCGGATTTTCGCCTTCTCGATCGAGGGTCAGCCTGTCGGTGAAGAACTCGGTCTTCAGCACGCCGTCCGGCCCGACATTGACGTTCGGGAAATCACCGGGATGCGGCCCGTTCGGCGCGCCGACGCCATGTTCCTTGTCACCGGCATAGTGTCCGCCGGCTGACTTGAAACCGTCCCCCGCATCGCAGGCGCCCGTCTCATGGACGTGAAATCCGTGCGGACCCGGCTCTATGCCGGTCATCTCCACGATGACATGCAGCATGCCTGACTTGGTCTGGTTGAAGGTGACGGTCCCAGCCGACCTGCCCTCGGCATCGACCATGCGCGCAGAGGCGCTTGCGCCGCTGCCCTGCGCGTTGGCAACACATACACCGGTCAGGACCGCGAGAATGCTTGCGCCGACAAACTGCTTCATGACTGATCTCCTCCGGGTCACAAGGCCCTGTGAGGTTAACCCCCGAGACGCGGTAGGGTTTCGTCGCCGCGGCAAACAGGCAAAGAAAAAGCCGGCATGAAAGCCGGCTTTGGAACAGTCACGACGAGCCGGGCATCAGGCCGGCAGGATTGCGCCTTCCAGCGTGGTAAGCTGGGCGAGGAACTCCTCCGCCTTCGACCGCGAATGATCGTCCTTGGCGTCGGCCACGTCTTCCCTGGCCTCCTGGATCCGCCGGGTCAGCTCGTCGCGATTGACGTCGTCGACGTGGACGGCCGACTCGGCAAGCACGGTGCAGCCGTCCGGAAGGATGTCGGCGAACCCGCCGAACACCACGTAGCGGTCGTCCTTGCCGGCCGTGGTGCGGACCTTGACGACGCCGGGCTTCAGCGTCGTCATGACCGGCGCATGGTTCGCCATCACCGTCATCTCGCCTTCCGTGCCCGGGATCACGACCTGATCGATCGCCTCGGAAACGAGGAGACGTTCGGGCGATACCAGTTCGAACTTGTATGCGTCAGCCATGTCGTATCCCGTAGGGTGTGGTCGGAAGGGCGGCGCTCACGCCGCCCGCCGCTTACGCAGCCTCGGCCGCCAGCTTCTGGGCCTTCTCGACCGCTTCCTCGATCGTGCCGACCATGTAGAAGGCGGCTTCGGGAAGGTGGTCGTACTCGCCAGCCACCAGGCCCTTGAAGCCCTTGATCGTGTCGGCAAGGTCGACGAGCTTGCCCGGCGAGCCCGTGAACACTTCGGCGACGAAGAAGGGCTGCGACAGGAAGCGCTCGATCTTGCGGGCGCGGGCAACGGTGAGCTTGTCCTCTTCGGACAGCTCGTCCATGCCCAGGATCGCGATGATGTCCTGCAGCGACTTGTAACGCTGCAGCGTCTGCTGCACGTCGCGCGCCACCTGGTAGTGCTCTTCGCCGACGATCATCGGGTCGAGCATGCGCGAGGTCGAGTCGAGCGGATCCACCGCCGGATAAATGCCCTTCTCGGCGATCGAGCGGTTGAGCGTCGTGGTCGCGTCGAGGTGCGCGAACGAGGTCGCCGGCGCCGGGTCGGTCAGGTCGTCGGCGGGCACGTAGATGGCCTGCACCGAGGTGATCGAGCCCTTGGTCGTCGTGGTGATGCGCTCCTGCAGCGCACCCATGTCGGTGGCGAGCGTCGGCTGATAGCCCACGGCCGAGGGAATGCGGCCGAGAAGCGCCGACACCTCGGAGCCCGCCTGGGTGAAGCGGAAGATGTTGTCGACGAAGAACAGGACGTCCTGGCCCTGGTCACGGAAATATTCCGCGACGGTCAGGCCCGTCAGGCCGACGCGGGCGCGCGCACCGGGCGGCTCGTTCATCTGGCCATAGACGAGTGCCGCCTTGGAACCCTCGCCGCCGCCCTTCTTGTTGACGCCGGATTCGATGAACTCGTGATAGAGGTCGTTGCCCTCGCGGGTGCGCTCGCCAACGCCGGCGAACACCGAATAGCCACCATGCGCCTTCGCGATGTTGTTGATCAGCTCCTGAATCAGCACGGTCTTGCCGACGCCGGCGCCGCCGAACAGGCCGATCTTGCCGCCCTTGGCGTAGGGCGCGAGCAGGTCGAGAACCTTGATACCGGTGATCAGGATCTCGGCTTCCGTCGACTGCTCGATATATTCGGGAGCAGGCGCGTGGATCGGGCGCAGCTCCGTCGCGTCGACCGGGCCTTCCTCGTCGACCGGCTCGCCGATCACGTTGATGATGCGGCCGAGCATACCGGGACCGACCGGGACGGAGATCGGACCGCCGGTGTCGACCACCGACTGGCCGCGCACGAGGCCTTCGGTCGAGTCCATCGCGATGCAGCGTACGGTGTTCTCACCGAGGTGCTGGGCGACTTCGAGCACGAGCCGCGTGCCCTGGTTGTCGGTCTCCAGCGCATTCAGAATCGCCGGCAGGTGCTCGTCGAACGACACGTCGACGACGGCGCCGATGACCTGACGGATCTGGCCGGCGGGGCCGGACGCCTTCTTCGGAGCCGGAGCGGCTTTCTTGGCGGCAGGCGCCTTCGCGGCTGCGGACTTTGCAGGCGCGGGCTTCTTCGCCGCCGGCGCTTTCGCCGCGGCCGGAGCCTTCTTCGGAGTAGCTGCTTTGGCCATCGTGTGAACCTCTTTGGTCGGTTAGAGCGCTTCGGCGCCCGAAATGATTTCGATCAGTTCCTTGGTGATCTGCGCCTGACGCTGGCGGTTGTAGGTGATCGACAGCTTGTTGATCATCTCACCCGCATTGCGCGTCGCATTGTCCATCGCGGACATCTTAGCGCCCATCTCGCCGGCTGCGTTCTCGAGCAATGCCCGGAAGATCTGCACCGAGATGTTGCGCGGGATCAGTTCGCCGAGGATTTCGCCCGCTTCCGGCTCATACTCATACACCGCACCGCCAGTCGTCGCCGCAGCATCCGCTTCGGCGGTATCGGGAGCCGCGGCCGGAATGAGCTGCTGAGCGGTCGGAATCTGGCTGATCACCGACTTGAACTGCGAATAGAACAGGGTGCAGACGTCGAACTCGCCCTCGTTGAAAAGCGCGATCACCCGCTTGCCGATCGCGTCGGCATGCGAGAAGCCGATCTGCTTCGCCTCGCGCAGGTCGACCCGGTCGATGATCAGCCTGCCGTAGTCTCGGCGCAGGATGTCGTAGCCCTTCTTGCCGACGCAGAGGATCTTGACCTCCTTGCCGTCCGACAGAAGCTTGCGGACATGCTCGCGCGCCAGGCGGGCGATCTGGCTGTTGAAGCCGCCGCACAGGCCGCGCTCGGCTGTGCAGACGATCAGCAGATGCGTCTGGTCCTTGCCAGTGCCCGTCATCAGCGGCGGCGCATCCGTACCCGCGACCGCACTGGCGATGTTGGCGAGCACGGCGCTCATACGCTCCGAATAGGGTCGCGCCGCTTCCGCCGCCTCCTGCGCGCGACGCAGCTTCGCCGCGGCGACCATCTGCATCGCCTTGGTGATCTTCTGCGTCGCCTTCACCGAGGCGATGCGGTTGCGGAGATCCTTGAGTGAAGCCATTGGTCGGTCCTATCGGCCTCAGGCGAAGTTCTTCGCGAAAGCGTCGATCTGCGCCTTGAGATCGTTGCGGATCTCGTCGGTCAGCGCCTTCTCCTTGCGGATCGCGTCGAGCACGGACTTGCCTTCCGAACGCAGGTGCGTCAGCAGTCCCTGCTCGAACTTGCCGACCTGGGCAACCGTCAGCTTGTCGAGATAGCCCTGCGTGCCGGCGAAGATGACCGCCACCTGTTCTTCCGTCTTGAGCGGCGAGAACTGCGGCTGCTTCAGAAGCTCTGTCAGGCGTGCGCCGCGGTTGAGCAGGCGCTGCGTCGCGGCGTCGAGGTCGGATCCGAACTGCGCGAAGGCCGCCATCTCGCGGTACTGGGCGAGCTCGCCCTTGATCGAGCCGGCGACCTGCTTCATCGCCTTGATCTGCGCGGCAGAGCCGACGCGCGAAACCGACAGGCCGACGTTCACCGCCGGGCGGATGCCCTGGAAGAACAGGTTGGTCTCAAGGAAGATCTGGCCGTCGGTGATCGAGATCACGTTGGTCGGGATGTAGGCCGAGACGTCGTTGGCCTGCGTTTCGATGACCGGTAGCGCCGTCAGCGAGCCCGAGCCGTTGTCCTCGTTCATCTTAGCCGCACGCTCGAGCAGGCGGGAGTGCAGGTAGAAGACGTCGCCCGGATAGGCTTCGCGGCCCGGCGGGCGGCGCAGCAGGAGCGACATCTGGCGGTACGCGACGGCCTGCTTCGACAAATCGTCATAGCCGATCACGGCGTGCTTGCCGTTGTCGCGGAAATACTCGCCCATCGCGCAACCCGCGAACGGGGCGAGGAACTGCATCGGCGCCGGGTCGGACGCGGTGGCCGCGATCACGATCGAGTATTCGAGAGCGCCGCGCTCTTCCAGCACCTTCACGAACTGTGCGACGGTGGAACGCTTCTGGCCGACCGCGACATAGACGCAGTAGAGCTTCTGGCTTTCGTCGTCGCCCTGGTTGAGCGACTTCTGGTTCAGGAAGGTGTCAAGGATGATCGCGGTCTTGCCGGTCTGGCGATCGCCAATGATCAGCTCGCGCTGGCCACGGCCGACTGGGATCAGCGCATCGATGGCCTTCAGGCCGGTCGACATCGGCTCGTGCACCGACTTGCGCGGAATGATGCCCGGCGCCTTGACGTCAACGCGGCGCCGTTCGGCGGCCTTGATCGGACCCTTGCCGTCGATCGGGTTGCCGAGCGCGTCGACGACGCGGCCAAGCAGGCCGGGGCCGACGGGAACATCAACGATCGCGCCGGTGCGCTTGACCGTATCGCCTTCCTTGATGTCGCGGTCGGCGCCGAAGATCACGACGCCGACATTGTCGGCCTCAAGGTTGAGCGCCATGCCGCGGATGCCGCCGGGGAATTCTACCATCTCACCGGCCTGGACATTGTCCAGCCCGTAGACGCGGGCGATACCGTCGCCGACCGAGAGAACCTGACCGACCTCGGAGACTTCGGCTTCCTTGCCGAAATTCTTGATCTGGTCTTTCAGAATTGCGGAAATTTCCGCGGCGCGGATGTCCATCAGCCGACCTCTTTCAGTGCAAGCTTGAGCGAATTGAGTTTGGTTTTGAGCGACGTGTCGATCTGGCGCGAGCCGATCTTGACCACCAGGCCGCCGAGCAGCGAGGGATCGACGGTCACGTTGACCGAAACGTCCTTGCCGGCGACCGACTTGAGCGCCGACTTGAGTTCGTTCTTCTGCGCTGCCGACAGTTCATGGGCCGACGTCACCTCCGCGGAGGCCTCGCCGCGGCTCTCGGCCACGATCTGGCGGAACGCCTTGATGATGCCGGGCAGAGCGAAAAGCCGCCGGTTGCTGGCGACGACGCGGAGGAAATTTCCGACAAGGCCGGTGATGTCTGCCTTCTTGGCGATCGCATCGATGGCGCGGAACTGGTCCTCGGCCGAGAAAACCGGGCTCTCGATCAGGCGCTGCAGATCGTCGCTGCCGGAAAGAAGCGTCTCGAAATCGGTCAGCTCGGCCGTCACCTTGTCGACAGACTTCGCCTCGGTGGCGAGCTCGAAAAGCGAACCCGCGTAACGTTCGGAAACACCGGAAATCATCGAGCCAGACTTCGCCACGGGCCGCCTTTTTTGACTGACAGGCCGCAAGATCAGCGTTTCGAGTCTTCAACTCTGGCTAAATCTTTGACCTTGTTGATTGTTTTTACCCGGGAGCGTGGCCTGACCGCATCCCCCGGTCAAAAGTCGCTTGCCGTCTAGCACAGGCTTCCCGGACTCGCAACACGGTGGCTCGCATGCATTTGGGCACGATTGTCGCAGGCCCGCGAGGGCGCGCGGCAGCTGGCCGTTCGGTCAGGTGATGAAGCCGAAGGCAAATCCGAACGGCAGCAGGCACAACACCAGCTCGGCCAATAGCAGGAGCCAGTTGACGACGGTGCTTGCGCGGTCCGAAAGGATCGAGACGATCCGGCCGAAGACGGTGCAGCCCCAGGCCATGCCGAGCGCGAAATAGATCAGCGGCTGGGCGAGCAGGATGCAGGTCAGCCCGAGCCCGATTAAGAACCCGGCCATCGGGCCGCGCACTTCAGCGAGCGCTTCGGGATGACCGGGATCGGTCTGCAGACGCCTTAGCCGGAGCGCCAGATTCGGCATGAAGAAATGAACGATGCCTACCAGCACCGTCGCTGCCGCCGACAACCAGGCCAGCCATTCGCCGGGACTTACCGGCCAGGGGAAAGCATATTCCATCACATCGCTCCGGACCGCCGCGATTCGCCGCCAAGACTAGGAGATTTCGAAGCGGCCGCGAAGGGCAGGTTACACGCCGCAATCGCCGTGTATCTGGATGGTCTCGGTCTCGCCGTCCCCCTCGACCGTCATCGTGCCGTTGTAGGAGGTGTATTCGCCGCCCTCTTCCGTCACCGAGAGATCGAGCGTGAACGAGAAATCCGGACCGCTGAACGTGCGGTAGGTTCGCATTTCGCCGCCGGCCGTCTCGCTGCTGTCGACGAGCTCGAGTTCGTGAAGCTGGTAGCGAATCGCTGCAAACGCAGTTTCAGGCCTGTTCATTCCGCTCCCGTCGACATTGGAGAAGAAAACGAACTTCCACGTCTCGGGATCGTCATAGACGAGCTTCTGCTCGGCACGCTGAAAGGTGCAGTAGCTATCGATGTTCGGCCACGCCACATCAGTGACCAGCAGCGCCTTGGCGGGCACGGCCGACACAAGCACGAGCGGCAGGGCATATTTGACAAGTCTCATGAGTTCCCCCTTTTCCAAGCCGACCCTCGGTAAGTCGTGGAAGCGCCCGGGTCAAAGAAAACTTTGCGGATCGATATCGACCTGGACGCGGACCGAACCGCGCGGCCGCTGCGCATCCTTGATCATCGTGCGCACGAAGCGCTGCATGTCCGCGCGGCGCGTGCCGTGCACCAGGAGGCGGAAGCGATGCCGCCCGGCTACCAGCGCCATCGGCGCCTCGGCCGGTCCGAGCACGATGATGTCCGGGTCCGGTGCCGCAGCGCGCCGCAGCGCCCGCGCATGGCTTTCCGCTTCGTGTCTGGTCGCCGCACTGATGATGAGCGCTGCCAGGCGCCCGAAGGGAGGCATGCTTGAACGCTCGCGTTCGGCGATTTCGCGCTCGTAGAATATCTCGCGATCACCCGACACCAGCGCCTGCATGACCGGGTGTTCCGGCTGG
>JAMLJD010000035.1 GCA_023953775.1 Rhizobiaceae bacterium | reverse complement strand
AGGCTGGACGGAGATGACGGGCGAAAGCGGCCTGTTGCTGTTCGTCGCCGCGATGCTTTTGATCGTCGGCTACCAGTTCGTCATCCTTGCGATGCGCGAAGGCGAAATCTCGTTCGTCGCACCTTTCCGCTACACGGGACTTCTGTGGGCGATCCTGCTGAGCTTCGTCGTCTTCAACGACACGCCGGACCTCGCCATGATCATCGGCGCTTCGCTGGTCGTCGGATCCGGCCTCTACGCCTTCTACCGCGAACGGGTGCGCGGCCGCACCCTGCCCGCGGCGGAAAGCACCGGCCCGGCCATGGCCCCGGACGGGCTATAAATCTCAGGCGACACCCGGTTTCATCCCCAGCATGTTCGATCGAACCAGCCCTCCTCATGTTCTAAGCCTGGTCACGGCGGCGGCCACCAGTGCGCTGGCGATGAACATCTTCCTGCCGTCGCTTCCAGCGATCGCGCGCCATTTCGACACCGATTACGGCATCGTGCAGCTCATGGTGTCGCTCTATCTCGCGGCGACCGCGGTGCTGCAACTCGGCATCGGGCCGGCATCGGACCGGTTCGGACGGCGGCCGGTGATGCTGTCCTGCTTCGCGATCTTCATTCTCGGCACGCTGGCTGCGATCTTCGCACCAACCATCGAGATCCTGCTTTCGTGCCGCGTGCTGCAGGCGTTCTCGGCAGCCGGCATGGTGCTCTCCCGCGCAATCGTGCGCGACATGGTGGCCACCGACGAGGCCGCGAGCAAGATCGGCTACGTGACGATGGGCATGACGCTGGCGCCGATGCTCGGACCGCTGATTGGCGGCTTTCTCGACGAGCATTTCGGCTGGCAGTCGACCTTCGTGCTGACCGTGCTCCTCGGCTTCCTGGCCTTCACGGTGCTGTTTCTGGACCTCGGCGAGACCAACCATGCCCGCTCCCGCAGCATGCTGGCGCAGGTCGGCGCCTATCCGGAACTGTTCCGGTCGCGCCGCTTCTGGGGCTACACCGCGGTGGCAGCCTTCACCTCGGGCATGTTCTTCGCCTTCCTCGGCGGCGGACCCTATGTGGCGACCGAGATGCTCGGTCTGACGCCGTCGCAATACGGTCTCTATTTCGGCGTCATCCCACTCGGATACATGTTCGGAAATTTCTGTTCGGGCCGTTTTTCGCAACGCGTCGGCGTCAACCGCATGATCGCGATCGGAGGCGGTGTCGCCGTGCTGGGTGTTATCCTGGCGCTGGTTCTGCTCGGCATGGGCATTCTCCACCCGCTGGGACTGTTCATTCCGGTCGCCATCACGGCGTTCGGCAACGGCTTCACGCTGCCCAACGCCAATGCCGGCATGGTCAGTGTCAGGCCGCATCTCGCCGGCTCCGCCTCGGGCCTCGGCGGCGCGCTGCAGATCGGTGGCGGCGCGGCACTTTCGGTCCTTGCCGGCGCCGTCCTGTCACCGAGCTCGGGCGCGGCGCCCCTCCTGTGGGTGATGCTGGGGTCGGCGATGGCGGCACTCGCGGCGGCGTTCTATATTTTCGACGTGGCGCGGCGTGCCGGAGAGTTGTGAATGACCATCGCAGGTGCCGTCCTGGCAGGCGGAACGTCGGCGCGCATGGGCGGCGGCGACAAATGCCTTCTCGACCTCGGCGGCCGATCGATCCTCGGTCATGTTCTCGAACGGTTCGCGCCACAGGTCGAACATGTCGCCCTCAACGCCAATGGCGACCCGGCGCGGTTTTCGGCCTTCGGCCTCCCCGTCATCGCCGACGGAGACGGCAGCGGCCCGCTTGCCGGCATCCTGGCGGCGATGCGCTGGGCCGGAGACCAGGGCTGCACGCATGTCGCCACCGTGGCCGGCGACACCCCGTTCCTGCCCGGCGATCTCGTCAAACGCCTTGGCCAGGCTGCGGCGGAGCCCGGTACGATCGCGCTCGCGGAATCGGCCGGCGGGCTGCATCCAGTTGCCGGACTGTGGCCGGTGGCGCTTGCCGACGCGCTGGCGCAATTCCTGCGCGGTGGCGTCTACAAGGTACGAGCCTTTGCAGGCCTCCACAGATCGACGACAGCGCATTTCGATGCGCGCGACGGTATCGACCCGTTCTTCAACGTCAACACGCCGGCCGATCACGACATCGCCCGACGCGCCCTTGCCGGACGGCAGCGTTTCGGCCAAGTGGTCGGCATCGCCGGTTGGAAGAATGCCGGCAAGACGACGCTGACCGAAAGGCTGGTGGCCGAGCTTGCTGCGCGCGGCCACACGGTTTCGACCGTCAAGCACGCCCACCATGATTTCGACATCGACCATGCTGGCACCGACTCGCAGCGCCATCGCGCGGCCGGGGCGCAGGAGGTTGCGGTCGTATCATCCGCGTGCTGGGCGTTCATCCGGGATCTGCGCGGAGCGCCCGAACCGCCCTTCGCGGCCGTGATCGGATCGCTTGCGCCCGCCGACATCGTGCTGGTCGAAGGCTACAAGCGCGAAAACCACCGCAAGATCGAGCTGCGGCGCGGCGGCGAAGCGTGTCCGGCGGCACCGGAATTCGCCAACGTCGTGGCGATCGCGACCGACCGCCCCGACATTGCCGCGCCGGTGCCGGTGTTCGCCCTGGACGACATCGTCGCACTTGCCGATTTTGTCGAGGGGCTCTGCAGGCGATAGTCGCTCGGTTGCGTTTCGCGCCCGAATGTCGAAACTGTCGTGACCCGGAGGCCAGCGGCCGCCACGACACGATCAGGAGGAGAACACCCCATGGCAAAAGTTGCATTTCTCGGTCTGGGGGTGATGGGCTATCCCATGGCCGGCCACCTCAAGAACAAAGGTGGGCACGATGTCACCGTGTACAACCGTACCGCCGCCAAAGCCGAGAAATGGGCCAAGGAACATGGCGGCAGCCATGCGGCAACGCCGGCGGAAGCTGCGAAGGACGCTGATTTCGTGTTCTGCTGCGTCGGCAATGACGACGATTTGCGCTCCGTGACGACCGGCTCCGACGGCGCGTTCTCCACCATGAAGAAAGGCGCGATCTTCGTCGACAACACCACCGCTTCAGCCGCGGTCGCGCGCGAGCTGGACGAGGCTGCAAGGGCCGGCGGTTTCGGCTTCGTCGATGCGCCGGTCTCGGGCGGACAGGCGGGCGCGGAAAACGGTGTGCTGACCGTCATGTGCGGCGGCAGCCAGGCCGATTTCGACACCGCGAAGCCGGTGATCGATGCCTTTGCGCGCATGGTCGGGCTGATGGGCCCGGCCGGCGCGGGCCAGCTCACCAAGATGGTCAACCAGATCTGCATAGCAGGTCTTGTGCAGGGTCTTTCGGAAGGCATCCATTTCGCGCGCAAGGCTGGCCTCGACGTCGAGGGCGTGATCGACGTGATCTCCAAGGGCGCCGCCGGATCATGGCAGATGGAGAACCGGCACAAGACGATGAATGCCGGCAAGTACGATCACGGCTTCGCGGTCGACTGGATGCGCAAGGATCTCGGCATCTGCCTCGAGGAAGCGAACCGCAACGGCGCCGCGCTGCCCGTCACCGCGCTGGTCGACCAGTTCTACAAGGACGTGCAGGCGATGGGCGGCAACCGCTGGGACACCTCGTCGCTGCTCGCCCGTCTCGAGCGCTGACCGCGGCCCGGGCAAACAGGCGGCGATGACGGACCCCTCGCCCGACTGGGACGCCGAGCGGATCGTCGCGCATCTCGACAGCCTGTCCTCGGACGAAAACCGTGCCGGCATGGCGCGGTTCGGCATCAAGGCCGATCATGCCTTCGGTATTCCCAATGCGGTGTTGCGGCCGTTGGCGCGGGCGCTGAAGAAAGACCACGCACGGGCGCTCGCGCTGTGGCGGACCGGCTGGCGCGAGGCGCGGCTTCTCGCCACGTTCACCGACGAGCCGAAGAAGGTAACCGCCGCCCAGGCGCGCGACTGGGCGAACGATTTCGACTCGTGGGAGGTCGTCGACCATGCCGCCGATCTGTTCTGCGATGCAGGGCTCGCCAAGCCGCTCGTGCCGGAACTCGCGGCGGATGAGCGGGAGTTCGTCCGCCGCGCGGGCTTCGCGATGATCGCGTGGGCGGCGGTGCATCTGAAGAAAGAGCCAGACGAGACGTTCGTCGGCTGGCTCGACCTCATCGAGCGGCACGCCACCGATGGCCGCAACTTCGTCAAGAAGGCCGTCAGTTGGGCGCTGCGGCAGACGGGCAAGCGTTCGCTTGCGCTGCATCCATCCGCGCTGGCGCTGGCCGAGAGGCTTGCGGCGTCCGAGGACCGGGCGAAACGGTGGATCGGCCGCGACGCGGCGAAGGAGCTTACCGCGCCGAAGACGCTGGAACGCCTCGTCGCCAGATCCCGCTAGGACGCATACCGGCCGTCAGGCCGCTTCCATGGCCTCGCGCACGGCGCGGATCGCCTCGTCGGCTTTCGCGCCGTCGGGACCACCCGCCTGGGCCATGTCGGGACGGCCGCCGCCGCCCTTGCCGCCGAGCGCCGCGGACGCGACCCGCACCAGATCGACGGCCGAGAAGCGGCCCGTCAGATCCTCGGTCACGCCGACGACCACGCTCGCCTTGCCGTCGTCGCCCGAACCGATGAAGACGACCACGCCCGAGCCGACAGACTGCTTGCCGGCATCGGCGAGCGGCTTCAGATCCTTGGGCTGGACGCCCGACACGCTTTTCCCGATGAAGCCGACACCGGCGACCGTCTCGGCCTCGCCGCCCCCGGCAGCGCCGGCCCCCTCACCGCCGCCGAGCGCCAGCTTCTTGCGTGCTTCGGCGAGCTCGCGTTCGAGCCGACGCCGCTCTTCGAGCAGCGCCTCGAGCCGGCCCGCGGCTTCGGCGGGCGACACCTTCAGCGCGGACGCGACCTGCTTCAGCCGCTTTTCCTGTTCGTCCAGATAGTGCCGGGCCGCCTCGCCCGTCAGCGCCTCGAGGCGGCGCACGCCAGAGGCGACCGCGCTTTCGCCGACGACGCGGATCAGCCCGATGTCGCCGGTCGCCGAGACATGGGTGCCGCCGCACAGCTCGACCGAATAGGCGCGGTTCGCCTTCGGGCCCGACTGCGCAGTGCCCATCGAAACGACGCGGACCTCGTCACCGTATTTCTCACCGAACAGCGCCATCGCACCCTCGGCAATCGCGTCATCCACCGCCATCAGCCGCGTGGTCACCGGCGCGTTCTGCAGGACGACCGCGTTGGCGATGTCCTCGATCGCCTCCAGTTCCTCGGCCGAGACAGGCTTGGGATGCGAGAAGTCGAACCGCAGCCGGTCGGGCGCAACCAGCGAGCCCTTCTGGGCGACATGGGTTCCAAGTGTCTCGCGCAGCGCCTCGTGGAGAAGATGCGTCGCCGAATGGTTGGCGCGCACCTTGCCGCGGCGCTGGTGGTCTACCTCGAGCTCGACCTCGGCGCGAAGCCCGGCCTCGCCGTAAACGACCTTACCGAGATGGACGAACAGCCCGTCGGCCTTCTTCTGCGTGTCGGTGACCACGATCTCGAAGCCGTCGCCGCGGATCGTGCCGGTGTCGCCGACCTGGCCGCCCGATTCGCCGTAGAACGGCGTCTGGTTGACCACAACCGCGACCTCGGACCCTTCGGCGGCCGTATCGACGGGCTTGCCGTCGCGCACCATTGCCGTGATCACGCCTTCCGCCTTTTCCGTCGCGTAGCCGAGGAACTCGGTGGCGCCAAGCCGGTCGCGCAATTCGTACCAGACTGTTTCCGTGGCCGCCTCGCCGGAGCCGGCCCAGCTGGCGCGGGCCTCGGCCTTCTGCCGCTCCATGGCATCGGTGAAGCCGGCGATGTCGACCGAGATGCTGCGCTGGCGCAGCGCATCCTGCGTCAGGTCGAGCGGAAAGCCGTAGGTGTCGTAGAGCCGGAAGGCCGTCTCGCCGTCGAGCATGTCGCCCGAGGACAGGTTCTCCGTCGCGTCGGCGAGGAGCCCGAGCCCGCGCGCCAGGGTCTTCCGGAACCGCGTCTCCTCGAGCTTCAGCGTCTCGGTGATCAGCGCCTCGCCGCGCACCAGTTCGGGATAGGCCTGGCCCATCTCGCGAACCAGCGCCGGAACCAGCCTGTGCATCAGCGGCTCGGAACTGCCCAGAAGCTGGCCGTGCCTCATGGCGCGGCGCATGATGCGCCTCAGAACGTAGCCGCGGCCCTCGTTGGACGGCAGAACGCCGTCGGCGATTAGGAAGCAGGACGAGCGCAGGTGGTCTCCAATGACACGGAACGAGGCAACGTCGTCCATGCAGGGCCGGCGGCCGAGCGCCGTGGCGGTCGCGTCGATCAAATGGCGGAACAGGTCGGTCTCGAAGACGCTCTCGACGCCCTGCAGGATCGAGGCCATGCGCTCGAGCCCCATGCCCGTATCGATCGAGGGCCGCGGCAGGGGAACCTGCTTTCCCGGCTCCGGCTGGTCGAACTGCATGAAGACCAGGTTCCAGAATTCGAGGAAGCGGTCGCCATCCTCCTCCGGGCTGCCGGGCGGGCCGCCCCAGATATGCTCGCCGCGGTCGATGAAGATCTCCGAACACGGGCCGCACGGCCCGGTATCGCCCATGGCCCAGAAATTGTCGCTGGTGGGGATGCGGATGATGCGCTCGTCGGAGAAGCCGGCGATCTTCTTCCACAGCGCCGCGGCCTCGTCGTCGGTGTGGTAGACGGTGACGAGCAGCTTGTCCTTCGGCAGGCCGAAATCCTCGGTGATCAGCTTCCAGGCGAGTTCGATCGCGACGTCCTTGAAATAATCGCCGAAGGAGAAATTGCCGAGCATTTCGAAGAAGGTGAGATGGCGCGCCGTATAGCCGACATTGTCGAGGTCGTTGTGCTTGCCACCGGCGCGCACCGATTTCTGCGCGGTGGCGGCGCGGCTGAATGGGCGCGTCTCGAGGCCGGTGAAGACGTTCTTGAACTGCACCATGCCGGCATTGGTGAACATCAATGTCGGATCGTTGCGCGGCACGAGCGGGCTCGAGGCCACCACCTCGTGTCCGTTGGTCCTGAAGAAGTCGAGAAATGTCGACCGGATCTCGTTGACGCCACTCATGAACTGCCCCTTGCGACTTCGCGCTCCGGCCGAACCTCGGCTGGAGCCCGGCAAGCCTTTTAGAGACTTTCATGCCGGGACGGAAGCGGGGGCTTCGGGGGTCGGCGCGGCGAAACGCCCCAAACGAAAGGCCGCCGGACGGAAAGCCCCGCGGCCCTTCAACTTAATGCCCCGCCGCGCAAGTCCCGGACAGTCCCGGGCGCGGCGCAAAGGCCGGCTTCTACATGCCGGCGGCGTCGCTCTCGCCGTCATCCTCGAAGCTGCCCTCCTCGAGAAACTTCTCGGCGATGAGGCCGGCATTCTGGCGCAGCGCCGTCTCGATCTCGCGCGCGGTCTCGGGATTGTCGCGCAGGAACAGCTTGGCGTTCTCGCGCCCCTGGCCGAGGCGCTGGGAGTTGTAGGAGAACCAGGCGCCCGACTTCTCGACCACGCCGGCCTTGACGCCGAGATCGATCAGTTCGCCGGTCTTCGACACACCCTCGCCGTACATGATGTCGAACTCGACCTGCTTGAAGGGCGGCGCGAGCTTGTTCTTGACGACCTTGACGCGGGTCTGGTTGCCGACCACCTCGTCGCGGTCCTTGACCGCGCCAATGCGGCGGATGTCGAGGCGAACCGAGGCGTAGAACTTCAGCGCGTTGCCGCCGGTCGTCGTCTCGGGGGAGCCGAACATCACGCCGATCTTCATGCGGATCTGGTTGATGAAGATGACCATGGTGTTGGAGCGCGAGATGGACGCGGTGAGCTTGCGCAGCGCCTGGCTCATCAAGCGCGCCTGCATGCCGGGCAGCGAATCGCCCATCTCGCCCTCGATCTCGGCGCGGGGCGTCAGCGCGGCCACCGAATCGACCACCAGCACGTCGATCGCGCCGGAGCGGACCAGCGTGTCGCAAATCTCCAGCGCCTGCTCGCCGGTATCGGGCTGCGAGATCAAAAGGTTCTCGAGGTCGACGCCGAGCTTGCGGGCATAGACCGGGTCGAGCGCATGCTCGGCATCGATGAAGCCGCAGATGCCGCCCTTCTTCTGCGCCTCGGCCACCGTGTGCAGCGCCAGCGTCGTCTTGCCCGAGCTTTCGGGCCCGTAGATCTCGATGATCCGGCCGCGTGGCAGCCCGCCGACGCCGAGCGCGATATCGAGGCCCAGCGAGCCGGTCGGCACCGTGGCGATCTCGACCACCTGCTCGTTCTGGCCGAGCCGCATGATCGAGCCCTTGCCGAAAGCCCGCTCGATCTGCGACAGGGCGGCATCCAGCGCCTTTGACTTGTCCACCGAGTTTTCCTCTACGAGACGCAATGAATTCTGAGCCATGATACAACACCCCTTGGTTGTCGGCGAAGGCCGGAGGACCCGGCGCGGTCATTTTTTTGTACCTTTTTTGTTCCGTTTTGACAAGAGCAGGCAACGCACTGTTTTTACGATTAAAATCGATTCTGTTCTTTTTTTGTCTGATCCGACTCACTCCGGATGGATCCCCTTGAAACGCCGGGTTCGCCCGCCGGGAACCAAAGCGCTCAGAGCCAGCCATACAACCGATTCGGCAAGACCGATTGAAGCGGCGCGCGCGCGGCCCTACTGTCGCGCCATGCAGCCGGCGCTTCCCGCATGACCAGACCGCTTCTCCTTGCCGCCGGCGGCGCGCATGTCGACCGGCGCGGCCAGATTTCGGGGCCTTATGCCGCCGGCGCGTCGAATGCCGGGCGAATGGCGGAAGATGTCGGCGGCGCCGCCTTCAATGCGCTGCGCAATGCAGTGGCAGGCGGCGTCGACGGAGCGATCCTGTCGGTGCGCGGCGGCGACATGGCCGGGGAACGGGTGGCGGCTGCGATCGCGGCGGCAGGCATACGCGACCTCTCGGCGATCTTCCTCGACCGCGCCTCGCCGAGCTACACCGCGCTCATCGACGAGGACGGAGAGCTGATCGCCGGGCTCGCCGATATGGGGCTCTACGAAACGGCTTTCGTACGTCAGGTCCGGCGGCGGGCCTTTCGCGATGCGGCGGCCGATGCGCAGGCAGTGCTCGTAGACGCGAACCTCACCGAAGACGCACTTCTCCGGCTGGTCGGCGCGATCCCGGCCATACCCATCCACGCGATCGCGGTGGCTCCTGCAAAGGCGGTGCGGCTTCTGCCGGTGATGGCGCGGCTCGACTGCCTGTTCATGAACCTGCGCGAGGCGCGAGCGCTTGCCGGTGATCCCCATGCCGATGCCGTCGGCGCGGCGCGGACGTTGCGCGACAGGGGCCTGGGACGCGGCGTCGTGACGGCAGGCGGCGCGCCCGTCACCGGTTTCGATGCGGACGGTTTCTTCACGCTCCAGCCCCCGAAGCCCCGCCGCGTCGCCGACGTCACCGGTGCGGGCGATTCGGTCACCGGGACGGCAATCGCAGCGATGATGCACGGACACGGCTTCCGGCCGGCGCTGCGCGAGGGGCTGGCGGCCGCGCTCATCACCATCGAGAGCGGCCGCTCCGTGGCCGGGTGGAGCCGGGGCGAATTCGACGCGGCCCTGGCGCTTGTTCCCGCCCCGCAGGCCGTGGCATGAGAGCGCGGCAGGAGTTCCCATGGCAAAGCTCGTTTCTTCATCCCTGATCGACATTCACGCGCCGGTTTCCGACGCGCTGGCGGCCGGGCGTCCCGTCGTCGCACTGGAATCGACCATCATCACGCATGGCATGCCCTTCCCCGACAATGCGCGTATGGCGGCGAGGGTCGAAGACATCATCCGCGACGGGGGCGCCGAGCCGGCGACGATCGCGGTCATCGACGGCCGGCTGAAGATCGGCCTGTCGGAGGAGGAGCGCGAGACGCTCGCCCAGGCGCGCGACCCGATGAAGCTCTCGCGGGCCGATCTCGGCTTTGCGCTGTCGGAGCACCGCACCGGCGGCACGACGGTCGCGGCGACGATGATCGCTGCCGCGGGCGCCGGGATCCGCGTCTTCGCCACTGGCGGTATCGGCGGTGTCCACAAGGGTGCCGAAACGAGCTTCGACATCTCGGCCGATCTCGACGAGCTGGCGCGGACGCCGGTCATCGTGGTGTCGGCCGGCGCCAAGGCCATCCTCGACGTCGAGAAGACTCTCGAGGTGCTGGAAACGCGCGGCGTGCCGGTGGTCGGCTACGGCACCGATGTGATGCCGGCCTTCTGGTCGCGCATGTCGCCTCATCCCGCGCCGCTCAGGCTTGATACAGCCGGGGCGATCGCCCGCTTCTTCACGACGCGGGCGGCGATCGGAACGGATGGCGGCATGCTTATCGCCAATCCAGTACCGGAGGGGGACGAGATTCCCGCCGCCGAGATGGCGCGCTACATCGAGGCCGCACAGGCCGCCGCGCTCGCCAGTGGCGTCAGCGGCAAGGCGGTCACGCCGTTCCTGCTGCAGCACATCCTCGAAGGAACCGGCGGGCGCAGCCTCAAGACCAACATAGCGCTGGTCGAAAACAATGCGCGCCTGGCGGCGGAGATCGCGGTAGCGCTGACGAAGCTCTAGGATCCTGACCCTAGATCCGCCTAGGCAGATAGCGCCAGGTGATCCAGCCGCAGACGAGGCTGAAGATCGCAAGCGTCGCGAAGACGCTGCCGAGACCGAAGAAGGCCAGCGTGACCGAGAAGACGAGCGGCGGGGTGATTTCCGACAGATCGAGATAGGTGCGGTAGACGGCCGTCATCTGCGGCCGCTCATAAGGATGGACCGCGCGCATGAAGACCGTCGAGCCGAGCGCGTCGAGAGCGATGGCGAAGAAGGCGGTGACCAGCAGAAAGGCGCCGGTGACCAGCGGAAACGCCTCGCCCGTCGCCGCCGCGGCGAAGAGGGCGGCGGCCATTGCCGCGAAGGCGAAGGCCATGGTCCGACGGGCGCCGAACCGCTTGCCCGCACGGCCCCAGATCAGCGCCGTGAACAGGAGCGCGTTGGCGGCCGACACAAGCAGGCCGCCGGCCAGGCTGCCCTCGCCCGTCACCACCATCAGGATCGGCGCATAGACGAAGAAGCTGGTCCAGAAGCAGGAGCGCCCGAAAGCGATGAGCCATGCGACCCGCAGGCGCGGCTGCGAGACGAAGCGCCCGACATTGCGCAGGGGATTGGCCGGCCGCGTCTTGCCCGGCCGGATCAGCGGATTGTCGCCGAGCCGGAAATACCAGAACAGGGCAAGCAGCATGACCGACGAAACGACGACGACGGCATGCGCGGCGACGATACCGAACTCTGTATAGAGCACGACGCCAAGCGTCGGGCCGCCGGTCCAGGCAAGCGTCGACCAGGCGAGCCGCATCGATTCTGCCTGCATGAAGTCCGTCTTGCGTATATGATCCATGATGTAGAGGTTGAGCGTGATCGACAGCGTGCTCGCGCCGGCCACCCGGGCAAACATGCCGACAATTTGGCCGGCGAGCGTATCGGTGACGAAGAAGGCCGATCCGAGGACCAGAAGGCCTATGCCGATCGTGTAGACCCAGCGGCGCGCCAGCCGCAGGATCAGCAGCGGCAGGGTCAGCGTGATCGACAGGCCGGCAAGCGATACCACGGTGTAGAGCAGCGACACCGCCTGCTCGCTCTGCAGGAGATGATAGGCCTGGATCGGTATGACGCTGGCAACCGAGGCACGCGCGAACGAGTCCAGCGCATAGAGCACGGCGAAGGTGCTTGCGCCGGGACTGCGGACGGCGGGAAGCCAGATCGGATGCCTGACCTGCGTCGCCATTCGCCCTTTCCGCCATGCACGGGTTTCTCACCCGAGATATGCAGCGGAAGAGGCCGCGCCATTAGCAGGAAACCGACGCTTAAATGTCGTAAAATCAGGCGCTTGGACGCCGGCTAGGCAGCGTCCCACCGCGGCGAGAACTCGAAGTCGCAGATGCGGCTGTTGGCAGACGAAAGCGCGGAAATCGCGTCCATCTCTGCGGCATCGAGCTCGAAGTCGAAGACGGCAAGGTTCTCGGCCAGCCGCTCCCGGCGCGTCGTGCGCGGAATGGCGACCACGCCATCCTGCTGGACATGCCAGCGCAGCACGATCTGCGCCGGGGCCTTGCCCAGCCGGCGTGCCGGCCCGACGATCTCGGGCCGGTCGAACAGCGCGCCGCCGCGGTAGAGCGGACAATAGGAGACCATGGCCATTCCGGCCTTGCGGCAGGCGGCATGAACCTTGTCCTGGTTCAGCATCGGATGGTACTCGACCTGATCGGCGACCAGCGGCGCATCGCTCGCCCGCAAGGCCTCGTCTAGCAGCGCCGTGGTGAAGTTCGAAACGCCGATATTGCGCGCGAGGCCGCTCTCGCGCACGCGGTTCAGCGCACCGATCGAATCGGCAACCGGAATGCGCGGGTTCGGCCAGTGGATCAGGAGCAGGTCGACATGGTCGAGGCCGAGGCGCGCCAGGCTCTGCTCGGCGGAGCGTTCCAGATCGCCCGGCGCAATGTCGGTCCACCAGACTTTCGTGGTGACGAAGATGTCGTCGCGGGCGATGCCGGAGCCGGCTATGCCACGACCCACTGCATCCTCGTTGGCATACATCGCAGCGGTATCGACGTGGCGGTAGCCGACGTCGATCGCCGCGGCGACGAGTTCCGCGCACTGGTCGCCCTTCAGCGTCCAGGTTCCCATTCCGATCGCCGGAATGTCGGCGCCGTTGGCCTTGATCCTGTGCATTCAATCCTCTTTTTCGCGCCGTTTGTACCGGCGGCGTCCATTCGTGCTATCGATTGCCCAGGCGGGAACCTAACGCGCGCCGGCGCAAATCCAACACTGAAAATCGGGTGCCCATGCAAAGAGCCGCTTCCCGCAACCGCATCGAAACGATCGATCTGGCGCGCGGCATCGCGCTCGTCGCGATGGCGATCTACCATTTCACCTGGGACCTGGAATTCTTCGGCTATGCCGAGCCCGGCCTGACGGCGGCGGGCGGCTGGAAATATTTCGCGCGGTCGATCGCGGCATCCTTCCTCGTGCTCGTCGGCATCAGCCTCTATCTGGCGCATCGCGACGGCGTACGCTGGGCGTCCTTCGGCAAACGGCTGGCGATGGTCGCGGGCGCGGCGCTGGCGATCTCGATCGTCACCTATGTCGCGGTGCCCGACGGTTTCATCTTCTTCGGCATCCTGCACCAGATTGCCTTCGCGTCCGTCGCGGGACCGGCTTTCCTGCGGCTGCCCTGGTGGTCGATCCTGATCGCGGCGGTGGCCGTGGTTGCCGCGCCATACCTTCTGCGCAGCGCGGTTTTCGACCCGCCCTGGCTCTGGTGGGTGGGGCTGTCCTCGTCCGACCCCCGTTCGAACGACTACGTGCCGGTCTTCCCATGGTTCGGCGCCACGCTGGCGGGCATCGCCGCGGCGAAGCTCATGCATTCCGCCGGAACTTTCGACAGGCTGGCCGACCTCAGATACGGTCGATGGTCGCAACCGCTCAAATTTGCCGGGCGACACAGCCTGGCTTTCTACCTGATCCACCAACCGGTGCTCATCGCCGCAGTCTGGGTCTTCGCACAGATCTTCCCCGCACCGGCGATGGCGCCCGGGGCCGGCTTCCTTTCGGCCTGCCAACTGCAATGCAGAGAAACGCGCGCCGAAGACTTCTGCATGCGCTACTGCGACTGCGTGCTCGACACGCTTGAAGCCGACGACCGGCTGGGCGATGTTCTGGCAGGCGCCCCGAGCGAGGAGAACAGCGCCTATCTGCGCGAGATCGCGGGGGCGTGCACCGCCGACACGGAGCGCGCGATGACGGAGGAGGAGCCGCAATGAACGATCTGGCTGAACGGCCGAACCGGTTTCCCTGGCCGCCCGTGCTCTATGTCAGCGCCATCGCGATGGCGATCATCCTGCACTTCCTCTACCCCCTGCCCTGGATCGGCCGGCCGCTGTCGGACTTCCTGTTCGCGATCGGCTGGGTGATGGTTGCCGGCGTCATCGCGCTCGACGTCGGCGCCATGCGCACGCTTCACCGGTCCAAGACCACCATCATGCCGCATCGCGGGTCGGCGCATCTCGTCACCAAGGGGCCGTTCGCGATCTCGCGCAACCCGATCTATCTCGCCAACACGATGCTGATGATCGGCGTCGGGCTGATTTCGGGCATATTGTGGTTCGTGCTGCTCGCCTTCGTGGCGGCGTTCGCGACGCAGAAGCTCGCGATCGAGCGCGAGGAACATCATCTCGCTGCGAGGTTCGGCAAGGCGTACAGGGATTACCAGAAGCGGGTCAGGCGCTGGATCTGAGCCAGGCCACCGCCTCTCAGGTACTGACGCCAAGCTCAACGAGACGTTCGACGCACGCCTCCTCGGCGTGATCGAGTTCGTCCAGCGTCTCCTCGAGGTCGCGGCGCTTCTGGCGCAGGCTTTCGCGCTTCTCCTCGATGCGCTTGATCATCAGCTTGAGCTGGCCGACCTCGCCGGGCGGCTCCTTGTACATCTGGATGATCTCGCGGATCTCGGCAATCGAGAATCCGAGACGCTTGCCGCGCATGATCTGCTTGATCAGATGCCGGTCAGCCGGCTTGAAGAGACGCGTCCGCCCGCGCCGCACCGGCTTCACGAGGCCCTCGTCCTCGTAGAAGCGCAGCGTACGCGTCGAGATATCGAACTCCCGGGTCAATTCGGTGATCGAATAATATTCCCGCATCGATCTGTTTTCCCTGCCGATTCCGTAGCTTGGAATTAGGCATGCCATTTACGTAAAAGTCAATTATCGAGGAGCCCCTGGCCATCACTCCGCGCCCGCTGGCCCTACGGGCTGGGCCAGCATGCCGCTAAGCCTGACTCGCTATTGCGAGAGATGTGGACATGGCCGGAACGGCACAGACACGCGGTGACGACAACGAAGTGCTGATCGACAGCGGCTACGCCTGGATACGGCTTGGCGTGTCGATGCTGCTCGCGACGATCGGATGCGTCGGCATGTGGTCGATCGTGGTTGTGCTGCCGGCAGTGCAGGTCGAATTCGCGGTCGATCGCGCAGATGCCTCCCTTCCCTACACATTCCTGATGTGCGGCTTTGCCGCCGGCAACATGTTCATCGGCCGGCTGGTCGACCGCATGGGGATCGCCGTTCCCATGGCAATCGCGGCGGTCGCACTCGGCGCAGGCTTCATTCTCGCCGCGCTGTGCGGCGACATCTGGCAGTTCGCCGTGCTGCACGGCTTCCTGATCGGTGCCGGTACAGCGGCCACATTCGGCCCGCTGATCGCCGACGTCTCGCACTGGTTCGAGAAGCGTCGCGGCGTCGCCGTCGCGGCCGCTGCCAGCGGCAACTATCTCGCCGGCGCGATATGGCCCAACGTCATGCAGGTGATGATGGCCGCTGAAGGCTGGCGCACGACCTATCTGTGGATAGGCGTCTTCTGCGTCGTCACCATGGTGCCGCTGTCGCTGCTCCTGCGCCGGGCGTCGCCCCACCGAGAGGTGGTGATTGCATCCGCCGGCGCCGTCGCACCCGCGGTTCGCTCGCGTACCGACCTTTCGCCCCGCGCGCTACAGGGCCTGCTGATCGTGGCGGGGATCGGCTGCTGCGTGGCCATGTCGATGCCGCAGGTTCATATCGTCGCTTATTGCGTCGACCTCGGTTTCGGGCTTGCCAGTGGCGCCGAGATGCTGTCGCTGATGCTGATGGGCGGCATCGTCAGCCGGCTCGCCTCGGGCTTTCTCGCCGACAGGATAGGCGGTGTCCGCACGTTGCTGATCGGGTCCGTGCTGCAAGGCCTGTCGCTGCTTCTCTACCTGCCATTCGACGGCCTGGCCTCTCTCTATGTGGTGTCGCTGGTCTTCGGCCTCGCCCAGGGCGGCATCGTCCCGAGTTACGCGATCATCGTGCGCGAATACCTGCCGGCCAGAGAAGCCGGCCAGCGCGTCGGCATCGTCATTACCGCGACCATTGCGGGCATGGCCTTCGGCGGCTGGCTGTCGGGCTGGATCTACGACCTCACGGGATCCTACGATGCCGCGTTCCTGAACGGGATCGGCTGGAACCTGCTCAACATCTCGGTCATGCTGGTGGTGCTCTATCGCACGCGCGGCCCGCGGCCGGCAGCCGCCTGATCCGGCCGACAGGTCACAGAAGGCCCAGCCACCATGTCGCCAGGCCGAGGAACGAGAAGAAGCCGACGACATCGGTGACCGTCGTCACAAAGACCGACGATGCGACGGCGGGATCGATCCCGAAGCGGTCCAGCAGGAGCGGAATGAGAATTCCCGCCAGCGCGGCCGCAAGCATGTTGATGATCATCGACGCGCCGATGATCACGCCAATGCTCGTATCGCCGAACCAGCCGGCGGCAACCAGACCCATGATCGCCGCGAAGATGGCGCCGTTGAGCATTCCGACGAAAGCCTCGCGCCGGACGATCCGGCCGGCATTGTAGATGTCGAGGTTCTTGGTCGCGAGCGCGCGCACAGTCACAGTCATGGTCTGGGTGGCGGCATTTCCGCCCATCGACGCAACGATCGGCATCAGGATGGCGAGCGCCACCATCTGCTCGATCGTCGCATCGAACAGGCCGATTACCAGCGATGCGAGAATTGCGGTGCCGAGGTTGATCAGGAGCCACGGTGCGCGTGAACGGGTGGCGGACGTGACTGTGTCGGAAAGCTCTTCGTCGCCGACGCCGCCCATGCGCAGCAGATCCTCCTCGGCCTCCTGCTGGATGACGTCGACCACATCGTCGATGGTGAGCACGCCGACGAGACGCTCATTCTCGTCGACGACGGCGGCCGAGAGAAGGTCGTATTGCTCGAAGACCTGGGCCGCCTCTTCCTGGTCCATCGTCGCGGGGATCGCGTGACGGGTCTCGTGCATGACCTCCTCGATCCGCGTCGTGCGCTGGGTGCGCAGGATACGGTCGAGATCGATGGCGCCGACAAGCCGGAAGGTTGGATCGATGACGAAGATCTGGCTGAAGGACTCAGGCAGATCCTTGTCCTCGCGCATGTAGTCGATCGTCTGACCGACGGTCCAGAACGGCGGTACCGCGACGAACTCCGTCTGCATGCGCCGGCCGGCCGTCTCCTCGGGATAGTCGAGAGAGCGCCGCAGCCTGATCCGCTCGGTAAAGGGAAGCTGCGCCAGAATCTCGTTCTGGTCTTCCTCGTCGAGGTCCTCGAGAATGTAGACCGCGTCGTCGGAATCGAGTTCCTGGACTGCCTTCGCGATCTGCGCATTGGGCATGTTCTCGACGATGTCGAGACGGATCGCCTCATCGACCTCCGTCAGGGCGGTAAAGTCGAAATCGTCGCCCATGAGGCGCACAAGCGCACGCCGCTGCTCCGGCTGCAGGGCTTCGAGCAGGTCGCCGAGCTCGGACTGGTGGAGGTCACCGATATCGCGGGAGAGCGTGAGCGTGTCGCGGTCGGCTATCGCCGCGCCGATATGGGCGAGAAAGCGCGCGCTGACGACGCCGTCGGCATCATAGATGCCGTCGTCCTCGACCTCCGCCTCAGGCGTGGCTGCGTCGTTCAGCTCCTCTTCGTCGCTCAATCACTTCTCCACCGACACGCCGTTGCTCCTGACGCAACCTCTAGCGTGGAGTGTCGGCAAACACAAAGCGCAATTGGCCTCTTGCCGCAGCGCGATCGCGGCAGTGCACAGTCACGACAAGCCGGCCGGACGATTGCACGGCAAGGACGGAGAGATGGCGGGAAGGAGTGATGGTGCGGTCGAGAAGACTCGAACTTCCACGGGTTGCCCCACAGCGACCTCAACGCTGCGCGTCTACCAATTCCGCCACGACCGCACGTGGTAGAAGCCGGACGCGTCCGGCCCGGCGCATTTAGCAAATAGCCCCCCTGCATACAAGTGTGCCCGGGCGCTATTTTGTCGGCACTTCCCGCCCAATCGGTAACGGCCCGAAAGCGCTTCGCAAAAGCGCGCGGAACTGGACGCCGGACCTGCGAGGGTCCATATCTTGCGGACCATGGACAAGCCAGTGCGGGAGCCGCATCCGACCCTCTCCTTCCATGCCGGCCCGGACGCCGCGCCGGTGGAGTGGCGCGTCGAGCCCGGCCTGACGGACTACGCGCGGGCACTCGAATTCATGGAACAGCGCGCCGCGGCGATCCGCGAGGGCAGCGCGCCGGAGATGGTCTGGCTGGTCGAGCATCCGCCGCTCTACACGGCAGGCACCAGCGCGAAGCGGGAAGACCTTCTCGACGGGTCCCGCTTTCCCGTCCACGCGGCCGGGCGCGGCGGCGAATACACCTATCATGGCCCGGGACAGCGGGTCGCCTACATCATGCTCGACCTCAAGCGGCGGCGCGAGGACGTTCGCGCCTTCGTGGTCGCCCTGGAAGACTGGATCATCGGCGCGCTGGCGCGCTTCGACGTCCTCGGCGAGCGGCGCGATGACCGCGTCGGCGTCTGGGTCGCGCGGCATGACAAGCCGATGCTCGCCCCCGGCGTTCCGGCCGAGGACAAGATCGCCGCGATCGGCATCCGGCTGAGGCGCTGGGTCAGCTTCCACGGCATTGCCGTCAACGTCGCACCAGACCTGTCGCATTTTGCCGGCATCGTGCCGTGCGGCATTTCGGGCTACGGCGTCACCAGCCTGGCCGATCTTGGACGGAACGTCTCGCTGGCCGAATTCGACGATGCCCTTCGCGCATCGTTCGAGGATGTGTTCGGACCGGCCGCCACGGCGAAAACCATCTGAAGGAGGGTAACCCATGCGCCGCATCGCTGCCGCTTTCCTGTTCGCCGTTGTCGCGTGGCCAGCAATCGCGCAGCAGGCCACCGACGAGGTGGCACCCGAAAAGGCGACGGAAGTCGCCGCGAAGGAGGCCGTCTTCGCCGAACGGCAGATGGTAACCGCGGCCAACCCGCTGGCGGCCCAGGCAGGCCTTGAAATCCTGCGCGCGGGCGGCAGCGCGGCCGACGCGCTGGTCACGGTCCAGACCGTGCTCGGGCTGGTCGAGCCGCAATCCTCCGGCATCGGCGGCGGTGCCTTCCTCGTCTATTACGATGCGGCGAGCGGCAGCCTGACGACGATCGATGGGCGCGAAACCGCGCCGGCGGCGGCACGGCCTGAACTGTTCCTCGACGCGAGCGGCAAACCGCTCGGCTTCTTCGAGGCGGTCGTGGGCGGGCGTTCGGTCGGCGTGCCGGGGGTCCCTGCCCTTTTGCAGACCATTCACGACAGGCATGGGGTGCTCGATTGGGCGAGCCTGCTCGCTCCGGCCGTCACGATGGCCCGCGACGGATTCGCGGTATCGCCCCGTCTCGCTGCACTGATCGCCGAAGACAAGGGACGGCTCGACGGGCAGACCGTCGCGCGGGCTTACTTCTACGACGCGGAGGGCGAGCCGATGGCGGCGGGGACGCTGCGGCGCAATCCCGATTATGCCGACACGCTGGAGGCGATCGCCCGTGACGGCGCGGCAGCCTTCTACACAGGCGACATCGCCGCCGACATTGTCGCAGCCGTACGCAGCCATCCGACAAACCCGGGACTGCTCGAGGCGGACGATCTCGCCGGCTACGAAGCGATCGAACGCGAGGCCGTCTGCGCGCCCTATCGCGGCTACGACGTCTGCGGCATGGGTCCGCCATCCTCCGGCGCGCTGACCGTCGGACAGATTCTCGGCATGGTCTCGCATTTCGATCTCGGCGCACTCGGACCCGAAGACCCGGAGAGCTGGCGCATCATCGGCGACGCGACCCGCCTCGCCTTCGCCGACCGCGGCCGCTACATGGCTGACAGCGACTTCGTCTCCATGCCCAAGGGGCTGCTCGACACGGCCTATCTCGAAAGCCGGGCCGCCCTCATCCGCCGCCCGACAGCGCTGCCCGCCGACGAGGTTCAAGCCGGCGAGCCGCCGTGGGACAAGGCGGAACTACGGATCGACGGCAGCAGTCTCGAAGTGCCGTCGACATCGCATTTCGTGATCGTCGACAAGGATGGAAACATCGCGTCGATGACGAGCTCGGTCGAGAACGCGTTCGGATCGCGGCTCATGGTTCGCGGCTTTCTCCTCAACAACCAGCTCACCGATTTCTCGTTCTCACCCGAGCAGGATGGCGAGGCGGTCGCGAACCGGGTGGAGGCCGGCAAACGGCCGCGTTCCTCCATGTCGCCGACGATCATCCTCGAAGACGGCACGCCCGCCTTCGCACTCGGCTCGCCAGGCGGCAGCAACATCATTCCCTACGTCGCCAACGCGATCATCGCACTCGTCGACTGGAGGATGGACATCCAGCAGGCAATCTCGCTGCCGCATCTGACCAACCGGTTCGGCCGCTACGATCTGGAAGCAGGCACGAACGCCGAAGCGTTCGCGGACGATCTCGCCGCACTGGGGTACGACACGCGGGTCACCGAACTGAATTCGGGTCTCCACGGCGTGGCCTTTACCGCGGACGGGCTGGAAGGCGGCGCCGACCCGCGCCGGGAAGGCATCGCCGTCGGCGACTAGATGCGCGAAAGGCGGTGCTGCGACAGCGCCGCCGCCCGTCCTGACCGATATGACAGGCCGCCGCGATGATGGATGTCGACTTGGCAGGCCGCAGTTCTGCACAAAAAAAAAGCAAGGCACGAAGCCTTGCAATTAAACGCGTCCGATCCGTTTCCATATTCCGGCGGCTGCGGTTTAACGCGCCAGGATCGCATCCTCCCAAGACTTTGACCGCGTAAAAGGGCGGATTTCGTGACCCGCCCTCGATTATTACGTCACATTAGCGCAACGTGCTTTGCAATGTCACGAAAAATATTGCCGCGAAACAGGCCAACTTGTGCTGCATTGCACAATTCTCCGCCACTCTCTGCCCAGCAAAGAGTCAGCCTCGCGCACGCGCGCACATGGGTGGATGCGGGTTTCCTTCCAGCCACGAAATGGCTATGAAGCGCGGGCAGATTGACTGTGCCGAATTGCTCGATTCTCGGTCCGCCGGCCTCCTTCCCTCACGGTAATTTCATGCGACTGTCGCGTTATTTCCTGCCTATTCTGAAAGAAACCCCGCGCGAGGCCGAGATCGTCTCGCACCGGCTGATGCTGCGCGCCGGCATGATCCGCCAGCAGGCGGCCGGCAGCTTCTCGTGGCTGCCGCTCGGCATGCGCGTGCTGGAGAAGGTCTGCGACATCGTCCGCGACGAGCAGAACCGGTCGGGTGCGATCGAGATCCTTATGCCGACGATCCAGTCGGCCGAGCTGTGGCGCGAGAGCGGCCGCTACGACGATTACGGCAAGGAAATGCTGCGCATCCAGGACCGGCATGAGCGCGACATGCTCTATGGCCCGACCAACGAGGAGATGGTGACGGACATCTTCCGCGCCTATGTGAAGTCGTACAAGGACCTGCCGCTGAACCTCTACCATATCCAGTGGAAGTTCCGCGACGAGGTGCGCCCCCGCTTCGGCGTGATGCGCAGCCGCGAATTCCTGATGAAGGACGCCTACTCCTTCGACCTCGACTACGAGGGCGCGAAGGCAGCCTATAACCGCATGTTCGTCGCCTATCTGCGCACCTTCACGCGGCTGGGGCTGAAGGCCATTCCGATGCGCGCCGACACCGGGCCGATCGGCGGCGATCTCAGCCACGAGTTCATCATCCTGGCTGACACCGGCGAAAGCGCGGTTTTCTGCCACCGCGATTTCCTCGAACTGCCGGTGCCGGAAGAAGACACGGATTTCCGCGATGACGCCGCGATCGCCCGGATCGTCACCGACTGGACGACGCCCTATGCGGCGACCGACGAGATGCACGACGAGACCGTCTGGAGCGACATCGCCGAGGGCGACCGGATGGCCGCGCGCGGCATTGAGGTCGGCCACATCTTCCACTTCGGAGACAAGTACTCGAAGCCTATGGGCGCCACCGTCACCGGTCCCGACGGCAAGGAGCACGCCGTGTCGATGGGCTCGTACGGAATCGGGCCCTCGCGGCTGATCGCCGCGATCATCGAGGCAAGCCACGACGATGCCGGCATCATCTGGCCGGAGAGCATCGCGCCATTCGACGTCGCGCTGATCAACATGAAGCCCGGAGACGAGGGCTGCGACGGCGTTTGCGAGACGCTCTATGCGGCGCTGTCGGCGGCCGGCAAGGACGTGCTCTACGACGATACGGACCAGCGCGCGGGGGCGAAGTTCGCGACCGCCGATCTTATTGGCCTGCCATGGCAGATCATCGTCGGACCGCGCGGCGTCGCAGCCGGCGAAGTCGAGATCAAGCACCGCGCGACCGGCGAACGCGAAACGCTGACACCGGACCAGGTCGCTGCGAGGTTCACCTCATGAGCGCCGAAGCGGCGACCGTATCGCGGGAAGGCGCGGGGCCGTTTTCCGGCTTCGAGCGCATGGTGGCCTGGCGCTACCTGCGCGCGCGCCGCAAGGAAGCCGTGATCTCGGTTATTGCGTCGATCTCATTCGCCGGCATCATGCTTGGCGTCGCCACGCTGATCGTCGTGATGGCGGTGATGAACGGCTTCCGCGCCGAGCTTCTGACCCGGATCCTCGGCATCAACGGCCATCTGATCCTGCAGCCGATCGACCGTCCGCTGGACGACTATGCGGACGTGGCGGCTCGAATCAACGCGGTCGACGGCGTCAAATACGCGATCCCGCTGGTCGAGGGACAGGTGCTGGCGTCAGGCACGGTCGGGGCCGGCACCGGCGCGCTCGTTCGCGGCATGCGGCCGGAAGACCTGGCGAAGGTTTCGCTGGTCGCCGACAATATCAGGCAGGGATCGCTGATCGGCTTCACGACCGGCGAAGGGGTCGCCGTCGGCACCCGCATGGCCGAGAATCTGGGGCTGGCTCTCGGCGACCCGATAACGCTGATCTCGCCCGACGGCGACGTCACGCCATTCGGAACCACGCCGCGGCGCAAATCCTATCCGGTGACCGCGATATTCGAGGTCGGCATGTCTGAATATGACGCCTCGATCATCTTCATGCCTCTCACCGAAGCGCAGCTCTATTTCAATTCGGAAGATCGCGCACAGACGATCGAGATCTTCGTCGACAACCCCGACGACGTCGACGCGCTGCGCGGACCGATCGAGGAAGCGGCATTGCGTCAGGTCTATATGAGCGACTGGCGGCAGCGGAACAGCACGTTCTTTTCCGCGCTGCAGGTCGAGCGCAACGTGATGTTCATGATCCTGACCCTGATCGTGCTGGTGGCGGCGCTGAACATCATCTCCGGGCTGATCATGCTGGTGAAGGAAAAGGGCCACGACATCGCGATCCTGCGTACGATGGGCGCCAATCGCGGCGCGATCATGCGCATCTTCATGATGACCGGTGCCGCGATCGGGGTGACGGGAACGCTGGCCGGCGTCGTTCTCGGCGTCGTCATCTGCCTCAACGTCGAATCGATCCGGCAGTTCTTCTCGTGGCTGTCCGGGACGACGCTGTTCAACCCCGAGCTCTATTTCCTGAGCCGGCTGCCGGCCAAGATGGACATGTCAGAGACGACGGCGGTCGTCATCATGGCGCTCGTGCTGTCGTTCGTCGCCACCCTGCTGCCTGCCTGGCGCGCGGCGCGCCTCGATCCCGTCGAGGCATTGAGATACGAATGAGCGCACAGGGGGCCGTTCTCGAACTCAAGGGCGTCGAGCGTCACTACGTTCAGGGATCGAAGAAGCTGACGATCCTCAACGGCGCCGACTTCGTGCTTCAGCCGGGCGAGATGGTCGCGCTGGTCGCACCCTCGGGCGCGGGCAAGTCCACCCTCCTCCACCTGGCCGGCCTGCTGGAGCGGCCGGATGCGGGTGAGATATTCCTCAAGGGCACGGCCTGCGGGCGGCTGTCGGACGACCAGCGCACCGCGATCCGGCGCAACGAGATCGGCTTCGTCTACCAGTTCCACCACCTGCTGCCGGAATTCACTGCCACCGAGAACATCATGATGCCACAGCTCGTTCGCGGCCTGGCGGCGGGCGAGGCCGAAAAGCGCGCCGTGCAACTACTCGACTACATGAAGCTCGGCAAGCGCGGCGACCACCGGCCGGCGGAGCTTTCGGGCGGCGAGCAGCAGCGCGTCGCCATCGCCCGCGCCGTGGCCAATGCGCCGATGCTTCTGCTCGCCGACGAGCCGACCGGCAACCTCGATCCGGCGACGGCGAACCATGTGTTCACGGCGCTCGAGGCGCTGGTGCGCCAGTCCGGGCTCGCCGCGCTGATTGCCACCCACAATCACGAACTCGCCGACCGCATGGACCGGCGCGTCACACTGGCCGACGGCAAGATCGTCCCGATGTAAGCCACGGCCGGCCAATCCTGGCCGGCGGCAACCCTTCGTTAACCCCGTTGACCATCGCAGCGGCATCGGCACGCATTTCGGCTCGTTGCGATTGACGAAAGAACAAAAATAGAACATATACGGTTCATAGCAAAAACAACGGAGCCAGTCATGACCGAACTCGTCCAGGAAGTCGCCTCGCTCGTCTCCATCAGCGCCTTCATCGTCATGGCGGCCGTCTGGATCGGCGCATTCTGACGGCCTGCCTTTCACCGCTCCGTTAATCGTTTCTTCGAGCCGTCACCATAGCATCCGCTCCTCCACGGGAGCACTTGCTTGTCCGCCATGCTGATCGGCTTCCTCGTCGCGCTGAACATCGTCGTCATCTATGTCCTCATGGCGCTTCCGCTGGGCGTCAGGACCACGACGGCCAGACGCGTGATCGCAGCACCAAGCGAGACGCTTTTCGCCGCGCTGTGGCCGCTTGGCGAGCACGCCCGCTGGTCCGGCGAAGTGGTTTCCTGCGCGTGGATCGACTGCGACGAGGGCCTTGCCCGGCTGGTCATCGCCTGGAGCGGCCGGGACGGAAAACCGATCGAGCGCGTCGTCAGGCTGGTCGAGACAGGCAATGGAACCGGCTTCGAGATGACAGTAGTCGACGACGATTCGCTCGATCCTGCATTCTGGGCCCATTATCACGAGACGACGGAGCTTCGCGCGGACGGACGGAACACCGAAGTCGTCCTGTCGCGGACCGACCGCTACCGCGGCGCGGCGTTTCTCGGCTTCCGTTACTTCGCCATGCGCAGGCAGCTCGCCAAGCTCGCGCACTGGGCCGAGACGGGCGAGTACCGTTCCGGCGGATGGTTCGAGCATCCGGCCATGCAGTTCGGATTCGCCGGACTTTCGACGCTGATCCTGTGGCCTGTCTTCGGCCTCGATATTGGCGGCTTCATTTTCGCGGTCGCGCTCACCATCGTCGTCGGGCTGCACGAGCTCGGCCATCTCGCAGCGTTCAGGCTGATGGGACACCGCCGGGTGCGGATGATCTTCATCCCGCTGCTCGGCGGCGTCGCGATCGGTGGACGCCCCTATGACAGCCGTTTCGAAGTGGCATTCGTCGCCTTGATGGGAGCCGGCTTTTCCGCCTTTCTGGCTCCCATCGCCATGGCGGCGAGCCTTCTCGGCACCGCGCAGGGAAATTTGCGCGCCGCGGGCGTGCTGGCGGTGTTCGCCGGCCTCGCCGCCCTGTTCAATCTCGCCAACCTGGTGCCGGTGTGGAAATTCGACGGCGGCCAGGTGCTGCGCCAGATCCTGCCCGACGGCGCGGCACTCGCGGCCGCGTCGTTCTGCATTCTGGCGCTGTTCATGTGGGTCGGCTGGGTCGCAGGCTTCTCGCCGAGGCTTCTGCTTGTCGGCGGTGCCGTGCTTGCCATTCTCAGCCTGATGACCGCCGGCAGCGGCGTGAAGCCACGCCGCGAGCTGAAGCCCATATCGGGCCAGGACAAGCTTGCAGTCGCGGCTGCCTATCTCGCCGTCTTCGCCATCCACGGCACGGTGATGGTCTGGGCGGCCGCGCGGATAGCCTGACCGCTCAGTAGAAGTCGGGTTTCAGCTTCGGCAGATCGTCGATGCCCAGGCCGTAGACCTGGTTGGCGATCACATAGAGACCGACGATCAGCACCGTCACCAGCGTGGTACGGACAAAGGCCCGCGCGACATGCGGTCCGCGCGGTGCGCTGGCCGGCGTTCCCAGCGTCACCTCGCCTTCTTCGTCCTGCGTCTTCAGGCTGAAGGGAAGCGTGGCGAACAGCACGAGCCACCAGACCACGAAGAAGATGGCGAAATACGACACCCAGTCCATGTCACGCCTGCTCGAGTTCGACCAGCGTCCCGGCGAAATCCTTCGGGTGGAGGAACAGAACCGGCTTGCCGTGGGCGCCGGTCTTCGGCTCGCCGTCGCCGAGAACGCGCGCGCCCTCGCCCTTCAACCGGTCACGGGCTGCTATGATGTCGTCGACCTCGTAACAGACATGGTGCATGCCGCCCGAAGGGTTCTTGGCAAGGAACGCCGCGATGGGCGAGTCCGCGCCCAGCGGCTCGAGCAACTCGACCTTGGTGTTGCCGAGATCGATGAAGACGACGGTCACGCCGTGCTCGGGCAAGGCTTCCGGCTGCGAGACCTTCGCCTGCAGCGTGTCGCGGTAGATGGCGCTGGCCGCGGCAATATCCGGCACGGCGATGGCGACATGGTTGAGACGTCCGAGCATACAGGCACTCCGGTTCAGCGGGTGACGAACACGGTCACGACGGGCTTCTTGCCCCAGCTTTCGTTCGCCGCTGCGCGCACCGCGCGGCGCACGGATTCGGCGACGAGATCGAGATCTTTTCGCCGGACGCGGGGGATCGATTCAACCGCGCCTATCGCCGCATCGAGCATGATCTCCTCGAGCGGCTCGCCGCGGCGGTCGAGCTCGGCGACGCCGATGGCTTCGAGATCGGGATCGCCGGCGAGCTCGTGGCGATCGTCGAGCACCACGTTGACGGCGACGTGGCCGACATAGGACAGCTTGCGCCGGTCGCGGATGCCCATCTCCTCTTCCGAGCCGATCAGCCTGCCGTCCTTGTAGACGCGGCCGAAGGGCACCTGGTCGACGATCTCGGGATCGCCGGGCGCCAGCCGCAGCATGTCGCCGTTGCGGACCTGCGCGACATGCGGGACGCCGGACATCGCCGCCAGAGAGCCCTGAGCGACCAGATGCGCCGCTTCGCCGTGAACGGGCACGAGCACTTTCGGCCGCACCCACGAGTACATCTGCTGCAGCTCGCCGCGACGCGGATGGCCGGAGACGTGGACCAGAGCGTCGCCGTCCTCGACGATCAGCACGCCCTGCTCGATCAACTGGTTCTTGATCTCGATGATCGCCTTCTCGTTGCCGGGGATGACGCGCGAGGAAAACACTACCGTATCGCCGGGCGACAGCGCGACGGAACGCATCTCGTCTCGGGCGAGCTTTGCAAGTGCAGCCCGCGGCTCGCCCTGGCTGCCGGTGCACAGGATGACAAGGTTCTCGCGCGGCACCGCGCTGTACTCGTCCTCGGCGATGAACTCGGGCAGGCCGTCGAGATAGCCAAGCTCCGTCGAGACATCGATGACGCGCTTCAGCGAGCGGCCGAGCACCAGCACGCTGCGGCCGCAGTCGCGCGCGGCCTCGGCGATCGAGCGGATGCGCCCGACATTGGACGAGAAGGTGGTCACCGCCACGCGGCCAGCGGCGGCCTCGATCACCTTGCGTAATCCCTCGCCCACCGCCTGCTCGGTCGGTGACTGGCCGTCGCGCATTGCGTTGGTCGAATCGCACATCATCGCGAGGACGCCCTCGTCGCCGATCGCACGGAAGCGCGCCTCGTCGGTCTTCGGGCCGATCTCGGGCGCAAGGTCGATCTTCCAGTCGCCGGTGTGGACCAGCGTTCCGGCCGGGGTGCGAATGACCAGCGACATCGGCTCGGGAATCGAATGCGCGACCGGAACGGCCTCGATTTCGAACGGACCGACCGAGAAGCGCTCGCCGGCCTTGTAGATGACGACCGGCACGTCCGGAGCGCCGGACTCGGAGCGGCGCTTCGCATCCAGCAGACCGGCCGTGAAAGGCGTCATCCAGACCTGCGTCTTCAGGCGCGGCCACAGGTCAAGCAGCGCGCCGTAGTGATCCTCATGCGCATGGGTGATCACAACGCCGCGCAGGCTGCCGACGTTCTCCTCGACGAAGCGGATGTCGGGCAAGACCAGGTCGACACCCGGCAGGTCGGGGCCGGGAAAGGTGACGCCGCAGTCGACGATGATCCATTCGCGCGCATTGGCGGGACCGTAGCCATACAGGGCCAGGTTCATGCCGATCTCGCCGACACCGCCCAGCGGGCAGAATACCAGTTCAGCCTGCCCGTCGGATCCCGCCATGATGCCCCTCGAACTCTAGATCGCGGCCGCTGACGCGATGGCACCGAAGTGTACATCGCCCGCGGCAAGTTTCGTTCTGCGTCCGTCATCGTCGCGGATGACGAAACGGCATTCTTCGTCGATGGTCTCGAATATGCCCCTGACGACCGCGCCGTCAACGCGAACGGCGACCTCGCCCCCGAGACCGGCCGCCCTTTCGAGCCAGCGCCGGCGGATGGCATCGATGCCAAGCCCGCCGTTCCAGACGCGATGATGGGTGGTCCAGGCGTCCGACAATGCGAGGAACAGCGTCTCGGCATCACAGGACGCGGAGAGAGCGGCGAGGCTCGTCGCCGGGTACGGCGTATCGGTCGGAAAGCTCACCACGTTGACGCCGATGCCGACGGCGACCACGTTGCCGCCATTGCCGAGCACCGTCGATTCAAGCAGGATTCCGGCAAGCTTGGCGCCGCCGGCAAGAACGTCGTTCGGCCACTTCAACTCGAAGCGGTTCCGCGCACCGGATTCAGCGCCGTCGATGCCGACCTCAAACCGCGCCTGCGGTGCGACGGCATCCAGCGCATCGGCCAGAGCAAGGCCCGCGACGAAACCGAGGGTTGCCGCGGAACGCAGGTCGCGGAGCCCGCCGAGAAGCAGCGTGGAAGCGAGGTTGCCCTCCGGCGTTGCCCATTCGCGCCCGCGCCGCCCGCGTCCGGCGAGCTGGCGTTTCGAGACGATCCAGAGCGGACCCTCGTCGCCCGCCGCCGCGCGCTCCATCGCGATCTGGTTGGTCGATCCGACGCTGTCATGGGCCTCGAGACGAAACCCCTGGTCGATGGCCGTCGGAGCGAGCGCGAAGCCCATCAAATCAGAAGAACGTGGTCGCCGCGGCCTCGGCGATGCGGCCGATCGGCCCGCCGATCAGCACGTAGAACAGCACGAAGGCGCCGGAAAGGCCGAGCACCAGCCGCAACTCGCCGGCCATCGGTACGAAACCGCCGACCGGTTCGTCGAACCACATGATCTTGATGATGCGCAGATAGTAATAGGCGCCGACCACCGAGGCGAGCACGCCGATCACCGCAAGCGCGTAGAGCTCGGCATTGACGGCTGCCAGGAATACGTACCACTTCCCCCAGAAGCCGGCGAGCGGCGGAATGCCGGCCAGCGAGAACATCAGGATCGTCAGGATCGTCGCCATCACCGGGTTGGTGTTGGACAGACCTGAGAGATCGCCGATCTGCTCGACATTGCCTTCCTTGCGGCGCATGGCGAGGATGAAGGCGAATGTGCCGACAGTCATCACCATGTAGATCAGCATGTAGATGACGACGCCGCGCACGCCGGCCTGCGTATTGGCGGCAAGCCCGATAAGCGCGTAGCCCATATGGCCGATCGAGGAATAGGCCATCAGCCGCTTGATGTTGGTCTGGCCGATCGCGGCAAAGGCGCCGAGCAGCATCGAGGCGATCGCGACGAATGCGATGATCTGCTGCCAGTCGGCCGAGACCGGCTCGAAGGCGCCGACGGTGACGCGCACGAGAAGCGCCATGGCGGCCATTTTGGGTGCCGCGGCGAAGAAGGCAGTGACAGGCGTCGGCGCACCTTCATAGACGTCCGGCGTCCACATGTGGAACGGCACGGCCGAGATCTTGAAGGCAAGGCCGGCGAGCACGAAGACGAGACCGAAGACGAGGCCCAGCTGGCGTCCCTCGCCCGCCAGAACGCCGGCGATCTGGGGGAAGCCGGTGTTACCGGTGTAACCGTAGACGAGCGAGATGCCGTAGAGCAGCATGCCCGACGACAGGGCGCCGAGGACGAAATATTTGAGGCCGGCCTCGGTGGAGCGGACATTGTCCCGGTTGATCGCGGCGACGACGTAGAGCGCGAGCGACTGCAGCTCGAGGCCGAGATAGACGGCGATCATGTCGTTGGCCGAGATCATCAGCATCATGCCGAGCGTGGCCAGGATGATCAGCACCGGATATTCGAACCGGTCGAACTTCTCCGCCTTGGCGAAGCCGATCGACATCACCAGCGTCACCAGCGAGCCGGCCAGCGTGACGACCTTCATGAACCGAGCGAACGGATCGGAGACGAACGAGCCCCCGAAGGCTTCGCCGTTGATCGGGAACAGGATCAGCCACGCACCGGCCGCGACGAGCACGGCGACCGCGAGGCCGGACACGGTGTCGTTGGCCCGCTTGCCCGAAAAGACGCCGACCATCAGAAGTGCCATCGCGGCGACCGCGAGGATCAGCTCCGGGGTCGCCAGCCTGAGGCTCATGGTGAGTTCCGCGGTCATCGTCTGGTTCCGTTCCGCTTATTGCGCCGCCGCCGTCTGCGCTGCGTCGAGCGACAGGGAGACCTTGTTGATGAGTGCGTCGACCGATGCGGCCGTGACGTCCAGGACCGGCGCCGGATAGACGCCGAAGAAGATGACCAGCGCGACGAGCGGGTAGATCACCACCTTCTCGCGCGTCGACAGGTCGAGCAACCCCTTCAGGCTCTCCTTGGACAGCGTGCCGAAGATCACGCGGCGATAGAGCCACAGCGCGTATGCGGCCGACAGGATGACCCCGGTCGCGGCGAAGAACGCCACCCAGGTGTTGACCCGGAAGACGCCGAGCATGGTCAGGAATTCGCCGACGAAGCCGGAGGTGCCCGGCAGTCCGACATTGGCCATGGTGAAGACCATCAGCACCACGGCGTATTTCGGCATGTTGTTGACGAGGCCGCCATAGGCGGCGATCTCGCGGGTATGCATGCGGTCGTAGATCACGCCAACACACAGGAACAGCGCGCCCGAGACGAGGCCGTGGCTGAGCATCTGGAAGATGCCGCCCTGGATGCCCTCCTGGTTCATCGCGAAGATGCCCATGGTGACGAAGCCCATATGGGCGACGGAGGAATAGGCGATCAGCTTCTTGATGTCCTCCTGCATCAGCGCGACCAGCGAGGTGTAGATGATCGCGATGACGGAGAGAGCGAAGACCAGCGGCGCCAGATCGGCGGAGGCAAGCGGGAACATCGGCAGCGAGAAGCGCAGGAAGCCGTAGCCGCCCATCTTCAGGAGAATGCCCGCGAGGATCACCGAGCCGGCGGTCGGCGCCTCGACGTGGGCGTCCGGCAGCCAGGTGTGGACCGGCCACATCGGCATCTTGACCGCGAAGGAAGCGAAGAACGCGAACCACAGCCAGGTCTGCATTGTGGCCGGGAAATTGTAGGTCAGAAGCGTCGGGATGTCGGTCGTGCCGGACTGCCAGAACATCGCCATGATGGCGAGCAGCATCAGCACCGAGCCGAGCAGCGTGTAGAGGAAGAACTTGAACGAGGCATAGACGCGGCGCTTGCCGCCCCACACACCGATGATGATGAACATCGGGATCAGGCCGGCTTCGAAGAAGACGTAGAAGAGCACGATGTCGAGCGCGCAGAACACGCCGATCATCAGCGTCTCGAGCACCAGGAAGGCGATCATGTACTCCTTGACGCGCTTCTCGACCGACACCCAGCTCGCCAGGATGCAGAGCGGCATCAGGAACGTCGTCAGGATGACGAACAGCATGGAAATGCCGTCGACGCCCATATGGTAGGAGATGCCGGAATCCAGCCAGTCCATCTTCTCGACCATCTGGAAGCCGGGATTCGCATTGTCGAAACCGGCCCAGATGAACAGCGACAGGACGAAGGTGAAGACCGTCGTCAGCAGCGTGACATTGCGGATATTGGCGCGCGCGGCCGGGCCGTCATCCCTGATCAGGAGGATCAGGAACGCGCCGACGAGCGGGAGAAACGTGACCGTGGATAGGATCGGCCAATCGGTCATCAGAAGGAACTCCCGAGCATCATCCAGGTGACCAGCGCCGCAATGCCAATGAGCATCGCGAAGGCGTAGTGATAGAGGTAGCCGGTCTGCAGCTTGACCACGCGGTTGGTCACGTCGACGACACGCGCCGAGACACCGTCAGGCCCGAAACCGTCGATCAGCCAGCCGTCGCCCTTCTTCCACAGGAAGCGGCCGAGCCGCTTCGCTGGGCGCACGAACAGGAAGTCGTATGCCTCGTCGAAATACCACTTGTTGAGCAGGAAGGCGTAGAGGCCGCGATGCTCCTCGGCGAGGCGACGCGGCGTCTCGGGCGAGCGGATGTAGAAGAACCACGCGGTAACGAGGCCAATCAGCATGGCGGCGAACGGCGCAAGTTTGACCAGCATCGGCACGCCGTGGAAGTCGTGCAGGATGTGGTTCTCCGGCAGCAGGTAGAGCGCGCCCTTCCAGAACTCGTCGTGGCCTTCGCCGATGAAGAAATCATGGAAGATCAGGCCCGCGAACAGTGCGCCGGCTGCGAGGATGAAGAGCGGCACCAGCATGACGGCCGGCGATTCGTGGACGTGGTGCATGACGTCGGCCGAAGCGCGCGGCTTGCCGTGGAACGTCATGAAGATCAGGCGCCAGGAATAGAAGCTGGTGAAGACGGCTGCGATCACCAGCATGACGAAGGCGAAGCCTGCGGCTGCGTTGTGGCCGACAAAGGCGCCCTCGATGATCGCGTCCTTGGAAAAGAAGCCCGCCGTGCCGATGATGGTGGCCGGAATGCCGACGCCGGTCAGCGCCAGCGTGCCGATGATCATCATCCAGTAAGTTGCGGGGATAAGTTTCCGCAGGCCGCCCATCTTGCGCATGTCCTGCTCGTCGGAGACCGCATGGATCACCGAGCCCGAGCCGAGGAACAGCAGCGCCTTGAAGAAGGCGTGGGTGAACAGGTGAAAGATCGCCGCTGAGTAGAAACCGAGCCCGAGCGCCACGAACATGTAGCCGAGCTGCGAGCAGGTCGAATAGGCGATGACACGCTTGATGTCGTTCTGGACCAGGCCCACCGTCGCGGCGAAGAACGCCGTGAACGCGCCGACGAAGGTGACGACGAGAAGCGCGACATGCGAGAGCTCGAACAGCGGCGACAGGCGCGCGAGCATGAAGACGCCCGCCGTCACCATGGTCGCGGCATGGATCAGCGCGGAGACCGGCGTCGGGCCTTCCATGGCGTCGGGCAGCCAGGTGTGCAGCGGCACCTGGGCCGACTTGCCCATCGCGCCCATGAACAAAAGCAGGCAGACGATGTTGAGCGCGGTTTCCTTGTCGAGCGCGTAGCCGAGGAAGTTGAGCACGGCTTCGCCGCCTTCGGCTCCCTCGCCCGGCAGATAGGTCGCGGCATTGGCGAAGATCGTGCCGAAATCGACGGAGCCGAACAGCACGAAGACGCCGAAGATGCCGAGCGCGAAGCCGAAATCGCCGACGCGGTTGACGACGAAGGCCTTGATCGCGGCAGCGTTTGCGGAAGGCTTCTTGTACCAGAATCCGATCAGCAGGTAGGAGGCGAGACCGACGCCCTCCCAGCCGAAGAACATCTGCACCAGATTGTCGGACGTCACCAGCATCAGCATCGCGAAGGTGAAAAGCGACAGATAGGCGAAGAAGCGCGGCCGGTGCGGATCGTGATGCATGTAGCCGATCGAGTAGATGTGCACGAGCGCCGAGACGGTGTTGACGACGACCAGCATGACCACCGTCAGCGTATCGATGCGCAACGCCCAGTCGGCCTGCAGGCCGCCCGAATCGATGAAGCGCAGAACCGGAACGGTGAACGCCTCGACCTCGCGGAAGCCGACCGAGAAGAAGGCGATCCACGACAGGACGGCCGAAATGACGAGAAGGCCCGAGGTGATGTACTCGGCGCCCTTGGCGCCGATGGAACGGCCGAAAAGGCCCGCGACCAGAAAGCCGAGAAGGGGAAGAAATACGATGGCCTGATACATTACGGTGCCTCAGCCCTTCATCATGCTGACGTCTTCGGTCGCGATGGAGCCGCGATTGCGGAAGAAGACCACGAGGATCGCAAGGCCGATGGCGGCTTCCGCGGCCGCGACGGTCAGCACGAACAGCGCGAAGACCTGGCCGACCAGATCGCCGAGCGCTGCGGAAAAGGCGACGAAGTTGATGTTCACCGCCAGCAGGATCAGCTCGATCGACATCAGGATGACGATGACGTTCTTGCGGTTCAGGAAGATGCCGAACACGCCGAGCGTGAAGAGCACCGCCGAAAGCGTCAGAAAATGTGCGATGCCGACTTCCATCAGATGCCCTTCCCCGTCTCGACCTTGCGCACCTCGATCGCCGTCTTCGGGGTGCGGGCGACCTGCGCCGGGATCGACTGGCGCTTGATGCCTTCCTTGTGGCGCAGCGTCAGCACGATCGCCCCGATCATGGCGACCAGGAGCACCATGCCGGCGATCTGGAACAGGTGGATGTAGTCGGTGTACAGAATGTCGCCGAGCGCGGCCGTATTGTGCCGGTCGGCAATCGGCGGCGTCGGCATTGCGACGGTCGATGCGAGATCCGGCGCGAAGGCGTAGCCGCCGAGCACGACGACCAATTCAGCAGCCAGAATGACACCGACCAGCGCGCCGATCGGCGCGTATTGCAAGGCCCCGCTCTTCAGTTCGGCGAAGTCGACGTCGAGCATCATGACGACGAACAGGAACAGCACCGCGACCGCGCCGACATAGACCACCAGCAGGATCATCGCGAGGAACTCGGCCCCGGTCAGAAGGAAGAGCGCCGCCGCGTTGAAGAAGGTCAGGATCAGATAGAGGACGGAATGCACGGGGTTGCGCGCGACAATGACCATAAAGGCCGACGCCACGGCGACGAAGGCGAAGAGATAGAAAAACGCCGCCTCTAGTCCTGTCAGCATGGGTTCCCCCGGTTCAACGTCCCCGGTCTCCAGGACCGGTCTTCAGTGCGGTTGCGTCGGCCCGATGGCACGCAAAGCCGCGTGTCTCTTAGACGAGCCGATCCGGCCCGTCCACCACTGCCGCATCAGCGATACGGCGCGTCCAAAGAGATGTTGCGCGCCAGTTCCCGCTCCCAGCGGTCGCCGTTGGCGAGCAGCTTGTCCTTGTCGTAGTAAAGTTCCTCGCGGGTCTCCGTCGCGAACTCGAAATTCGGCCCCTCGACGATGGCGTCGACCGGGCAGGCTTCCTGGCAGAAACCGCAATAAATGCACTTCACCATGTCGATGTCGTAGCGCACCGTGCGGCGCGTGCCGTCGTTGCGGCGCGGGCCGGCCTCGATGGTGATCGCCTGCGCCGGGCAGATCGCCTCGCACAGCTTGCAGGCGATGCAACGCTCCTCGCCGTTGGGATAGCGGCGCAAGGCGTGCTCACCGCGAAAACGCGGGCTGACCGGGCCCTTCTCGTGTGGATAGTTCAGCGTCGCCTTCGGCGCGAAGAACTGGCGCATGCCAAGAAAGAAGGCCGATACGAACTCGGCGAGGATCAGCGATTTTGCGGCCTGTGCGAGTGCCGACATCAATCAATCTCCAAACACGTAAGGGCCGACGAAAAAGCCGACCACGGGAAACAGCACGAGCTGCGCGATGCCCGTCACCGACAGCACGCGCTTCGTATCGTCCAGCTCGACGCGCGCCGACAGCATCCGCAGCAGGGCGAAATCCACCACGGCGATCACCAGTCCGATCAACGCGCCGATCAGGCCTCCAGACATCAGGCGAGCCCCGTGAACTTCAGGACCGCCGCGGTCGCGACGACCATGAACAGCGAAAGCGGCAGGAACACCTTCCAGCCGAGGCGCATCAACTGGTCATAGCGGTAGCGCGGCACGATGGTCTTCACCATGGCGAACATGAAGAAGACGAAGCACAGCTTGAGGACGAACCAGACGACGCCCGGGATCCAGTTCAGCGGCGCGATATCGAGCGGCGGCAGCCAGCCGCCGAGGAACAGAAGCGTGGTCAGCGCGCACATCAAAAGGATCGCGATGTATTCGCCGAGCATGAACAGGAGGTACGGCGTCGAGGAATATTCGATCATATGCCCGGCGACGAGCTCCGATTCGGCCTCCACCAGATCGAAGGGCGGCCGGTTCGTCTCGGCCAGCGCCGAGATGAAGAACACGACGAACATCGGGAACAGGCCCAGCCAGTGCCAGTCGAGGATCGAATTGGGAAGGCCGGCCATGGTGCCGAGCCCGTCGCGCTGCGACAGCACGATCTCGGTCAGGTTGAGCGAACCGGCAACGAGCAGCACGGTGACGATGACGAAGCCGATCGAGACCTCGTATGACACCATCTGCGCGGCCGAACGCAACGCGCCTAGGAACGGATATTTCGAGTTCGAGGCCCAGCCGCCCATGATCACGCCGTAGACCTCGAGCGAGGAGATGGCGAAGACGTAGAGGATGCCGACATTGATGTTGGCGACCGCCCAGCCCTCGTTGAGCGGGATCACCGCCCAGGCGGCGAGCGCGAGGCCGGCCGACACGATGGGTGCCAGCAGGAAGACGCCTTTGTTGGCGCCGGACGGGATGACCGGCTCCTTGAAGACGAACTTCAAGAGGTCCGCAAAGGACTGCAGCAGCCCCCAGGGGCCGACGACGTTGGGGCCGCGGCGCAGCATGACGGCCGCCCATACCTTGCGGTCGGCGTAGAGGATGAAGGCGGTGAAGACCAGCAGAGCGACCAGCAGCAGAAGCGACTGGGCCACGATGATGATCGCCGGCCAGACATAGGTGAGGAAAAAGGCTTCCATTCGTCCGTTCCTATTCTGCCGCCTGCCTGAACCCGCCGCGCGCGAGCGCGGAACATTCGGCCATCACCGCGGAAGCGCGTGCGATCGGATTGGTCAGGTAGAAATCCTTCACCGGCGACTGGAATGCCGCCTTGTTCAGCCGTCCGCCCTGCCCCGCAAGCCTGGCGATGTCGCCGCCCTCGCCTGTCTGGATCGCGTCGACGGCGGCCAGATGCGGGAACTCGCCATAGAGCCTCGCGCGGAGCTGGGTCAGCGAATCGAATGGCAGTTTGTGCCCGAGCGTGTCGGACAGCGCGCGCAGGATCGCCCAGTCCTCACGCGCCTGCCCCGGTGCAAAGCCGGCGCGGTTCGTCATCTGCACCCGGCCCTCGGTGTTGACGTAGGTGCCGGACTTCTCCGTATAGGCCGCGCCGGGCAGGATCACGTCGGCGCGATGCGCGCCGGCATCGCCATGCGTACCGATGTAGACGGTGAAGGCATCGCCGATCTTCGCCATGTCGAACTCGTCGGCGCCGAGCAGGAACAGCACGTCGAGCGCGCCCATCATCGCCGCAGCCGGCTTGCCACCGGATGCAGGTACGAAACCTATGTCCAGCCCGCCGACGCGCGAGGCCGCGGTGTGGAGCACGCCGAAGCCGTTCCACTCAGTCGTCACCGCCTTGACCGCACCGGCGACCTCCGCGGCGAGCGACAGGATGGCCGCCCCGTCGGAACGCGCCAGGGCGCCCTGCCCGACGATGATCATCGGCCGCTTGGCCTTCTTCATGACCGACAGGAACTTGCCCTTGCCGCCGGCCATCTCTTTCAGCGTGTCGGCGCCCGAGCCCAGAAGCTCGTAGTCGTAACGCAGGTCGCCGACATCGCCGATGACGCCGACCGGGAAATCGCCGATGCGCCAGCGCTTGCGGATGCGGGCGTTGAGCACGGAGGCCTCGAAGCGCGGATTGGCGCCGATGATCAGCAGCGCGTCGGCCTGCTCGATGCCTTCGATGGTCGGGTTGAACAGGTAGCCGGCGCGGCCGGCGGCGGGATCGATCGCCGCACCGTCCTGCCGACAGTCGATGTTGTCGCTGCCGAGCGACTGCATCAGCAGCTTGAGCGCATACATCTCCTCGACCGCGGCGAGGTCGCCGGCGATGGCACCGATACGGTCGCCCGAGGTCTTCGCCACCGCAGCCGTAATCGCGGCAAAAGCCTCGCCCCAGCTTGCCGGCACCAGGCGCTTGCCCTTGCGGACATAGGGCTGGTCGAGGCGCTGCGACCGCAGGCCGTCCCATATGAAGCGGGTCTTGTCGGAGATCCACTCCTCGTTCACCGCCTCGTTGACGCGCGGAAGGATGCGCATGACCTCGCGGCCGCGCGTGTCGACGCGGATCGCGGAACCGACCGCGTCCATGACGTCGATCGATTCGGTCTTGGTCAGCTCCCAGGGCCGCGCCTGGAAGGCATAGGGCTTCGAGGTCAAGGCGCCGACCGGGCACAGGTCGATCACATTGCCCTGCAATTCCGAAGTCATCGCCTTTTCGAGATAGGTGGTGATCTCGGCATCTTCGCCGCGACCTATCAGGCCAAGTTCCGAGATGCCGGCGACCTCGGTGGTGAAGCGGACACAGCGCGTGCAATGGATGCAGCGCGTCATGATCGTCTTGACCAGCGGGCCGATATACTTGTCGTCCACCGCGCGCTTGTTCTCGTGGTAGCGCGAGGCGTCGACGCCGAAGGCCATCGCCTGGTCCTGCAGGTCGCACTCGCCGCCCTGGTCGCAGATCGGGCAGTCGAGCGGATGGTTGATCAGCAGGAACTCCATCACGCCTTCGCGGGCCTTCTTGACCATCGGCGTGTTGGTGAAGATCTCGGGCGCCTCGCCATTGGGGCCCGGACGCAGGTCGCGCACGCCCATTGCGCAGGACGCGGCCGGCTTGGGCGGTCCGCCCTTCACCTCGACCAGGCACATGCGGCAGTTGCCGGCTATCGACAGGCGCTCGTGGAAACAGAAGCGCGGCACTTCCGCGCCGGCCTCTTCCGCGGCCTGCAGCAGCGTATAGTGATCGGGTACCTCGATCTCCCTGCCGTCGACTTTCAGCTTCGCCATTTCATTCTTCCAGCTTCCGGCGACTGTGATGTCGCCGCCAATGTTCCTGTATCAATCCCGGCCTATCAGCCAGGTCATGGCTGCAAGACCGAAAAGAATCGTCACGCCGACCTTAACGCCGAACCATTCCCTCACCTTCACGATCACCATCGCGAACCCGAACATGATGCCCGCGACGAGTGCGGCTGTCGTGGCGGGATGCCCGGCCATCCTGATCACCGCGAATGCCACTATTGCCGCGATCGCGGCAATCAGCGGTCCGTTGCGCCGCAGCCACTCCCTGTGTTCCGGCTCGCCCCGGTCCATCGTGCCCTTTTCGGTCGCGTCCCCGCCTGTTCCTGCTTACTCCAGCCCGGCCACGAGGTGCCGGCGTTTCGATACCGTTCGCCCGTCAGCTCCCCGAGACCAGCTTGCCGGACTGCTCGATCCAACCATCCCGCGCGATACGCCCTTGAACGACAGATAGTCGTCGACCCAGGCCACCTCTTCCGGCTTCCATGCCGCGATCTGCGCGAATGTCCACACGCCAAGACCGTTGAGCACGCTTTCCAGCTTCGGCCCCACGCCCGAAATCCGCTTCAGGTCGTCCGGCGTCGCCGGCTTCTCGACCAGCGGAGGACGATGGAAATCCTCCCGGGCATGATGTCAGTGGTCGCGGCGGTCGCCTCGACGACCGTGGCGACTGTCCTGGCGGCATCGCCGGCCATCTTGCCCGCGGTTTCAGTGGCGACCTCGACGACCTGACGCGCGACGATCTCCGCATCGGCGGCGATCGTCCTGGCGCCGGCGCGAGCCTTCCTGCCGGCAGAGATCGGCGTCACGGTCGCCGCAGGCTTCGACCTTCGCCGTCCGTCTTCGGCGCCATTCGGGCACGCCGGCATCTTCCCAGATTGCGCATCGACGTCTCTCGGCCGCGCCCGCTATCGCGCCCATCCACATGCCGAATGCCTGGCTGGCAACACCGAGGCCAAGCGCCGACATCGCGGCGGCACCCGCCATCGGATGCGCCATCAGGTTGAACGTGCCGGCAATCTCCTTCGGCGTCATCATCGCATAGGCCCGGTTCATCTGGTCGAGATGATCCTCGACGTCCTTCATTGCGGGCAGCTTCAAGTCGGGTATCGGCAGTGTCGACATGTCGGTTATCCTCGTCGCTCCGTGCTCACTCCGGCCTTGCGGCGTCCTTCCCGGTGGCGGCTCTTGGCGGCCGCCGTGATTGTTATTCCGCAGCCACCAACACAGGCTCGGCCTGGTGCGCGTTGCGGGTGAATTCGTCGATGCGGCGCTCGATCTCCGGCCGGAAATGCCGGATGAGCCCCTGGATCGGCCAGGCGGCGGCGTCGCCCAGCGCACAGATCGTGTGGCCCTCGACCTGCTTGGTGACGTCGAGCAGCATGTCAATCTCGCGCTTCTGCGCCTGGCCTACGACCAGCCGCTCCATGACGCGCCACATCCAGCCCGTGCCCTCGCGGCACGGCGTACACTGGCCGCAGCTCTCGTGCTTGTAGAAATAGGAGAGCCGCGCGATGGCCTTCACGATGTCGGTCGACTTGTCCATGACGATCACGGCAGCCGTTCCGAGGCCGGACTTGAGGTCGCGCAGCGCATCGAAATCCATCGGGCAGTCGATGATCTGGTCCGCCGGCACCAGCGGCACCGAGGAGCCGCCGGGAATGACCGCCAGCAGGTTGTCCCAGCCGCCGCGAACGCCGCCGCAATGCGTTTCGATCAGGTCGCGGAAGGGGATCGACATCTCCTCCTCGACCGTGCACGGGGTCTCGACGTGGCCGGAAATGCAGAACAGCTTGGTGCCGACATTGTTCGGCCGGCCGAATGATGAGAACCAGCCCGCGCCGCGGCGCAGGATGGTCGGCGCGACGGCGATCGACTCGACGTTGTTGACCGTCGTCGGGCAGCCATAGAGCCCGACATTGGCCGGGAAAGGCGGCTTCAGGCGCGGCTGGCCCTTCTTGCCTTCCAGGCTTTCGAGCAGCGCCGTTTCTTCACCGCAGATATAGGCGCCCGCGCCGTGGTGGACGATGATGTCGAAGTCCCAGCCGTTCTTGTTACCCTTGCCGATCAGCTTGGCTTCATAGGCCTCGTCGACCGCACGCTGCAGCGCCTCGCGCTCACGGATAAACTCGCCGCGCACATAGATATATGCGGCGTGCGCGCCCATCGCGAAGCCGGCGATCAGGCAGCCCTCGACCAGCGTGTGCGGGTCGTGGCGCAGGATTTCGCGATCCTTGCAGGTGCCCGGTTCGGATTCGTCCGCGTTGACGACCAGGTAACAGGGACGGTCGCTCTGCTTCGGCATGAACGACCATTTGAGGCCGGTCGGGAAGCCCGCGCCGCCGCGGCCGCGCAGCCCCGAGGCCTTCATCTCGTTGATGATCCAGTCGCGGCCCTTGGCGATGATCGCCTTGGTACCGTCCCAGTGGCCGCGCTTCATCGCGCCTTTCAGCGAGCGATCGAACTGGCCGTAAATATTGGTGAAGATACGATCCTTGTCAGCGAGCATCGCGCCGCTCCGTCGTTGAACAGGACGTGCCGCCGCCGAGACGCGGGGCGATCATTGCCATGATGCCGTTCACGGCGAGGAAAAACGCCGCGACGGCCATGACCTTCAGCCAGTCGCTGCTTCCGGTTGTCCACGCGGCGGCACACAAGGCCAGGAACGCCGCCGCAATCGCAACGGCACTGGTCCGCCCGCAGGCCGAGGCCAGGCCGCCGCATTCCGCAATGTGACCGGTGTTCCCGTGCGCCATCAGCGTGGCTCCTTGCCGAAGACCTTGACGTATTCGTCGCGGCCACCCTTGGCGAGCGCCTTGGCCTGCTTCACCCAGTCGTCACGCTCGATGCGCCCGTGGAACCTGAGATAGCCGTCAACCCACTCGCGCTCGGCCTTCTTCCAGGCCGCGACCTGGGCAAAGGTGTAGATGCCAAGCTCGTTCAGGGTCTTCTCGATCTTCGGGCCGACGCCTGAAATCATTTTCAGATCATCTGGTTTCGCCGGTTTCTTCATGCCCGAGGGGCGATTGGCATCGGACGGCGCGGCCGGCTTGGCCTCGCCCTTTGCGGTGCGTGCCAGAGCCATGGTCGGATTGACCTTGCCGGCAGCGGGTTTCGCGCGTGCCGATTTCGGCCGCTCGACCGCCTTCGCTGTCTCCGCCAAGGCGACGGTAGTGCTTCTCGCCTTCTTCGGTTCGGGTGCCGAGTCGGGCGATTTCTTGCCCGGATTGGCTCTCGACGCGGGACGCGCGTGATGCCGTGGCTCGCCTCCGACCGTCGCAGTCTCTGCCGCGGCCTTGTTCTCGCGCGGTGCGCTGACGCTCGCCGCCTTTTCACCGTTGGCGCTCGCCTTCTTGCGAGAAGGCGACTTGATCGCCGGACTGGTTTCCACGGTATCCGTCTTCGGCTTCGCGGCCTTGGACGGTGGAACCTGATCGCCCTTAGCCGCGGATCCGGCAGCGGACGCCTTCGCCTCCCTGGCACGCGCAGCCTTGCTGACGGCCTTTTCGTCGGTCAGCGACGTCAGGCCGCTGATCGGTGCGGAATAGATCCGGCCGTTCTGCGGACCCGGCTCGATCGACTTGCCCTTGCCCTTCTCGAAGGCGTCGATGATCTCCTCGAGCCGCTCCGGCGTCAGGTCCTCGTAGGTGTCCTTGAAGATCATCACCATCGGCGCGTTCACGCAGGCGCCCTGGCACTCGACCTCCTCCCAGGACAGCGTACCGGCCTCGTTGGTGTGGAACTGCTCGGGATGGATCTTCGAGCGGCAGACATCCATCAGCGCCTCGGAACCGCGCAGCATACACGGAGTGGTGCCGCAGACCTGCACGTGGGCGCGGGTGCCGACCGGGCCAAGCTGATACTGCG
>JAMLJD010000034.1 GCA_023953775.1 Rhizobiaceae bacterium | reverse complement strand
GGGGCGCGTCGCGCATGTCGAGCATCTCGGCGCCGATACCGTCATCTATGTTGAATGCGGCGAAGCCGGACTCGTTGTCGTGCGGGCGTTCGGCGAGCATCGGATCGAGCCGTCAAGCACCGTCTTCCTGCGTTTCGATCCGCTGCGCGTAATGATGTTCGACGCAGATGGAGGCCGGATCAGGCAGTGAACTCGCTGGCTTGCGGCGAACCGACCGGATGTCGTCATTGGCACCCGATACTTCCACGCTCCTAGAGCATCGTGCAGCGAGCTAGACTCACTTAACCTCACAAAAGATGCCTGAAAATAGATGGCGCAGACCAGGTTTTCACCCCAAAACCGGTATCCACTTTTCGGGAACATGGTTCAGTGACCGGGATTCTGCCGCATTTTTTTGCCGATTGCGCGTTGTTGCCTAGCTGCGCCGTCGACGTCTCTCCATCTCGTCCGCGATTCCGACGGCAATGTGATTGCAGAATACGACGCGACGGGTACGCTGCTCACCATCATGTCTGAATGGCCGACCGGCCGGTCGGTGTGATCACCAGTGCCGGGTCCGGCTCGCAGATCACCTACCGGGTCCATGACCTGAGACCCTGACCTTCCTCCAGATTTGAAAGAGTCCGTCGATCAGGAAGTAGCTCATTGCGCCGCGCGGTGAATCCGCCTCGCGGCTAGTCCTGTTCGGCCAACGCGTTGGTCGCACGGTCGAGGATCGCTCCCACGTCTCGCATGGCAGCGGGATCCAGAAGCCGGCTCAGGCCGCCTTCGTATTCCGCAACGATGGACCGAAGCTTCTGCATCGCGACGATGCCGCGCTCGGTTCCGTAGACGAGGACGCGCCGCTGATCCGCCGGGTCGGGCGCCCGATGCACGAGGCCGCTGGAGACCATGCGGTCGATCATCTTGGTGAGGGCAGGGTGGTTCATGAGCACGGCGTTCGCCAGTTCGCCCATCGGGCAACCGTCGCGATGCGACAGCGTTTCCAGAACCCGCCACTGCTCGACGCTGAAACCCTGCTCCTGGAGGCGGCTTTCCAAACCGTTGTTCACGAAGCGATGCAGCTTGGCGATCAGATAAGCGAGCCTGTCGGTCTGGGCTTGTTCCGGCACCGTCTTCCTCCTGATGAGCTCGCGGTTCGAACGAGTTGCAACAGCGTTTGAAATCGGTCTAATATATTTGAATTGGAAAGCTATCCAGTCCTTTTCGGCAGAAGGCGACCATAAACGTCGTGCAAGAGCTTCTGGGGCGAGCGACAGCGCTGGACGAATGCGACGCCGTCGGGCCGAGAACCCGGTCGAGACGGCTCGGGGAGATGTTGCCCCGGGAACATGCGGTAGCCGTTCTTGCGCCGATGAGCGGGTCGGCGGGCATATGGGGACCGTCCTGCATTTCGAGCGCGCAGCTCGCCATCCACGAGATCAACCAGCGTGCCGGCATTTCGGGCGCGCCGATCGTGCCGCTGTTCATGGATTCCGACGATTCCGCCGGCGGTGCGCTGGAACGCGAGATTGCGGCGCTGATCGAGCAGGGCAGCATCGAAGCGATCGTGGGCATGAACGTCAGTTCCGTGCGCCAGCGACTGAACAAGGTGGTGCGCGGCCGGATTCCCTATGTCTACACGCCGCTCTATGAGGGCAACGAGCACAGCCCCAACGTCTATACGATCGGCGAGACGCCCGCCGACCAGCTGCAGCCGGCGATCCGCAATCTGTCGCGGCTGCTGAAAGTGCGCCGGTGGGCGCTGATCGGCAACGACTATGTCTGGCCGCGCTCCTCGCACGCGGTTGCGCGGCAGAGCATCGCGGCATGCGGCGGGACCGTGACGTTCGACGGCTACGTGCCGTTCGGTTTCGACCAGCCCGAATGGCTTGTGGAGCGCATCGCCGAGACCAGGCCGGATATCGTGCTCGTTTCGCTGGTCGGACAAGACGCGGTCGATTTCAACCGCGCCTTCGGCCAGATGGGCCTCGACCGCCGCATTTTCCGCTTCTCGACCGCGATCGAGGAAAACGTCCTGATGGCGACCGGCGCCGAATACACCAAGCGCCTGTTTGCCGCTTCGTCCTATTTCGCATCGGTCGCGACCGACGAGAACGAGGAGTTCAAGGAGCGCTATCGGTCGATCCACGACCGGTGCCCGCCGGCGCTCAACGCGCTCGGCCAGTCGCTCTATGAGGGGATCCATTTCTACGCCGCGATGCACGAGCACCAGCGGCGTGGCGCATCGGGGCCCATCCGCTACCGCAGCGCCCGGAGCGGAAGCTTCCACTCCAATGACCGCAAGGACATGACCATCTACCTGTCCCGCGCCGACGGTCACCTGTTCCACATCATAGACAAGCTCTCCTAGGCAGCCCTGCCGCCATTCTGGTGGCATTCGTCCATTTGTTTGAAATGGAAAATAAAAGCTTGAAACGGAAAGTTTCAGGCGCTAGACGTTTTCCAATTCAAATAAAAGGCGGCATGGGGACCGTCTCGACAGGAGGCCGATTTGTACTGGACCCTTCTCGTTCTCGCGCTGATCGTGCTTGCAGTCATAGCGATCGCCGTCATGAACCGGTTCTACGCCAAGTCGACGCGCGACACGGCCCTGATCCGTACCGGCGCCGGCGGCCGCAGGATCGTCATCGATGGCGGTGCCCTGGCGCTCCCCTTCCTCCACAAGATCGACCGCATGAACATGCGATCGATGCGGCTGGCGGTCGAGCGTGCCGGCAATACAGCGCTGATTACCGCCGACCGGCTGCGCGTCGACGTCGCGCTCGAATTCCACGTCCGCGTCCAGCCGACCGTTGAAGGTATCGCGACCGCTGCCCAGGCGTTCGGTTCCAAGGCCTTTCGCGAGGACGAAATGCAGGCGCTGCTTGCCGGCAAGCTGATCGATGCCGTGCAGGGCGAGGCGGCGGTGCGGACGATGGACGCGCTGCACGAAGACCGCACGGGCTACGTTGCCGCCGTGGCGGCGCGGCTCGCGGAAAATCTCGCGAGCTCGGGCCTGATGGTGGAATCGGTGTCGCTGGTGCGGCTCGACCAGACGCCGTTCGCCACGCTCGACGACACCAATGCATTCAATGCGGTCGGCATGCGGCGGCTGGCCGAGCTCATCTCGGAAAACCGCAAGGCGCGCGTCAACGTCGAGGCCGACACCGATATCGCGATCCGCCGCCGCCATCTCGAGCAAGCCAAGGAGCGGCTGTCGATCGAGCGCGAGCAGGAGGATACCGAGATCGCCAAGCGTCTTGATATCGAGCAGCGGCGCATCCAGGCCGACACCGAAATCGAGACCGCGCGGACGCGCTCCGGCGCCCTGTCGGAGGAAGCGCGCATCGAGCGCGAGCGGCAGACGAAGCAGGCCGAGATCGAGCGCGACCTGCATCTGCGCAAGCGCGAGATGGAAGCCATCACCGAGGTCGAGCAGAACAAGATCGACAATGCGATCCTGATCGCCGGCAAGCGGGCGCAGGAAACGCTCGAGCAGGCCAAGACCGAAAGCGCCCGGCTGAAGATCGTCGAGGCGCAGGAAGAGGTCCAGACCTCGCGGGAAATCGCCGTGGCGGAGCGGGCGCGCAGGCTGGCATTGCTCCGCGCGGCCGAGGAGGCGGATGTCGACGACGCCCGCACGAAATCCAAGGCAAGCTCGATCCGCGCGCTCGCGAAGGCCGAAGGTGAGGCGACGGAGCTGCGCGGCAATGCCGAGCGCGGCCGCCTTGTCGCGGAAGCGGAGGGCAAGCGGGCGCAGATCGAGGCCGAGAACCAGCAGAGCGACGCGCTTCTGAGGGCTAGGCTGGAAACCCACAAGCTCGACCGACTGCCGGAGATCGCCGCGCAGATGATGAAGCCGGTCGAGAAGATCGATTCCATCCGCATCAATCATATCGGTGGCCTCGGCCAGAACGGCGGCGGTACCGGCGGCGGCGACAGTTCGCCCTTTAACCAGGCGCTGGAATCGATCCTCGGCATGTCGGTGCAACTGCCGATGATGAAAAAGCTCGGCGACGAGATCGGCCTTGATTTCGACGCTCAACTCGCGGGCCGCACGGCGGATGCCGCAGGGCGTGCCGCCGCGGCGACGCGCACCAAGAAAGACAACTGACAATCGGGAACACTTGAGAAGGAAGCAGTTGAAATGACCATCGACAGACGCACATTTCTCGCAGCCGGCTCCGCCACCATGCTCGGTTCGCTCGCCATGCCGGCGATCGTCGGACGCGCACTCGCGGCCGACACGCTCAAGATCGGCTCGCTGCTCGACACGTCCGGCATCTTCGATGCCTATGGCAAACCCATGGACATGGCGCTGCAACTCGCCGTCGACCAGATCAATGCCGGCGGCGGGCTCAACGGGCAGCAGGTCGAGATCGTCTCCTACGACACCCAGTCGGACATGGCGCTCTACACGCAATATGCGCAGAAGCTGGTGCGCCAGGACAAGGTCGACGTGGTCCATGGCGGCATCCTGTCAGCCTCGCGCGAGGCGATCCGGCAGACGCTGCACAAGGCCAACATCCTCTATTTCTACAACGTGCTCTACGAGGGCGGCGTTTGCGACCGCAACATCTGCATCGACGGCGTGACGCCGGCGCAGCAGGTCGAGGTGCTGATGCCGGCCGCGATCAAGAAGTGGGGCAAGAAAATCTACATTCTCGCCGCCGACTACAATTACGGCCAGATCACAGCCCGCTGGATGAAGAAATATGGCGAGGACGCCGGCGGCGAGGTGATCCAGACCGACTTCTTCCCGCTCGACGTTTCCGATTTCGGCGCGACGATCGCCAAGATCCAGACGGCGGCGCCCGACATCGTGGTGTGCGCGCTTGTCGGTGGTCCCCACATGTCGTTCTTCCGCCAGTGGGCGGCCGCCGGCATGAAGTCGAAGATCCCGATGGCCTCGACCACGCTCGGCGTTGGCAACGAGCACAAGGTTCTGACGGCCGAGGAAGGCAACGGCATTGTCGTCGCCTACAATTATTCGCCGGAGCTCGACTCGCCGGTGAACGCCGCGTTCCTCAAGGCCTGGGGCGACAAGTTCGGTGACACCTCGCTGATCCACGAGATTGCGGTTTCGCATTATCAGGGCCTGCTGTTGTGGGCACAGGCGGTGAAGAACGCCGGCTCGGCCGAACGCATGAAGGTCATCGAGGCGATCGAGGGCGGTCTCAGCATCGACGGCCCGGCCGGCAAGGTCAGCGTTGATCCCAAGACCCATCATGCGATCCTGGATGTCCATCTGATGGAGTTCGAAAACCAGACCATGAAGGTGCTCGAGAGCTTCTCGCAGCGCCAGCCGGTCGACACGCAGGCGGTTTGCGACCTGGTCGCCAATCCGGACGACAACCAGCAGTACGAAATCAAGATCTGATCGAGACGGTGAGGGGGTCCGCCCCCTCGCCACAAAATCCCCGCGCGGAACCGGGTGCGCCCGGTTTCCGACGGGGTGGCGTGTCCCCGCCATATGGCGGGGCGAAGAGGTCGAAACCGTGGATCTGGCACTCGTCGTAGCATTTCAGGTGATCTACTCGATCGCGCTCCTGGTCCTGATCAGCGCGGGGCTGGCGGTCGTGTTCGGGATGATGCGCGTCATCAATCTCGCCCATGGCGAGTTCATGATGGTGGGTGGCTACGCGACCATCGTGGCGGTGGGGGCGGGCGTGAACATCTATGTCGCGATGCTGATCGTCGCGCCGCTGACCGTCGGCATTCTCGGCCTGGTCATCGAGCGGCTGGTGATCCGCTTCCTCTACGGCCGGCTCGTCGACACGATGCTTGCGACCTGGGGGCTGAGCCTGCTCCTGATCGGGCTGGCGACACTGATCTTCGGCAACACGACGACCGGCATTTCGGTGCCGATCGAGGGCTTCCCGATCGGCGCCTACCAGGTCAACGGCTACAATCTGTTCGTCATCGTCGTCACCGCCGTCATGGTCGTCGCGATCTACGCGGTGCTGTCGGGTACGCGATGGGGGCTGATCGCGCGCGGTACCATGCAGCGCTCCGACATGGCTTCCGCGCTCGGCTACAGCCCCGACAGGATCTACATGCTGACATTCTTCGCGGGATCGGCGCTGACCGGCCTCGCCGGCGGCGTACTGGCGCCGCTCGTCGGCCTGGTGCCGACGTCGGGGACGCAATACATCGCCAAGGCGTTCATCACCGTCATCTCCGGCGGCGCATCGGTCATCGCGGGGCTGCTGTCGAGCGCGACGCTGTTCGGCCTTGTCTCGCAGATCTTCACCTTCTCGGTGAACTCGATGGTCGGAGAGATCGCGCTGCTGATCGCCGCCGTCATCCTGCTCAGGCTGCTTCCCCAGGGCATCACCGGCCGCTTCTTCCGGGGCAGCATGTGATGGGCGAGTTCCGGCATGCCGCGACCGTGATCGCGATCGCCTTCGTGGCCATGCTGATCGGTCCGTCGCTGCTCGACACCTATACGCTGACGGTGCTGATCATCTACGGGCTACTGGCGCTCAGCCTTGGCCTGATCTGGGGGTTCGGCGGCATATTGTGCTTCGGGCAGGCCGCCTTCTTCGGCCTCGGCGCATATGCCTACGCGATCGCGGCGATCAATGTCGGAGAGAGCACGGTTCCCTTCCTGCTCGGCATCGCCGTTCCGGCGGCCTTCGCGTTCGTCCTCGGCGCGATGATGTTCTACGGCCGGCTGTCGGACGTCTATCTGGGCGTCATCACGCTGGTCGTGACGCTGATCCTGTTCAAGTTCGTGAACTCGACAGCCGGTCCGGAATACGTCATCGGCACCGCGCGGCTCGGCGGCTTCAACGGCGTTCCGGGCTTCCAGACGCTCAACGTGCCCGGTTATCCGAACTGGTACATCTACGACCGGAGCTTCTACTATTTCTGTGCCGTTACCCTGCTCGTCGTCTACGCGCTGATGCGCTGGCTGATCGCCAGCCCGTTCGGCCGCATCGCAGTGGCGATCCGCGAGAACGAGCAGCGTGTGGAACTGATGGGTTACGACGTCCGGTTCCGCAAGACGGTGCTGTTCGCGATCGGCGGGGCGATCGCCGGGCTCGCCGGCACGCTGTTCGCCTCCTGGGCCGAGATCGTGACGCCGGGGCTGTTTTCGCTTGCCCAGTCGGCCGAGGTCATCGTGTGGTGCATCGTCGGCGGGCTCGGCACGCTGACGGGACCGGTCATCGGCGCCATGATCCTGGCGTTCCTCAAATTTCTCCTTGGCCAGCAAGGGCAGTTCGACAGCACGCTGATCCTTGGACTGATCCTGGTGTTGTCGGTGCTGTTCCTGCCGCGCGGCGTGGTTCCCTCGATCGACCTTTTGCGAAAGCGCGCCGGGCTGTCCGGTCGGCGGACGGCGCCAGGGCGCCGGCGGCGCCGTGCGCGGAGCATGGCCGATGTCTAGCGTCGTTGAAACACGCGGGCTGACGATGCAGTTCGGCGGGGTCACCGCGGTCGACAATGTCGACTTCCGGCTGGAGCGGAAGGAACTGCGCTGCCTGATCGGGCCGAACGGGGCGGGAAAGAGTACGTTCTTCAAGTGCCTTACGGGCCAACTCAAGCCGAGCGGCGGCCATGTTTTCATCGACGGCGAGGACACGACCGGCTGGGACCCGCACTGGATCGCGCGCCTCGGAATCGGCGTGAAGACGCAGGTGCCGAGCGTCATGGACGGGCTGTCGGTCCGCGAGAATATCTGGCTGTCGGCCTACCGCACCCATGGCAGGCAAAAGGCACGCCGTCTCGCCGACGATGCGCTGGAGCGTCTGGGCCTCGGCGCGATCGCGAAATCCCAGGTCGGCCGGCTGTCGCACGGCGAACGCCAGCGGGTCGAACTCGGCATCGTGATGGCCGGAGAGCCGTGGCTCGTCCTGCTCGACGAGCCGGCGGCCGGCATGACGGCGGAGGAGGTCGGCCGCATGGCGGAGATCGTCGCCGAACTCAACCGGGAGGCAGCCATCATCATCGTCGAGCACGACATGCAGTTCATCCGCTCGATCGCCCGGACGGTCACCGTGTTCAGCCAGGGCCGCATCCTCATCGAGGACGATGTCGACACGGTTATGAACGACCAGGCTGTGCGCGACGTCTATCTCGGCAAGAAGGCGTGACGCGGATGGCTGGAGACAAGGCCCTCGATGTCAGATCGCTCGCCGCCTCCTATGGCCGCATACCGGTGCTGCACGGCATCGACCTTCACGTCGATGACGGCGAGATCGTCGGCATTCTCGGCCATAACGGCATGGGCAAGTCGACCCTCCTCAAGACGATCATGGGCTTTCTGCCGGCACGCGGCGGTTCGATCACGCTCGACGGAGAAGACGTCACGCGGCTGAAGCCGCACCAGCGTTCCCAGCGCGGGCTCGGCTACATCCCACAGGGGCGCGGCATCTTCCCGAAGCTGACAGTGCGCGAGAACCTCCGGCTCGCCTGGCACGACCATGGCGAGGGCAGTGGCGAGGAGGGGACGCTCGACGGCGTACTGGCAAGCTTCCCCCGCATCCGCCGGCTGCTCGATCGCGAGGGCGGTGCGCTTTCCGGCGGAGAGCAGCAGCTTCTGGCGCTAGCGCGCGGGCTGATGGCCGATCCCTGGCTGCTTCTGCTCGACGAACCCACCGAAGGCATCCAGCCAAGCATCATCGAGGAGATCGAGGAGACGCTGCTGAAGCTGCGCAAGGACCGGGGCCTGACGATCCTGCTGGTGGAGCAGAATTTCGACTTCATCAGTGCATTGGCCGACCGGGTTCTGATCCTGGAACGCGGCAAGATCATCGCCGAATTCGATGGCGCGGCGCTGAGCGATGCCCGCCAGATCGAGGAATTCCTCGGCTTCGGAGGCGTGCGCCGGACGCGTGGCGGCGGTGGAACGCCGGCCGTCAGGCCTCAGTCTGCTGCGCCCCTCGCCGCAGCGACGGACCGGACGCCGCAGCCCCGTCCGCCTGCCCGCCCCGAGACCCATCACCACGAGACGACCCGGCCCGCCGCCGGCGCAACGGAGGCACGCATGAGCGTCAGAAGGCCAACACTCGACCAGATGCGCGACGTCGTGCAGGGGCTGGGCATGTCGATGGGCGAGCGCGAGATGCTCGACTACATGACGCTGATGGAAGCCAACTTCCAAGCCTACGACGTCATCGACGCGATGCCGGACAATCTGCCGAAGGTGAAGTATCCGCGTACGCCGGGCTACCGGCCGAGCGCCGCCGAGAACCCGATGAACGCCTGGTACGTGAAAGCCGAGGTGCGCGGTGCCGCCAGCGGTCCGTTGTCAGGCAAGAAGATCGTGCTGAAGGACAATGTCTGCCTCGCCGGCGTGCCGATGATGAACGGCGCGTCGACACTCGAGGGCTACACGCCCGATGTCGACGCGACGGTCGTCACGCGAATCCTCGATGCCGGCGGTACGATAGTGGGCAAGGCGCATTGCGAGTATTTCTGCCTGTCGGCCGGCAGCCACACCAATGCGACCGGCCCGGTCCACAACCCCTACCGCATGGGCTACAACGCCTCGGGATCGTCGTCCGGCTGCGGAGCGCTGGTCGGCGCCGGCGAGGTGGAAATGGCGATCGGCGGCGACCAGGGCGGCTCGATCCGCATGCCGGCTTCCGTCTGCGGCGCCTACGGCATGAAGCCCACCCACGGGCTGGTTCCCTACACCGGCGTGATGCCCATCGAACCGACGATCGACCATGCGGGTCCGATCACCGGCACGGTGCGCGACAACGCGCTCCTGCTAGAGGTGATCGCCGGCGAGGACGGCCTCGATCCGCGCCAGTACTGCCCGAAGGTGGATCGCTATACCCAGGCCGTCGGCATGGGCGCGTCGGGCATGCGCATCGGCATCGTGCGCGAGGGGTTCGGGCGGCCGGAGTCGGAAGCCGACGTCGACGCCAAGGTGCGCCAGGCAGCGGAGAAATTCCGGTCGCTCGGTGCGATGGTCGAGGAGGTATCGATCCCGATGCATCTGACCGGGCCGGCGATCTGGACGCCGATCGCTCTGGAGGGCCTGACCGACATCATGATGCACGGCAACGGCTTCGCGACCGGATGGGAGGGGCTCTATGTGACGAGCCTGCTCGACTATCACGCCAATTGGCGCGCGCGCGCCAACGAGCTGTCGAAGAGCCTGAAGATATCGATGTTCGTCGGCGAGTACATGCAGAAGCAGTATCGCGGCCACTACTACGCCAAGGCGCAGAATCTGAGCCGTCTGCTGCGCCAGGCCTATGACGATGCGCTGGCGCGCTACGACGTTCTCGTGATGCCGACGACGCCGATGAAGGCGCAGCCGATTCCGGGTCCGGAGGAACCGCTGGCGGTGCAGATCCAGCGTGCCTTCGAGATGGTCGGCAATACCTGCCCGTTCGACACGTCGGGTCATCCGGCGATGAGCGTTCCCTGCGGGCTGAGCCAGGGATTGCCCGTCGGCATGATGCTGATCGGCAAGCACTATCAGGAAAGCACGATCTACCGTGCCGCCGGCGCCTTCGAGGCGCTCGGCGACTGGCGCGCGATGTGAGGGAAGCGGCCTCGATGCCCTTCGAAGGAGGTGAGCGATGACAATCCTCTCGGAAACGATGGCTGGTCCGCTGTCGGCCAGCTTCTTTCGCAAGGACAGTGCGGGCTCCGGTGACGGCGCCGTCATCGCTCCCGTCGACGGCAAGGCCTATGTTTCGGGCGACCGCTCGGTGCCCCTGCGCCGCGCGACGATCCCGCAGGTCTTCGCCGAGACGGTCTCCCGCTTCGGGCCTCGCGAAGCGGCCGTGTTCCGGCAGTTCGGCAAGCGCTACACCTATTACGATCTCGACCGCGAGGTCGATGCGCTTGCCGCCGGCCTGCTGGCGCTCGGACTCGAACCGGGCGACCGCATCGGAATCTGGGCGCCGAATCGGCCGGAATGGCTGATCACCCAATTCGCCACGGCGCGGATTGGCCTCGTGATGGTCAACATCAACCCGGCCTACCGCGTTTCGGAACTGGAGTATGCGCTCAACAAGGTCGGCTGCAAGGCGCTGATCACGGCAGCCGCCTTCAAGAAGTCGAGCTATCTCGAGATGATCGGCCAGCTTGCGCCGGAGCTCGCCACCTGCCGGCCCGGCGCGCTGACCGCGACGCGCCTGCCGCATCTCAAGTCGGTCATCCGCATGGGGCCGGACAAGAGCCCCGGCATGTTCAATTTCGACGAGGTCTGCGGTCTGGGCGGACCGGCCCAGCAATTGCGTCTCGACGCGATCACACGCCGCCTCGATCCGGACGACCCGATCAACATCCAGTTCACGTCCGGAACGACCGGCGCGCCAAAGGGCGCGACGCTGACGCACTACAACATCCTCAACAACGCACGCTTCACGGTCCGGACGATGGCGTTCGACGAGGCCGACCGGCTGTGCATTCCGGTGCCGCTGTACCACTGCTTCGGCATGGTGCTGGGAACGCTCGGCTGCGTCACGGCCGGCTCGGTCATGGTGTTTCCCGGCGAGGCATTCGAGCCGTTGTCCACGCTGGAGGCGGTGGCCGGGGAGCGCTGCACAGCGCTCTACGGCGTGCCGACAATGTTCGTTGCCATGCTCGACCACCCGCAGTTCGCGAGCCACGACTGTTCGAGCTTGAGAACCGGGATGATGGCCGGTGCCCCTTGTCCCATCGAGGTGATGCGCAAGGTCGTCAGTGTGTTCCACATGCCGCAGGTGACGATCGGCTACGGCATGACGGAGACCAGTCCGATCTCCTTCCAGAGCAGCATCGACGACGCGCTGGAGGATCGCGTGGCGACGGTAGGGCGCATCCACCCCCATGTTGAGGTCAAGATCGTCGACGGGGAAGGGCGGACGGTGGACGTCGGCGATCAGGGCGAGTTGTGCACGCGCGGCTATTCGGTGATGCGCGGCTACTGGAACGACCGCGAACGGACCAGCGAGGCGATCGACGCCAGCGGATGGATGCATACCGGCGACCTCGCCACGATCGACGCGCGCGGCTATTGCCGCATCGTCGGGCGGGTCAAGGACATGGTCATCCGCGGCGGCGAGAACATCTATCCGCGCGAGATCGAGGAATTCATCTACCGCCACCCGAAAGTGGCCGAGGTCCAGGTGTTCGGCGTTCCTGACGACAAGTATGGCGAGGAGCTGTGCGCGTGGATCGTGCTCAAGCCGGGCGAGACGATGAGCGAGGGCGACGTGGCGGCGTTCTGCAAGGGGCAGATCGCCCACTACAAGGTTCCCCGCTACATCCGCTTCAAGGACGAGCTGCCCATGACCGTGACCGGCAAGGCGCAGAAGTTCGTGATGCGGGACGCCATGGTCGAGGAACTGGCGGCTGGCGGCTGAGCTGCGCGCCGGGACGAGGAACAGGGCGCGGCCGAACCCGCGTAGCGGTCCGCAACCGGGCCAGCGAAGTTCTGCCTAGGTGGCTGCGGCCGTCGACTGCGCGATATCGAGAAATGCCCGCACGAGCTTGCCGCTGCTGCGCTCCCGCAGGCAGATCAGGGCCTCGTCCATCAGCATCTCCGGTCCGTCTATGGTGATCGCGGCAAGACGCGAATCCTGGCCGAATTCGGCTGCCGACACAAACCCGACGCCCGCGCCCGACGCCACGATCTCACGCACGGCTTCGCGTCCTTCGGCCTCGATCGCCGGCTTCAACTCGATCTTCGAGGCGGCAGCCAGTGCCTCGAGCTTCTGGCGGGTCTTGGAGCCGCGCTCGCGCATGACGAGCGGCTGGGCGGACAACTGCTTCAACGTCACCGATCGCGCGCCGGCCAGCGGATGGTCGACGGCGGCGAAGGCGATGATCGGGGTCGAATTGAGCTTCAGCATCTCGAAGTCGCGGCCGGTCGGGAGCTCGCCGAGCACACCGATGTCGGCATCGTAGCTGTAGAGGCTGCCGATCACGGTCTCGGTGTTGCCGGAGCGCACGGACACCTGGACGCCGGGATATTTCTTCCGGAAGTGGCCGAGGATATGCAGGAGATGATGCGCGGCGTCGGCGACGATGCGCAGCGTGCCCGAACGCAGGGCGCGCGACTCGGTCAGAAGTTCCAGCGCCTGCGCTTCCGTGTCGAACATGCGACGGGTGATCTCGAGCAGCTTCTGCCCGGGCTGCGTCAGCGTCACCTGTTTCTTGTTACGGTTGAAGAGAAGCACGTCGTACTCCTCCTCCAGCTTCCGCACCTGATCGGATATCGCCGGCTGGGTAAGAAACAGGGCTTCGGCGGCGCGCGAAAATCCGCCGGAGACCGCCACCTGATGAAACGCCCTGAGTTGCACGTAGCGCATGAAATGTCCTTCGTCGCGTGGATGCGGGCGAACCTAACATAGGCGGAGCCAATGAAAACATAGAAACTAACGATTTGCTTTATGCTTGCCTGCTGCCCAACTTCCCGAGCCTCGCTGGCGCCGCCGGCGGGTTCCCGGATTCGAGGTCGCGCCGATGCACTTTTCCCTGATCCTGCTCCACCTCGCCGGTGCGACGATGCTGCTTCTGTGGGCCGTGCGGATGGTGCGGACCGGCGTCGAGCGCGCGCACGGCGCAGCGTTGAAGAACGGATTGCGAAGCGCGACCGGCGGAAGGGTGAAGGCGGCCGGCGCCGGCGCGATACTGGCGATACTGTTGCAGAGCTCGACGGCGGTGGCCGTCCTTGCGTCGGGCTTTGCCGCGAGCGGCATGCTGACGGTGGCCGCGGGACTGGCGATCCTGCTCGGCGCCGACCTCGGCTCCGCGATGGTCGTGCAGATCCTGTCCTTCGACCTGAGCTGGCTCGTGCCGGTGCTGGTCCTGGTCGGAGGGGTCCTGTTCCTGAAGTTCGAGGCCCGCTCGATCCGGCAGACGGGGCGCATCCTGCTGGGCATCGCCTTCGTGCTGATCTCGCTGCGCATGATCGGCGAGGCGACGGCGCCGCTGCGCCAGAGCGAATTCCTCCCGATGGCGATCTCCTACCTTAGCGACGACTATGTCACCGCCTTCGCCGTCGCGGCGGTCTTCACCTGGCTGATCCATTCGAGCGTCGCGGCGATCCTGCTGTTCGTGACGCTGGCGATGCAGGGCGTCCTCCCTGTCGAGGTCGGGTTGTCGTTCATCCTCGGCGCCAATCTCGGTGGCGGGCTGATCGCGGTATGGCTGACGCGCGGGCAGGCGGTCGATGCCCGTCGCATTCCGCTCGGCAATCTGCTGTTTCGAGGGGCAGGAGCCATCGTGGCACTCGTGGCGTTGCAGACATTTCCATTTCCGATCGAGATGCTCGGTGCGACCGAAGCGCGGCAACTGGTCAACATGCATCTGGCCTTCAATCTGGCGCTGGTCGTCGTCTGCCTGCCGATGACAGGTCTCGTCGACCGACTGACCGCCTTGCTGATGCCGGGCAGGCCCGACGCGGAGGCCGACGAGCCGGTGGACCTGATGGCGCGTCGCGTCAGCGCGCTCGACCGGACGGTGATCGGCACGCCGGGCCTCGCGCTGGCCAGTGCGACGCGCGAGTTGCTGCACATGGGCGGCGTGGTCGAGATCATGCTGCGACCGGTCATGGACTTCCTCGACGCTGGCAAGCCGGAGCAGATCAGGCAGGCGCAGAAGCTCGACGAGGACGTCAACCGCGCTCACCGCGACATCAAGCTCTACATCGCCGAGGTCAATCGCGGCGTGATGAGCGCGCAAGAGGCGAAACGCGGCATCGAACTCACCGATTTCGCCATCAACCTCGAGCGCGCCGGCGACATCGTCGCCAAAAACCTGCTGGTGCTCGCGCTGGAAAAGCAGTCGAAGCGGCTGAGCTTTTCACGCGAGGGATGGGGCGAGCTATCGGCCATTCACGAGCGTGTCATGGCCAACATGCAGCTTGCGCTCAACGTGCTCGTGTCAGGAGACCTAGAGTCGGCGAGGCAGCTCGTCGTCGAGAAGGAGCGGATGCGCAAGCTCGAGCGGGAGAGCCACGACCGCCATCTGAAGCGGCTGCAATCGGGCACGCCGCAGAGCATCGACACCAGCGACCTGCATCTGGAAGTGGTGCGCGCGCTGAAGGAGATCAACTCGCTGCTGGCGTCCGTGGCCTATCCGCTGCTGACCGAGAGCGGCGATCTTCTGGAAAGCCGGCTGGCTAAAGTCGCGTGATCTGACGCCACAGTAGAACTTATAGATCGATACAAAATAACGATTTTACAAATATATGGCCCGGATCGAAGATGCCGTCACCAACAAGCAGAACGACCGGGAGACGCCACGATGCTCGTCCAGACAGAAACTGCCGGCGAGGCGCCATTCGAAGCGCCGGCACTGGGTGAACCCTACCTGCTGACGCCCGGCCCGCTCACCACGTCGCGTGCCGTGAAGGAGGCGATGCTGCGCGACTGGGGATCGTGGGATGGCGATTTCCGCGCCATGACCGCGGATCTGCGGCGTCGCCTGCTGGCGCTGACCGGCGATACCGACGACGCGTTCGATTGCGTTCCGATGCAGGGCAGCGGAACCTTCTCCGTCGAGGCCCTGCTCGGCAGCTTCCTGCCGCGCGACGGAAAGGCGCTGGTGCTGGTCAACGGCGCATACGGGCAGCGGATCGCGCAGACGCTCGACTACCTCGGCCGTGCCTATTCGACGATCGACAAGGGCGACTACATGCCGCCGCGCGGACCGGAAGTCGCCGCGGCGCTCGATGCCGATCCGGCGATCACCCATGTCGTGCTTGTTCATTGCGAAACGAGTTCGGGCATCCTCAACCCGGTCGCCGAGATTTCCGAAACCGTCTATGCGAAGGGCCGCAAGCTGCTGGTCGATTCCATGAGCGCGTTCGGCGCAGTCCCGCTCGACGTCAACGAAATCCGCTACGAGGCGATGGTTTCGTCGGCCAACAAATGCATCGAAGGCGTCCCGGGTTTCGGCTTCATCATCGCCCGCAAGAGCGAGCTCGAAGCCGCCAGGGGTCGCAGCCATTCGCTGAGCCTGGACGTGCACGCGCAATGGGCGCACATGAACAAGACCGGCCAGTGGCGCTATACGCCGCCGACCCATGTCGTTGCGGCCTTCCTCGAGGCGTTGCGCCAGCACGAGGTCGAAGGCGGCGTTCCCGGGCGCGGCGACCGCTATGCGCGCAACCGTGACGTGCTGATCGCCGGCATGCGCGATCTGGGCTTCGAGACGCTGCTCCAGGATCGCTGGCTGTCGCCGATCATCGTCACCTTCTTCAATCCGGCGCACGCGAGCTTCAAGTTCGACCGTTTCTACGAGATGATGAAGCAGAAGGGCTTCATCATCTACCCGGGCAAGCTTACGGCGGTCGACAGCTTCCGTGTCGGCTGTATCGGACGGATCGACCACCATGTCATGCGCCGCGTCGTGGCCGCCGCACAGCAGTCGCTGCTCGAAATGGGTGTGGATACGGCCGCGCCTCCGGCGGCGGCCATTGCCGAGCGTGCAAGGCTCGCGGCATAGATCCATATGTCAAAGCTATCGAGAAATTCAGAATAACGATTTTTCAGATGGATCGGGATAGTCCAACGATGCCCGACGAAAATGACCAGAGCCGGTAGCATCCTCCCCACCGGCGAGCGTATGAAGCGAAGGAACGACCGATGAACCAGATGTCCCCCGTCACCGTCGATGCGAACGGTCGCGTCTATCAGTGGCCGCGCGTGCCCGCGATCGCGATCTGCCTGGACGGCTGCGAGCCGGCCTATCTCGACGAGGCAATCAAGGCGGGGCTGATGCCGGCGCTCGAGAAGATCAAGGCGAAGGGCACGGTGCGCACGGCGCATTCGGTCATCCCCTCCTTCACCAATCCCAACAATTTGTCGATCGCAACCGGCCGGCCTCCGGCCGTGCACGGCATCTGCGGCAACTACCTCTACAACCCGGCAACCGGCGAGGAGGTGATGATGAACGACCCGATCTTCCTGCGCGCGCCGACGGTGTTTCAGGCGTTCTACGACGCCGGTGCAAAGGTCGCGGTCGTTACCGCCAAGGACAAATTGCGGGCGCTGCTGGGTCACGGGCTGAAGTTCGATGAGGACCGCGCGATCTGCTTCTCCTCGGAGAAGTCGCAGACGACCACCAAGGCGGGGAACGGCATCGACGACGCTTCCGCATGGCTCGGACGGCCGGTACCCGAAGTCTATTCGGCCGAACTGTCGGAATTCGTCTTCGCCGCAGGCGTGAAGCTGCTCAGGGAATGGCGGCCGGACGTGATGTACCTGACCACCACCGACTACGTGCAGCACAAATATGCGCCGGGGGTGAAGGAGGCCAATGATTTCTACGAGATGTTCGACAAGTATCTGGCCGAACTCGATGCGCTGGGCGCCGCGATCGTGGTGACCGCTGACCACGGCATGAAGCCCAAGCACCATGCGGACGGGTCGCCGAACGTCGTCTACGTGCAGGACCTGATGGACGAGTGGCTCGGCAAGGACGCGGCGCGCGTCATCCTGCCGATCACCGACCCCTATGTGGTGCATCACGGCGCGCTCGGCTCGTTTGCGACCGCCTACCTGCCGAAGGGCGCGAACCGCGACGGGATCATGGCGAAGCTGCGCGAGGTCGAGGGCATCACGCTGGTGCTGGGGCGCGAGGACGGCTGCGCCCGTTTCGAACTTCCCGAGGATCGCATGGGAGACATCATCCTGATCTCGGGCGAGAACAAGACGATCGGGACCTCCGAGCACCGGCACAATCTCGCGGCGCTCAATGAGCCGCTGCGCTCGCATGGCGGCCTGACCGAGCAGGCGGTTCCCTTCATCACCAACCGGGTCCTCCCAGACCAGCCGGACGCGCCGACGCTGCGCAATTTCGACGCGTTCTACTATGCCGTGATGGCAGCGGCGCAGCCGGGAAACTGAGCGTCCCGCCCTCCCTTCGCGGGGAGGGCGGGACACCCGCGCCCTTGTCCGTTGGAGTTGACCATGACCAAGCAGGATAGCTCGATCAAAGTCCGTCACGAGCCGATGCGCATCGCCGGCAAGATGGTGGATGCCGACGAGACTCTGAACGTTCACTACCCGTACACCGACGCCGTCGTGGGCACCGTGCCGGCCGGCAATGCGGCGCACGCCCGCGAAGCCTTCGAGATCGCAGCCGGCTACACACCGAAGCTGACGCGGTACGAGCGCCAGCGGATCCTGCTCAGGATCGCGGAGCTGCTGAATGCCCGCAAGGACGAGATTTCCGATCTGGTGACGCTGGAACTCGGCATCTCCAAGCAGGATTCGCTCTATGAAGTCGGCCGTGCCTTCGACGTCTATACGCTCGCCGGCCAGATGGTGATCAGGGACGATGGCGAGATCTTCTCCTGCGATCTGACGCCGCACGGCAAGCAGCGCAAGATCTTCACGACGCGGGAACCGCTGATCGGTGCGATCTCGGCGATCACGCCCTTCAACCATCCGCTCAACATGGTGTCGCACAAGATCGCTCCGGCGATCGCCACCAACAACTGCATCGTCGTGAAGCCGACCGAGCTCACGCCGATGACCGCGCTGGTTCTCGCCGACATCATCTACGAGGCCGGCCTGCCGCCTGAAATGCTGTCGGTCGTCACCGGATGGCCGAAGGATATCGGCGACGAGATGATCACCAACCAGAATATCGACCTGATCACGTTCACCGGCGGCGTGCCGGTCGGCAAGCTGATCGCGTCGAAAGCGGGATACAAGCGCCAGGTGCTGGAGCTTGGCGGCAACGATCCCCTGATCATCCTCAACGACCTGGACGACGACGACCTGAAGAAAGCCGCCGATCTGGCGGTTGCCGGAGCGACGAAGAATTCGGGCCAGCGCTGCACGGCGGTCAAACGCATCCTTGTTCAGGAGAGCGTGGCGGAGCGCTTCGTGCCGCTGGTTCTCGAGCGCGCCAGGAAACTCAAATTCGGCGACCCGATGGACCGCACGACCGACCTCGGCACCGTGGTGCACGAAAAGGCGGCGGCCCTGTTCGAGAAGCGCGTTCACATGGCCGCGGAGCAGGGCGCCGAGGTGCTCTACGACCCCGGCCGCGAGGGCGCGCTGCTGCCGCCGATCGTCGTCGACCGTGTGCCGCACGGCTCGGAACTGGTGATGGAGGAGACCTTCGGTCCGATCATTCCGATCATCCGTGCGCCGGATGATGACGATGCGCTGATCGCGCTTTCCAATTCGACCGCCTTCGGGCTGTCGTCGGGCGTGTGCACCAACGACTACCGACGGATGCAGAAATACATCCACGGGCTGAAGGTCGGCACGGTCAATATCTGGGAAGTGCCCGGCTACCGCATCGAGATGAGCCCGTTCGGCGGCATCAAGGATTCCGGAAACGGCTACAAGGAAGGCGTGATAGAAGCGATGAAGAGCTTCACCAACGTCAAGACCTTCTCGTTGCCCTGGTGAGAGTGCATCACGCAACCATGGCGGCCGACACCGCCGTGACGGGAGACTGAATGAGCATGCGCGTCGTTCATACCGAGGGCGAATCGAATACGGGTGCTGCTCGCAAGGAATGGAACGCACGCCAGGCGCACGCACCGTCGCAGAAGCTTCTCGACCGCGACGCGGAGGCTTTCCTTCACCAGAGCCTTTCGAGCCCCTGCGTTGCGACGATCGCCAGGGCCGAAGGCATCTGGATCGAGGATCTCGCCGGCCGCCGCTACATGGATTTCCATGGCAACAGCGTCCACCATCTCGGCTACGCGCATCCGCGGCTCGTCGCGGCGATCAAACAGCAGCTCGACGATCTGTCCTTCGCGCCACGGCGGTTCACGAACGAGCCGGCGGTGGAACTCGCCGAGACGCTCGGCAAGCTGGCGCCCGGCGACCTGTCGAAGGTCTTGTTCACGACCGGTGGCTCGGATGCGATCGAGGTCGCGCTGAAGGTCGCGCGGGCCGCGACCGGGCGCTTCAAGACGCTGTCGTTCTGGGATGCCTTTCATGGTGCGGGCTTTGGTGCTGCGAGCGTCGGCGGCGAGGCGACGTTCCGTTCCCATATTGCCGGGCCGCTGATGACCGGGGCGGAGCATGTTGCGCCGTGGGCGAGCCGCAACTGTGCCTACGGCCACGACAGCCTCGAGGAGTCGGCACGTGCCTGCGCCGGCATGATCTCCTACGTGCTTTCCAGGGAAGGCGATTTCGCTGCCTTCGTCGCGGAACCCATGCGCGCCACCCCGCTGGTGCCCACGCCGGGGTTCTGGAAGGCCGTCCGGGAGGCCTGCGACCGCACCGGAACGCTTTTGATCTTCGACGAAATTCCCACCGGCCTGGGCAAGACCGGCCGGTTCTTCGCCCACGAGCATGACGGCGTGACGCCGGACATCATCGTACTCGGCAAGGCGCTGGGCGGCGGCATCCTGCCGATCGCCTCGGTGATCGCCCGGCGCGAACTCGATGTCGCCGGCGACTACGCCATCGGCCACTACACGCATGAAAAGAACCCCGTGACCGCGCGCGCCGCATTGACCGCAATCGCGATCATCCGCGAGGAGGGGCTTGCCGAACGCGCCGCGGAACTTGGCGCCTACGCCATGGGGCGGCTGGGCGCGCTGATCGGCAAGAGCCAGCATGTCGGCGAGGTTCGCGGCCGCGGGCTGATGTTCGGCGTCGAGCTGGTCGAGGACCGCGACGGCTATCGCCCGGCGCGCGAGCTTGCGGAACGCATCTACTACCGGTGCCTGGACAAGGGCCTGAGTTTCAAGATCAGCGCCGGCAACGTGCTCACCCTGTCGCCGCCGCTGATCATCGCCCGCGAGGATCTCGACCGTGCGCTTTCCATCGTCGAGGATGCCATCCTTGAAGGCTGAGTTTCCCGCCCGACCCGAAAAGCCGCATTCATGACATATGATCTTGCCGTCGTCGGCGCGGGCATCCTCGGACTGGCCCATGCGCTCGCCGCGGCGCGACGTGGGCTCAAGGTCGTCGTCCTCGATCGCGACAGGGCGGCGGTGGGAGCGTCAGTGCGCAATTTCGGCCTCGTGGTCGTCAGCGGCCAGGAACCGGGGGAGGCACGCCGTCGCGCCGAAAGGTCCCGCGAGGTCTGGCTCGAGGTCGGCGCGGCCGCGGGAATCGAAGTGCTCCAGCGTGGAATGCTCATCGTCGCCCAACGGCCGGAGGCGCTCGGCGCTCTTGAACGCTTCAAGGCAAGTCGGTTCGGCGTCGAGTGCAGCCTGCTGACGACGCGCGAAGCGTGCGCGCGCCAACCGGGCCTCGATATGGGGCGAATTGCCGGTGGCCTCTACAGTCCGCATGAAATCCGCGTCGAATCGCGCGATGCCATTCCCCGGCTTGCCGCTTTCCTGGCGGACTGCCATCAGGTGGCGTTTCGGCGCGGCGTGTCGGTTCATGCCGTGGCGCCGCCGCGGGTCGAGACCAGTTGCGGTGAGGTGAATGCGAAAAAGGTGGTCGTCTGCCCCGGCGATGATCTCGAAACACTCTATTCGGACCGCCTTGCGAAGGCTCACGTTCAGCGCTGCAAACTGCAGATGCTGCGTCTGGCGGAACCGGGTTTTCGCGTCGCTTCGGCTCTCGTGTCGGACCTCAGCCTGTTGCGCTATGGCGGATTCTCGAACTTCCCGGAAACAGTCGCGCTGATGGAGAGGCTGCGCCGTGAGCATGGCGACGCGCTCAAGGCCGGCGTCCACCTGATCGTCGTGCAGAGCCGTGACGGCTCGCTCGTCGTCGGCGATTCCCACGATTACTCCGATGCGCCCGATCCGTTTGCGAGCGAGGCAGTCGACCGCCTGATCCTTGACGAATTCTCCACCCTGTTCGGTGGAGCCGTGCCTGCCGTGCAGGCGCGCTGGATCGGCACATATGCATCCGCCTCGGACCGGCCCCTGTTCCAGGACGCACCGGAGAAGGACGTGCGACTGGTAACCGTGACCAGCGGTACGGGCGCCAGCACGGCGTTCGCACTCGGCGAGGAAACCATCGCCGACCTGTTCGGCTCATGATGCGGGGAGACCGGTGTCCGCAACGGCTCTGACCCTCGTCCTCCTCGCCGCGCTGCTGCATGCGAGCTGGAACGCGCTCGTCAAGGGCGCAGGGGATAGGGCACTCACGCTGGCGGCGGTCGCCGCGATGCACGGGCTTGTCGGGGTGGTGCTCATCGCCATCTCGGCGCCGCCCGCCATCGAAAGCTGGCCGTCGATCGCCGCGTCGACGGTGATCCACTATTTCTACTACCTGCTGCTGTTCCAGGCCTACCGGTTCGGCGACCTTTCCCAGGTCTATCCGATATCGCGCGGCATCGCCCCGGCGCTGGTCGCGCTCGGTGCCCTGCTGATCATCGGCGAAACGCTGGCGCCACTCAGCTGGGCAGGTCTGGCCGCCGTATCGCTCGGCATCGGCCTTCTCGCCATGCAGCGGGGCGCGGTCAACGCGGATCGGCGCGCGGTGATGCTCGCACTCCTGCTTGGGATGACGATTGCGGCCTATTCCGTCGCGGACGGGATCGGGGTGAGGTGGTCGGACAGCCCGACCGGTTACATGGGCTGGCTTTTCCTGCTGGAGGCCCCGGTCGTCCTGGCGGTTCTCGTGCCGCGGCTCGTCCGGCGCCGCAGGATCGCGTGGGGCGTCTTCGCCTTCGGCCTCATCGGCGGCTTCCTGTCCGTCACGGCTTACGGCATCGTGCTTTACGCCAAGACCATCGCGCCGATCGGCGCGGTTTCGGCGGTTCGCGAATCCAGCGTGATCATCGCCGCCTTGATCGGCCTGGTGGTCTTCAAGGAAAGGCCTTGGCTGGGACGCGTCGTCTCCGCCGCGATTGTCGCAGTCGGCGTCGTCGCCCTTGCATGGGCCTAGGCTGCATCGATTGAACCTTTGGGCGCATAAGAATAATAGATTTTACTTATTGTCTGTCCGCCCCGCATATTCCCGGCTAGGACGCGCCGACGAGGCTAGGTTCACCGGTGAGATGGGCCGGGGCTTCGCAGCGAATGGCCTGTCCATTGCGAGCGATGGAAATACGACCGCTAGAGAGTCGAACAGGGGAACCACAATGAAACTTCGCAACATCACAGCCGCATTGTTTGCCAGCACCGTCATGCTCGGCGCATCGGCCGCATTCGCCGATACCGAGCTTACCGTCTACACGGCGATCGAAGCCGAAGACCTGCAGCGCTACGCCGAAACCTTCAACAAGGAGCACCCGGACATCAAGGTGAACTGGGTCCGCGATTCGACCGGCGTCGTGACCGCCAAGCTCCTTGCCGAGAAGAACAATCCGCAGGCCGACGTGATCTGGGGCCTGGCCGCCACGTCACTCCTGGTGCTGAAGACCGAGGGCATGCTGGAGCCCTATGCTCCGAAAGGCCTCGACCAGCTCAAGGCCGAGTTCAAGGACAGTGACAACCCGCCGTCATGGGTCGGAATGGACGCATGGGTCGCGTCCGTCTGCTACAACACCGTGGAGAGCGAGAAGCTCGGCCTGCCGATGCCGAAGAGCTGGAAGGATCTCACCGACGCGGCCTACAAGGGCCATGTGGTGATGCCGAACCCTGCATCGTCTGGTACCGGCTTCCTCGACGTGTCCAGCTGGCTTCAGATCTTCGGTGAAGAGGAAGGCTGGAAGTTCATGGACGGGCTGCACGAGAACATTGCCGCCTACACGCATTCGGGCTCGAAGCCATGCAAGATGGCTGCCGCCGGTGAAATCCCGATCGGCATCTCGTTCGCTTTCCGCGCCGCCAAGTCCAAGGCCGACGGGGCGCCGCTCGAGATCATCGTGCCGGAGGAAGGCATCGGCTGGGACATGGAGGCGATTGGCATCGTCGCCGGAACTGCCAATCTGGAAGCGGCCAAGACGCTGGTCGACTGGACGATCAGCAAGACCGCGATGGAAATGTACAATGTCGGATATGCCGTAGTCGGCATGCCCGGCGTCGCGAAGCCGGTGAAATTCTTCCCCGAAAACATCGAGGAGAAGATGATCAAGAACGACTTCGAGTGGGCCGCCAACAATCGCGAGGCTATCCTCAGCGAGTGGACCAAGCGGTACGACAACAAGTCCGAGCCGAAGGGCTGACCGCCACAGCCTCGCGACGACAACCGGCCGGCGGCGCGCTGCGGCGCCGGTCCCGAAACGAAGCACGGGCCGGATGACAGCCATGAAGTACGAGACCGTCAGCACGCGGGCCGCCAAGCCCGTGCGCTCCGATGCGCGTCCTGGCGACAGCTATCTGCGTATCGACAATGTGTGGAAGACGTTCGGCGACTTCGCCGCGCTGAAGGATGTCTCGCTGGCCATCGACGAGGGCGAGTTCGTCTGCTTTCTCGGACCGTCCGGTTGCGGCAAGACCACGCTCCTGAGGGCGATTGCCGGTCTCGATCCGCAAACCCGCGGCGCGATCCATCAGGGCGGCAAGGATATCTCGACGCTGCCCGCGTCCAAGCGCGACTACGGCATCGTCTTCCAGTCCTATGCGCTGTTTCCCAACCTGACGGTCGAGAAGAACATCGCGTTCGGTCTCGAGAACACGGGTCACCCGCGCGCCGAGATCAATCGCCGGGTGGCCGAGTTGTTGTCCCTGGTCGGATTGCCCGACCAGGGACGCAAATATCCCGCGCAGCTTTCCGGCGGCCAGCAGCAGCGCATCGCGCTCGCCCGCGCCATCGCGATTTCGCCGGGGCTGCTGCTGCTCGACGAGCCGCTTTCGGCGCTCGACGCCAAGGTGCGGGTGCACCTGCGCCACGAGATCAAGGAGCTGCAGCGCAAGCTCGGCGTCACGACGGTCATGGTCACGCACGACCAGGAAGAGGCCCTGTCGATGGCCGACCGGATCGTGGTGATGAACCACGGCGTGATCGAGCAGGTCGGCACACCAACCGAGGTCTATCGCCATCCTGCGACGCTGTTCGTCGCCGATTTCATCGGCGAGACGAACAAGGCCGACACCCGCTTCAATGCCGGCAACGTCACCCTCGGCAACGCGCTACTCAAGACGACAGAAACCGGCTTCGCCGACGGCGACGCCGTCACCGCGGCGGTCAGGCCGGAGGACATTCTCCCCCATGCCGCGGACGAGGTCGGCGCCGACGGTCACGTGAACCGGTTTCCGGTGACGATCGCCGACGCCGAATTTCTGGGCTCTTTCTGGCGGATGTATCTCGAAGGTGAAGCGTTCGGCGACCGGCAGCTCTTCGCAAACTTCTCGATGAACGCGGTTCGCCGGCTGGGTCTCGAAAAGGGTGGGCAGCTTGCGATCGAGATCCCGCCCGAGCGCGTCCTGGTGTTCCGGGCGGCCTCGGCATGAGTTCGGCCGCCGCAACATTGCCGCCGGGCCGTCCCGTCCGGCTCGGGTTGGACCAGGATGCCGTCATCAAGCGCATCATGGTCGTGGTGATCGGGCTCTATCTCGTCATCGCGCTCGCCATGCCGCTCTATGCGATGCTGTCGAAGTCGTTCTCCACCTACGGGTTCGATCTCGCGCGCTACGAGGTCCAGGTCAGCGACGAGGCGGGAAATTTCGGCGAGCCAGTATCCGTGGCGACGCTGAACGAAAATGTCGGCGCCTACGGCGAGGACGACCTTGCGACCAGCTCGGATGGCCGGCTCGGCCTGACCGCGCTGTTTCCCGAATTCAATTTCCGCAGCCCGGTCAAATACAGGCTGCGCGGTACCGTCGACGACGCGCCGTATCTGGTCGGCCTGCAACTGATCAACACGACCGAATGGCGCGAGTACGATTCCAACACCTTCCGCCGCATCAATCTTCGGCCCGTCCGCTCGATCGGTTTCGAGAACTACAGAACCTATTTTTCGACGCCGTCGCTGCTGGTTTCCATCGAACACTCGCTCACGATCGCCGTCATCTCGACCATCCTGACGGTGGGGCTGGCCTTCGGCTTCGCCTATGCGCTCAACCGAAGCTGCATGCCGTTCAAGGGCGCTTTCCGCCTCATCTCCATGCTGCCGATCCTGGTTCCGTCGCTCCTGCCGGGAATCGCGCTCATCTATCTTTTCGGCAATCAAGGCTTCCTCAAGAGCCTGCTTTTCGGCCAGTCGATCTACGGGCCGCTGGGGATCGTCATCGGATCGATCTTCTTCACCTTTCCGCATGCGCTGATCATCATCTCGACCGCGCTGTCGATTTCGGATCAGCGCCAGTACGAGGCGGCGGAATCGCTGCGGGCCAGCCGTTGGCGCACTTTCTGGACCGTCACCATTCCCGGCGCGCGCTACGGACTGATCTCGGCCGCCTTCGTCACGTTCACGCTGGTCATCACAGATTTCGGACTGCCCAAGGTGATCGGCGGCCAGTATTCCGTGCTTGCGGTCGACATCTACAAGCAGGTCATCGGTCAGCAGAATTTCGAGATGGGCGCGGTGGTCTCGGTGATCCTGCTGGTGCCGGCGGTCCTCGCCTTCACCGTCGACCGGCTGGTGCAGAGGCGGCAGGTGTCGCTGCTGTCGGCGCGGTCGGTGCCCTACCAGCCCAAGCCCAATCGCCGGTTCGACCTTGCCTGCTTCGCCTGGTGCCTGGCGATCGCGATCTTCATCGTCGGCATCATCGGCATCTGCCAATACGCCGCGCTGGTGAAATTCTGGCCCTATGATCTGAGCCTCAGTCTTCGCAACTATGCATTCGACCGCATGGATGGCGGCGGATGGTCGGCCTACGTCAACTCGATCCAGCTTGCCCTGCTGACCGCGATCATCGGTACGACCATCGTCTTTACCGGTGCCTACATGGTCGAGAAGATCGACGGCTTCCGGCTCGGCCGGGGACTGTTCCAGTTCCTCGCCATGCTGCCCATGGCGGTGCCCGGCATGGTGCTCGGTCTTGCCTACATCTTCTTCTTCAACAACCCGGCCAATCCGGCCAATGTGATCTACGGGACGATGGCGATCCTCGTCATCTCCACGGTGACGCACTTCTACACCGTCGGATATTTGACGGCGCTGACCGCGCTGAAGCAGATCGACGGTGAGTTCGAACCGGTCGCGGCGTCGCTGCGCCAGCCGTTCTACCGTCTGTTCGCCCGCGTCACCGTTCCGGTCTGCCTGCCGGCGATCCTAGACATCTCGATCTATCTCTTCGTCAATGCCATGACGACGGTGTCGGCGGTCGTGTTTCTCTACTCGACCCACACAAATCTCGCTTCGATCGCTGTTCTCAACATGGACGATGCGGGCGACGTCGCACCGGCCGCGGCGATGGGCATGATGATCCTCTACACCAACGCCATCGCGCGGCTCATCCACATGGCGGTGTCGAAGGGTATTCTGGAGCGCACACAGGCCTGGCGTTTGCGTTGACGGCGGCCCGTGCAGTTCGGGCCGTCGCCGGGACGCGTCAGGCTTCGAGGTTCGAGCGCATGAAGGCCTCGATCTTGGGCGAGTGCTTCCGCTCCAGCAGGCAGGCCAGCCGGTATTCCGTCCGGATCGTGCCGTCGCCGATGCGAATGGTCCGCAGGCGCGGATGGGCGACGAACTCGAAATCGGCGACCACGCCGACACCCAGCCCCCGCTCGACGGCCTTCCAAACGCCCTCGCGGCTGCCGATCTCGAGAAGCGGCTTTATCGGCACGTCGGCCTGCCTGGCGGCCTCTTCAAAGGCGCGCCGCGTCGTCGATCCCGTTTCGCGCAGGATCAGCGGCTGATCCGCCAGCTCCTCGATCGAAACGATATCCCGGCCGTGCCAGGGGTGGTCGGTATTGACGAAGGCGACCACCTCGTGGGTGCTGAAGGGAACGGAGTAGACGCGCGGATCGTCGACGACATGCGCCAGGATCGCCACGTCGGATTCCAGTTCGAGAATGCGTTGCAGGGTCTGGTCCGAATTGCCGAGCAGCATGCTGACCTTGAGGGAGGGGTATTTGGCGAGGAAGCGCGCCACCATCTCGGTTGCATGGAACGGGCCGACGGCGGCGATCCGCAACTGGCCGGTGGTCAGGCGTCCGCTGCTGAGCAGCAGTTCCTCCGCCTCGCCGTGCAGGCTCATGATGCGCCGGCTGATGTCGAACAGCGCGGTGCCTGTCTCGGTCAATTCCACCCGGCGTCCACGGCGCACGAACAGCTCGATGCCGTAACGCTCCTCCAGTTCCCTGACCTGGGTCGTGACCGTCGGCTGGCTGATATGCAGGGCCTCGGCCGCATTGGTGAAGCCACGGTGCTCCGCCACTGCGTGAAAGGACCGGAGATGCGCGAAAACTATAGCCATAGCCTATGATAATCGGCGGAAATTTGAATTAGTCAATGGACTTGGGCTGCGCCACACTGCTCACATCGAACTTCATCAAGTCAGGAATTCCGCCGTGTGGTCCTATTGCAATCCCGTCGACGTCCGCTTCGGACGAGGCAGATTTTCCAGCCTTGCAGAGGCAATCGGCGGCCGCAGCTATGCCCTCGTTACCTATGGCGAACCACACTTCCGCGCCTTGGCCTCGGCGCTCGAAGCCAAGGCCGGCAAGCCGGTTCTGGTGATCGACGACATTGCCCCCAACCCCGACATTTCGGCGCTGAAACCGCAGACCGAACGGTTTGCCGGGCTGGCGTCCGGTCCTGAGGTCATCGTCGCGCTGGGTGGCGGTTCGGTGATCGACTCGGCCAAGGTATTCGCGGCCGCGCGTGGCGATTTCGACGCCATGGACGCCTATCTCAAGAAGCAGGCGGGGGCGGAAACGCTGACCCCGTGGCCGCTGATCGCGGTGCCCACGACCGCCGGCACCGGCAGCGAAGTCACCTGCTGGGGAACGGTCTGGGACAATGCCGACGGCAGCAAGTATTCGCTTGCACACACCGGGCTCTATCCCGAGATCGCGCTCGTCGATCCCGATCTGATGATCGGCAAGCCGCGCGAACTGACCATACAGACGGGCCTCGACGCGCTGTCGCATTCGCTCGAGAGCCTGTGGAACCGCAATGCCAATCCGGTGTCGGCCGCCCACGCGGTCGCGGCCGCGCGCGGCGTGCTGTCGACGTTGCCCGCCCTTGCCGGCGATCTGCGCAACCCGGAGCTGCGCGAGCGCATGGCCCGCGCTGCGACGCTTGCCGGGTTCGCATTCTCCAACACCAAGACCGCCATCGCCCATTCGCTGTCATATCCGATCACGCTCAGACATGGCGTGCCGCACGGCATCGCCTGTTCGTTCTCGCTGCCGATGATCGTGCGGAGCGTCGCCGGGCAGGGCGGGCTCTGCGACGAGGGCCTGCGGGCGATTTTCGGTACCGACGCCGCCGGCGCGGCGAAGCGTCTGGATGCCACGCTCGATACGCTGGGTGTTTCGACCGACGCGCGCAGCTACGGCATCGACGAGCAGGAATGGCGCTCGATTATCGAGACCGCGTTCGAAGGGGAGCGCGGACAGAACTTCATCGGCAGCCGGGAAGAACTGATGGCTGCAGCCGGTCTGGAAGGCGGCCGCAAGGCGGTCGCCTAGCTGGAACTCCGCGGGGCCGGCAATCAGGGCGGCCGGCTCCGTTACGATCGACGCTCAACAGGGAGGAGCAAGACATGAAGCCTGCAACGCGCATACTCGCATCGGTGGCTGCCGCCGGAACGGTCGCAGCATATGCCTCGACGGCCTTTGCACAGGAGTGCAAGGACCCCGGTCAGCTAGTCTTTTCGATCATCCCGACGGAGGAGACCACCCAGGAACTCGACATCTACAAGCCGCTCCTGACCGCTTTGAAGGAGAAGACCGGCAAGAGTATCGAGTTCTTCATGCCGACCTCCTACGCGTCTGTCATCGAAGGCATGGTCAATGGTTGGGTCCATATCGGCGTACACTTGCCGAATTCCTACGTGCTCGCCAAGGAGAAGGATCCGAACCTCGAGGTCTTTGCCACCTACACCAAGCTCAAGGGGCACTTCCAGGAGGAGGGCCCTGGATATCGGGCGGTTCTGGTGGTCAGGGCAGATTCCGACTTCGACAGCATCGAATCCCTGAAGGGTACGATCGTCGGCCTCGCCGATCCCGCCAGCACCTCGGGCAATCTGATGCCGCGCATGGTGTTCGGCGAACTCATCGGCACCGGGCCCGAGCTGGAGCAGTACTTCTCTAAGGTGGTCTATACAGGCGGCCATGACCAATCCGCGCTGGCCGTGAAGGAAGGGCGTGTCGACGATGCGTTCGTTGCCACCCACCGCCTCGACAACGTGATCGACCGCGGGCTCGCGAAGACCGAGGACTACCGGGTGGTGTGGCAGTCGGGAATCATCCCGCAGGACCCGATGGTCTACCGCACTGATCTGTGCGAGCCGATCAAGGCGGCCATCAGGGATGCGTTCCTGACATTGCACGAAAACCCGGATGCGAAGCCGTTCTTCGACGGTATCAAGTCGACCAAATTCGTCGCCATGCAGGATTCCGACTACGATATCATCCGCAAGCTGGTCGAAGCCGAAAAGAAGGCCGAAGGTCAGTGAAACACGAGGCCGGCATCGTGGAAGGCCGCATTGCGCGCGGCCTTCCCAGATACGAGGAGGAGCAGGTGCCCGTGCTCGACGTCCGCAACCTGAAGGTAAGCTACACATCGAGCGGCCCGCAGATTCTCAAGGGAATCAACTTCTCCGTCGACAGCAGCGATTTCTGCGCGGTCATCGGACCGAGCGGTGCCGGCAAGTCGACGCTGATCCGCTGCGTCAATCGCCTCGTCGAACCGAGCGAGGGCGAGATCGTCCTGTTCGGCCAGGATGTGAGGGCGCTGCGGGGCGGCGAGCTCCGGCGGCTGCGGCGGCGCATCGGCATGATCTTCCAGGAGTTCAATCTGGTGAACCGGATGTCGGTGATGGACAACGTCCTGTCCGGCCGCCTCGGCTATACCGGCCCTTTCCGGTCGTTCTTCAAGGCGTTCACCCGCGAGGACATCGACCGCGCGCTTCACCTCCTGGAGCGGGTCGGCCTTCAGGATCACGTCGACAAGCGGGCAGACGCCCTGTCGGGCGGCCAGCGTCAACGCGTCGGTATTGCCCGCGCGCTGATGCAGAAGCCGGAGATCCTGCTCCTGGACGAGCCGACCTCGGCGCTCGATCCGAAGATCTCGCGTGACGTCATGGGGCTGATCCGGGAACTGGCGGACGAGTTCAAGGTGCCGGTCCTGTGCAACATCCACGACGTGCAGCTTGCGCTGGAGACCTGCAACCGCATCATCGGCATGCAGGACGGCTACAAGAAGTTCGACGGGCTGGCCAAAGGCATGCAAAAGCGCGACCTCGACGAGATCTACGCGATGGAGGTGCTGTGATGGCGATCGCAGCACCCGACGCGTCCGAACACGGGTTCGATGCCTGGGTTGCGCACAAACGCCAGCGCCGCATCGGCAACTGGCTGCTCGTCGCGGCAGCCATGGCGGTGCTGGGATGGTGCGTGTGGGACACGATCGTGGTCGACACGGACTGGGCGCGCATGGGCGGCGCTCTGGGGATCGCCGGCACGATCGAACGGTTCTTCCTGATCGACTGGTCGCTGATACCGCATCTGCTCGTCCCCGCGCTCGAGACGATGATGATGGCGACGCTGGGCACGCTGCTCGGCTGCGTCCTGTCGCTGCCCGTCGCCTGGTTCGGGGCGGCGAACGTGACGCCCAGCAAATACTTCTTCTATCCGGTCGGCCGCTTCCTGATGGTCCTGTCGCGCTCGATCCACGAGATCATCTGGGCGCTGCTTTTCGTCGGTGCCGTGGGCCTCGGCGCCTTGCCCGGCATCCTCGCCGTCGCCATGCGATCGATCGGCTTCATCTCCAAGATCACCGCCGAGGCGATCGAGAACATCGATCCCAAGCCTGTCGAGGCGATCCGCGCCGTCGGCGGCAACCAGTTCCAGGTGATGTATTACGGCATCGTGCCGCAGATCCTGCCGGTCATCATCGGAACGATCATCTTCGAATGGGACATCAACATCCGCCGCTCGGCGATCATGGGCCTGGTCGGGGCAGGCGGGCTCGGTCTCGTGTTCTTCCGCCAGATGGCGATGTTCAACTACGGCGGGGTGACGCTGGTGGTGCTGGCCGTGCTGGTGCTGATCGCGATCGGCGAGATCGTCTCCCACTACGCCCGCAAAGCCGTGATCTGAGGAGAGCGCAATGGCCGTCGCAACAGTCGAGACCGCCGCCGAACCACGCAGGAGCTGGTCGCGTTACCGCCACCCGTCGTCGACGATCCGCTTTGCCGTCATCCTCGGTATCCTCGCCTTCCTCGGGTGGTCGATAGCATTCCTCAACATCGATCTTTCGCGGGTGCTCGGCGCGTTCCCCCGCCTCGCGGAGATACTGGCGACACGCTACTTCCCTCCGGACGTGGGCTATGTCACCGATGCCGATTTCATCCATTCGGTCGTGCGAACGCTGGAGATGTCCCTGCTGGGCGGGTTCTTCGGCGTGGCCTGCTCGATCCCGCTGGCATGGCTCGCGGCCCGCAACATCACCATCAGCCGCCGGATCGCCTATCCGTTCGGACGGCTTGCGATCATGTGCAGCCGGTCGATCCACGAGACGATCTGGACGATCCTGTTCGTTACCGTTCTGGGCTTCGGCATGCTCGCCGGTACACTGGCCCTCACCGTGTTCTGCATCGGCTTCGCCGGCAAGCTGTTCTCCGACGAACTGGAAGCCATCGATATGGGGCCGGTCGAGGCCATGCGGTCGGTCGGCGCGGGCCCGCTGCAGGTTTTCCAGTATGCCGTGCTGCCGCAGGTGCGCGTCGCCTTCACCGGCATTGCCATCTACACCTGGGATGTGGCCTTTAGGGCGGCGACCGTCGTCGGCTTCTTCGGCGGCGGCGGCATGGGTTGGTATCTGAAGCGTACGACCCAGCAGCTTGAAAGCACCCGCGTCGCGGCGATCCTGCTGGTCATCATCGGGCTCGTCCTTTTGGCCGAACTCGGCTCCGGCTGGCTGCGCAAGCGGATCGCAAGGATGCGCTGAACGCTCGCCGGCTGGCGCTGGCGAGCACAGCCGACCCTGTCCGGTAGGGCGACCGCAACAGCGGTCGCCTTTTTGTCTTCCCGCGAGGTGTCTGCCGGCTGCGCTGCGGCAGTGCGCGCGCGATCAGGCGCGGGCGATGAAATTGTTTTTCTGTATTTGAAACAATGCTCTACCTATTTTCAGATCATTATGAAAATTTTTTTCAAAAAAATTGCACGCCGCGAAGGCGACCGATAGTATCGCCGGCGACGATCAGGCCGCGAGGCCGTGGAGGTGACGCATGTCCAATCAGAACCCCATTTTCATCCCGGGACCGACGAACATTCCCGAGGAACTGCGCAGGGCGGTCGACTATCCGTCCATAGACCATCGCTCGGCCGATTTCGCCGAGATGTTCGCGCCCGCGCTGGCTGGCGTGAAGCGCGTCGTCAGGTCGTCGGATGCGGAGATCGTGCTGTTTCCGTCGACGGGAACCGGCGCATGGGAAGCGGTGGTGACCAATACGCTGTCTCCTGGCGATCGCGTGCTCGCGGCGCGCTACGGCATGTTCTCGCATCGCTGGATCGACCTGTGCAAGCGTCACGGCTTCGACGTCGAGACGATCGAGACGCCGTGGGGCGAGGGAGCTCCGGCCGAAGCCTTCGAGAAGGCTCTGCGCGCCGATACCGGCCACCGCATCAAGGCCGTGCTGGTCTGCCACAATGAGACGGCGACGGGCGTGAAGAGCGACATCGCCGCTGTCCGCCGCGCGCTCGATGCCGCCGGCCATCCGGCGATGCTGTTCGTCGACGGGGTCTCGTCGATCGCGTCGATGGATTTCCGCATGGACGAATGGGGAGTCGACATCGCCATCACCGGGTCGCAGAAGGGCTTCATGCTGCCGGCCGGGCTTGCCGTGTTGGCCATGAGCCCGAAGGCGGTCGAGGCCATGGCTTCCGCCCGTTCGCCCCGCTGCTTCTTCGACATTCGCGACATGATGAAGAGCAATGCGAGCGGCGGTTTTCCCTACACGCCGCCGGTGAATCTGATCCGCGGGCTCAGCATATCGATCGGGATGCTGGAATCCGAAGGTCTGGACAACGTCTTCGCGCGCCACCGGCGGATCGCCGACGGCATCCGCAAGGCCGTCGGAGCATGGGGGCTGTCGCTGTGCGCGAAAAGCCCGGCGCTCCAGTCCGACACGGTGAGCGCGGTCGTGGTTCCGGCCGGATTCGATGGCGGCAAGATCGTTACCCACGCTGCCCGCAAATATGGCGTCGCCTTTGGCGTCGGCCTCGGCGAGGTGGCGGGCAAGGTCTTTCGCATCGGCCATCTGGGGTCGATGACGGACGTCATGGCGCTGTCGGGCATCGCGACGGCCGAAATGGTCATGGCCGACCTCGGCTATCCCGTTAGACTGGGATCTGGCGTCGCGGCCGCGCAGGAGCACTATAGCGCGACCGCCGGCGTTACCACCCTGTTGAACGCAGCTGCCTGAGGGCCACTGATGATCATACCGACCTTTGACGACGTGGTTGCCGCGCATCAGCGTATCGCGCCGCATGTTCACCGGACGCCGGTGCTGACCTCGCGCATGCTGAACGCGCTTTCGGGCGCAGAGCTGTTCTTCAAATGCGAGAACTTCCAGAAGGGCGGCGCGTTCAAGGCGCGCGGCGCGTCCAATGCGGTGTTCGGCCTCACCGACGAGCAGGCCGCGAAGGGGGTAGCGACCCATTCGAGCGGCAATCACGGAACCTGTCTTTCCTATGCCGCGGGGCGGCGCGGGATCCCTTGTACCGTTGTGATGCCGCGCACGGCGCCGCAGGCCAAGAAGGATGCCGTGCGCGGCTATGGGGCGCGGGTGGTCGAGTGTGAACCCTCGACGACGAGCCGCGAGGCGGTATTCGCCGAAGTGGTCGCCGAAACCGGCGCGGAATTCGTTCATCCCTACAACGACCACCGCGTTATCGCCGGGCAGGGCACCTGCTCGAAGGAGATGATCGAGGACCTTGGCGAACTCGATGCCGTGATCGCGCCCATCGGCGGCGGCGGCATGGTTTCCGGCACGTGCCTGACGCTCTCGACGCTGGCGCCGAAGGTGAAAATCTACGCGGCCGAGCCAGAACAGGCAGACGACGCCATGCGCAGCTTCAAGGCCGGGCACATCATAGCCGACGATGCGCCGGAGACGGTCGCCGACGGGCTGAAGGTGCCGCTGAAGGACCTGACCTGGCACTTCGTGAAGGCCCATGTGAACGATATCCTCACTGCGTCGGAAGAGGACATCGTCGACGCGATGAAGCTGATCTGGAAGCGGATGAAGATCGTGATGGAGCCTTCCAGCGCGGTGCCGCTCGCCACCATCCTGAAAAACCCCGACATCTTCGCCGGCAAGCGCGTCGGCGTCGTGATCACCGGCGGCAATGTCGACCTCGACAAGCTGCCCTGGACCTGAGGAGAGTTCCATGAACGCACCCACCACATTCGACGCGCTCGAGGTCGGCTACGACGTGCCCGCGCTGCCGGGCATGGACGAGGCCGATATCCAGACGCCGTGCCTTGTCCTCGACCTCGATGCGCTGGAGCGCAACATCAGGAAGATGGGCGACTACGCCCGGGCGCACGGCATGCGCCACCGTGTGCATGGCAAGATGCACAAATCGGTCGACGTGGCGAAGTTGCAGGAAAGGCTGGGCGGGGCCGTCGGGGTGTGCTGCCAGAAGGTCAGCGAAGCCGAGGTCTTTGTGCGCGGCGGCATCAAGGACGTGCTTGTGTCGAACCAGGTGCGTGATCCGGCCAAGATCGATCGGCTCGCACGCCTGCCCGGACTTGGTGCCCGCATCATCGTGTGCGTGGACGACCTTGCAAATGTCGCCGAACTGTCGGCCGCGGCGCGCAAGCACGGAACGGTGCTCGAGGTCTTCGTCGAGATCGACTGCGGAGCCGGGCGCTGCGGCGTGACGACGACGCAAGCGGTCGTTGAGATCGCAAAGGCCGTCGACGCCGCGCCGAACCTCAAGTTCACCGGAATACAGGCCTATCAGGGCGCCATGCAGCACCTCGACAAGTATGAGGACCGCCAGGCGAACCTCGACATTGCAATCGCGATGGTGAAGGACGCCGTGGCAGGGCTCGAAGCCGTCGGCCTGAAGCCCGAGCTGGTGAGCGGCGGCGGAACCGGAAGCTACTATTTCGAATCCGCCTCGGGCGTCTACAACGAGCTGCAGTGCGGCTCCTACGCCTTCATGGATGCCGACTACGGCCGCATCCTCGACAAGGATGGCCAGCGTATCGACCAGGGCGAGTGGGAGAATTCACTGTTCCTGCTGACCAGTGTCATGAGCCATGCCAAGGCCGACAAGGCGATCTGTGACGCCGGGCTCAAGGCGCAATCCGTCGACAGCGGGCTGCCTTTCGTCTTCGGGCGCGACGATGTGAAGTACATCAAGTGTTCGGACGAGCACGGCGTGATCGAAGACCCGAACGGCGTGCTGGCGATCAACGAGAAGCTGCGGCTCGTGCCGGGCCATTGCGACCCGACCTGCAACATCCACGACTGGTATGTGGGCGTGCGCAATGGCAAGGTCGAAACGCTGTGGCCGGTATCGGCGCGCGGCATGGCGTACTGACGGCGCGGCGATGCTGATTGTATCGGAAGAGACCTGCCGCGAGGTGGTCGGCATGGGCGACGCGCTGACCGCCGTGGAGGGCGTGTTCGCCGCCATGGCGCGAGGCGACGCCTACAATTTCCCGGTCGTCCGCGAGGCGATCGGGCATGCGGATGCGCTCTACGGCTTCAAGTCGGGCTTCGACCGGGGGGGACTGACGCTTGGCCTGAAGTCGGGCGGCTACTGGCCGGGCAACGAGAAGAAGGGTTTGACCAACCATCAGTCGACCGTCTTCCTGTTCGACCCCGATACGGGTCGTCCGCATGCGATCGTCGGCGGCAACTACCTGACCGCGGTACGGACGGCAGCGGCCTCGGCCGTGTCGATCGGCCGGCTCGCCCGCAAGGACGCGAAGGTGCTGGGCATGGTCGGGGCCGGCTTCCAGTCTGCCTTCCAGATGCGCGCGGCAGCCACGCAGCGCGACTTCGAACGGGTGATCGGCTGGAACCTTCATCCCGAAATGCTGTCGCGCCTCGCCGAAACGGCCGAGGAGATCGGGTTGCCGTTCGAGGCCGTCGATCTGGACCGGCTCGGCGCGGAGGCGGACGTCATCGTGACGATCACGTCGAGCTTCGCGCCGATCCTGAAGCGCTCGCAGGTCCGGCCGGGAACGCATCTCGCCTGCATGGGCACCGACACGAAGGGCAAGCAGGAGGTCGAGGCCGAGCTCGTTGCAGCAGCGACCGTGTTTACGGACGAGGTGGCACAGTCCGTCTTAATCGGCGAATGCCAGCGTGCCGTGTCGGAAGGGCTGATCTCGGAGACCGACATCACGCCGATCGGCGCGGTGATCAATGGCGTGCATGCGGGCCGCAGCTCCGACGACGAGATAACGCTGTTCGACGGAACGGGTGTCGGCCTCCAGGATCTCGCGGTTGCCTCCGTGGCGGTCGACCTCGCCAAGAAGGCGGGCCGCGCCCAGGACGTCGCGTTCTGATCCGCGCCGACTGAAGCAGTAACTGCCAGTCGAATTGTCTCTGCCCGTCGGTGAAGTGACGGGCAACACAGAGCCGGGTGCCTGCCGCGCACGGACCGGCGACGGCAGCCAGTGCCGTGCCAAAGGGAGAATATCCGAATGAACGTCATGACCGCATTGAAAGGCGATCCGGGGGCACTGTCCGACGCGTCGCCCCGCCTCGTCCGCGTGATCTGCCGTCTGCTGATCGCTGACCGGTCAGGCCGGGTGCTGCTCGGGCGCTATGCATGCGGAGGGGGCGAGCCGGAATGGACCCTTCCGGGCGGCGCGGCGCTGTCTGGCGAAGCCATCGGACTTGCCGGAACACGGCGGCTTCACGAGCAGTTCGGCGTGCTGTCATGGCCGCATTGCCTGGTCTCGGTGACCGAAAAGCAAGACGGCGTCGGAGGGTCGATCACCGTCGTGCATGCCGCATCGATCATGTCGGGAGACCCGATCGTCCAGGACACAAGCAAGGTGCTGGAGGCAGGCTGGTTTTCTCCCGGCGACCTGCCGGAGTCCGTGGCAGCGGAAGTGCTCGAGGCTCTCTCCAGCCGTGGTTCGGTGGCGGCATGTGCAGTAGTGTGAAACTGTATAACATACCAATTTCATTGAAAGTTTTGAAGGTGTTTCCCCTTTGACAGGCGCTTCGGCACAGGTGTACAAATTCGGTGTGTGAGTAGAAGCGCTCCAGTCCCCTCGGCAAAATGGGGGAGATAATTGCTCACTCGTTGGATCGCCAATGAGTTGGGCTGCGCAGGACAAGACATCACTCCCAATTCATCGGCATCGGAAACGGGCGACCAGGTTCGTCAGGAGTTGCAAGGCACCGGAAGGCTCACCGGATTGCCGGGCTCTGGCAACCAGGTCCCAAGTTCGCTCGCGCGACGCGCATCCGCGGGTGTCTGGGAGGAAATCATGCGTAGATTGCTTGCAGCGTTCATCACCGCGTCCGCAGCCTTGTTTGCAACGATGGCGGCGGCGCAGGACCTCACCAAGGTCCGCTTCATCCACGAATGGCGCTTCGAGGGCCATGTCGCGCCCTTCCTGGTGGCGCTCGACAAGGGCTACTACAAGGACGAAGGCCTCGACGTCACGATCGATCCGGGCACCGGCAGCCTCGACGGCATCAACCGGATCGCCTCGGGCTCGTACGATATCGGCCAGATGGATATCAACGCGCTGATCAAATACCGCGACAGTGCCACGGCCGAAAAGATCAAGGCGGTGCTCGTCACCTACAACAAGCCGCCCTTTTCCGTCCTCACGCTGAAGAAGAACGGCATCTCCAAGCCGAAGGACCTGGAGGGCAAGATCCTCGGCGCGCCGGCGGCTGACGCGGCGTATTCGCACTGGCCGATCTTCGCCAGCATCAACGGCATCGACTCCTCGACCATGACGATCGAAAATGTCGGTTTCCCGGTTCGCGAAACCCTGCTGGCGCAGGGCCAGGTCGACGCGGTGACCGCGTTCATCAGCAATATCCTGGCACTCAAGGCGATGGGCATACCCGAAGACGAGACGGTCGGCATGATGATGGCCGACTACGGTGTCGACCTCTACGGCAGCGCCGTCATGGTCAGCCCCGACTTCCTCGAGGCAAATCCCGATGCCGTGAAGGGCTTCGTGCGGGCGACGATCCGCGGCTTCCAGGAAGCCTATCGCGACCCCGACGGCGCGATGGACAGCGTCATGAAGTACAATCCGATCGCCAAGCGCGACATCGAGCTCGATCGCCTCAAGCTGGTCGCCGCCCAGTGCTACTTCACCGACTATGTGAAGGAAAACGGCTTCGGTAGCGTCGACATGGACCGGCTGTCGAACTCCATCGACCAGCTCGCGACGACGTTCGAATTCAAGAACAAGCCGGCGGCCGAGGACATCTACACCGACCAGTTCCTCCCGCCGGCGTCAGACCGGATGATCAACTAGCCCGACCGGCGAGGGAGGGGTATCGCTACCTCTCCCTTCACGTCCTCGACAGCAAGGCATCGAACATGGCCAATATGGACATCATCCCGGCGCCGGCCCGCAAGCGGATCAACTGGGGCTGGCATCTGGAAAACATCGCTTCGCCCGTCATCTTCACCGTCGGCCTGTTCGTCGTATGGGAAGCGGCGGTCAGGCTGTTCAGCATCCCCGAGACGATCCTGCCGACTGCGTCGGCGACCCTGTCGGCGCTATGGGAGTTCCGGGCGGTCATTCTCGACAACACGATCGTGACGTTGTGGACGACATTGCTCGGTTTCGGCCTGGCGATCGTGATCGGTCTGCTTCTGGGCGTTGCCGTGGGCTGGCATCGCGCGGTCTATTCGGCGGTCTATCCTGCCCTGATCGCATTCAACTCGATCCCCAAGGTTGCCGTGGTGCCGATCCTGATCCTGTGGTTCGGCCTCGGCACAGTACCTGCGATCCTGACCGCGTTCCTGATCTCGTTCTTTCCGATCGTGGTGAACGTGGCGACCGGCCTCGCCACCGTGGAGCCCGAGCTGGAAGACGTGCTTCGCGCGCTCGGCGCCAAGAAGCTGGTCGTCATGACCAAGGTCGGAATTCCGCGCTCGCTGCCGCATTTCTTCGGATCTCTGAAAGTCGCGATCACGCTCGCCTTCATCGGGGCGGTCGTTGCGGAGACGGCGGGCGCAAGCCGTGGCCTCGGCAAGCTGATGCTCGACGCGCAGGCCGCGTTCCAGGTGCCGATCGTGTTCGCGGCTCTACTGGTGCTGTCGGCGCTCGGCATCCTGCTCTACGCCGTTACGGCCTTCATCGAGCAGCGCTACACGGGCTGGGCTCATCGTTCGCAAAATCATTGACCGAACACCCGGCCGGTGACGGCGTGAGGGATGACAGGAGAAGACCAATGACGCTTCTGTGGAATGAGACCGCGCTGAGCGGTCGGGACGGAATGGTGCAGAAACTGTCGCACCGGCAGGCGGAGGCCGTCGTCGGCCAGCCGCGCACCGACTTCGTGACCATCGACGATGTGACGCTGTCCTATGGCGGGCACGGCGGGGTGACCGCCGTCGAGAACCTGACGATGTCCGTGCGGGAAGGAGAGTTCGCCGCCGTCGTCGGACCGTCCGGCTGCGGCAAGTCGACCCTGATGAAACTCACGACCGGCCTGGTCGTGCCGCAGGTCGGCCGCATCACCGTCGACGGACGGCATGTGAAGGGGCCGCTGAACATCGTCGGCATGGCGTTCCAGAATCCGTCGCTGCTGCCGTGGCGAACGACACTCGACAACATCATGCTGCCGCTCGAGATCGTGTCCCCGCATGCCGAGCGACTGCGCAAGAACAAGGCGGAGTATGTCGACAGGGCGGAGGCGATGCTCGAACTGGTCGGCCTGGCCGGCTTCGGTTCGAAATATCCCTGGCAGCTTTCCGGCGGCATGCAGCAGCGCGCAAATCTGTGCCGTGCGCTGATCCACGAACCGGGACTGCTGATGCTCGACGAGCCGTTCGGCGCGCTCGACGCGTTCACGCGCGAGGAATTGTGGGGCGTCATCCGCGACCTTCACCAGCAAAAGGGTTTCACGGTTGTCCTCGTCACCCATGACCTGCGCGAGGCGGCATATCTGGCCGACCGCGTGTTCGTGATGAGCGCCCGCCCCGGAAAGGTGGTGCTCGAACGGGAGGTCGACTTCGAGCGTCCGCGTCCGATCGACCTGACCTACACCGCGCCGTTCAACGACATCGTGCACGAACTGCGCGAGACCATCGCGCAGGCGAGAGCGGACACGCCGCAGATCGGCAGGAAGGCCTAGCCGCGGCGGGCCGGGCGTCCTGATCGGGGATCGGGACGCCACTCGGTTCTATTTGGCGCCGGAGGGCGCGGGGCTTCGGAAGGTATCCGAGGCAACGGTTGGGGCCTGCCTGAATTTTCCTATAACTATCTGAAAATAAAACAATAATTGCGATTTTTGGGGTTTTCTTCTTAATCGGAATCGATTAGAAAAATCCCATTGTCAGTAGAAGCGGCACACCGTTTTTCAGTCGCGCACCGCGCGAAAAATCCGGTCGGGAATTGCTGGCAAGAGATCACACGATCTGCGCCCGACGGTAGTTTCTGACAGAATTTGCGGCAGAGAGATTGTCGGGCGCGTGGTTTCGCCGCGCGCATACTCCGTGATGGCGGAACATTGCCAAACCTGGAGACAACCGATGATTATCGACATTAGCTGCTATCCGACCAAGCTGGTCGACCTTGCATGGCGGCATGACGGCGAACCGTTCACCGGTGAACGGCTGCTCAAGATGATGGACGGGCCGTATTATGTGAACGGCAAGCCGCGCCGGATCGACAAGGCCTTCATCCAGCCGCCGCAGGGCAACACCATCTATACCGACGGCTATGGCGACCTGACCGGCAAGGAGGCCATCCGGGACTACATGTCCTACACGGTGGAGCTGGTGCAGAAGTATCCCGACCGGTTCCTCGGCTGCTTCGTCTACAATCCGCGCTACGGAACCCAGAACGGCGCCGAGGAGATCGAGCACCACGCCAAGGAATACGGCTTCAAGATGGTGCAGCTCCAGGCCAACATGCATGCCTACCGGCCCGACCGGGCGCTGGACTGGCTGCGCCCGGCGATGAAGAAATGCGCCGAGCTCGGATTGCTGGTCAAGCTCCATACCGGCGACGGGCCGTACTCGATCCCGACCGAGTTCTACCCGATCATCCGGGAATTCCCCGAGGTAAACTTCATCCTGGCACATTTCGGCGTCCAGACTGGCGGCGTCTACGTGTTCGAGCCGTTCCAGATGGCCATGGACGCGCCGAACATCTACGTCGAGTCGGGCTGGTGCCTGCAGTCGCGCATCGTCGAGTTCGCCAAGGAACTGCCGAAGCACAAGATCCTGTTCGGCACAGACACCCCGCCGAACGAACCGGGCATGTGGCTGCGGCTTCTCGAAGTGCTGTGCCACGAGCCGCCGCAGGGGCTGAACCTCGATGAGGATACGCTCGAGGATTACTTCGGCAACAACATCGCCCGGATGATCGGTCTCGACCCGACGCCGCCGCCGCGCACGCTCGAGGAAGCCAAGGCACGCCTCAAGGGCGACCAATCCGCGCTCCAGACGGCCTGAGCCGTCTCAGACCATCCTCCAGATCCTTCGGAGAGAACAATGATCATCGATACACACCTGCATCCGACCAATCTGGTCGACGAAGCGTGGCGCCACACCGGCACGCCGTTCAATGGCGAGCGCATGCTCAAGCTGATGGACGGTCCGTACTGGATCAACGGCAAGCCGCGTCGCATCGACATGGGCTTCATCCAGCCGCCGCCGGGAAACACGGGATACCGCGACGGCAACCGCATGGGCCGCGACGGCATTCGCGACTACATGTCCTACATCTCGGAGCTGTGCCAGAAATACCCCGACCGGTTCATCGGCAACTTCACCTACAACCCGCGCTGGGGCCCGGAAAACGGTGCGGCGGAGCTGGAATTCCACGTCAAGGAATACGGCTTCAAGATGCTGAAGCTGCACGCCAACATGCACGGCTATCGTCCCGACAGGGCGCTCGAATGGCTGCGCCCGGCGATGAAGAAATGCGCCGAACTCGGCGTGGTGGTGCTGATCCACACCGGCGACGGTCCCTACACGATCCCGACGATGTTCTATCCGATCATCCGGGAGTTCCCGATGGTCAACTTCATCATCGGCCATTTCGGCATCCAGACGGGCGGCAATTATTCGTTCGAATCCTTCTGGATGGCGATGGATACGCCGAACGTCTATTGCGAATCCGGCTGGTGCTTCCAGTCGCGCATCGTCGAGTTCGCCAAGGAACTGCCCAAGGACAAGATCGTCTTCGGCACCGACTCTCCGCCGAACGAGCCGGGCATGTGGCTGCGCGAACTCGAGGTTCTTTGCCACGAGCCGCCGCAGGGCCTCGGACTGTCCGAGGACGATCTCGAGGGCTATCTCGGCAACAACATCGCGAAGCTGGTCGGCATCGACCCCACCCCTCCGCCCCGCACAATGGAGGAAGCCGAGGCTCGCCTCACAGACACCTATGCGGGTGTGAAGCGAAACGCGGGCCAGGCTGTTCCCGCCTGACACGCGTGACGGCGGTCCGGTTGCGTCGGGCCGCCGTCGTTTCGCCGGATCTGCGGCGCTGGGAGAAAACACGGGAAAAGCCGATGGCAAGCCAAGAACAGTTCGACCGTCAGGACATACGGCACTTCCTCGCCGCCTATTCGAAGGCGCATCCCG
>JAMLJD010000033.1 GCA_023953775.1 Rhizobiaceae bacterium | reverse complement strand
AAATGTCCGCCGGTCAGTCGAGCGCGGGAATGCGAAGCACCTGGCCGGGATAGATCTTGTCGGGATCGCTCAGCATCGGCTTGTTGGCCTCGAAGATGACCGTGTACTTGGCGCCCTTGCCCTTGCCGTAGTTTGCCTCGGCGATCTTCCACAAATTGTCGCCCTTCTTGACGGTGTAGAAGACGGGCGCCTTCTCCGCTTCCGCGACGTTGGCCGCCTCGACCTTCACATCCGTTTCGACCTGGGAGATGCCGAGCGTATTGCCGACCGCGATCACCGCCTTCTCGAAGGCGGTCTGGTCCGCGACGCTTCCCTTCAGGATCGCCTTGTCGCCGACCACCTTGACCTCGATCTTGTCGGAGCCGATCGCATGGGAATCGAGTTCCTTCTTCAGATCCTCTTCCTTCGGCGCTTCCTCGTCATCACCGATGCCGAGCTTCTTGCCGACCGATTTCACGAAATCGAATATCCCCATCGCGATCATCTCCCTGTGCGGTTTGGTGTGGGTGCGGAGCCGAAATTTCGCATCCGCAACGAGAAATGGAAAGCGATTATTGCCTCCGTATGACGGAAGCGCGGTATCGGCTCAATCCAGCCCGACCTTGCCGCGCAGCTTCTTCACGGTGGCGCGCCCGGCCTTCTTCTTCAGCCTGCGTTCGACCGCACCCTTGGAGGGGCGCGTCTTCTTGCGCGGTTTCGGCGGCGGCTCGGCCGCCTCGGCGAGCAGCGCGGCCAGACGCGCGCGGGCGTCCTCGCGGTTGCGGTCCTGTGTGCGGAAGCGGCTCGCCTCGATGACGATCACGCCGTCCTTGGTGGCCTTCTGGCCGGCCAGCCGGATCGCCCTGTCGCGGACATAGGCTGTCAGCCCCCTGGCCTTGTGGACGTCGAAGCGGAGCTGCACCGCCGTCGCGACCTTGTTGACGTTCTGGCCGCCGGGACCCGACGCGCGGATGAAGCTTTCCTCGACCGCATCCTCGTCGATGGCGACAGCCGCATCGTCGGGGGCGTCCGACATGCCTATTCCTTCCAGATGGCGATTTCGGCGAGCGGTTTCCGCTTGATGTCCGGCACGTCGGCGTGCTCGGCCGGATAGCCGGCGACGAGCAGGATCACCGGTTTCTCGTTGTCGGGCCGGCCGCAGATCTCGGACAGGAACCCCATCGGCGAGGGCGTGTGGGTCAGCGTCGCGAGGCCGGCATTGTGCAGGCTGGCGATCAGAAGCCCGGTGGCGATGCCGACGGATTCGGGCACGTAGTAGTGCTTGACCCGCCGTCCCCCGGCATCGAGTCCGTAGCGCTCGGCGAAGATGACGATCAGCCAGGGGGCGATTTCAAGGAACGGCTTGTTCTCGTCCGTGCCGAGCGGCGCCAGCGCGTCGAGCCATTCGTCCGAGGCGCGGCCGGCGTAGAATTCGCGTTCCTCCTTCTCGGCCGCCTCGCGGATCGCCCGCTTGGTCGCCGCATCCGAGATGCACACGAAGCGCCATGGCTGCTGGTTCGCGCCCGACGGCGCGCTCGCCGCCGTCATCAGGCAGTCCTCGATCAGCGCGCGCGGCACCGGATCGGGCGAGAAGTCGCGCACCGTGCGCCGCGCCGACATGCGGGCGCGGAAGTCGCCGGCCCGCCGCGCCATCTCGTCGGGTGAAAGTCGCGTGAAGCCGAGCGGCCGGTGTGCGAAATCATCCATCATGGTCCTCCGGGTGCGCGGGATCGAACAGCGCATGATGCGAGGAATAGGACGAAGCGCCGCAAACGAAAAGGCCCGGACGAGCCGGGCCTTTCGATGCCTGGGAAAGGAGGCCTGCTACTCGGCCGCTTCCTGGATGCGCGGCGAGGCGCCCAGGATCGCCGCGTCGACATGGTCTTCGAACTTGGCGAAATTGTCGATGAACATGCCCACCAGCCGGCGCGCCTGCCGGTCATAGGCCTGCCTGTCCGCCCAGGTCGAACGCGGGTCGAGGATCGCCGTGTCGACGCCCGCCGCCGCGACCGGCACCGCGAAGCCGAAATTCGGGTCGGTGCGGAACTCGGCGTCCTTGAGCGAGCCGTCGAGCGCCGCGGTCAGGAGCGCGCGCGTCGCCTTGATCGGCATGCGGCGTCCGGTGCCGTAGGCGCCGCCCGTCCAGCCCGTATTGACGAGCCAGCAATCAGCCGCGTGGCGGGCGATCAGCTCGCGCAGCAGATTGCCGTACTCGGACGGATGCCGCGGCATGAACGGCGCGCCGAAGCAGGTCGAAAAGGTAGCCTCCGGCTCGGTAACGCCCTTTTCGGTGCCGGCGACCTTGGCAGTATAGCCCGACAGGAAATGATACATCGCCTGCGCCGGCGTCAGCTTGGCGATCGGCGGCAGCACGCCGAAGGCGTCCGCGGTCAGCATGATGATATTCTTCGGATGGCCCGCGCGGCCGCTCTCCGAGGCATTGGGAATGAAGTCGAGCGGGTAGGCGCAGCGGGTGTTCTCGGTCAGGCTGCCGTCGTCGAAGTCGGGAACGCGGTTCTCGTCGAGCACGACGTTCTCGAGCACCGTCCCGAAGCGTTCGGTCGTCGCGAAGATCTCCGGCTCGGCTTCCTTCGACAGGCGGATCGTCTTGGCGTAGCAGCCGCCCTCGAAGTTGAAGATACCGTTTTCGCCCCAGCCATGTTCGTCATCGCCGACGAGCGTACGGGCCGGATCGGCCGACAGTGTCGTCTTTCCCGTCCCCGAAAGTCCGAAGAAGATCGCAGCGTCGCCGCCGGGGCCTTCATTGGCCGAGCAGTGCATCGGCATGACGCCGCGCTGCGGCAGCAGGTAGTTGAGCGCCGTGAAGACGGACTTCTTCATCTCGCCGGCATAGGAGGTGCCGCCGATGAGCACGATCATCCGGGTGAGGTCGACCGCGATCACCGTTTCGGTACGGCATCCATGGCGCGCCGGATCGGCCTTGAAGCTCGGCAGGTCGATGATCGTCATGCGCGGGACCTGTGTCGCCAAGGCGTCGTCCGACGGCCGGATCAGCAGGTTGCGGATGAACAGTGAATGCCAGGCATATTCGGTGACCACCCGGACCGGCAGGCTTTCGCCGGGATCGGCGCCACCGACGAGGTCCTGCACGAACAGGTCCTTGTCGCGCGCATGGGCGAGGAAATCGGCATGCAGCGCCTCGAAATGCTCCGGCGCCATCGGCTTGTTGTTGTCCCACCACACATGCGGCTCGACGGAGGCGTCGCGCACCACGAACTTGTCCTTGGCGGAACGGCCTGTGTGCTGGCCGGTCTCGGCGAGCAGCGCGCCATGCGCAGTGAGCCGCGCCTCGCCGCGACGCAGCGCCTCTTCGTAAAGGGCGGAACGCCCGAAATTGTAGTGAACCCGGCCGGCCGTCGTCAGGCCGGCGGTCTCGATGCCGCAGTCGCGATTTCGTTTGCCGGTCTCGTTCATTTCCTCACCCTGTCCCATGGCGCAATTCCCGCGTCCTCATCGCGATCGGGACAGGACGGTCGGTTCGAGCGGAATCGCTGACAACCAGAAAAGGCGAGTAGTTTCAAATCAATAATCGATTTAAAAATTTTGAAAACTGTTTAAATCGTTTATATGCTCTTAATTAACGGGAGCTTGCACATATATTCATCAGTGGTTCAGGCGTGTGGACATAATTTCCACGTCGACCGCTGCGGGGCGGGGCCTGGGACGAAGCGGGGCGACATGCCACATTTTGTACCCAATTTGTACGCCATGTGCCCGCTCACGCAGCAGGAAGGGACACCCGCTCATGAGGGAGCCACTGGACATGGCAACGATCGCGCTTGTCGATGACGATCGCAACATCCTGACATCGGTCTCGATCGCGCTCGAAACCGAAGGCTACCGGGTCGAGACCTACACGGATGGTTCGTCCGCGCTGGAGGGTCTTTCCGCCCGTCCGCCGAACCTTGCGATCTTCGACATCAAGATGCCGCGCATGGACGGAATGGAGCTGCTGCGCAGGCTGCGCCAGAAAACCGATCTTCCGGTCATCTTCCTGACCTCCAAGGACGACGAGATCGACGAGCTCTTCGGTCTCAAGATGGGCGCCGACGACTTCATCAAGAAGCCGTTCTCGCAACGCCTTCTCGTCGAACGCGTCCGGGCCGTGCTGCGCCGCGCCACGACGCGCGAGATCGCCGCGAAGTCGCCAGACCAGAAGGCGCGGTCGCTGGAGCGCGGCCAGCTCGTGATGGACCAGGAGCGCCACACCTGCACCTGGAAGGGCGAACCGGTGACGCTGACCGTGACCGAGTTCCTGATCCTGCATTCGCTCGCCCAGCGCCCCGGCGTGGTCAAGAGCCGCGATGCGCTGATGGATTCGGCCTATGACGAGCAGGTCTATGTCGACGACAGGACGATCGACAGCCACATCAAGCGGCTGCGCAAGAAATTCAAGTCGGTCGACGACGACTTCGACATGATCGAGACACTTTATGGGGTAGGCTACCGCTTCCGGGAGGTCTAAGGGCAGGGCTGCTCATGGCAACGGTAGCGGAAAACGGCAAGTCTGGACCTGGCGCCGCAGGGCGTCCGCTCCGTGGCACCGGCGTCGGTCGCATCGCATCGCCGGTGCGCCGCGTCCTCGGGCACTACGTGTTCTCGAGCCTGACGCGCCGCATCCTGATCCTGAACCTGGCGGCGCTGGCCGTCCTGGTGTCGGGCATTCTCTATCTCAACCAGTTCCGCGAAGGGCTGATCGACGCGCGCGTCGAGAGCCTGATGACGCAGGGCGAGATCATCGCCGGCGCCATCGCCGCCTCGGCGACGGTCGAAACGGATTCGCTGCGCATCGATCCCGAAAAGCTGCTCGAACTCCAGGCCGGACAGAGCCTGCCGCCGTCGAGCAACCAGCTCGACAGCCTCGATTTTCCGATCAATCCCGAGCGCGTCGCGCCGGTCCTGCGGCGGCTGATCTCGGCGACGCGCACCCGCGCCCGCATCTACGACCGCGACGCCAACCTGATCCTCGATTCGCGGCATCTTTATTCGCGCGGGCAGATCCTGCGCTACGATCTCGAACCGGTCGTCGAGGAGCAGCCCGGCCTGCTCGACGCCGCCCAGGACATCCTGACCAATTTCTTCCGCCGCAACGATCTGCCGCTCTACCGCGAGCAGCCGGGCGGCAACGGCGCCGCCTTTCCCGAGGTGATGAACGCCTTGTCGGGCAGCCCGGCAACGATCGTCCGCATCAGCGAGCAGGGCGAGCAGATCGTCTCGGTCGCCGTTCCCGTCCAGCGCTACCGCGCAGTGCTCGGCGCGCTGATGCTGTCGACGCAGGGCGGCGATATCGACAAGATCGTCGCCGCCGAGCGCCGCGCGATCCTGCGCGTCTTCGGCGTGGCGGCCGTCGTCACCGCGATCCTGTCGATGATCCTTGCCTCGACCATCGCCAATCCGCTGCGCCGGCTGTCGGCCGCCGCCGTGCGGGTGAGGCGCGGCGTCAAGAGCCGCGAGGAGATACCCGATTTCTCCGACCGTCAGGACGAGATCGGCAATCTGTCGGTGGCGCTGCGCGACATGACGAATTCGCTCTATGCACGCATCGAGGCGATCGAGAGCTTCGCTGCCGACGTCAGCCATGAGTTGAAGAACCCGCTGACGTCCCTGCGCAGTGCGGTGGAGACATTGCCGCTCGCCCGCAACGACGAGTCGCGCACACGGCTTCTCGAAGTGATCCAGCACGACGTCCGGCGCCTCGACCGTCTGATCACCGACATTTCCGACGCCTCCCGGCTCGATGCCGAACTCGCCCGCGAGGATGCGGGGCGTGTGGAGCTGAAGCAATTCGTCTCGAACCTGATTTCGGCGTCCCGCCAGGCCACCAATGGCGGCAAGCAGGTAGAGATCGACTTCCGAAGCGGCCGGCTTCCCGCCGGCGAGAAAGGGTTCTTCGTCGTGGGTCACGATCTGCGGCTGGGCCAGGTGCTGACGAACCTGATCGCCAATGCGCGGTCCTTCGTGCCCGACAAGGGCGGCCGCATCCAGGTGAGCCTCAACCGTTCGGGTCGTCATGTCATCATCATGGTGGACGACAATGGTCCGGGCCTGCGGGCGGAGAACATCGACCGCATCTTCGAGCGCTTCTATACCGACCGGCCGGCCGGCGAGGCCTTCGGTCAGAACTCCGGTCTCGGCCTGTCGATCAGCCGTCAGATCATCGAAGCCCATGGCGGCACGCTGACCGCGGAAAACATCGCCGGCACGAAGCCGGGCGAGGTGCGCGGCGCGCGTTTCGTGGTGACGCTGCCCGCGGACGGCTGATGCCGCCCGCCCGCAACATGCATGCGACAGCGCTCGTCCTGGGCACGCGCGGGGTCATTGTTTCGGGAGCGTCCGGCCTCGGCAAGACCAGCCTCGCGCTGCATCTCGTCGAGCGTTTCGCGACTGCCGGCCGGTTTGCCCGCATCGTTTCCGACGACCAGGTTTTCCTCGAGAACCGCAATGGAAGGCTGGTTTGCCATGCACCGGCCGCCATTGCCGGCCTCGTCGAGGTCCGCGGATACGGACCTACACCGGTCGCAACCGAACGCTCATGCGTCGTCGACCTGTTCGTTCGCCTGACCGAAGGTGCCGCGCCGCGTCTGCCGGACCAGGCGTCCGAGACCATCGAGGGATGCCGGATCGAGGCGCTGACGCTGGCCGCGCGCGACGCTCCGGGTGCCGCGAATGCGATCCTGGCGCATCTCGGTCTCGGGCCGTTCACCGCCTGAAACGCCTGCGATCGGGCCGATGCAGCGGGATTGCCGCGCTGCACTGCGTCAAAATGGCCGAGTTGTGTGAAAAATGGGACTTGTCAAGACAACCCGCGCTGACAAGATAGCGGCCCCGCCGGGAAGGCGGTCAATGATGAAGGGTCCGGCAGGGGCCCGTGCCGGGGAGCTTTCGCCTGATGATCGGACTCGTGCTCGTGACTCATGGCCGGCTGGCGGATGAGTTTCGCCATGCCGTCGAGCATGTCGTCGGTCCGCAGGACGGCTTCGAGACCATCGCCATCGGCGCCGAAGACGACATGGAACAGCGCCGTCGCGAGATCGTCGAGGCGGTCGGGCGCGTCGACGACGGTGCCGGCGTGATCATCCTGACCGACATGTTCGGCGGAACGCCCTCGAACCTCGCCATTTCGGTGATGACCCCCGGTCGCGTCGAGGTGATCGCCGGCATGAACCTGCCGATGCTGATCAAGCTGACCAGCGTGCGCGCGGGCGACGACATGCAGGTGGCGATCGACGAGGCGCAGGCGGCGGGCCGCAAATACATCAACGTCGCGAGTCAGGTACTGAGTGGAAAATGACGATTGATCGGCCTGTTTCCCCGGAGGCCGGCCTGGTCAGGGAGTTCACAATCGTCAACAAGCGCGGCCTGCACGCCCGCGCATCCGCAAAATTCGTTCAGCTTGTCGGAAGTCACGACGCGGACGTCGAGGTCGAGAAGGACGGCATCAGCGTCGGCGGTACGTCGATCATGGGGCTGATGATGCTGGCGGCGAGCCCGGGCTGCTGCATCCGCGTCACCGCGCGCGGACCGGATGCCGAGGAACTCATGGCCGCGCTCGAACGCCTCGTGGCCGATCGTTTCGGCGAGGAAAGCTGACGCCAGGCGCTGCGCGGCCCCTATATGCACGAATAAAGATTTCTTTATGTCCCATTGTCTGCGATCGGCCGATCTGCTAGTCACCCGGCAATTGCGCGCGCGATCCGGGATCGCGCATGCGCCGAAATTTTCCGGAGAACAGTCATGACCGCCAAACAGGACTACGTCGTAGCCGACATGTCGCTGGCCGATTGGGGCCGCAAGGAAATCGAGATCGCCGAAACCGAAATGCCGGGCCTGATGGCCTGCCGCGAGGAATTCGGCGAAAGCCAGCCGCTGAAGGGCGCCCGCATCACCGGGTCGCTGCACATGACGATCCAGACCGCGGTGCTGATCGAGACGCTGAAGGCGCTGGGCGCCGAGGTCCGCTGGGCCTCGTGCAACATCTTCTCCACCCAGGACCATGCCGCCGCCGCGATCGCCGCCGCCGGAACCCCCGTCTTCGCCATCAAGGGCGAGACGCTGGAGGATTACTGGACCTATACCGACATGATCTTCCAGTGGCCGGACGGCGAGCCGACCAACATGATCCTCGACGATGGCGGCGACGCCACGATGTACATCCTGATCGGCGCCCGCGCCGAGGCCGGCGAGGACGTGCTGTCGAAGCCGGGCAACGAGGAAGAGGAAATCCTCTTCGCGCAGATCAAGAAGCGCATGGCCGAGACGCCGGGCTTCTTCACCCGCACGCGCGAAGCGATCCGCGGCGTCAGCGAAGAGACGACGACCGGCGTCAACCGCCTCTACCAGCTTCAGAAGAAGGGTCACCTCCCGTTCCCGGCGATCAACGTCAACGACAGCGTGACCAAGTCGAAATTCGACAACAAGTATGGCTGCAAGGAATCGCTGGTCGACGGCATTCGCCGCGCCACCGACACCATGATGGCCGGCAAGGTCGCCGTGGTCTGCGGCTATGGCGACGTCGGCAAGGGCTCGGCGGCGTCGCTGCGCGGCGCCGGCGCCCGCGTGAAGGTCACCGAGGTCGACCCGATCTGCGCCCTGCAGGCCGCGATGGACGGCTTCGAGGTGGTTCAGCTCGAGGACGTCGCGGCGAGTGCCGACATCTTCGTCACCACGACCGGCAACAAGGACGTGATCCGCATCGAGCACATGCGCGAGATGAAGGACATGGCGATCGTCGGCAATATCGGCCATTTCGACAACGAGATTCAGGTCGGCGCGCTGCGGAACCTGAAGTGGAACAACATCAAGCCGCAGGTCGACATGATCGAGTTTCCCGGCGGCAAGCGGATGATCCTGCTGTCGGAGGGGCGCCTCCTCAACCTCGGCAACGCGACCGGCCACCCGAGCTTCGTCATGTCGGCCTCCTTCACCAATCAGGTGCTGGCGCAGATCGAGCTGTGGTCGCGCTCGGAGAAGTACCAGAACGAGGTCTACGTGCTGCCCAAGCATCTCGACGAGAAGGTCGCCAAGCTTCATCTCGACAAGCTCGGCGCCAGGCTCACCGAACTGTCGGACGATCAGGCCGCCTATATCGGCGTGACGCCGAAGGGACCGTTCAAGCCGGAACACTACCGGTACTAACTATTCTCTGAACAACCACAATATGTAGAGGCCGGGCGATTGACTTTTCGCCCGGCCTCGTTTTTGCACGCCGACTTCTTCACGCCGATTCGCGCTTTCGGTACAGTGCACTGATTCGCATGGCGCCGATCCGCAGGGAGCGGGCGGGCGGCGCGCATGCCGGGCGGTCTTGCCAGTCAGGCGGCGGAGAGGAACAAGACATGCCATCGCTAACCGGGCGCCGGGCGGACAAAGCCGGCGGCGATGACGATTCCAGGCGATTGCGCGCGCGGGCGGTGTGGGGCGCAGCGCCGGTGGCCGGCCCCGCGGGCGCGGCCCTGGCCGCACTCGGTATCGCGGAGGCGAGCGCCGGGGAAGCAGTGACCGGGACCCTGCTCGGCAACATCTCGGTCGGCACCGCCGAAGTCATCCAGTTCGCGATGTTTGCCGGCGTCATGGGGGCGGCACTGCTCTCGGCGATCTGGCTGATCCGCGAGCGCGCCCGCACCGCAGCCCAGAACCTCGCATTGCGTGCGCGGGTCGCCGAACTCGGCGCCGCGCTGCAGCGCTCGGACGCGCTCCTGAACCTGCGCGACCAGCGGGTCGTCTCGTGGACAAACGGCGCCGACAAGCCGGACCTCGTCGGCACGCTGCCGCCGGGAACCGGCGCGCCCGAGGAGCGCGGCGCCTTCTTCGCCTTCGGCCGCTGGATGGTGCCGCAATCGGCCGCCGCGCTCGAGCGCGCGATCGCCCAGCTCCGCGAGGAGGCGCTGGGCTTCGACATCGTCGTCGAAACGCAGTCCGGCTCGCCGCTCGAGGTCCAAGGTCGCCGGTCGGCCGCCTTCACCATCGTCCGGTTCCTGTCGCTCACCGAGACCGAGCGCCGGTTCGCCCGGCTGCGGCTCGAGCACCAGCGGCTCCTCGCGCAGCACGAGGCGGTGCTGGGCCTGGTCGACGCGCTCGCGATGCCGGCCTGGCTCCGCGCGCCGGACGGACGGCTGCAATGGGTCAACACGGCCTTCGCGAAATCGGTCGACGCGCGCGACTCCGCCGCGGCGCTCGAGAGCGGACGCGAGTTCCTGGGAACGCAGGCCCGCGACGCCATCGCCCGCCACCATTCCGACAAGCCGGTCTACGAAGACAGCCTGTCGACCGTCGTCGGCGGCGACCGCAAGGTCTTCCGGGTCACCAGCTTCGCCGGCGAGGGCGGCTCGGCAGGGATCGCGCTCGACGTCAGCGAGGCCGACGCCATACGCGCCGATTTCGAGAGCATGGTGCGCAGCCATGCCGATACGCTTGACCAGCTGACGACGGCGGTGGCGATCTTCGACGCCGACCAGAAGCTGCGCTTCTTCAACCAGGCATTCCAGAAGCTGTGGTCGCTCGATACGGGGTTCCTCGACAGCGCGCCGGACAATACGCTGCTCCTCGACCGGCTGCGCAGCGAGGGCAAGCTCGCCGAGCAGCCCGAGTGGCGGCGCTGGAAGGAGAACCTGCTCGCCTCCTACCGGGCGCTGGAGCCGAAGGATCACTGGTGGCATCTGCCGGATGGCCGCACGCTGCGCGTCATCGCCAATCCGCAGCCGCGCGGCGGCGTCACCTGGATCTTCGAGAACCTCACCGAGAAGATCGATCTCGAAAGCAAGTACAACACCGCCGTGCGCGTGCAGGGCGAAACGCTCGACAATCTGGCGGAGGGCGTCGCCGTGTTCGGTCCGGACGGCCGCATCCGGCTGTCCAATCCGGCCTTCGCCACGCTGTGGAATCTGGAGCCGCAGCAGGCCGCGGCCGGTACCCATATCGGGGCGATCCGCAAGCTCTGCGAGGGCCGCGCGGCCGAGAGCCCGTGGGGCGAATTCGTTGCTGCCGCGACCGGGTTCGACGACGAGCGCCGCGACCGGCACGGCCAGACCGAGCTGGTTGACGGGTCTATCCTGCGCTACGCCATCCTGCCGCTGCCCAACGGCCAGGTGATGTTCACCTTCGTTGACGTTACCGACAGCGTCAATGTGGAGCGCGCCCTGACCGACAAGAACGAGGCCCTGGAAAAGGCCGACCGCATCAAGAACGACTTCCTGCAGCACGTGTCCTACGAGCTGCGCTCGCCGCTGACCAACATCATCGGTTTCACCGATCTTCTGGCCCTCGGCGGCACAGGCCCGCTGACGCCCAAGCAGCGCGAATATGTCGACCATATCGGCTCGTCGTCCTCGGTGCTTCTGACCATCGTCAACGACATTCTCGATCTCGCGACCGTCGATGCCGGCGTGATGGAGCTGGACATCGCCGAGGTCGAGATCGCGCATGCGGTGAACGCGGCCGCCGACCTCGTCTCCGAACGCTTCAAGGAACACGGCATCGACCTGTCGATCGATCTCGACGCGGCACCCGTCTCCTTCCACGCCGACGAGAACCGGCTGCGCCAGATCCTCTTCAACCTGCTGAGCAATGCCGCCAATTACGCGCCCGCGAACAGCACGGTCGACCTTGAATGCAAGGCCATGGCCGATGGCGTCGAATTCCGCGTCCACGACAATGGACCCGGCATCTCGCCGGAGGTTCTCGACACGATCTTCAAGCGCTTCGAGCCGCGCAGCAATGGCGGTCGCCGCCGGGGTGCCGGCCTCGGCCTGTCGATCGTCAAGAGCTTCGTCGAACTCCACGGCGGCTCCGTCGAGCTGATTTCCAACAAGGACAGCGGCACGACCGTGATCTGCCGCTTCCCGCTTTCACCGGAAGGCGTCAGGGCCGCGGCGGAGTAGAGCACGCATATGGGAGATCGCGGGCTCGAGCTCGTTCTTGCCGATGATGCCGCGACGGCGCGGCTTGGAGAGGATCTCGCGGCGGCGGCGAGGCCCGGCGACGTCTTCGCACTCAGCGGCGACCTGGGGGCGGGCAAGACGACGCTCGCCCGCGGCTTCATACGCGCGATGGCGGATGCGCCGGACCTCGACGTTCCGAGCCCGACCTTCACGATCGTCCAGAGCTATCCGGCCCGTATCCCGGTGCATCATTTCGACCTCTACAGGCTCACGGACCCGGGTGAGCTCGACGAACTCGGCCTCGACGAGGCGGTGGCCGACGGCATCGCGCTGATCGAATGGCCGGAACGCGCCGGCGCCGGCCTGCCGTCGGGTCGAACAGAGATAAAGCTCGCCGAATGGGAGGCGGGCCGTAAGGCGACGATCTCCGGCCCGCCCGAGACCGTGGCGCGGATCGCCCGGTCGCTGGATATCCGCACATTTCTCGACGGCGCGGGCCGGGGTACGGCCAGGCGCGCCTATCTCGTCGGCGATGCATCGACCCGCAGCTACGAGATGGTTGGCGGCGGAGACGACTGGCGCATCCTGATGAATGCACCCGCCATGCCCGACGGTCCGCCCGTCCGCGACGGCAAGCCCTACAGCCGGATCGCGCATCTTGCCGAGAATGTAACGCCTTTCGTGGCGATCGCCGAAGCCTTGCGCCGCGAGGGCTTCGCCGCCTCGGAGATCTTCGCCGGCGATCTCGACCGCGGGCTGCTGCTGATCGAACATCTGGGGACGGAAGGCATCGTCGACGCCGAAGGCAAGCCGATCCCCGAACGCTACCTCGCCGCGGCCGAGCTGCTGGCCGACCTGCACGGGCGAGAATGGCCGCCGCGCCTCCCGGTCGGGCCGGGGCTCGACTATGCCGTTCCGCCCTACGATCCTTCCGCCCTCGCGATCGAGACCGAACTCGCGACCGACTGGTATCTTTCCGCCTACGGCACAAAAGGCGACCACGATGACATCCGGGCGCGATACCCCGAACTGTGGCGCGGCCTGATCGAACGGCTGGGCCAGGCGGAAAAATCCCTCGTCCTGCGCGACTATCATTCGCCGAACATCATCTGGCGCGGCGAGCGCGCCGGCAACGACCGACTGGCGATCATCGATTTCCAGGATGCGCTGATCGGCCCCTCGGCCTATGACGTCGCATCGCTGGCGCTCGACGCGCGGGTGACGATCCCGCGCGAACTGGAGCGCCAGATCGTCGAGACCTATTGCGCGGCGCGGATCCGCAACGGACCCTTCGACCGGGAAGCGTTCGACGAGGCCTATGCGATCGTCGCCGCGCAGCGCAATTCGAAGATCCTCGGCATCTTCGTCCGCCTCGACGTTCGCGACGGCAAGCCGCAATATCTGAAGCATCTGCCGCGCATACGCGACTATCTGGCGCGCGCGCTCGCACATCCCGCACTTGCCGACCTGAGAGCACTGTACCGGCAGGCCGGATTCGTCGGGCCCGCATGAGCCGCCTTCCCACCACGCCTGAACGCGCCATGGTCCTCGCCGCGGGCCTCGGCACGCGGATGCGTCCGATCACGGACAGTGTACCCAAGCCGCTGGTCGAGATAGCCGGCAAAACGCTTCTCGACCGCGGTCTCGACAAGCTGGCTGAAATCGGCGTCGAGACGGCGGTCGTCAATGTCCATCACCTCGCGGGGCAGATCGTCGATCACTTGGGGACGCGGACAAACCTCGACGTCGTGATCTCGGACGAGACGGAGGCGCTGCTCGATTCCGCCGGCGGCATCATCAAGGCGCTGCCGGCGCTTGGAGGCGACCCTTTCCTCCTGCTGAACGCCGACACGTTCTGGGTCGATCGTGGCGCACCGAATCTTGCCGCGCTCGGACTTGCGTGGGACGGCTCGCGCATGGATATTCTCCTGATGCTGGCAGACCCCGCCAACGCCACCGGCCATTCCGGCAGGACCGACTTTCTCGTTGCCGGTGACCGCACGCTTACCCGCTCGGCTGGCGCCGCCGAGGGAATGATCTACGCCGGCGCGGCGATCATCCACCCGCGCATCTTTGCCGCCGCCGACGCGGTGCCGCATTCGCTGAACCGCTATTTCGATGCCGCGATCGCGGACCACAGGCTGTTCGGCATGCCGATGGACGGGCACTGGATCACCGTCGGCACGCCGGACGCGATCGGCGAGGCCGAAGCGGCGCTGGGCCGGCTCGGCGCGTCCTGACCGATGCCGGGAAAGACGCTCCCGCGTGTCCTGTCGATCCCGCCGGGGGTCCCTTTCCTGCCGACACTGGCGCGACGGTTTCTCGACGGCAGCCTGCTGCCGGGCTACGCCCCAGGTGATGATCCGCTCGCCCCGGCCGAGGCGACCATCTACGTCCCGACCCGCCGCGCCGCACGCGAGTTGCGCAGCACCTTCGTCGATCTCGCAGGCGGCCGTTCGGCAATCCTCCCGACAATTCGTCCGCTGGGCGAGTTCGAGGACGACCTCGACCTGCTGCTCTCGCAGGCCGAACCCGCGCCGGACCAGGCGCTGCCGATCGCCGGTCTTGACCGCATCCTGCTGCTCGCGCCACTCGTCCAGGCCTGGCGCAGGCACATACCCGCGCATGTGGCGTCCCGTTTCCAGGAGGAACTCGTCGTTCCCGTATCGGCGGCCGACGCGATATGGCTCGCGCGCGATCTCGCCGACCTGATGGATGAAGTCGAGACGGCGAATGCCGACTGGTCGGCCCTCGACCGGATCGTGCCCGGCGAGTTGGCGGGCTGGTGGCAGGTTACGCTCGAATTCCTGGAGATCGTCACCAAGGCCTGGCCGGCGCTGCTGGCTGAACGCGGTCGTTCGAACCCGGCTGCGCATCGCGCAGGCCGGCTTGAAGCCGAGGCCGAACGGCTTCTTCGAACGCGTCCGGCAGCGCCGGTGATCGCGGCCGGCTCCACCGGCTCCATTCCTGCGACGGCCAGGCTGTTGTCGGCCATCGCCCGCCTGCCGAACGGCGCGGTCGTCCTGCCCGGCCTCGACGGTCAACTCGACGACGATTCCTGGGGCGCCCTGACGCCGGAGACGAAGGACCCGACGGTCTTCGGCCACCCGCAGTTCGGCCTGAAGGCGCTGGTCGAGGCGATCGGCGTCGAGCGAGGCGACGTCGTCGAGATCGCCGCCCCGCCGGCCGAGATCGCCGCGCGCAACCACCTCGTCCGGGAAGCGCTCCTTCCGGCCGGGACCACGGAACGCTGGGCGTCGAACCATGCCGCCGTCAAACAAGCGCTAGAAGCCGGCGCGCTGCGGACAATGGCGCTGGTCGAGGCCGCCAACGAGCGCGAGGAAGGGCTGGCGATAGCCGTTGCCCTGCGCGAGGCCCTCGGCGAGGGAGGTCGCAGCGTCGCTCTGGTCACCGGCGATCGCGACCTCGCGCGGCGGGTCGCGGTCGAGCTTGGCCGGTTCGGCATCAGGGCCGACGATTCGGCCGGTTCGCCGCTGGCACAAGCGGCGGCTGCGCGGTTCTTCATGCTGGCGATACGCTGCGTGCTGTCACCGGGCGACCCGGTCGCCCTGCTCTCGCTCATCAAGCATCCGATACTGAGGCTTGGCCTCGACCGCGCCATGGTTCGTCACGCAGCCGAAACGGTTGAGCTGGTCGCGATGCGCGGCGGCACCGGACGCCCGGACGCCGTAACGCTGGCTGCGGATTTCGAAGCCCGGCTGGAAGACCTCGCGTCCCGCCCGCATGCGCCGTTCTGGCTCGAGCGTCTGACGCCGGCGCGTATCGACGCCGCCCGCGCCATGCTGTCGGCTTTCGCCGAGGCGCTGGGGCCGCTGGCAGCGGCCCGTGATTGCCGGGCGTTGTCCTTTGCGGTACTGACGAGGCTGGCAGTCGAAACGATGGAGACGCTCGGGCGCGGCGCGGACGGTTCGGTATCGGACCTTTATCGCGGCGACGAAGGCGATCAGTTTGCCGGCTTTCTGCGAGCGCTGGCCGAGACCGAGACCGCGCTGGAGTTCGACGCCGCGGAATGGCCCGACATGGTCGAGGCGCTGATCGCCAGCGAGACGGTCAAGCCCGCCCCGGGCGCCGACAGCCGGGTCGCCATCTGGGGTGCGCTTGAGGCGCGGCTCCAGAGCGTCGACACGCTTGTTCTCGGCGGGCTGAACGAGGGAAGCTGGCCGCGCAGGGCGGAAGCGGACCGCTTCATGTCCAGGCTCATGAAGGCGGAACTCGACCTCGATCCGCCGGAGCGCCGGACCGGCCTCGCCGCACATGATTTCGTCATGGCAGTCGCCCAGCCCGATGTGGTGATGACCCGGTCGGCGCGCGCCGGCGATGCCCCGGCACTCGCCTCGCGCTGGCTGCAGCGCCTGACGACGGTGATCGGCGAGGACGGAACCGGTGCGTTGCGCCGGCGGGGTGCACGCTATCTCGACTGGGCCCGCGCGATCGACGAGACGGAGGCAGGGAACGGCGCACGACGTCCGGAGCCCGCGCCGCCGATCGAGGCACGGCCCCGCAGTTTCTCGGTGACGGAGATCGAAACGCTGCGGCGCGACCCCTATGCCGTCTATGCGCGCCGCATCCTGAAGCTCGCGCCGATCGACCCCTTGCTGCGCGACCCCGGCGCGGCCGAGCGCGGCTCGCTGTTCCACGACATCCTTCATGATTTCACCCGGTCCGTCGCCGATCCCTGCGCGGCGGATGCCGAGGCAGCGCTTCGCGACATAGGTCGCGCGCGTTTTGCGGCCGCAGCACTTCCGGACGATGTCATGGCGGTGTGGTGGCCTCGCTTCGAGCGCATGATCTCCAACATCCTCGACTGGGAGCGGAATCGCGCGGCGGCGATTGCCGCGCGCCATTCCGAGATCCGCGCTCGCGGAACGCCCGTCGACGAAACCGGCGCGACACTCTCGGGACGGGCGGACCGCATCGACCGACTGTCGTCGGGGGTGGCCGACATTCTCGACTACAAGACCGGGTCTACGCCGTCGAAGCGGCAGGCGAACACGCTGCTCGCACCGCAACTGGCGCTCGAGGCGGCACTCCTGTCGCGTGGCGCCTTCCAGGAGATCGGGCGGGCCGAGCCTGGCGATCTCGCCCATATCCGCCTGCGCGCCAACGGCAGCGTGGAGCACGAATCCATCCTCAAGGACGGCAGGACAGAGATAGCGGCAGGCGCGCTCGCCGAGGAGGCCTGGCAGCGGCTGTCGAAGCTGATCGGCTTCTACGAGAACCCGGCAGCCGGCTATCTGTCCCGCGCCATCCCGCTCAAGGAAGGCGAGACCGACGGCGACTACGACCACCTCGCCCGCGTCCTCGAATGGTCGGCCGGCGGCGACGGCGGAACAGGCGGCGGCGAATGAAGCGGTCTCTCGTCATACCGGCGGACACGCGCGACAAGCAGGCGATCGCCTCCGACCCGCAGAACTCCGCCTGGGTCTCCGCCAATGCCGGATCGGGCAAGACCCACGTGCTGTCGCAGCGGGTCATCCGGCTCCTTCTGGACGGCACCGACCCATCGAAGATCCTGTGCCTGACCTATACCAAGGCGGCGGCCGCCAACATGGCCGCGCGCGTCTTCGACACGCTGGCGCGATGGACGACCCTGTCCGACGCCGATCTGGACGCGGCGCTCGACGAGGTCGACCGCTCCCGGTCGGGAAAGGGGAGGCGCGAGCTGGCGAGGCGGCTGTTCGCGCGCGCGCTAGAGACGCCGGGTGGGCTCAAGATCCAGACCATCCACGCCTTCTGCGAGGCGATCCTGCACCAGTTTCCGCTCGAGGCGAACGTCGCCGGGCATTTCGAGCTTCTCGACGCGCAGAAGGAGGCAGCGCTCGTCGCCGAGGCCAGGCGCGATCTGCTCTCCGGCGTGTCTTCGGGTGAAGTCGAGCAACTGTCGGAAGCCTTTGCCGACGTGTTGGAAACCGGCGGCGAAAGCGGGCTTGAGGCACTGCTCGCCGAAATCGTCGCCAAGCGCGATGCGCTGCGCCGGTTCATCGACAGGGTCGGCCACGCGCCGGAGCCCTATGCCGAGCTGTTCGAGGAATTCGGGTTCTCGCCCGGCGACACTGTCGAGGACTTGGCCGAAACGGTGTGGCCGCTTCCCGGCTTCTCGCGCGGCGAATTCGACACGCTGGTGGCGGAGGCGCACGCAACCGATGCCCGCACCGTGCTCAACGGCATCGTCCCGCATGTCGCCGCCGCATTCGAGGCGACTGATCCCGTCCGGGCGCTGGAGCTCCTGGTAAAGGGGCTGCTCAAGGCGGACGGCGATCCTTACGGCCCGAAGACGTTCAAGGCCGCGCTCCAGCAGCGCCTCCCCGACCTTGTCGACCGCTACGGCGAGGCGGCACGCCATCTGCTCGCGGTCAAGGACCGGGTTGCCCTTCTGGGTATGCTGCGCGCGACGCGCTCGGCATTGCGGCTCGCCGACTGGCTGATCGGGCGGTACGAGCGCCTGAAGCGTGTGCGCGGCTTTCTCGACTTCAACGACCTGATTGTCCGCACCGGCGGATTGCTCGCGCGCCAGGACGCCGGCGCCTGGGTGCACTACAAGCTCGATCGCGGCATCGACCACATCCTGATCGACGAGGCGCAGGATACGAGCCCGCAGCAATGGGCCGTCGTCAAGGCGCTGGCGGCCGAGTTCTTCTCGGGTCTCGGAGCGCGCGACGGCATCGCCCGCACCATCTTCGCCGTCGGCGACGAGAAGCAGTCGATCTACTCGTTCCAGGGCGCCGAGCCGGCGGCGTTTTCCGAAAGCGGTCTCGAATTCCGCAGCAAGGTCGAACCGGTCGGCCGCTTCGCATCGGTCGAGCTGAAGCACTCCTTCCGCTCGACGGAGGACGTTCTCGGCGCGGTCGACCTCGTCTTTGCCGACGAGCAGCGGCGCGCCGGCCTGACCTATTACAAGCAGGACATCCAGCACGCCGCGATCCGCGCCGGCGCGCCGGGCTATGTCGAGCTGTGGCCGCCGATCGCGCCCGAGAAGGAGGACGAGCCCGACGACTGGACGCAGGCGATCGATCATGCCTCGGCCCCCGCCGTTCAATTGGCCGATCGCATCGCCGACACGATCGCCGGCTGGATCGCCGATGGCGAGATCAACGAGGCGACGGGCAAACGGGTCCGTCCCGGCGACATCATCGTCCTGGTGCGCCGCCGCGACCGTTTCGTGCATGCGCTGGTGCGTGCGCTCAAGGACAACAGACGCGGCATTCCCGTCGCCGGCGCCGACCGCCTCAAGCTCGCCTCGCACATCGCCGTCAAGGACCTCGTTGCGCTCGGCCGCTTCGCGCTCCAGCCCGAGGACGATCTGTCGCTGGCGGCGCTTCTCAAGAGCCCGGTCTTCGACCTTGATGAGGATGCGCTCTACGCACTCGCCCAGGGCCGCTCGCCCGGCCTTTCGCTGTGGTCGTCCCTGACGGCACACGCGGAGGGCGATCCCCGCCTGGAGCGCATCGCGGACATCCTCCGCCATTATGCCGACAGGGCGGCGTTCAGCACGGTGTTCGACTTTTACGCGACGATCCTGTCGGGAACGCCGGACGTGCCCGGCGCGCGGGCGAAGCTGATCGGCCGCCTCGGACACGAGGCGGGCGACGTGCTCGATGAGTTTCTCGCCTATTGCCTGGCCAGCGAGAAGACGGGAACGGCCGGCCTCGAGGCGTTTCTTGCCGGCTTCGAGACCTCCGCGCCTGAAATCAAGCGAGAGATGGACCAGAGCCGCGACGAGGTGCGGGTGATGACGGTCCATGCGGCGAAGGGCCTCGAGGCGCCGATCGTGTTCCTCGTCGATGGCGGTTCGGCGGCCCATCACGATCAGCACCAGCCCCGCCTGATGCGGATCCGGCTCAACAATGCCCGCATCGACGGCTATCTCTGGCGGGCATCCAAGGACCTCGCGAGCACCTTCACCAAGGCACTGGGCGAGGAAATCAAGACGAAGGCGGAGGCCGAGTACAGGCGTCTGCTCTATGTCGGCATGACGCGCGCGGAGGACCGGCTGATCGTCTGTGGCTATCACGGCAGCCGCCGCCCGACGGACCCGTCCTGGCATCGCATGGTGTCGGAGGCCTTCGAGAGTTCGCCGGACTGCGAGAAGGTGACCGTCGGTGACGCCGAAGTGCTGCGCTACCGCGTGACGCCGCGCAAACCGGTCGCGGTGGACGAGGAGGGCCGGGAGGTTTCGCCAGCCGCGCCGCTGCCGGATTTCCTGCGACGACCGCCGCCGCCCGCGCCGGTCATGCCGCGTCCGCTTGCGCCATCCGGCGCGTCGGCCGTCATCGAAGCGCACCGCGAGCCGGTCGTCTCGCCGCTGTCGCCCGTGCTCGACCAAGCCGACCAGCCTGCCTTCGCGGCCGAGCGCGGCACGGCCATCCACCGGCTGCTGCAGATCCTGCCCGACATGGAACCGCATGAGCGCGAAGCGGCAGCACGACGCTACCTCGCGCGCATCGGCGCCGCATGGGGACAGGGCGAGATCGAAGCGGCATGGTCGTCGGTCGACGCGATCCTCCGCGACGACAGGTTCCGCGACGTGTTCGCGCCGGGCTCGCGCGCGGAGGTATCGATCATGGGAACGGTGACGCTCGGCACACGGCCCTTCGCCGTCTCGGGCAAGATCGACCGCCTTGCCGTGACGGCCGATGCCGCGCTGATCGTGGATTACAAGACCAACCGCCCAGCACCGGCCACGATCGACGAGGTGCCGCCGGGATACGTCGCCCAACTCGGCCTCTATCGCGCCCTTCTGTCGCCAATCTACTCCGGCCGCCGCATCGAGGCGGCCCTGCTTTTCACCGATGCGCCGCGTCTGGTTCCGCTGCCCGCCGCGATGCTGGACGCGGCCCTTGCCCGACTCACGCGGGCGTGACAAAACGCTCCCTTGAACGCGCGTCAGGGCGTTCCCACATGCGCGCTATCGCTTCAAGACTGAAGGAAACCGACATGGCCACCGTCAAGATCGACAAGAACAACTTCAAGACCGACGTGCTCGACTCGTCCGAACCGGTGGTCGTGGATTTCTGGGCCGAATGGTGCGGTCCGTGCAAGATGATCGCGCCCGCGCTTGAGGAAATCGCGAGCGAGATGGGCGGCAAGGTGAAGATCGCCAAGCTCAACATTGACGAGAATCCTGAACTGGCCGCGCAGTTCGGCGTGCGCTCGATCCCGACGCTGATGCTGTTCAAGGGTGGCGAGGTCGCCGATATGAAGGTCGGCGCGGCGCCCAAGACCGCGCTGTCGGCCTGGATCGGCGGCAACGTCTGATATCGGCAGTATCGGATAGATGAAAAGCCCGGCACGTCCGGGCTTTTTTCGTTGGCGCCTGGACCAGCCAATCAGCCCGGCGGCGTACCGTTTTCCGCCAGGACCTCTCCGACGAGATAGAGCGATCCGCCGATCAGGATTCGCGGTGGCGGCTCGGATGCGTCCCAGTTGTCGCGCAGCAGCCGCAGGGCATTGGCGACCGAACTGACGGGTTCGGCCGAAAGCCCCGCCTGATTGGCGATTGCCGAGAGCTCGGCATTGTCCACGCCGGCATCGCTTTCGTTGACCGGTACGGTGAAGACGTGTCGGGCCATGCCATGGAAGGCATGAAAATAGCCCGCCTGGTCCTTCGTGTTCAGCATGCCGGTGATCAGGAACAGGGGCCGTGCAAAGCGCTCTTCCTGCTCGGCGATCGCTTCGGCAATCACCAGGCCGGCTCCGGGGTTGTGGCCGCCGTCAACCCAGATCTCGGCACCGTCCGGGGCCTCGGCCACGAGCGTGCCCTCGGTCAGGCGCTGCATCCGCCCGGGCCATTCGACACGTTGCATCGCCGTGTCCGCGGTGCGGTGGTCGACGCCAAATCCCGCCGCCCTGACCGCCGCGATCGCCGCGGCCGCATTGGCGAACTGGTGCCGTCCGGGCAATCTGGGCGGCGTGATGTCCATGAGGCCGCCGTCGTCCTGGTAGATCAGCCGGCCGTTTTCCTCATAGGCGAGATAGTCCTCGCCATAGACGATCAGCGGCGCTTCCAGGCGCTCGGCGGTGTCGGCGATGACGTCGCGCACGGTATCGTATTCCTGCGCGCCGAGAACGACCGGGACCCCCGGCTTGATGATGCCAGCCTTCTCGGCCGCTATCAGCTCGACGCGATCGCCGAGATAGGCTTCGTGGTCGAGCGAGATCGGCATGATCAGCGACACGGCAGGCCGCGCGATGACGTTGGTCGCGTCGAAACGGCCGCCGAGCCCGACCTCGACGATCGCCAGCTCTGCCGGGTGCTCCGAAAACAGCACGAACATGACCGCCGTCAGGATCTCGAAGACCGTGATCGTCTCGCCGCGATTGGCCTCCGCGACGCGAAGGATTGCATCGGTGAGCACGGGGTCGTCGACGAGCCTGCCTCCGCCGGGCGCGCCGAGCCTGTAGCGCTCGTGCCAGCGGACCAGATGCGGCGAGGTGTGGACGTGCACGGTATGGCCGCCGGCCTCGAGCAGCGCCCGCGAGAACGCGGCGGCCGACCCCTTGCCGTTCGTCCCGGCGATGTGCAGCACCGGAGGCATGTGATCCTGCGGATCGCCGAGGCGTGCCAGCAGCCTTCGGATCCGATCCAGCGAAAGGTCGAAACCCTTCGGGTGCAGCGCCATCAGGCGTTCGATTTCACGTTCAGCGGAACTGAGTGTCGTCACGACGGACCTGCGGGATGGGCGCGATATTCAGCGCTGGGAAAGCCGTATCAGGCGCTTGCCTCGGTCTCGGCGCCGGCATCGGCCGGGGCCGGCACGAGCACCTCGCCGTCGAGCGGCGGGGTTTCCGCCTTCGTGTCCGGCTTCTTCAGCATCAGCCTGAGCAGGCGCGCGACAGTGGCCTTCATGTCGAGCCGCGACACGATCATGTCGACCATGCCGTGCTCCATCAGATATTCGGCGCGCTGGAATCCTTCGGGCAGCTTCTCGCGGATCGTCTTCTCGATCACGCGGGGACCGGCGAAGCCGATCAGCGCGCCGGGTTCGGCGATGTGGATGTCGCCCAGCATGGCGTAGGACGCCGTCACGCCGCCGGTCGTCGGGTTGGTCAAGACGACGATATAGGGAAGGCCCGCCTCCTTGAGGCGGTCGACGGCAACCGTGGTGCGCGGCAGCTGCATCAGCGACAGGATTCCCTCCTGCATGCGGGCACCGCCCGATGCCGCGAAGAGGATCATCGGACGCTTCTTCTCGAGCGCCGTTTCGAAGGCGCGGATGATCGCCTCGCCGGCGGCCATGCCGAGCGAGCCGCCCATGAACGCGAAATCCTGGACCGTTGCGACGACCGGCAGGCCCTCGATCTCGCCCAGCCCGTTCACCACGGCATCGTCCATGCCGGTCTTCGCACGGGCTTCCTTGAGCCGGTCGGTATAGCGCTTCTCGTCGCGGAAGCGCAGCGGGTCGACCGCGACTTTCGGGTTCTCGAGCACCTCGTACTTGCCGTCGTCGAAGAAGTAGCGAAGCCGGTCCCTGGCCGAGATCCGCATGTGATGGCCGGAAGCGGGAATGACCCACTGGTTCTCTTCGAGGTCTTTGTGGAACACCATCTCGCCAGTCTCGGGACATTTGATCCAGAGGTTTTCCGGCATGTCGCGGCGCCCGAGCATCGAATTGATCTTCGGCCGGACGAAATTGGTGATCCAGTTCATGGGATGAGCCTTCCATTCTGGGGGCTTGAAGGTCAGACCGGCGCGGAAACCGGTATTCCGATGTCCGACCAAGTAATCAGATCGTCGCCTGAACGTCTATCGCCGCGCGATCTGGCGCGGCGGCCGGTCCCTTCTAGATGGTGCCGCTATCCGGCGGAGGCAAGCCGTGCCGCGCGTGCGCCCTGGGCAAGTCCGCCGACCAGGGTGGCGACGGCCTCGGCCGGATCGGCCGTCACCTTGCCGTCCTTGCCGATCACGTTGGCGACGGCGTTGACGATTGCCGTGCCGACGACGACGCCGTCGGCGGAAGCCCCGATCACGCGCGCCTGCTCGGCGGTCTTGACGCCGAAGCCGACGCAGACCGGAAGGTCGGTATGGGCCTTGATGCGCGCGACCGCGGTCGCGACCCTGGAGGTGTCCGGCAGGGCCGAGCCCGTTATGCCGGTCATCGAGACGTAATAGACGAAGCCGGACGTATTCTGCAGCACCTTCGGGAGGCGCTTTTCGTCGGTCGTCGGCGTCGAGAGGCGGATGAAGTTGATCCCTGCCTTCAGTGCCGGAATGCACAGCTCCTCGTCCATCTCGGGCGGCAGGTCGACGACGATCAGCCCGTCGATGCCGGAGGCGATGGCGTCCTTCAGGAAGGTCTCGACGCCATAGATGTAGATCGGATTGTAGTAGCCCATCATCACGATCGGCGTCTCGTCGTCCGATTTGCGGAAATCGGCCGCCATGGCGAGCGTCTTCTTCAGCGTCTGGCCGCCTTTGAGCGCCCTGAGGCCGGCCGCCTGGATCGCCGGACCGTCCGCCATGGGATCGGAAAACGGCATGCCGAGCTCGATGATGTCGGCGCCGGCCCGGGGCAGCGCCTTCATGATCGACAACGACGTGTCGTAGTCGGGATCGCCGCCCATGATGTAGGTGACGAGAGCCGCCCGCCCTTCGGTCTTGAGTTTCGCCATGCGGCGGTCGATGCGTGTGGTCATTGGTTTTCCGGCGCTTCCCGATCTATGCCCGCAACAGGCGTCCAGTTTTCCATATTCCAGAATTCATAATCGCTGACGAGGCACTTCCAGACCTGACCGGTTTCTCGGTCGCGATGCCAGCTCACCCGTCTGTTGTCGCTCTCGTCCCGAAATTCCAGCCTTTCCTTGAGACGGAGCATCTCCGGCGGATCCTGCCCGACCAGGAACGACATCGCCCGCGGCCTCACCCAAAGCGCCTGTTCGAGCCCAAGCCAGCGCCGCAGCGCAGCGAACATCGATCGGTCCTAGAGTTCGTGTCCCAGCATCCTGCCGACCGTGAAGACGTCCTTGTCGCCGCGGCCGCACAAATTCATGATGATGATCTGGTCCTTGCCCATTGTCGGCGCCCGCTTGACCACCTCGGCCAGCGCATGGCTCGGCTCCAGCGCCGGAATGATGCCTTCGACGCGGGTGAGAAGCTGGAACGCCTCCAGCGCTTCGGTGTCCATGATAGGCACGTATTCGACGCGGCCCGTTTCGTGCAGCCAGGAATGCTCCGGCCCGATGCCCGGATAGTCCAGTCCGGCCGAGATCGAGTGGCCGTCCTTGATCTGGCCGTCCTCGTTCTGGAGCAGATAGGTGCGGTTGCCGTGCAGCACGCCCGGCGACCCTGCCGTCAGGGATGCGCAGTGCTCGTTGCCCGACAGGCCCTTGCCGCCGGCCTCCACGCCGACAATCCGTACGTCCTTGTCGTCGAGGAAGGGATGGAACAGGCCGATCGCGTTCGAGCCGCCGCCGACCGCCGCGCAGATCATGTCGGGGAGCCGGCCCTCGGCCTCGAGGATCTGTTCGCGCGCTTCCGTGCCGATCACCGACTGGAAGTCGCGCACCATTTCCGGATAGGGATGCGGGCCCGCCGCCGTGCCGATGAGATAGTAGGTGTCCTCGACATTGGTGACCCAGTCGCGCAACGCCTCGTTCATCGCGTCCTTGAGCGTACCGTGACCGGCCGTGACCGGATGCACCTTGGCGCCGAGCAGCTTCATGCGGAACACGTTGGGCGCCTGACGCTCGACGTCGGTGGCGCCCATATAGACCTCGCAGGGAAAGCCGAACCGCGCCGAAACGGTCGCCGAGGCCACGCCGTGCTGGCCGGCGCCCGTCTCCGCGATGATGCGCGTCTTGCCCATGCGCTTGGCGAGCAGGATCTGGCCGAGGCAGTTGTTGATCTTGTGCGAGCCGGTGTGGTTCAGCTCGTCGCGCTTGAAGTAGATCTTCGCGCCGCCGAGATGCTCGGTCAGCCGCTCTGCGAAATAGAGCGGCGACGGCCGGCCCGTATAGTGCTTCCCGAGATGCTCGAGTTCGGCCTTGAATGCGGGATCGTTCCTGGCGGCTTCCCAGTGCTCCTGCAGGTCGAGGATCAGCGGCATCAGCGTTTCGGCAACGAAACGGCCGCCGAAAATGCCGAACATGCCGGCCTCGTCCGGCCCGGTGCGGAAGGAATTCGGGGAAGCTTGATTGTTCATGGTCACATCCTGTCAGGCGGCCTTGCCGCCGCGCGCCGCGCCTATGGCGTGGAAGAATTCGGCGATCAGCGCGGTATCCTTTTCGCCTGGTGCGCGCTCGACACCCGACGAGATGTCGACGCCGCGCGGACGGGCGAGGCCGAGCGCCCGGCCGACATTGCCGGCATCGAGACCTCCCGAAAGCATGTAATCGATGTCGGGGTCAAGGCCGGCGAGAATCCGCCAGTCGAAGGCGACGCCGTTGCCGCCGGGGAGCTCCGCGCCCCTGGGGGGCTTGGCATCGAGAAGGAACCGGTCGGCAATGCCGCGATAGGGATCGATGGCGGTGAGGTCGGCCGGCTCGCTGACCGCGATCGCCTTCATCGCCGGCAGCCCGTAGCGCGCTTTCACCGCGGCGACCCGCTCCGGCGTCTCCTTGCCGTGGAGTTGCAGCATGTCGGGGCGCATGGCCGCGACGATGGCGTCGAGAAAGGCGTCGTCGGCATCGACCGTCACCGCGACGGCGCTCGCCTTTCCGCGTGCGGCCTCGCGCAGTTCTCCCGCCTTCTGCGGCGTGACGTTTCGCGGGCTCTTGCCAAAGAAGATGAAGCCGACATGGCTCGCCCCGCCTGCAAGCGCGGCGTCGAGTGCGTCCGGCGTCTTCAGGCCGCATATCTTGATGTCGAGTGCCATGGCGCGATGCATTACCTCCTGTCGCGTCGCGAGTCGAGGAAGCGCGGACGTCCGGTGCTACGCTCAGTCGAACCCGATAGCCTGCAGCGCGCCGCCATTGCGCTTGAGCCAGGCGCGGGCCTCGTCGGTACGCGGGCAGAGCTGGCGGCACAGCGCCCAGAACTTCGGACCGTGGTTCATTTCCTTCAGATGCGCGACCTCATGCGCGACGAGATAGTCGATCACCGTCGGCGGGGCCATCATGATGCGCCAGGAAAAGGCGAGCTTGCCGTCGGCCGTGCACGATCCCCAGCGGCTGGTCGTGTCCTTGAAGCGCACCGACGTCGCACGTCTCCCCACCGTCGCGCTGTGCCTTGCCACCAGCGCATCGATATCGCGCCTGGCTTCCCGCTTGAGGAAGTCGGCGACGCGGCGCGTCAGATGCCGCCGGTCGCCATGGACCACCAGCGCCGGCCGGCCGTCGACCTCGGCGACCTCGACCGTGCCGCGCGTTCCCGGCTCGTGGACGATCAGGTGCGGCGTGCCGCGCACGGGGATTTTTATGCCGGGCCTGACCTGGGGCCGATCGGGGAGTTTCGCGAGCTTGCCTTCGAGCCAGCCCTGGTGGCGCGAGAGGAACAGGTCGATCTCGCGGCGCGGCATGCCGGGCGGCACCGTGACGCGCAGCCCCCTGCCGCCCGCGTCGATCCTGAGCGTCAGCCGCCGCGCCCGCTCGCTCTCGACGATCCTGAGCGGCAGGCTGCGGTCGGCGACCTCATGGGTGGCCTCGACCACCGGCCGGGGTGCTGGTTTAGCTGCTTGTCTGAGAAGGCCGAATGCCATGGCGCGAGAATAGACGATTCGCCGGGTGCGGCGAGGCAGAAACAAAAACGGCGCCGCGTTGGCGGCGCCGTCGATCTGGATGCGGAACGGGCTTCAGGCCTCGTCGGTGCTCGTGTCAGGGACCGATTTGCCGCGGGTCCGGTTGTCCCGCTCCGACATGAAGCGGTCGAACTCCTGCTGGTCCTTGGCGCGGCGCAGTTCACGCATGTAGCTGTCGAACTCCTCGCGCATCTCCTCGAGCTTGCGCCGCTCTTCGGCGATCCGCTCGAGCTCCTTCTCGCGCCAGTCGTCGAAGGCGACGTTGCCGGTGCGATGGGCGCGGTGCGCGCCGCGGCGGCAACCGGCGAACATGCCGTCGGTGGCCTTGTTGACGTCGCGCTTGAAGCCGTCGAGCCGGTCGCCCCACAGGATGTAGGCCAGCATGGCGAGGCCGAGCGGCCAGAACACCATGAAGCCGATCACCATGAGCGCGATGGTGGCGGGCGTCCAGGCGGGACGGATCAGTGCGGTGTTTGTCATTTCATCCGTTCCTTGCGTTGATCGGCAACCGGACCGGCTGCCTGAAATCGAGATGGGAAAAGAATCCGGGCGATTCAAGACAAACCGTCCGGAAACCGGACAATCCTTTGAAACGATTTAGGAAAATCGGATGTAATTCGGCGGCTATCGCACCGCGCCTCTACCAGTCGCGGGTGGCCATGCCCTCCACGACGCGCAGGAGAAGGTCGAGGTCCTGCGGCCGCGACAGGCGGTGGTCGCCATCGCGGACCAGCGTCAGGGTGACGTCGTCGGCCGGCAGATGCTCGACCAGCTTGAGCGCATGAGCGTGCGGCACGTCCGGATCGGCCATGCCCTGGATGATGTGAACCGGACAATGCGTGTCGACGATCCCGTCGAGCACCCGGTTGGCCCGGCCGTCCTCGAACAGGGCCCGCGTGTATATGTTGGGCTCGGGCGAGTATTCGGAATGCTCCTCGAAATAGCCTTTCGTTTCGAGGTTGCGCTTCTGCGCCCCGGTCAGCTCCGGCTCCATCAGCTCGACCGTGAAGTCGGGCGCCGGCGCGAGCAGCACGAGCCCGGCGACGCGGTCCGCATCGCCGGCCTTGTCGAGTTCCTGGACCATGCGCAGGGCGATCCAGCCGCCCATCGACGATCCGATGAGGATCTGCGGCCCCTCCGAAAAGGCGCGGAGCACGGCGAGGCTCTCGCCCAGCCAGCGCGAAATCGTGCCATCTTCGAAGCGGCCGCCGGATTCACCATGGCCGGAATAGTCATGGCGCAGACAGGCGTGGCCGTGCTCGCGTGCCCAGCCGTCGAGCGTCTCGGCCTTGGTGCCGGCCATGTCGGAGCGGTAGCCGCCGAGCCAGACGAGGCCGGGTGTCCTGCCGTCCCGCCGGCGCACCGCGATCGCGTTGCCGCCGACGTCAATACTCGTTCGCGTTTCCTGGCCCATCGTCGCCTCCGGCCGCTGTCATGCCACGGACCGGCCGCGAGTTGAACCCTCGCCTTTCTTGGTTTTCCGCCGCCCGGCAGGTGATTAATTCGGTCGGCTGTGCTATTGACTCGCGCCGGAACGTCACGACATAGGCCGTTCGCGGCATTCCGCACCCGACCCGGTCAGAAACGGCACAAGGAGTACACGACCATTCGCAGACCATTCAAAGCGCCCCCCACCGTCAAGGAAGGGCCGCGCTCCAATCGGGAGATCCGGGTACCCCGGGTCCAGCTCATCGACGAGGAAGGCCAGAACAAGGGCATCGTTTCGATTCAGGACGCCTTGCAGATGGCCGAGGATTCCGGCCTCGATCTGGTCGAGATCGCGCCGAATTCCGATCCGCCCGTCTGCAAGATCACCGATCTTGGCAGGCTGAAATACCAGAGCCAGAAGAAGGCCGCCGAGGCCCGCAAGAAGCAGAAGACCATCGAGATCAAGGAGATCAAGATGCGTCCGAACATCGACACCCATGACTACGAGGTGAAGATGAAGGCGGTGCGCCGGTTCTTCGACGAGGGCGACAAGGTCAAGCTCACGCTGCGCTTCCGTGGCCGCGAGATGGCGCATCTCGAACTCGGCATGCAGCTCCTGAACAAGGTGCGCGAGGAAGTCGGCGAGATTGCCAAGGTGGAAGCCGAGCCGAAGCTCGAAGGCCGCCAGATGATGATGGTGCTGGCGCCGCGCTGACGCGGCGTCGCACTTCGATCCTCACGCCGCAATATCGGTTGCTTATCGGGCCGGCCCCTATTATAAGGCCGCCGTCGTAAAGAACCGCCCGGCAGGGCATGCCGTGGCGGTTTCTCATGCTTTCCGGGCTTTGGTCGGCCCGGAGCGATATCGCCGCAATCGTGCGGCCCACGAAAAGGAAGAGCAAAATGCCCAAGATGAAGACCAAATCCTCGGCCAAGAAGCGGTTCAAGATCACCGCGACGGGCAAGGTGAAATCCGCCGCCGCCGGCAAGCGCCACGGCATGATCAAGCGGTCCAACAAGTTCATTCGCGACGCTCGCGGCACGATGGTTCTCGCCGAACCCGATGCCAAGAAGGTCATCAGCAACTACCTGCCCAATGGCGGCGGTATCTGAGCGAACGACCCCGGACAGTTAAGGAGATCATGACATGGCACGCGTCAAACGGGGCGTAACCGCCCACGCCAAGCACAAGAAGGTCCTGAAAGCCGCCAAGGGCTTCTACGGCCGCCGCAAGAACACCATCCGCATCGCCAAGCAGGCGGTCGAGAAGTCGCTGCAATACGCCTATCGCGACCGCAAGAACCGCAAGCGCAATTTCCGCGCCCTGTGGATCCAGCGCATCAACGCCGCGGTGCGCGAGCACGGCCTGACCTATGGCCGCTTCATCGACGGCCTCAACAAGGCCGGCATCGAGATCGACCGCAAGGTGCTGTCCGACATGGCGATCCATGAGCCGGAGGCATTCGCGGCGCTGGTTGCGAAGTCGAAGACCGCGCTCGAATATCTGAAAGACACCACGCCGAATGCTTTTGAAAGCGCTGTAGCCTAGCCAGCGCTTCCCAAGCATCGCGAAATCTGATCTGGGAAACCCGCGCTGGCAGGGCTGGCGCGGGTTTTTCATTGCATGACGAGACCGAACGGGACGACGAGACCGTGACCGAACAGATGACAGACCTGCAGACCCTCGAAACGACGCTGCTCGCCGAAATCGGCGCGGCGACGGATGAAGCCGCGCTCGAAGCGGTGCGCGTATCCGCTCTCGGCAAGAAGGGCTCCGTTTCGGAACGCCTCAAGATGCTCGGCGGCATGTCGCCCGGGGAGCGCCAGCAGATGGGACCGGCGATCAACGGACTGAAGCAACGTGTCACCGACGCGCTGTCGGACCGGCGCGCAACGCTGCGCGACGCCGCGATCGCCGCGCGGCTCGAAACCGAGCGGGTCGACGTTTCCCTGCCGGTGCGCCAGGCGCCGGCCGAGCGAGGCCGCATCCACCCGATCAGCCAGGTGATCGACGAGATCGCCGCCATTTTCGGCGATCTCGGCTTTGACATCGCGGAAGGCCCGGACATCGAGACCGACTATTACAATTTCACGGCGCTGAACTTCCCCGTCGGCCATCCGGCGCGCGAGATGCACGACACCTTTTTCTTCCCGCCCGACGCCAGCGGCGAGCGCAAGGTGCTTCGCACCCACACCTCGCCGGTGCAGATCCGCACCATGGAGGCGAAGAAGCCGCCGATCCGCATCGTCATCCCCGGCAAGACCTACCGCCAGGATTCCGACGCGACGCACTCGCCGATGTTCCACCAGCTCGAGGGGCTGGTGATCGATCGGACCGCGAACGTCGCCAACATGAAATGGGTGCTGACCGAGTTCTGCAAGGCCTTCTTCGAGGTGCCGTCGCTGAACATGCGCTTCCGCCCGTCCTACTTCCCCTTCACCGAGCCGTCGCTGGAGGTCGACATCCAGTGCGACCGGTCGAAGCCGGGCGAGGTGCGCTTCGGCGAGGGCAGCGACTGGATGGAGATCCTCGGCTGCGGCATGGTGCATCCCAACGTGCTGCGTTTCGGCGGGCTCGATCCCGACGAGTATCAGGGCTTCGCCTGGGGCATGGGCATCGACCGCATTGCGACGCTGAAATACGGCATGCCGGACCTGCGCGACTATTTCTCCGCCGACGTGCGCTGGCTGTCGCATTACGGGTTCCGCCCGCTCGACATGCCGACACTGTTCGGGGGTTTGAGCACATGAGCGACGGGCACACCGGCGGCTGCCGCTGCGGTGCGGTGCGCTTCGAGGCGAGCGCCGAGCCGCATCACATCAGCTACTGCCACTGCCGCGATTGCCGCCGGGCCAGCGGAGCCCCGGTCTCGGCCTTCGTCGGTTTCGCGGCCAAGAGCGTGTCGTTTTCCGGCGACCAGCCGAAAACCTACGAGAACGGCCATGTGATCCGCAGCTTCTGCGGCAAATGCGGCTCGCCGATCGCCTATTACGACGAGCGCCTGCCGGAGAGCATCTGGTTCATGCTCGGCGCGATGGATGAGCCCGCCCGCTACAAGCCGACGCTGCATGCCTATGTCGGCGAACAGCTTCCCTATGTGCACATGCCGGATTCGCTGCCGCGCCATGTGAAATCAAGCGTTCCCAGACCCGACGGACCGACGACATGAAGTTCACCCTCTCTTGGCTCAAGGACCATCTCGACACCGACGCCTCGCTCGACGAGATCTGCGAGCGGCTGACCATGATCGGGCTCGAGGTCGAATCCGTCGACGACAAGGCGGGGCTGAAGCCCTTTGTCATCGCGAAGGTGCTGAGCGCCGAAAAGCATCCCGACGCGGACAAGCTGCGCGTGCTGATGGTCGATACAGGCTCCGGCGACCCGGTGCAGGTGGTCTGCGGCGCGCCCAATGCGCGCGCCGGTCTGGTCGGCGCCTTCGCCGCGCCCGGAACCTATGTGCCCGGCATCGACGTGACGCTGTCGGTCGGCACCATTCGCGGTGTCGAAAGCCGCGGCATGATGTGCTCGGAACGCGAATTGCAGCTCTCCGACGAGCATGACGGCATCATCGACCTGCCGGGAGATGCGCCGGTCGGAACGCCGTTCGCGACATGGGCGAAGCTGGACGACCCGGTGATCGAGATCAACCTGACGCCGAACCGGCCCGACGCGACCGGCGTCTACGGCATCGCCCGCGATCTCGCCGCGGCCGGCCTCGGCACACTGAGGGGCGGCGCGATCGACCCGGTGCCCGGCGACGGCCCCTGCCCGGTCAAGGTGACGATCGACGCGCGGGACCTGTGTCCCGGTTTTGCGCTGCGGCTGGTGCGCGGCGTCAGGAACGGCGCGTCGCCGAAGTGGATGCAGCAGCGCCTGCTCGCGATCGGGCTGCGCCCGATCAATGCGCTGGTCGACATCACCAATTACGTGACCTTCGACCGCGGCCGCCCGTTGCATGTCTTCGACGCGGCGAAGGTCAAGGGCGATCTGGTCGTGCGCCGCGCCGAGGCCGGGGAGAAGGTTCTCGCCCTAGACACCCGCGAATACGAGCTCAATCCCGAGGTCTGCGTCATCGCGGACGGCAATGGCGTCGAATCGATCGCCGGCGTGATGGGTGGAGAGCATTCCGGCTGTGACGAGACGACGACCGACGTGCTGATCGAATCCGCTCTGTGGAACCCGCTCAACGTCGCCCGCACTGGCCGCGAGCTCGGCATCATCACCGATGCGCGCTACCGCTTCGAGCGTGGCGTCGATCCCGAGATGATGGTGCCGGGACTGGAGCTCGCCACCAGGCTGGTGATGGAGCTGTGCGGCGGCGCGCCGACGGAAACCGAGGTGGTCGGCTATGCCGGCCACGAGCCGAAGATCGTCTCCTTCCCGACCGCGGAGGTGGCGCGGCTGACCGGCCTCGACGTTCCCGGCGCCGAAAGCCTTTCGATCCTGACCCGGCTCGGCTTCGAACCGAAGGGGACGGGCGACGTGGTCGATGTCGCGGTGCCGTCATGGCGGCCGGATGTCGACGGCAAGGCCGACCTGGTTGAAGAGGTGATGCGGATCCATGGTGTCGAAAAGATCGCGCCGCAGGCCATGACCGGCCACGAGGCGGTCAACCGCAAGATCCTGACCGTGCTGCAGAACCGGACCCGCGCGGCCCGGCGCGCGCTGGCCGTGCGCGGCATGATGGAGGCCGTCACCTGGTCGTTCATTCCGGCGAAGCACGCCGAACTGTTCGGTGGCGGCGCGCCGGAACTGAAGCTGTCCAACCCGATCGCCGCCGATATGTCGGACATGCGGCCCTCGCTGCTGCCGGGGCTGGTCGCGGCTGCCCAGCGCAATGCCGATCGCGGCTTCGCCGACGTCGCGCTGTTCGAGGTCTCGGGCACCTATGAGAACGACACGCCGGAGGGCCAACGCCGCGTCGCGGCCGGCGTTCGGCGCGGTACAGCGCGCATGGAAGGCCAGGGCCGCCACTGGGCGGGTAACGCCGCATCCGTCGGCGTGTTCGACGCCAAGGCGGATGCGCTGGCCGCGCTGGAAGCCTGCGGCGCGCCGGTCGACAAGCTGCAGGTCGAGACGGGCGGGCCGGACTGGTATCATCCGGGCCGTTCGGGCACGATCAAGCTCGGGCCGAAAGTCGTGCTCGGCACCTTCGGCGAGTTCCATCCCAAGGTGCTCGAGGCGCTCGACGTTTCGGGGCCGCTCTGCGGCTTCGAAATCTATGTCGACGCCGTGCCCGAGCCGAAGGCCAAGCCGACGCGAACCAAGCCACGCCTCGACCTCTCGCCCTTCCAGGCGGTGCGCCGCGACTTCGCCTTCGTCGTCGACCGCGCGGTCGAGGCGGCACAGGTGACGCGTGCGGCGCAGGCCGCCGACAAGAAGCTGATCACCGGCGTGCGCGTCTTCGACATCTTCGAGGGCGCGTCACTCGGCGAGGGCAAGAAATCGCTCGCCATCGAGGTGGCGATCCAGCCGGTCGAGCACACGCTGACCGACGAGGATTTCGAGGCGCTGGCCACCCGGATCGTCGAGAATGTCGGCAAGCAGACCGGCGGGGTGCTGAGGGGTTAGCGCCCCGCCTGCTTCGCCATCGCCTCGGGGTAGCGCGCGCCAGCGATCTGGTCCGGCGACACGATCCCGCCGATCTCGGCCAGCTCGGCTTCGCTCAGCTCGATCGCCGTGGCGTCGACGTTCTGTTCGAGATTGGCGATCTTGCGCGAACCGGGGATCGGTACGATGAAGTCGCCCTGGTGCAGCACCCAGGCGAGCGCAAGCTGCGCCGCCGTCACACCCTTTGTCGCCGCGAAGGCTTCGAGCCGCTCCACCGTTGAGAGGTTGCGCGCCAGATTGTCGGCCTCGAAGCGCGGCAGCCCGCGCCGGAAATCCTTCTCGCCGAGCTGGTCCGCCGACTTGATCGCACCGGTGAGGAAGCCGCGTCCGAGCGGACTGAACGGAACGAAGCCGATGCCGAGCTCGCGGCAGGTCGGCAGCACGTCGGCCTCCGGGTCACGCGTCCACAGCGAATATTCGCTCTGGACGGCGGCGATCGGATGAACGGCGTGCGCCCGGCGGATGGTCGCCGCGCTGGCCTCCGACAGGCCGAGCGTCCGCACCTTGCCCTCGCGCACCAGATCGGCCATCGCGCCGACCGTGTCCTCGATCGGCACGTCGGGATCGACGCGGTGCTGGTAGAACAGGTCGATCACCTCGATGCCGAGCCGCTTCAGCGATGCCTCGGCGACCTCGCGGACATGCTCAGGGCGGCTGTTCAGGCCGGGTTCGGGTTTGGGGCCCTCGGGCGTCTCGACGACGCGGAAGCCGAACTTGGTCGCGATCGCGACCTTGTCGCGCACCGGCCCGAGCCCCTTGCCGACCAGGATTTCGTTGCTGAACGGGCCGTAGATCTCGGCCGTGTCGAACAGCGTGACGCCGAGATCGACGGCGCGGCGCAGGGTGGCGATCGCCGCGCTTTCTTCCTGGCCGCCATAGGCGTGGCTCATGCCCATGCAGCCGAGGCCGATCGCGGAAACGGAAAGGTCGGCGCCGAGTTTGCGCTGTTTCATGCTGATGATCCTTTCAGGCGGTTGCCACGCTTGGCATGCGCGGCCGATTGGGGCAAAGCTTCGCCGCGCCTTGCTGTCCCGTACAGATAAGCATCCGAGGAGGAGAAGACCATGTTTCGCTGGGGAATCCTGTCCACCGCCAAGATCGGCCGCGACCTGGTCATTCCCCAGTTGCAGGACGCCGAGAACGGCGTCGTCACCGCCATCGCCAGCCGCGATGTCGACAAGGCCCGCGCGCTTGCCGCACGCTTCGGCGTGCCGCATGCATTCGGGTCGTATGAGGACCTGCTGGCCTCGGCCGACGTCGACGGCGTCTACATTCCGCTTCCGACATCCCAGCATGTCGAATGGGCGGTGAAGGCGGCGGATGCCGGAAAACATGTTCTGGTCGAGAAGCCGCTGGCGCTGAAGGCCGCCGACATCGACGCGGTCATCGCGGCGCGCGACCGCAACGGCGTGATTGCGTCGGAAGCCTTCATGGTCACCTATCACCCGCAATGGCTGAAGGTGCGCGATCTCCTGCGGGACGGCGCCGTCGGTCGGCTGCGCCACGTCCAGGGTGCGTTCAGCTACTACAATGTCGATCCAGGCAACATGCGCAACCGCGTCGATCTCGGCGGAGGCGCGCTGCCCGACATTGGCGTCTATCCGACGGTGACGACACGTTTCGTGACCGGACAGGAGCCTATCAAGGTCCAGGCGCGTGTCGATCGCGACGAGACGTTCGGCACGGACATCTATTCGAGCATCAAGGCCGATTTCGGCGGATTCGAGCTGAGCTTCTACCTGTCGACGCAGATGGCGGCGCGCCAGATGATGGTGTTCCACGGCGACGAGGGCTACATCGAAGTCGCAACACCGTTCAACGCCCGGATCTACGGCGACGACACGGTGACATTGTTCGATCGGGATCATACCGAAGGGACCGTGTTCCGCTTTCCGGATGTCCGGCAGTACCGCCTCCAGGCGGAGGCTTTCGCACGCGCCGCGGCGGGCGAAAGTGTCGACTATTTCAGGCTCGAGGAATCGGTCCGCAACCAGAAGATGATCGACGCGATCTTCCGCGCCGGCGAACATGACGGTTGGGAGCCGGTCTGAACGCCACGCAGCGCCTTGCCGCAAGATGGCGCGACAAGGCGGCTTATGGCGGTGAATTTTGGTCCGCTCGCAAGCAAATCGGCCGTTCGGGCGGCTTGCACGACAATTTTACCCTTCTTATATACCCGGCAACGCCGCGCGGCAGGAAAACGCGCGGAAATCCAGTGAACAGGGGCTGCCGTCCGGAACGCCGTCATGGGTCCAGGCAGCCTGCTAAGCGGAGAGAAGTAGAATGGCTAAAGTAATCGGTATCGACCTGGGAACGACCAATTCCTGCGTCGCCGTCATGGACGGCAAGGACGCCAAGGTTATCGAGAATTCCGAGGGCGCGCGCACCACGCCGTCGATCGTTGCCTTCACGGACGGCGACGAGCGCCTCGTCGGCCAGCCGGCCAAGCGCCAGGCTGTCACCAATCCGGAGAACACCATCTTCGCGGTCAAGCGCCTGATCGGCCGACGCTACGATGATCCGGTGACCGAGAAGGACAAGAAGCTCGTCCCCTACAAGATCGTCAAGGCGGACAATGGCGACGCCTGGGTCGAGGCGACCGGCAAGAAGCAGTCGCCGTCGCAGATTTCGGCGATGATCCTCCAGAAGATGAAGGAAACCGCCGAAAGCTACCTTGGCGAGAAGGTCGAGAAGGCGGTCATCACCGTTCCGGCCTATTTCAACGACGCCCAGCGCCAGGCGACGAAGGACGCCGGCAAGATCGCCGGCCTCGAAGTGCTGCGCATCATCAACGAGCCGACCGCGGCCGCGCTCGCCTACGGCCTCGAGAAGAAGCAGGCCGGCACGATCGCAGTCTACGACCTCGGCGGCGGCACGTTCGACATCTCGATCCTCGAGATCGGCGACGGCGTGTTCGAGGTGAAGTCGACCAATGGCGATACCTTCCTCGGTGGCGAGGACTTCGACATGCGGCTCGTCGAATATCTGGCGGCCGAGTTCAAGAAGGAACAGGGCATCGACCTGAAGAATGACAAGCTGGCCCTGCAGCGCCTCAAGGAGGCTGCGGAGAAGGCCAAGATCGAGCTGTCGTCCTCGTCGCAGACCGAGATCAACCTGCCTTTCATCACCGCGGACCAGACCGGCCCGAAGCACCTGACGATGAAGCTGACGCGCGCCAAGTTCGAGAGCCTCGTCGAGGATCTCGTGCAGCGCACGATCGAGCCCTGCAAGGCGGCACTCAAGGATGCCGGCATCAAGGCGGGCGAGGTCGACGAGGTCGTACTCGTCGGCGGCATGACCCGCATGCCCAAGGTCCAGGAAGTCGTGAAGCAGTTCTTCGGCAAGGAGCCGCACAAGGGCGTCAACCCTGACGAGGTCGTGGCCATCGGCGCCGCGATCCAGGCCGGCGTTCTCCAGGGCGACGTCAAGGACGTGCTCTTGCTCGACGTGACCCCGCTGTCGCTGGGCATCGAGACGCTGGGCGGTGTGTTCACCCGCCTGATCGAGCGCAACACGACGATCCCGACCAAGAAGAGCCAGACCTTCTCGACGGCCGAGGACAATCAGTCCGCGGTGACGATCCGCGTCTTCCAGGGTGAGCGCGAGATGGCGGCGGACAACAAGATGCTCGGCCAGTTCGACCTGGTCGGCATTCCGCCCGCACCGCGCGGCGTGCCGCAGATCGAGGTCACCTTCGACATCGACGCCAACGGCATCGTCAACGTCTCGGCCAAGGACAAGGGCACCGGCAAGGAGCACCAGATCCGCATCCAGGCGTCGGGCGGCCTGTCCGACGACGAGATCGAGAAGATGGTCAAGGATGCCGAGGCCAACGCCGACACCGACAAGAAGCGTCGCGAGGGCGTCGAAGCCAAGAACCAGGCCGAGGCGCTGATCCATTCGTCCGAGAAGTCGCTCAAGGATTACGGCGAGAAGGTTTCCGAAGATGACCGCAAGGCCATCGAGGATGCCATTGCCGACCTGAAGAGCGCGGTCGAGGGCGACGATGTCGACGACATCAAGGCCAAGACGACTACGCTTGCCGAAGCCTCCATGAAGCTCGGCCAGGCGATGTACGAGGCCAGCCAGACCGAGGCGGCGGAAGCAGACGCCAAGGCCGATGCCGAGAAGGCAGGCGACGACGTGGTCGACGCCGACTTCGAGGAGATCGACGAGGACGACGACAAGAAGAAGTCCGCCTGACGCGATCGGTCACGACAGCGACCAAGAAACCCGGCCTTGCGCCGGGTTTCTTTTTGGCTTGAAATGCTCTAGCTCCAGTCGCCTTCCGGCGTGCCGTTGAAGCGCTTCTTCAGGTCGGACCAGCAGTCGATGTAGTCGTCCTGCATGGTGTCGAGTTCCGCTGCGTAGCGCGTCAGCATCTGCGGCAGGCGGGTCTCGAACATGAAGGCCATCGTGTTTTCGAGCTTGACCGGCTTGAGATCGACGCGCGAGGCCTTCTCGAAGCCCATTGCATCCGGCCCGTGCGCCAGCATCATGTTGTGCAGGCTCATGCCGCCCGGAACGAAGCCTTCCTCCTTGGCGTCGTACTGGCCTTTGATGAGGCCCATGAACTCGCTCATGATGTTGCGGTGGTACCAGGGCGGACGGAACGTGTCCTCCGCCACCATCCAGCGCGGCGGGAAGATGACGAAGTCGATATTGGCCGTGCCCTCCTCGCCCGAAGGTGCGGTAAGCACCGTGAAGATCGACGGATCGGGATGGTCGAAGAGCAGCGCCCCGACCGGCGAGTAGGTCGACAGATCGTATTTGTAGGGTGCGTAATTGCCGTGCCAAGCGACGACGTCGAGCGGCGAGTGGTCGATTTCGGTAACCTGGAAGCCGCCGCACCACTTGATGATCAGCCGGCAGGGCGTTTCCTTCTCCTCGAACCACGCGACAGGCGTCTTGAAGTCGCGCGGATTGGCCAGGCAATTGGCGCCGATCGGACCGCGGTCGGGCAAAGTGAACTTGGCGCCGTAATTCTCGCAGACATATCCGCGCGAGGGTCCGCCCGTCAGTTCTACCTTGAACACCAGCCCGCGCGGCAGCACGGCGATCTCGCCCGGCTTGATCTCGATGATGCCCATCTCGGTCACCAGCCGGAGTCCCCCCTCCTGCGGCACGACCATCAGTTCTCCATCGGCGTTGAAGAAATGATCGTCGACCATATCGGTGTTTGCGACGTAGACATGCGCGGCCATGCCTGCCTGCGAGAACACGTCGCCCGCCGTTGTCATGGTGCGCATGCCGGCGATGAAATCGGTGGGCTCGTTCGGGATCGGCACCGGATTCCAGCGCAACTGGCCGAAAGCGAGTTCGTGATCGCCGATATTCGGCGCGGACTTCCAGCGCGGAACCTCCAGAGACCGGAACCGCGCCGTGTGGCGCACGCTCGGCCGGATGCGGTAGAGCCAGGAACGCTCGTTAGTGCCGCGCGGGGCGGTGAAGGGCGAACCCGACAACTGTTCGGCATAAAGCCCGTATGCAGGCTTCTGCGGCGAGTTGCGGCCTTGCGGCAAGGAGCCTGGAAGGGTCTCGGTCTCGAAATCATTGCCGAAGCCGGGCATGTAGGACAGGGTCACGTCGGCCTTCCTTTCATACGCAGTGAAAATTCGTTGCGTTTGTAACGATCGCATTTGTAACTATCAACGCCACAGTCTCCTATCGCGATTGCAAGATCGTCCAGGAGGATCGTGCCGCACCGAAACGGGCGACGGCGCTCAAGAACTGTTTCCCGGGGTCTCCAAATGTGTCCGCCGGTACGGGGCCTTGCCTCGCCGCTGCCCCATTCGGACGCAAATGCGCGACCACGTCAACATTACAGGGACATCCTCACATGAAGCCAGCCGCCGTTTCGGCCGCCGCGCTCGCGCTCGGCGCGGGCCTTTATTTCGCAATCCCGGCCGAAGCCGGACCCGCCCAGTGCGGGCGCGCATCATGGTATGCGCTGACCTCCAAGACGGCATCTGGCGAGCGGATGAACCCGGCCGCGATGACGGCCGCGCACAGGTCGCTGCCTTTCGGGTCCAAGGTGCGTGTGATCAACAAGCGCAACGGCAAGGCTGTCGTCGTGCGGATCAACGATCGCGGCCCCTTCATTCGCGGCCGTATCATCGACGTTTCCAAGGCCGCGGCTCAGGCTCTGGGCTTCATCCGTGCCGGCCATACCAGCATCTGTATCCAGAAGATCGGCTGAACGGGCTTACGGCCGAAGCCGTCTGATCGCGGCTTCGGCCATCGCCTCGGCAAGTTCCATCGCCAAGTGGTCGCGGCAATAGGCGCGGAAGTCGAAACAGGGCAGGCCCGGCGCCACCTCGAATTCGATCAGGTGGAGCGTGTTGTCGTCTTCAAACCGGAGATCGAGCGAGAAGACGTCGCGCAGGCCGAGGCATGTCATCATCGTCGCGGCAAGTCGCCGGACGTCTGCGACAGCCGGGTGCTCCTCGCCGATCGGGACAAGCCGGGGCTCGGTTCCACGGCCGCTCGCGCGCGCCGCCGCGCCGGTTTCGCCGTAGAGCGCGAGGCTGTCCCGCATCGTCTGGAAGTCGGCGCCTGTCTCGACCGCAGCGATGCCGAGAGCCTCGACACCGCACGCCGGGTCCACGGCGAGGAAGCTGGCGCGTGTATTGCGCCCGGCGACATAGGCCTGGACGATCGTATCGTCGCGATAGGCCTTGAAGATCCGACGGCTGAGATCCAGGGCTTCGACGGCGTGCCTGCAATGCGATTCCGGCCAGATGCCGACCTTTGACCCGAGCCTGTTCGGCTTGACGAAGTAGCTGTCGGCCGCAGGTGGCGGAACCAGCCACACGCCGTCGCGTGCCAGCCCGGCTTCGGGCACGGGAAGGTTGAGCGCCCTGAGCACGGCGCCGGAGCGGAACTTGTCCTGGCACAGCGCATAGAGCGCATCGTCGGCCCCGAACACCCGGTGGCCGCCGAGCCGCGCCAGCGCGGGCGCCGCCGAACCCCGGTAATATGCGATACCGTCGGTGAGCGTCCACACGAGGGCGTCGCCCGGCCGATGCCGTTCGAGTTCGTCGGGCAATGCGTCGAGTTCGACCGGCAGGAAGGCGATGCCGCGCGCGGTACAGGCCGCTCCGATATCAGCGAGGTCGTGGGCGATATCCGTCGACTGCGCCAGATAGGATGCGATCTCCATCGCGTGGCATGGCGCAATGCCTTCCCGTTCGAGCCGTTGCCGGCAGCGCGCTTCGTCTTCGAAGGCGAGGATCAGCGTCGGGACAGAGTGCGACATCGGCGACCCGCGAAACGCGGCGAAAACGCCGACATTCGCCAATTGGCCTCAAATCCGCGCCAGCGTCAATCGGCGAGCGATGGGCTCTAGAGCACCAGATGCGGCTCGAAACGGCCGTTGACCGCGGCGTCCAGCATGAAGGTGCGGCCAGCCTCCGGATCGTCGCGCCGGGCCGCGTCGTCCAGCCCCTCCCATGCGGACGTGACGGCGAGGCGGTCGGCGCGCGGACCGATGAATGCCGGGCATGAGGGCTGCCGCACCGGCATGGAGATGCGTCGCATTTCGCGGCCGTCCGGTGAATAGACCGCCACGCAGGAGCCACCCCATTGTGCGTTCCATATATTGCCCTCGGCATCGACGACGGAGCCGTCGATACCGCCTTCCATGCGTCGCCTGTCGACGAACAGCACCGGTTCGCCCGTCGGAAGTCCGGTCGCCGGATCGCAATCGACGCGAAACAGGATGTTCTTGGCTGTGTCGGTGAAATAGCCGATCGCGCCGTCCGGCGAGAAACAGATGGAATTCGGGATCGAGACGTCGGGAAACAGCCGTCGCACCTCGCCGGCGCGGAACCAGTAGATCGCCCCTGCCTTGTGTTCTGCATGCTTGCCCATGGTGCCGATCCAGAACGACCCCGACGGATGGACGCGGGCGTCGTTGGATCGCGTGTGGGGATTGTCCGCCTCGATCGGCGCGATCGTCGTCAACTGTCCGGAGGCGGGATCGCGCAACCGGACACCTGTCTCGGTGACCAGGACCTGTCGCCCGTCATCGCTGAACGCGACGGCGCTGGCCATCTCGGGCAGCACGTGAATTCGTGAGCGGCCATCGGCGAGCCGCCGTTCGAGCATCCGCTGCTCGATGATGTCGAACCAGTAGAGCGTATCAGTCGCCGGGTCGTAGGACGGTCCCTCTCCGAGATGGCAGGCAATATCGCACAGCACCGATACTCGCGCGTCCGTCATCGGTTCGTTCCTTCCGCCGCCTATGCCGGCGCGAGCATAGCATCCGGGACGGAACAGGAAAGACGTCTGTCTTCAGATCGCCTTGGCGCGCGCGGCACCGCGGAAGCTTTCCCGCAGATAGCCGAGGGTCGAATCGGCGTCGCAGGGCTTGCCGAACAGATAGCCCTGGCCGCCGGAGCAGCCGAACTGGACGAGGCGCGCTGCCTGGTCCTCGTCCTCGATGCCCTCTGCCACGACCTCCATGCCGAGGCCCTCGCACATCGCCAGGATCGCCCGGATGATATGCTCCGACGGCTTGTCCTCGAGGATGCTCGACACGAAGGCGCGGTCGATCTTCAACTTGTCGAAATGGAACTCCCGCAGGCGGCCGAGCGACGACTGGCCGGTCCCGAAATCGTCGAGCGAGACGCGGATGCCGACCCGACGCAGGTCATCGACGATCTTTTCGGCCGAGGCTGGGTCGGTCATCAGGCCCGTCTCGGTGATCTCGATCTCGAGCCGGCGCGGATCGAAACCCGTACGGTCGAGGATGGCCAGGATATGCAGGCCGGTATTCTGGTCGACGAGCTGCGATGGCGAGAGGTTGAACGACAGGAACAGATGGTCGGGCCATTCGCGGGCGGCAGTCGTGGCCTTGCGCAGGACGAGCTGGGAAAGCGGCCCGATGATGCCGCGTTCCTCGGCGATGGGAATGAAGACGGCGGGCGACACGAAGCCAAGATCGCGGTCGGTCCAGCGCGCCAGCGTTTCGAAGCCGACGACCCGGCGGTCCTTGAGGTCGACGATCGGCTGGAAATGCGGCTCGACCTCGCCGGCCGAGACGGCGCGGCGCAGGGCCTGTTCGATCCGCGTGACGCGCTTGGCGGCCTCCTCCATCTCGCGGGTAAACACCACGACGCCGCCTCGGCCCGACTTCTTGGCGTGATAGAGCGCGGATTCCGATTTCGAGACCAGGATTTCGGTCGTCTCGTCACCCGAATGAAACAGCGCGCACCCGACGGATGCCGACAGGCGCGCCGTCCTCTCGCCGACATCGTAGGGGGCCGAGAGAATCTCGATCAGCATCCTGGCCTTCTCGGTGACCGCTTCCTCGCTGAACACGAGGGGGTAGAGGAAGGCGAACTCGTCGGCGCCGACACGCGCGACGGTGGAATGGCCGTCCATCGAAGCACGCAGGCGCATCGCCACCTGCTGCAGGATGTCGTCGCCGGCCTTGCGGCCGAACAGGTCGTTGATGGGCTTGAAGCCGTCGAGGTCGAGTATGCCGACGGCAAAGGGTGCCGGATCGTCCGCGCGATCCGCGATCAGGCGGTCGACCTTGTCGAAGAACCGGCGCTGGTTGCCGAGTCCCGTCAGCGGATCCGTGAATGCCAGATCCGTGGCGTCGCCGCTGCCATTGCCCTGTGAGCTGAGCATACCCTGGCCATTATTGTTCTCGGGGCATCAGCGGGAATGTTTAGGGCCGAAGGCTTAAGAAAGCGTATCGGGACGGATCAAATCTTCGTCAGTCGCGGAGAATGCGATAGAGTCGAAGCGGCGCGTCCCCTGGCGTTGCGACCGGCTCGAGCCAGTCTGGGACTCGTCCCCCCTTCAGTGCGGCCATCAATCCATCGGGCGCCCACGCGGCGATCGAACCGGTTTCCGGATTTCCCGGGCAATAGGCGAGGTAGGCCATCCGTTCCCGCACGGCAATCGCCAGTGCCTGGTCGGGAGAACCCATGAAGGCGTCGAGCGCCATGACATTGCCGTCGACATTGCGATGATAAGGGCCTGCCAGCACGCGATGCGGCGTGTGGCGCAGGATCGAGGCGCCGAGGTTCGAGCTCGCGAGCACACCGCCGGCCGGCAGCCGGGCGAGGCCGTCGTAGTCGGCTGCGCGATAGCAGTCGTCTCGTGTTGCCGAAGGTTTGGGAGCCGTGTCCGCGCCGAGAGCGGCGACCGCTCCGTAGGCAGCGGTGCTCCAGGCGACGTTGAGGGATAGAAGCCATGCTGCCGCCATGCGCAGCGCCGCTCCAGGGCGGCCTGTCGCGGCCGCGCTCCGCGCCCGGGCGATCCAGCCGGCCAGAACGATCGCGGCGAGCGGGATCGAGAAGACAGCGCCGCGGACCTGCCACAGGCTGACGGTAAAGGCTGCTGCAAGCAGGAACCCGGTGAGCAT
>JAMLJD010000032.1 GCA_023953775.1 Rhizobiaceae bacterium | reverse complement strand
CACGAAGGCCAGCACACCATCACCGTGACGCAGAACGACGTCCGCGCCATCCAGCTCGCCAAAGCCGCGCTCTATGCCGGCATCAAGCTGCTGATGGAGAAACAGGGCGTCGACCACGTTGACACGATCCGCTTCGCCGGCGCGTTCGGAACCTTCATCGATCCGAAATACGCCATGGTGCTCGGCCTGATCCCCGATTGCGCACTGTCCGAGGTCAAGGCCGTCGGCAATGCCGCAGGCACCGGCGCGCTGATGGCGCTGCTCAACCGCGACCACCGCCGCGAGATCGAGCAGACCGTGCGCCGCATCGAGAAGATCGAGACGGCGCTGGAGCCGCATTTCCAGCAGCTCTTCGTCAACGCGATGGCGCTGCCCAACAAGGTCGATCCGTTCGACAAGCTGTCGGCTCAGGTCGCGCTGCCGGCGAGAAGAGCCCCGATCGACAACGGCGATGGCGCTGCGACGCCGCGCCGCCGTTCGCGCGAGGAACGCGCGGCACGCCGTACGCGTTCTTGACCTGCTGCATTGGTCGCAATCCGGCGGGTTCTACAGGCGAAAGCGATCAGGCAAGAAGCCCTCATCGATGTCCGTCAGGCCACGGATTCTTACCACGTCGTATCGCTGTTATGCCCATCGCGGGTGTCTTCGAAGCATCGATCGCCGGGAGGCAGGGCTGATCGAGTATGCTGCCAAGGGCATTGCCTGAAGCGACACGCCGTTCCAGCTGTTGGTTTCTAATCCGCCTCGACCGCTTTCAACGTCGATTTGATGACCGACTGCCGCCATGTCGCGGCGCCGGCCCACGGGTCCTTCTGCGCAAGCCGTTTCTCCATGTCGCCGATGTGGAACAGGTTGGCGGCGTCGAGCGACGCGAGTTCGTCCCAGGAGACCGGCGTGGCAACCGGAGCGCCCTTGCGTGCACGTGTCGAATAGGGTGCGATCGCCGTCGAGCCGCGCTCGTTTCGAAGATAGTCGACGAAAATCCGTCCCTTGCGTTTGGCCTTCGACGCCTGTGCGAGATAGCGGTCCGGCTCGTCCCGCGCCAGCAGCTCGGCGAAGCCGCGCGCGAACGCCTTGACGTCGGGCCATTCGGCGCGCCGCTGCACAGGCGCGATGACGTGGATGCCCTTGCCGCCAGTCACCAAGGCGACGGTCTTCAGGCCGAGCCGGTCGAGCCTGTCGCGCACGTCGAAGGCGGCGTCGCGCACATCGGCGAAGCCGAGCCCCTCGTCCGGATCGAGGTCGAACACCAACCGGTCGGGCTGCTCCAGACGATCGATTCGCGAGCCCCAGATGTGGAATTCGAGGGTTCCCATCTGCACTGCAGCGATCAGGCCCGAAAGGCTGTCGGCATACAGATATTCATCCTTGCCGCCGTCCTTCTCGGTGATCTGGCGCGTTTTCAACTCGCCGGGAAACCCCTTGTGTCCGTGCTTCTGGAAAAAGCACTGCCCGCCCTGGCCGTCCGGGCATCGGACCAGGCTCAACAGCCGCTTCTCCACCAGGGGCAGCATGCGCTGTGCGACCCGCATGTAATGCGCGGCGAGATCGGCCTTCGTGACACCCTGGTCGGAAAAGAGCACCTTGTCGGGGCTCGAGAGTTTCACGCCGGCAAACTCCGTTCTGTTCTCGTTGGCCACGACCGAAGCTCCCTGTGTTTCGAGTACGACGTCCTTTGCCTGCTTGTCGTCGCGCAGGCCCTTGAACACGCCGTGACGCACCATTCCGTCGGCCGTGAATTCGGCAAAATCGACCTCTGTAACCAGATCCGGCGTTATGAAGCAGGCATTCCGCGCAATCTCGCCCGGCAGTTCGGCAAAAGGCGATGTCTTGCGCTTGCGCCGGGCGAACAACTCCGCGAGTTCTGCAAGCGTGTCATCGTCAAAACCGCTTCCGACGCGGCCCTTGTAGACGAGATCGCCTCCCTCCCGCACGCCGACCAGAAGCGACGAAAAGGCCCTTCCCTTCTTGTCGGATCGCGACCAGCCGCCGATGATGAACTCCTGCCGTTTGCTGCACTTGACCTTGAGCCAGCTCTTCGACCGCCCGGAACGGTAGGGGTCGTCGGCCCGCTTGGCGACGATACCCTCATGCCCCGCGTCGCAGATCTTGGCGTGGACGGCGGCGGCGTTGCCGGAAACGTGCGTGGAATAGACCAGCGGTGCCGATCCTTCGCCGAGAAGACGTTCGAGCCGGTCCTTGCGCTCGACAAGTGGCAGCTTGCGCAGGTCCTCGCCGTCGGCTTCGAGCAGATCGAAGCAGAAGCAGGTGAGGCCGTGCCCTCCAGTCTTGATTGCTGCCTGCAGCGACGAGAAGTCGGTCTTGCCCTTGCCGTCGAACGCCACGATCTCGCCGTCGATCAGCGTACCGTCGGTGTCGAGGCTGGCAGCCGCTTCGGCGATCCCGGGAAACTTCGTCGTCCAGTCCTTGCCGTTGCGCGTGAAGATCCGTGACTTGCCTCCGGCAATGGCGATCAGCGCCCGATAGCCGTCATATTTCAGCTCGGAAAGCCACTCCTCGCCGTCCGGTGCCGCATCGACCAGGGTCGCAAGCTGCGGTTCACACCAGCGCGGCATCGCGGCCTTGCGCTTGGCGCGGCTGCTCCCTTTCTTTCCAGCGTCTTTATCCTTCGCGGCCCCGGGCCTCTTGTCGGCAAGGTCACTTTTCGCAAGCGTGCGTCCACCCTTGGCGATCTGCGCCATCGTCCGGTCTGACGCGACGCTTTTCGTGAACTTGTTGAGCACGTCGCCTCGCGGCGGCTTCAGGCCGTCTTCCTTGTGCTTGATGAGCAGCCAGTTCTCGCGTGTCTCCCCGTCGCGCCGCTTCATCCGCACCAGCGTCCATTCCCCGCGCAGGCGCTCGCCGGCGAGCCGGAACACCAGCTTGCCGGCTTTGAGCCCCTTGGCGAAATCCTCGACCGGCTCCCACGTCCCATGGTCCCACAGCATGATCGTCCCGCCGCCATACTGTCCTTTCGGGATGACCCCTTCGAACGCACCATAGGCGAGAGGATGATCCTCGGTCCGTACCGCAAGCCGCTTCTCTGCCGGATCGTAGCTCGGACCGCGCGTCACCGCCCAGCTCTTCAGGACGCCGTCCCACTCGAGCCGGAAGTCGTAGTGGAGACGTGTTGCATCGTGCTTCTGCACGACGAAGCGCAGCACACCGTCCTCGGCCCCCGAGGCAGGCTGATGATCGGGTTCCGCCGTCTCGGAGAAGTCCCGCTTGGCGCGATAGTCCTTCAGCAGTGTGTCGACGCGCTTGGCCATGACGACCTGTCAGGCGGATTTCTTGCGCCCGGCCGCCGACCGCTGCGCGGAAGGCTTGCCAGTCTTCTTTCCCGACTTTTCGAGGCTCTGTTTGAGGGCCGACATGAGGTCGATAACGTTTTCTCCGCCGCGGCGCGGCGCATCCTCGGTGCTCACCCGCGCCTTCTTGCCCTTCGACTTGGCCTTGATCAGCTCGCGGATCGCGTCGGTGTAGTGATCCTTGAACGCACCGGCATCGAACGGGGCCGTCTTCTTTCCGATCAGCTCCTTGGCGACGTCGAGCAGGTCCTTTTCGGCCGGCTTCTTGGAGATCGACGAGAAGAACGGGTCTGTCTTGCGGATTTCGTCCTCGTAGTGGAGCGTTTCCAACAGCAACCCGTTCGAGCAGGGCCGGACCGCCACGAGATATTCCTGGCCGCGCATCGCGAGTTGGCCCAGCCCGGCCTTGCCTGTTTCGCGCAACGCATCCCTGACGACGCGAAAGGCGTCTTCGGCCAGTTCGTCGGTCGGGGCGAGGAAATAGGGCTTGTCGAAATAGATCGGCGGAATCTCGGAAACGTCGACGAACTGGACGAGTTCGAGCGTCTTCTTGGTTTCAAGCTTGATCGCATCGATGTCGTCCGGATCGATCACGACATATTCGTCGTCGTCGATCTCGTAGCCTTTCCAGATATCGTCGTTCTTGACCGGACCTACTCCGGCGACCACCTTCTCGTAGCGCACCGGCTTGCCCGACGGTTTGTGGATCTGGCGGAACGAGACGCGCGCCTTCGAGTCCGTCGCCGAGTACATCTCGACGGGGATTGACACCAGAGACAGCCTCAACTGCCCCTTCCAGACCGGACGCGTGGCCATGTGCTCCCTCCGGATACGCGACGCAACACCAGCCGATTCAACTGTCCAGGCGGTCGAATGGTTCCGCTCAGAGGCTCCCGTTCTGACGAAATGCTTCGAAGGTCGCCCGGATGTGGTCGGCGGCCGCGCACACAGGGGCAGACGCATCCGGCGCGATGATCATCGCCAGCCCGTAATTCGACAGCGCGGGCAGTCCGTCCTCCGGGCCGAGCGCCACGACCCCGTCACCGATGAATGACTTCGGCAGTGGCGCAATGGCAAGGTCGGCCAGGATGGCCGCGCGCTGTCCGGCTGTATGCGCGCTCATATAGGCAATCCGGTAGTCGCGACCGCTGCGTCCGAGCGCCTCCAGCGCGTCGGCGCGCCACGCACAGCCCTCCTCCCAGATCGACAGTGGCAGCGGCTCTCTCAAATGGGCACAACCGCCCTTTGCCCCGCCCCAGACGATTGGCTCGCTCAGGAGCAGTTCGGCGTCGGCCGGAATATCCTTGCAGATCGTGAACAGCGTGATGTCGAGCTGGCGGTCGGCAAGTCGCCGGCGCAGGTTGCTGCTTTGGTCGATCACGACGTCGACCGCAATCGAGGGATGCGACTGCGCGAAACGCTTGAGCACATGCGGCAGGACGCGCTCGCCAAAATCGTCCGGAGAACCTAGGCGAACTACGCCGCTGATGTCCGGGATGACGAATTTCGCCACGGCTTCCCGATTGATCGCGAGGAGCCGCCGGGCATAGCCAAGCAGCATCTCGCCTTCGGTCGTGAGCGACACCGACCGTGCGTCGCGCGTGAACACCGATCGCCCGATCGCTTCTTCGAGCTTCTTGATCTGCATCGATACAGCCGAAGGCGTCCGGAATACCGCGCCGGCGGCGGTTGTGAAGCTTCCCGTCTCGGCGATCGCGACGAATGTGCGCAGAATATCCAACTCCAGGAGGGGAAGAGGATGATTTACCGGTGCATTCATGGGCCAGCCCTTGCATCAAATTATCTGAACGGTGACATCAGTTCATTTCGTTTGATTGAACATCAACGCAACTCCATAGTCAATATGGTCGATCGGCAATGCGCCGTACCGAATTGAGGAAAGGAGACCCGTCATGCTTGTATTCGACGCTTTCAACCATCTCGTCACCGGCTTTTCGGAGGTGCGCCGCCGCAGCGCGACGGTTCGCATAGTCGATCAGCTGCCCAGGGAACTGCGCGACGATATCGGCTGGCCGCAGGGCCGGCACGTCCACCACCAGCATACGCCGGAGTATTGGGGCTGATCCGTGGACTGCGGCACGCCCCCAATGATGGCTTCCACGTGAAAGGAACGACAATGTCACTGATGAGCGAATTCAGGACCTTCATCGCCCGGCGACGCCTTGCCCGCGAACGCCGCACAACGGAACAGACGATCAACAGCCTGCCGATCGAACTGCAGAAGGATATCGGCTGGCCTGGCTATTTCCCCGAAAACGGCCGCTGGCCGACGGCTGGCGTGAATGGACCACGCCATCCATGAGCGCGTACCGAACATGAAAGCCGCCGGCTCGAAACCCGGCGGCTTTCTCCTGCGCGGGACGCCCATGGATGCAGGCGCTGCATAGCCCGTAGAACCGCCACGCATACCTCCATCTTCCCCGCGATAAAGCCCTGATTCTCAAGTGGAAATTAACCAGCGCCGACGCTATTCCGGCCCTGTGTCGCATTTATCGCCCTCGACTTCGCTTTTCATATGTTTCCCAGCCCGCAAGCCACCTATATGGCGGTCATCAACGAGCCGCCCCACTCCATTTCGATGCGAAGGCGCTCCGTGTGAGACGAAACCTCTGACGTTGCATGGAGACGTGACATGAAGTTCTTTGCCGCAATCCTCGGTGGCCGCCGCGAGATGAATCTGACCACCGCGCTCGAGCGCCAGCGCCTGGATCGTACGATGCCTGGCCAGACGGCCGCACTGGCTGCTTCGCGCCTCGGCTTTCTTGTAAGCTGAGCCCTTCCGGACAAGATCCGGCCGACTTTCCGGTATCGAACGCCGCGCGAATGATCCGTTCGCGCGGCGTTTGTCTTTTGGCGCACATCCAAAAATAGTTCATTAGCGCCAGCGCATCCCATTGACACCCAAGCGGATTCCTGATGTCGCTTTGCTGATCGCGACATCGTTGTCGCATGGTTGCTGGTGGTTGGAGGCTGTGATGGCTGCCGGGAGCGCAATCAAACGGTCGATCGTCTTCTTCCTCGTGCCTGATTTCACGCTGATCGCGTTCGCGACGGCGATCGAGCCCCTGCGATCGGCGAACCGCATGCTGGGCTACGATGCCTATCAGTGGCGTCTCGCAAGCGTCGACGGGAAGCCAGTGCGCGCCTCCAACGGCGTCGAATGCGCGGTCACGACCTCGCTCGACGACGAGCGGCGCAAGATGACCGGTCCGGAACGCCCCTCGATGGTCATCGTCTGCTCCGGCATCAACATCGAGGGCTATCGCAACAAGACCGCGTTCGCCTGGCTGCGCGAGGAATACAATCGCGGCGTCGCCATCGGCGGCCTGTGCACCGGCGCCTATATCCTCGCCCAGGCGGGCCTGCTCGCCAATCGCCGCTGCGCGATCCACTGGGAGAACCTGCCCGGTTTCGCCGAGGCGTTCCCGAAGGCGAACGTCTATGCCGATCTCTTCGAGGTTGATTCGAACATCTACACCTGCGCCGGCGGAACGGCGGCGCTCGACATGATGCTGAAGCTCATCGGCGACGATTTCGACGACAATCTCGTGAACCGGGTATGCGAGCAGGTTCTGACCGATCGCGTTCGCAGCCCGACGGACCGGCAGCGCCTGCCGCTGCGCGCCAGGCTCGGCGTCCAGAACTCGAAGGTTCTGACCATCATCGAACTGATGGAGGCGAACCTCGCCGAGCCGCTCTCGCTGATCGAGATCGCCGACTATGTCGGCCTGTCGCGCCGCCAGATCGAGCGCCTGTTCAGGCAGGAGATGGGGCGCTCCCCGGCGCGTTACTACCTCGAGATCCGGCTCGACCGTGCGAGGCACTTGCTCATCCAGTCGTCCATGCCGGTGGTCGAGGTGGCGGTCGCTTGCGGTTTCGTGTCCGCGTCGCATTTTTCCAAATGTTATCGCGAACTATATGCGCGCTCGCCGCAGCAGGAGCGCGCCGATCGCAAGCAGCTCCTGGCAGCTTAGGGTCTCCACAAGACGCGGCGCAAGCTGCGTTCAGCGCGTATCCCACATCCAGCTTCGGTTGAGCCAGCGCTTCTCGCCGATCAGGCAGTCGAACTCGGGCTCGGCCTGTACCGTCACGACCGGCAAGCCGGATGGCGTCGCGCGGTCGGTGCCCGCAAGCTCCAGCACCAGCTTGCGCCGGATCGCCTCGGGGAACTGCGACCATTCGGTCACAGGCACCATGAACGATCCCGGGCCGCCGATGACGCAGTTCGCATAATATTCGTCGAGTTCGCGGATATCGAACGAGCTGGTAAGCCCGCCATTGGTCATCAGCGGCAGGCCGTTGATGACGATACCCCTCGCGGTCAGTTCGTCACGCTTCGCGGCGACAGGGGAGCCCTGATTGTTCGGTCCGTCGCCCGATATGTCGACGACGCGCCGATTTCCCGTATGGCTGCTTTCCGCCAGCAGATCGGCCGCGAACTGCATCGCCCCGGAGATCGACGTCCGGCGGGCGCTGTTGGGCGGCGCGGCGGAAATCTGCGCGGCGACGCGTTCGGTATCCTCGCGCGAGGCGATGATCGTCCATGGCACGACGAGATATTGCGACCCGTCGCCGGCCCATTCGAACATCGCCAACGCGATCTTGCCGTGAAGACCGTCCTCGATGGCGTCGATCACGCTCTGATGCGTCAACGCCGCGACATAGCCGTCGCGCTGGATCTTCAGCTCCTCAAAGGACATCGACAACGACACGTCCGCGGCGAGAACGAGCTCGACATCGACGGGTTCAGCACTGGAGGCCGTCGCGGCAAGCACGGCGAAACCGCCGGCGGCAAGGCCGGCCCGCATGTGCGTCCAGGCGCGCGGGAACTTTGCCATGGCAAAGAATAGCCCGGTATGACGGAAGAGAAAGCGCAATGCGGCGCGAAACGGCCGTTGTCCTTTCACGTTTTCGCGATCCGTGGCGCGGTTAACCGACCTGCTTGCCCCATTTGTCGACTTCCGCGCCGCACGACGGACACGTACTGCCGCCCCACATGGCCTGCTTCAACGAAGCCGGACGGCGAACGCGCGGAAGCTCCGTACCGCAATTGGGGCATGACGTCGTGCCGACATTCAGGCCCCATTTGTCGCGCCGTCTCGTGAGGCGGTAGCCCCACAGTGCGAGTGCGACGATGACGATGATGAACGTCCAGCCTTCTCCGATCTCCATCGATCAGCCCCCTGTCACGGAGGCCCAGATTGATCCCGGGATGCGCGTCGCGCAAGCGCTTGGAAGGCCGCCGCCAGGATCTGAGGTGCAATCGAGCGTTGAACCTCGATGCCGGCCTGCGTACAAATGGTACGGGCTTGTCTAGGAACGCTATCGCGGGGGAAAGCTGATGCGATTGATGAATGTGAATGGCGCGCTTGGCGCGCTCGTTGCCGCTTTGACCATTTTTGGCGGAGCAACACCGGGCGGCGCCGACGTGCCGAAGGGCGCGATCGGAGCGATCGCGGTGTCGCCTGATGGCGCCACCGTCGTGGCAAGCGGAAATCCCCGCACCTTCTATGTGCTTGACGCGGACACGCTCGAGGTCAAGGACCGTGTCTGGCATGGCTACAACCCGCTGCGCCTCTACTGGACGAAGGACGGCAGCCGCCTCGCCCTCTACCATACCGACGACATCGTGACGTTCTTCGATGCGGCATCGCTGAAGGAAGTCGGGAAGACCGAAAAGTTCAACGCTCATTGCTTCGCCGCCGGGGCCGGGAAGCTCATCACGATGCACAGCGGCAGCAAGAAAGACGAAAAATATCCAATCACGCTGACGGTCTATTCGCTCGCCACCGGAGAAAAAACCGCCTCGACCGTACTGTCCTACACCGTGCCGGTCGGCGACATTGCGTGCAGTCCCGATGGTGCGCAGATCGCCATCGCGTCGAAGCAATATGACACCGACACCGAGGAAAAGAAGAACCCGCCCAAGGACATGGCGCGTGAGGACCAGCCCGAATTCAAGAAGCGCAACGACGCCAAGGCGATGTGGATCGGCTGGTTCGACGGCGACCTGAACAAGGGCGCCGAATATGAAAGCTGGTTCTCCGACTCCGGATCATCTCTCTTCTTCATCAAGGACGGCAAGGCGCTGTGGTTCGACAATTCGACCGAGAACGTCGCCTTCCAGGCTGACGGCACCATCGAGATGATGAAGCTCGACAATGCGGGAAGCTTCTACGGCGGGCTTGCCGGCGCCGACCACAGCTTCTTTCTCAGCGGAACGCTCGGCAAGGGCTACAAGGTCGAGACGGCGACCCTTTCCGAGACGGAGTTCAAGTTCCCGGATCGGCTCGAGGGCTGGCCCGAATATCTCTACGGCTTCGCCGTCGCGCCTGACGGCACGATCTACGGTGGCACGTCCGCCTACCGGATGATGAAGATTTCGCCCGACGGAAAAGTGCTCGACATGAAGCCGGTTCACTAAGCACCTCAAAGCTGCGGTCAACCCGGCTGCAAGCCGAACCGCAGCTTTTCGCCTATCGAGCAATCGATGTCCGGACCGTCGGAGACAAGCCGGATCATCCCGACAAGATGTCCGTCGGGCGCCGGCGAGGTCCAGGCAAGCTCCTGAACCAGTTTCCGCCTCACGGCGTCCGGAAATTGTTCCCAGCTGTTGACCGGCCGCGAAAACGACCCGGGACCGCCGATGACACAGGCCGCGTAGTACAGGTCGAGCGGTATCGCTTCTCCGGTCCCGGCACCGGCCCGGTTCATCAGCAAGGGCAATCCATTGACCGTTACCCCCGTCGACACCGCGTCATCGCGCGCGATCGTCACGAGCCCGCCCTGGTTGTTGGGGCCGTCGCCCGAAATGTCGATCACACGCCGCGCCGAACGATACCCATTGTCCGAGATCGCGCGTACGCCATAGCGAATGGCGCCGGAAATCGACGTCTGAAAGAGGTTCTTGATCTTGGCGGTGTCCAGCAGCGTAGCAACGGTTTCAGCGTCCTCTGGTCCCGACACCACCGTCCAGGGAACCAGGATCCGGCGCGAATGCGCGGCGCCCCATTCCACATAGGTTACCGCGATCCGGCCGTGAAGTCCGTTCCTGATTGCCTCAAGAACCTCACGGGAACGGAAGGCAGCCGCGTAACCGGCCCTCTGCAGGCCAAGCTCTTCAGCCCGCATGGAGGACGATGTATCGACTGCGAGAACGAGTTCGACATCGACGGGAACCTCGGCGCCCGCCAGGGCCACGGGCACGAGTGGCCCGACCACCATGGCCATGAACGCAGCCAACCCCCGCGCAAGCGTGAGAAATGCCGTCCGTGTCATCCCGTCATCGTTGCAAAGACGGGCCTCGATTGCAAAGCCGGCGGCAGGCGCCGGTTTCGCTCAGCTCCGCGGCTTGAGGTTTTCCGGGTCGTAGAGCGGCTTGTAGCCGACCGCGACCACCTCGACCGGATATGTCTCGCCGAAATACTCCACCGCGAGCTTGCGCCCCTCGTGGCAATGCGACCAGGGCAGATAGGCAAGCGCGATGTTCTTGCCAATCGTCGGCCCGTAGGCGACCGAGGTGGTGAACGACCGCCGGCCGAGCTCGTCCACCAGCGTCTCCCCGGTATCCGGGTCCATCACCGGCATGGCGCCGACCGGATAGCGCGCGACGCCCTTCGCATCGTTGTTTCCGGTCATCACCAGCGTGCACAGCATCGCCGGCTGGTGGTCGCGCGCCCGGTACTCGACATGCTTCGCCTTACCGCAGAAATCGGCATCCTTGACCTTCGGACGCGCGAGATCGGCCTCCAGCAGATTGTACTCCGTCAACAGGTCCGCGTTCTGCAGCCTTAGGCTCTTCTCCATGCGCCTTGTGTTGGCGTAGGTCTCGACCCCGAACGGCATGACGCCGGTCTCGCGCAACGCGTCCCAGACGGCCAGCCCGTCCTCGTAGCGCATGTGCAGTTCCCAGCCCTGCTCGCCGACATAGGAGATGCGGAAAGCCGTTACGTCCTTGCCGGCGATCCGGATCGGCTTGATCGCCGCAAAGGGGAAATTCTCCTGGCTCAGCCCCCCGGGATCCTCGACCACCTTCTGCAGCGTGGTGCGTGCATTCGGTCCCCAGATTCCGATCGTGACGTATCTTTCGGTCACGTCGGTGATCGTCACATCGAAGCCTTTGTCGGCGGCGACGCGCTTCATGTAACTGAAATCGCGCGGACCGGCATCGGCGCCATCGACGACCCGGCAACGGTCGGCCATGCGGATGACGGTAAGGTCGGCGCGCACCATGCCTTCCTCGTCGAGGAAATGCGTGTAGATGCCCTTGCCGATATTCGCATCGCCGCCTATCCGAGCGGCGCACAGCCATTCCATCAGCGCGACATGGTCCGGACCCTCGACGTCGTACATCGAGAAGTGCGACAGGTTCACGATCCCGACATTTTCGGTCATTTCGAGATGCTCGGCATTGGAGACGCGCCAGAAATGGCGGTTGTCCCACTCGTTCTCGCGCACCGGCACGCGATTGCCGTACTTCTCGAGCAGGTGCTCGTTGGCGGCATAGCCGTGCGCGCGTTCCCAGCCGCCAAGTTCCATGAAATGGCCGCCGAGTTCCTTCTCGCGCTCCCAGAACGGCGAGCGGCGCACGTTCCGTCCCTTCGAGAACGGCTCGCGCGGATGGACCGCGGGATTGTAGACCTTCATCGCTGTCTCGGTGCAGCGGTCGTGGATGAACTGCTCTTCGGTCTGGTGCGGATAGAACCTGGCATAGTCGATCTGGTGATGGTCGATCTCGGTGCGTCCGTCGGTCATCCAGTCGGCGATAAGCTTGCCCATGCCGGGTCCGTCCTTGACCCAGATGGCGACGGCGTACCACAGCCCCCTCACCTTCTGGCTTTCGCCCATCGACGGCCCGCCGTCGGTGGTCACCTGCAACAGGCCGTTGAAGGAATGGCTCTCGTTGAAGCCGAGCTCACCCAGGATCGGCGTCAGCTCCATGGCGCGCTCGAGCGGCTCCATGATCTGGTCCATGTCGAGGTCGCGCTGCGACGGCGACAGCCGCGACTGCTCCTTGGTCAGAAGCTCGCGCGGATGGACGAGGCGCGGGTTGGTCTCCTCGTAGTAGCCCCACTCGATCTGGCCGCCCTCCGCCGTCTTCGGGTCGCCGGTGTCGCGCATATAGGCGGAATTGCCCTGGTCGCGCATCAGCGGCCAGCCGATCTCCTTGCCGGTGCCGGCGAATTCCGTGTACGGCCCGAAGAAGGTCAGCGGATGGTCGATCGGCATCACCGGCAGGTCTTCGCCGGCCAGTGCGGCGGTCAGGCGTCCCCAGATGCCGGTGCACACCACCACGTGGTCGGCCATGATCGTGCCGCGGCTCGTCACCACGCCCTTGATCCTGCCGTCCTCGATCACCAGTGACGTCGCAGACGTGTTGGCGAAGGCCTGCAGCTTGCCGCTCGCCACACCCTGGTCCACCAGCTTGCCGGCGACGGTCTGCGAACGCGGGATGACGAGCCCGGCATCGGGATCCCACAACCCGCCCTGCACCAAGCTTTCCTCGATCAGCGGAAACTTCTCCTTGATCTCCGCCGGCTCGATCAGCCGAGCGCGCGTGCCAAAAGCCTTTGCAGAGGCGACCTTGCGCTTGATCTCGTCCATGCGCGCATCGTCGCCGACACGCGCGACCTCAAGCCCGCCGACACGCGCGTAGTGGCCCATCTTCTCGTAGAAATCGATCGAGTAGAGTGTCGTCCAGCACGACAGGAAATCATGGCTGGTCGTGTAGCAGAAGTCCGACGCATGCGCGGTCGAGCCGACATCGGTCGGTATGCCCGACGTGTCGATGCCGACGATGCCGTCCCAGCCGCGCTCGATCAGATGGTGCGCGACCGAGGCGCCGACGATGCCGCCCAGCCCGATGATCACGACCTTCGCCTGTGTCGGAAACTCTGCCATTGCCCGATGCTCCGAGTGATTTTCGCGCCAGACTATAGGGCCGCGCGGCGACCCGTTTGCAGCCTGTTTGCGACATAAGGAAATAACGCCGCGACGGCGACGGCGAGCGCCACCGGCTCCGTTAGGATTAACAAGGGTTTTGGGTCCAGGATTAACTTTTCGTGTCGAAGATTGTGGTAGCCCGAAAGCATGAACGGACATGCGCTGATCGGCGATATATCGCGGGAATGTTCCGACAATGCGTCCATGGCGCCGGACATTCCCCGTGTGGTCGTCGCCGCCGAACCCCGCTTCGATTTCTCCGGTGGTGAATATGCGGAGCTTTTCGCACGCTCCGACGCCACGGCTTTCCAGCATCCGTTATGGTTGAGGCATCTCTTCGGGACAGTCGCGCCCCGGCGCGACGCCGAGCCTTGCGTCGTCACCGGTCGCCACGCAGAGCACGGCACACTGCTCTTCGCCCTTCCGCTGATGTTGCGGGCGAAGTCCGGCCTTACGCTTCTCGAAGCCGCCGATCTCGGGGTCAGCGACTATGCGGCACCGGTAATCGATCGCGCCTGGCGCCGGACGTCCGATTTGAGTGATATCGCAGGTGAAGTGGCAGCCGTCCTTCCGTCGCACGACATCCTGCGCATTCGCCCCGTGCGCGAAGAACATCTCGCGGACTGGCGTCTCTTCTTCAATGCCGCGCCTGCGGCGTGCGATTTCTCCGCCCATGCAGTGGCGCTCGGGAAGGACTATCAGGCCTGGAGATCTGCGGCCTATTCTCCGACCTTCGCGAAATATCTCGACCGCCGCAAAAAGCGCTTCCTGAAACTCGACGGCGCTTTGCTGCGCCGCCTCGCAGACCCCTCCGAGATCGGTAAGGCGATCGATTCCATGGCTGCGCTGCGCGAAGGCCGTTTCGACGGCGATATGATCGCTCTGGACTTCGTCTGCGAATTCTACAGGGACGTTGCCGTAGAGGGCGCCCCGTCCAGGCTAGCCAATACATACGTTCTGGAAGCGGCAGGCGAAGCGGTGGGATACGTGTTCGGCTTGTCGCATGAAGGTAGCTTCCACTACCTGCTGATCGGCTGCGACTACACCCGGCACGGCAAGCACTCGCCGGGCCTCCTGCTTTACGACGCGATCATCGAAGACTGGATCGCCTCGGGCGGCACATCGTTCGATTTCACGATCGGAGATGAGCCGTTCAAGGCCGACTTCGGCACTGTGCCGACCCGGATGTTCGAGATCACATCGGGCAGGACGTGGCGCGGCAAGCTCGCACTGGCGGCAATGGGAGGAAGGCAACGCCTCGGCGCGCTCATGGGTGGCGGGGACAAGCTTTAGGCAGGATGGACGAACGGCAGGGGGAACGATGGTTGACCGGGCGGAAATTCTCAAGAACTCGATGATAATCGGGGCGCATCCCGACGACGAACTCCTCTGGTTCAATTCGATCATGAAGGATGCTGACCAGGTTGTGATCGTTTTTCGCGATTTCTGGGCGCAGCCGGGTTTGGGTGAAGCCCGCGCGAGGGCAATCGCGGAACTCCCGCATCCAGCCGTGACATGCCTGAACATCGAGGAATCGGGTTCCTATGGTTGCGCCGATTGGAAAGACCCTGTGCCGAACGAGATCGGGATCGAGTTCAGCTACGAAAGCAGCAAGCGCGCACTGACTCACGCGGCCAAGCGCGCGATCCCGAAAATCGGCCCGCTGAGCGACGTGAACGTTGCACACGCCAGAGTCGGCCGCGCCTATGCCGACAACTTCGTCCGGATCCGGGACGCGCTGCGCCCGCGTCTTCGTCCCGGCATGAACGTCTTCACGCACAATCCCTGGGGCGAGTACGGGCACGAGGAGCACATCCAGGTATTTCGCGTACTCCAGTCGCTTCGTACCGAGATCGGATTCAGGCTTTGGATGTCGAACTACTGCACCGACCGGGCACTGCCGTTGGCGATGCGCTATTTCGAGACCTCACCGGGAGCGTATCTCCGCCTGCCGACCGACAAGGCCTATGCCGAGGAGGTCGCCAGCGTCTACAAGAAGCACGATTGCTGGACCTGGGCCGACGATTGGGCATGGTTCGACGAAGAGTGCTTCATGGAGGCGCCCGCCGAATCTTCCGAAGCTCTGCCCCATCAGCACCTGTTTCCACTCAATTTCTTTACGATCGATGCGGAAAGATCGCGTAACTGGCTGCCGATCGCGATCTCCATGTCCGTCGCGTCGGCAGCGCTCAGTGTTGCGGTCAATGAGGCGATCTGAAGTCGGCCGCAACCAGATGGTTTGAGGAACGAGAAGCAACGCTATGAGCGACGTCATGGATCATCCGGCGGGCCAGGCCCCCTCACGCAAACGCGGCGGAACCGCCACGTCGCTGCTGCGCCCGTCGGCCATTCTCGCGCTGGCGGTCGCCATCGCTGCCATCCTGCTTTCGCTGCCGCTCCGCGTGCCGATCGGCGCAATGTACTGGGACCTTGTCGTCTATTTCGACGCAGCCAACCGCATCTTCACCGGCCAGGTGTCCACCGTCGACTTCTTCGCGCCGGTGGGACCGCTCGGCTACTACCTGTTCGCGGCGGGCACAGAGATCTTTCCCCAGGCGCAGCCGCTGCTACTGGTTCATTGGTCGCTGCTCGCCATTACTGCGCCTCTGATGGCGCTGACGCTGATGCGCCTCGACCGGCGATCCCGCATGACCGCGCTGGCGCTGCTGGTCCCGTTCCTCGTCTTCTCGCTGCTGCCCTTCAACACGCGCAGCTACTATCCCTACCCGGGCTCGGACGGCTTCGGTATCTACAACCGCCAGGTCTGCCAATTGCTTTACGTGCTGACCGTCGGTCTGCTGTTCGTCCGCGCGCAGCGGCTGCTTGCGGTCGTCGTCGTGGCGGCGATGACGGCGCTGTTCCTGACCAAGATCACCGGCTTCATCTCCGGCCTGATGCTGTGCGCCTTCGCCTTCGCGGCAGGCCGCATCGCGTTCATGACGGCCGTCGGCGCCGCGGCGGCGTTCTTCGCATTGCTCGGGGTGATGGAACTGACCACCGGCTTCGTCTCGCAGTATGCGATCGACATACTGACTCTGGTCGAGATGAATTCGGGCAGCCTCGCGCCGCGCTTCCTCCAGGCCGCGTCGCACACTTTCGGCATCGTCGCCCCGGCCGGAATTCTCGTCCTCGTGCTCATCTGGCACCAGCGGCGCGCGTTGCGCGACCAGCTTGGCGGCCTCGTCCGTCGGCCGTCCTTCGCAGGGATCGCGGCTCTTGTCGATCGCCCGGCATTCTGGCTGGCGGCGATCCTCTTCGCCGGCATCTTCTTCGAGACACAGAATACGGGCAGCCAGGCACTGATCTTCGTCTGGCCGGCGCTGGTCTGGATGTTCTCCACGTCGTGGGGCGAGCTGTTCGGCAAGCCACCCGTCCTCGGCCTCTGCCTCCTCTTGTCGGCTGCCGCTGCCTTGCCGCCTATCGTCAACACCACCCAGGAAGCCGCGCGCACCTATCTCGGCGCGATCAAGAACGTGCCGCTCGCCAACGACAATCTGCGCACCCTGGGCCAGGTCAATGCGAGGCCGGAGATCATGGCGCGCGCCGAGAAGATGCTCGGCTTCTATCCCGACCACCGCGGCACCTACGAGGGCTTCGTCGAGATCGGGGAACTGCCGGAATTCATCTTCTATTCCGGTCTCGACTTCCAGCTCGACCACCTGATGGCCGTCGACCGAGCCGTCACTGACATCAGGCGCCTCGAGCAGCGCAATGGCATTCGCTTCGAGACGGTCATGAACATCAACTTCGTCAACCCGTTTGCATGGCTGATGGATCGCAGGGCGCCACTCCATCTGGCGATCGGCGCGGACCCGAGCCGCGCCGTCCCCGATCCTTCGCCCGAGGAGATAGCGGCGATCGAGGCGGCGGACCTCATTCTGTTGCCAACCTGCCCGCTGACCACGGCCAACAACGCGCTGCATAATCTTTACGCGCCGGCCATGAAGTCCCACCGCCGCATCACGCTGGACGCATGCTTCGACGCCTTCATCCATCCGCGCTTCGGCGATCTTTCACAGTAGGAAGCCGCACGGCGGCACATTGTAGGCGCCACAAAAAAGGCCGGGCTTGCGCCCGGCCTTGTCGTTGGGTCGGCGGTGTCGCCGCCTATTTCACCTGGCTCTTCACGAAATCCTTCACGATCGACACGACCCCGCGCGACAGCAGGCTGTCGAGCGCGTTGACGAACGTGTCGACATGCTCGCGCTGGCAGATCAGCGGCGGCTCGAGACGGATCACGTTGCGGTTGTACTCAGTGAAGGCGACCAGCACGTCATAGTCGCGCAGGAGCAGCGCTCCCACAAAGCCCGACAGCGAGCCCTTGAGCTTGTCGTCCAGCATGCCGACGACCGGACGAAGCACCGCCGGCAGCGTCTGCGAGAAGTCCTGGAACTCGAGCCCGACCATGAAGCCCTGCCCGCGCACCTCCTTGATGATCCGCGGATGCTTCTCGCGCAGCGCTTCCAGCCGCTCCAGCAGATAGGCGCCGGTCTGGTCGGCATTCTCGATCAGGCCCTCGTCGTAGAGGATGTTCATCGCCTCGATCGAGGTGATGCAGGCCTCGCCGATGCCGCCGAAGGTTGCCTGGGCGTGGATCATGGCCGTCTTCGGCGTGCCGTAGGCCTTCATGTAGACCTCGCGCCGCGCGATCATCGCGCCGACGGCCGCCTTGCCGCCGCCGAGCGATTTAGCCAGCGCGGTGATGTCGGGCACGACGTCGTAATGCTCGAACGCGTAGAACCGGCCGGTGCGCCCGAAGCCGCACTGCACCTCGTCGGCGATCCAGATCACGTTGTACTGGTCGCAGAGCGCCCGCAGCTTCTTCCAGAATTCGCCTTCGGCCTTGATGATGCCACCGCCGCCCTGCACGGTTTCCAGGACGATGACGCCGATCTCTGGATCGGACCTGAATGCATTCTCGATCGCCTCGATGTCGCCGAAGGGAACGCGGACCGTGTTGTCCGTCAGCTTGAATTCGCCGCGGTAGAGCTGCCCGTCGGTAACGGCGAGCACACCCTTGGTCTTTCCGTGGAACGAGTTCTCGGCATAGACGATCTTCGGACGCTTCGGCCCGGCGGCACGCTCTGCAAGCTTGACCGCGGCCTCCATCGCTTCCGAACCCGACGAGCCCAGGAACACCATGTCGAGATCGCCGGGGCTGCAGGCCGCGAGATTGTGGGCCAGCGCCGAGGCGTATTGCGACATGAAGGCGATTGCGATCTCGTGCCGCTTTTCCTCCTGGAACCTGGTGCGCGCCTCGAGAATGCGCGGATGGTTGTGGCCGAAGGCCAGCGAGCCGAAGCCGCCGAAGAAATCGAGGATCTTCCGGCCGTTCTGGTCGATGTAGTACATCCCCTCGGCGCGCTCGACCTTCACCTTGTGGAAGCCGAGCAGCTTCATGAAGTGAAGCTGGCCGGGATTGATGTGCGCCTTGAACAGGTCGGTCATGCGGGCGACGTCCATCGCCTTGGCATCCTCGACCGAAATCAGGTCCGGCTTGGCGATCTGCACCGGCGCCAGCGCCGGCGCGTCGATCGTCATGCGCGAGTGCATCGCATCGGGCTTTGTCATCACGGTCATCGATATCTCCTATTCTGCCGGCACGTGCGCGGCGCCGGCGACGGCCTTGCCGTCCTTCTTGGTCCGGTATTCGTCATAGGCCGCGATCAGCATGTCCTCGTCGCGATACTGCGGCACCCAGCCGAGATCGCGCTCGCCCTTCGAGACGTCGAGGACGCATTCCTCGTCGGCGATCAGATACTGCTCGGGATCCATGATCGGCAGGTTCATCAGGTCGAGCAGGTCGAGCGTGCGCTTCACCGCCCAGCCGGGGGTTGGCACCAGCAACGACTTCGATCCTGCATGCTTGATCAGGTCGCCGAGAAGCTTGCGCACCGGCGGCGGATTGAGCGAGCCAAGATTGTAGGCTTCGTTCGGCACGCCGGCCTTCCATGCCAGCCGCGCGGCTTCGGCGCAGTCGAACACAGAGATGAACTGGTAGGGATTCTTTCCCGAACCGATCATAGGCACCGGCAGGTTGTAGTCGATCAGCTTGAACAGCTTTTCGAGGATACCCAGCCGTCCGGGTCCGATGATCAGGCGCGGGCGGAACAGCGAAATGTTCATGCCGCGCTCGCGCCATTCATGCGCCAGCTCTTCGGTCTTCCACTTCGACAGTCCGTATTCGCCGAGCGGCGCGACCGGGTGATCCTCGGTCATCGGATAGGTCACGGTATGACCGTAGACCATGTCGGTGGTGAAGTGGACGAGATTGGGCGCGCCGGCCTCGTCCATCGCATCGATGATGTTGACCGTCCCGTGATAATTCACCGGAAAGAAGAAATCGTGCCGCTTCGCCCGCACCTGGATCGGCGACAGCATCTTGGCCGACAGGTTGTAGACCATGTCGTCAGGCCTGATGCCGACATTGGCGACCGAGGCAGGGTCGGTCACGTCGCAGCGGACCCAGCGGGCCGTACGATAGTGCGGAAACTCGCCCTTTGCGATGTCGGCGACAATGACTTCCTCGCCATCCGCGACGAGTTTGGGGGCAAGGTGACGGCCGACGAAACCGTCGCCGCCGAAGATGATGTGTCTCATTTCGCAAGCTCGCTGGTCTTGATGGGATCGGTGGTGAGGTGGACGACATCGTCCGTGGTCCGGGTACCGCCCTGTGCGATCAGGATCGTGCCGACGCAGATGAAGGCGATGCCGGCAATCCGGTAGGCGTTCAGGTCCTCGCGGAAGATGAAATAGGCGAAGACGGCGACCGCGACATAGGCAAGGCTCAGGAACGGATAGGCGAACGAGAGTTCGACCTTCGACAGCACGTAGAGATGCGACGCCATCGAGATGACAAAGGTGCACAACCCGGCGAAAACCCACGGGCTGAAGACGATCGTCAGGATCTTCAGGATCGGATTCCCGCCTGAGAAGCTGATCGAGCCGAGCGACATCATGCCCTGCTTCAGCATGAGCTGCGCCGCCGCGTTGGTCATCACGGTAAAGAGTATGAAAGCCAGATATTTCATGTCCCGCACCCTGTCCTTCCCTAGCGTGAATTCCGGAATCTTTCGTGAATCCGCACGCCGGAATTGTAATGGTCTGCTATTCTGCGGCCTCGCGGATCGGTACGTCCTGCGCCTGCAGGGCGAGTGCCGTCCGGCGCCAGAAATCCGAAACGAACGCCGGGTCCCGCAGCGCCTCGACCCGCCTCCAGTCGGGAAACGACGCCCTGAACACGGCGGCGCTCATGCGCGCGTCCTTGTAAGGATTGACGGCGCCGCCCGCCTCGACCGTGATCCTGTCGAGCTCGGCCATCAGCGCCATGGTCCGCGGTCCCCGGTTGGGAAAATCGAGCGTCAGCGTGTAGCCCGGCCGCGGAAACGACAGCATGCCAGGCGACGCGACGTCTCCGAACCGCTTGAGCACCGTCAGGAACGAGCCGTGGCCCGCATCCCGCGCAGCCTTGAACAGCAGCGGCAGCGCGCGATGCGCTTCGGCGTCCGGTACGACGCTCTGGTGCTGCAGGAGCCCGCGTGGCCCGTAGAGCCGGTTCCAGTTGCGCACCCCGTCGAGCGGAAAGAAGAACGACGCCCACGACGAGAGCCCCGGCCCGCTCCGGCGGCTTTTGCCTCGAAAATACGCTTCGTTGAAGAGCTTCAGGAACGGTCGGCTGAGGACGTTGACCGGCGAACGGAATGGAACGGCGAGCATCGACCGCGACGTCGTCCCGTCGAGCCGGCCCTCGCTCGCATGATTGCCGGTCAGGAGCAGCCCGCGTCCTTGCCGCTTGCCCCTGGCAAGCTGGTCGATCCATGCCACCGCATATTCGTTCTCGAGGTCGGCGTCGGCCGCGATGTCGAGATATTCCTCGAGGCTTCCGAATCGCGTCACCCGCTCTTCGACATCGAGCGAGCCGACCCGCATCAGGCGCAGCTTGGCGGACAGGATCAGGCCCGTCAGGCCCATTCCGCCGATCGTCGCGGAAAACAGGTCGACATTCTCCGTACGGCTGCACTCGACCACGGTGCCGTCGGACCTAGCCAGGCGCAGGCTCTCGACGTGCTTCCCGAAGGTGCCGCGCCGGTGATGGTTCTTGCCGTGAACGTCGTTGGCGATCGCCCCGCCCAGCGTGACGAACCGGGTGCCCGGGACGACCGCCGGAAACCAGCCCGAGGGCGCGGCATAGGCGATGATGTCGGACAGCATCAGTCCGGCTTCCGCCTCGATCAGGCCGGCCTGGGCATCGAATGACAAAAGCGTGTCGGCCGACCGCATGTCGATAAGCGTTCCCGACGCGTTGAGGCAGGTATCGCCGTAGGAGCGGCCGTTCCCGTAGGCAAGCAGGCTGTCGGCGCGCGCCTTGCCGCTGCCCAGCAGGCCGATGCCGTCGGCGGCATCCGTGACGCGCGGCGCGCCGGCATGCGGAAGACCGAAGCTGGTATGAAGATCTCTCATCGCTAGATTGTGCCCGCAACGAGGAGGAGCGCGCCGAGGATCGCAACGGTCTGGCTGCGCCAGTCGCGGATGATGAAGACGATCGGGTCGTCGTGCATTTCATCGCGCCGCGCAAGGATCCAGATGCGCATGGTCAGGTAGAGGATGATCGGCGACAGCGGCCAGATCATCCACGGATGAACGTAGAGGTCGCTGATCGTGTCGCTCTGCATGTAGAGCGCCAGCACGAGTGCCGCCGAGAACGACGATGCGAGGCCGGCCTGCGCGATGATCTCCTGATCTTCGGTGCGATAGCCGCGCCCGGCGATCCGTTCGCCTTCCGGCAGCGCCGTCATCCTGAGTTCGACGTAGCGTTTGACGAGCGCCAGCGACAGGAAGAAGAAGATCGAGAAGGCGAGCAGCCAGAACGACACGGTGAGACCGGGCGACGAGGCCGCACCTGCGAGCACGCGCACCGTGTAGAGACCGGCGAGCGTCAGCACATCGACCAGAAGCATGCGCTTCAGGGCGAGCGAATAGGCGGTCGTCGCGATCAGGTAGCCGACAAGAACCAGCATGAAGAGCGGCGGCAGCAGCAGGCCCAGAGCGAGGCTGGTGACCAGCAGCACGGCCGCCGCCCCGATGCCGAACGGCATCGACAGCATGCCGCTCGCAAAAGGCCGGTTGCGCTTGGTCGGATGCGCCCGGTCGAGCGCCAGGTCGAAGAAGTCGTTGACGATGTAGATCGAGGATGCGGCGGCGCTGAACGCGAAGAACGCGATCACACAGCCCAGGATGACGTCGATGTTGAGATATTCGTGCGACAGCGCCATCGGCACGAAGATCAGCACGTTCTTCACCCACTGATGCACGCGCAGCATCTTCAGCAGCGTCCTGACGCCGGGCTTCGGCGTTTCGATCAGCCGCGCCTCATGGCGTTTCTGCCAGCGCGCCGCGCTGCGGTCCGGCGCCACGACGATCGCCTGGCGCGCCGCGTCGAAGATCTGCAGGTCGGCGCGGCTGTTGCCGACATAGTCGAAGCCGGCCTCACCGTAGCTCCCGACCAGCGCGGCCTTCTTGGCCGACGAGGCCAGGTTCAGCGCCGGGCGGGTGGAGATGACCGCGTCGAAGAGACCGAGATGGTCTGCGACCGCATCCGCGAATTTCGCCGGAGACGCCGTCGCGAGCACGACCTTGCGGCCTTCATGCTTCGCATCGTTGATCAGTTGGAGGATTTCGGGCCGATACGGCAGCGCCGCCGGGTCGAGTTCAACCCGGCTGGCGATCTCGCATTTGAGCCGCGCCTTGCCGCCCGCCAGCCACACCGGAACCATGAACAGGTAGAGCGGATTTTGCCGGATCAGCAGGAACAGGCTTTCCCACAGGAGATCCGTGGCGATCAGCGTCCCGTCGAGGTCGACGGCGAGCGGAATGGTTCGGCTGTCCGTCCGCGCATCCATGTGTTCCGTATCCCTGCCCAATCAGCGAATGTCGGGAAATCGGATACAGCAAACTGCGCTACCTGACGGTTTATGGCCGGCCGGGAAACGCTGATTCCGGCCGTCTATTGTCCGGCAGGGTTAATACGTTGTGAGAAAAATCGCTAAGGTTGAAGGCAAAACTGCGCGAAGCAGGCTGCTTGTTCAGCGAATCCGCCCTCGTCCGCCGGAAATTTCCAGCGTTTCGGAGCCGGTGAGCACTTCGCGGTCGCCATTCGGCATCGTCACGAAGCAGCCTGCCGAGCAGAAATTCACCGTCTCGCCGGCCGCGATCGAGATCTCGGTCCGCTTGCCGTCCTCGGTGACGATGATCATCTCCGGGTCGGTGCCGGTATTTTCGACCGTTGCGGCCAGCGAAGGGGTCGCCAGGAAACCGCAAATGGCCGCGATCACGTAAACAGACTTGTTCATTCTATCGTCCGCCGGTGTTTCCACCGCCTCTTCTTGCAACGGGACATCCTGCCCCTTTTCGACCTGCTTATAGGACAATCAACCTGAACGCCAACTGAACGCCTAACCGCGTCGGGTCTGCCGCCGCCGGGCCACCTCGTAGGCGATCGCGCCGATCACCGTGGCGGCGATCATGATCAGGGCCAGCGCATTGACCGCCGGCGTCAGGCCGGTCCTCACCTTGGTCGCGATATAGACCGTCAGCGGCGTGTCGAACCCGCGCACGAAAAGCGTCGTGTTGTAGTTCTCGATAGACTGCAGCACGGCCAGCACGCCGGCGGCGTAGAGCGCCGGCCGCAGGAACGGCAGCAACACCCGCCGGAACACCATGAATTTCGATGCCCCGAGCCCCAGTGCCGCTTCTTCCTGGGTTCTGTCGAAACGCTGCAGCCGTGCCGCGATCATCAGCATCACGTAGCAGATGATGAAACTCGCCTGGGCGACCACGATCAGGAACACGCCGCCGCCGACACCGACCCTGCGCCACAGCACCAGCGTCGCGATGCCGATGACCACACCGGGCGTCAGCAACGGCGAAACCATCAGCGCATAGAGCAGGCTTCGGGCACGCGCGTGCAGGCTGGTCAGCACGAGGGCTGCGGCGGTTCCCACCGGCAATGCCACGGCGACGACGAAGAATGCGACCACGAACGATGTCCACAGCGCCTGCCACATCGCGCCGTCCTTCGCCAGCGCCGCGAACCATTCGAGCGTGGTTCCCCGCCACGGCGTCACGGTCGGAAACCGGCTCGCGTTGAAGGTCGCGGCGCCCATGACCGCCAGCGGCGCGAACAGATAGAGGAAGAAGGCGCCCATATAGAGCGCGAACAGAAAGCGCGGGATCGCCTCGGCGTTCCACCTCATTTCGCCACGTCCGCGAGGTTGACCCTGGCGATGCGCAGCGCCAGGAGCACGACGAGGAGGCACAGCACCAGGAGAACCAGCGCATAGGCCGCGCCGCGGTTCCAGTCGCCGCCCTCGAAGAACCAGTTGTAGATGATCTCGGTGAACCAGCGGCTGCCCGGCGCGCCAAGCAGCGCCGGCGCGACGTAGGATCCCGCCGCGAGCATGAAGGTGAAGACGCATCCCGTAGCGATGCCCGCCTTGGCGTGCGGAATGACGATCCGCCGGTGAATGCGCAGGGTCGACGCGCCGAGATCTCGCGCCGCCTCGAGCTGCGACTTGTCGAGACTCTCGATCGAATTGTAGATCGGGAACAGCATGAACAGGATGTAGGCGTAGATCATCCCGGCAAGCACGCCGCCATTGCCGTACCAGCGCACCGGCTCGTCAATGATGCCAACCGACAGAAGCAGCGCGTTAAGCGGGCCGCGAAAGGCGAGCAGGATGTACCAGGCCAGCGTCCGCAACACCTCGTTGATCCAGAACGGCACCGTGAGCGCGATAAGCACAACCGCGGTCTGGTTCGGCGTCGCGTTCTGCGCCAGCCAGAAAGCCAGCGGGTAGCAGACGACGAACGTCGCCAGCGCCACCAGCGCGCTGGCCCACACGGTCTTGAAGAAGATCGTGCGATGGACGCTTTCCTGGGCGAGATAGGTGATGTTGTCGAGCGAATAGACGTCATCCGGCCCGCCGATGGCCGCCGGCGGCAGGTTCGGCCTCAGCGCGTAGTCGATCATCATCAGGTTTGGCGCGAGCACCATGGCAACAAGCCAGACGGCGACCAGCCCGATCAGGATCGTTGCGAGCCCGCCCCCGAAACGCTCGACCAGGCTAGCCATCGGCCAGAACCACGGCATGGCGTGTTTCGAAGCCGAATGCCGCGCTCTCGCCGGGTCCCGGCGCCTCGGCCAGCGCCGTATTGCCGACCGAAGCAACGAGCGGGCTTCCGTCTGCCAGCCGGCCGTGAAGCAGTGCGAAAGCCCCCTCGAAATCGCTTCTTTCGATCGTCGCGGTCAGCCGGTTCTCGACATCCAGGCCGGGCACCAGCGCTTCCGGCCGCACGTAGAGCCGAGCCGTACCCCCCGATTTGAGCCCTTCGCCGGAACGCCCGGACATGCGTCCGTGCGCGGTGTCGATGGTTGCCACGGTATCGGACACCTCGACGACGGTGCCGGAAATCGCGTTGGTCTCGCCGACGAAGGAGGCCACGAACGGGGTTCGCGGGCTCTCATAGAGGTCGCGAGGCGCACCGACCTGTTGCAGCACCCCCGCGCTCATCACCGCCACCCTGTCCGACATGGCGAGCGCCTCGGACTGGTCGTGGGTGATGTAGATGAAGGTGACACCGGTCCGCTTCTGCAGGGCGCGCAACTCGGCCCGCATATGCTGCCTGAGCTTCAGATCGAGTGCCGAGAGCGGCTCGTCGAGGAGCAGCACCTGTGGCTCGACCGCCAGCGCACGCGCGATCGCCACGCGCTGCCGCTGCCCGCCCGAGAGCTCGCCCGGCATGCGATCGCCGAAACCCTCCAGTGCGATGAGCTTGAGCAAATCGTCGGCCTTGGCGCGCCGCTCGGCCTTGCTTGCGCCGCGCGCTTCCAGCCCGAAGGCGATGTTCTCCCACACCGGCATCAGCGGGAACAGCGCCAGCGACTGAAAGATCATCGCAGTGGGCCGCTGATTGGGACCCAGACCGCTCATGTCGCGCCCGCCGATTGCGATGCGGCCCTCCGTGGGCTGGAGGAAACCGGCGATCATGCGCAGGATCGTCGTCTTGCCGCAGCCGGACGGGCCGAGAATCGAGAAGAACTCGCCGGCTTCGACCGCGAACGACACGTCGCCGACGGCGCGCGTGGCGCCGAAGGTCATTCCGACATTGGTGAGTTCGACCGAATGAGACATTGCGGGATACGCCGGGGCGGACGGTGTGCGCCCGCCCCGTTGCGATATCAGGCCGACAGGAACCGGTCCTGGTACTCGTTGCGCTTGGCCACGAACCAGCTTTCCTGGATCGGCCACCACCACAGCTTCTCCAGCGCGTCGCCCGGATAGGCGGCGGCGAAGAAGTTCTTGGCGTCATCCGACGTCATCTCGGCGGCACCGACAGCGGTCGAGTTGATCGAGGTCGCGTTGGTGTAGGCAGCACCCGCTTCCGGCGTCAGCATGAAGTTGATGAAGGCGTAGGCCTGGTCGACATTCTCCGCGCCGGACGGGATCGACACGCCTTCCATCCAGGCGAGCGCGCCTTCCTTCGGTGCGACATAGCCGATCGGAAGCCCTTCCTTGCCGAGCGCGGCGGCGGACGAATCCCAGGTCTGGCCGACCACGCAGCCATTGACGCGGAAGGCGCCCTGCGCCTCGTTCTCGTTGGACCAGAACTGCGCGATGTTCTTCTTGCGCGCGATCGCCTCGGCCAGGATCGCGTCATAGACCTTGACCATGTTGTCTTCCGACTTGAAGGCATCGACCATCGGCATCGGCAGCTTGCCCTCGCCTTCCATCCACAGGCCGAGGCCGACAAGACCGGAATGCCCGCGCACCGTCGCCTTGCCCTCGGCTTCCGGCGCCCAGATGTGGCCGTAGGAGGCCGTGCCGTATTCGAGCGGCATCTGCTCCTTGTCGAAGCTCAGCGCTTCCGTGCCCCAGTCGGTCGGCACCTGATACCGCTTTCCATCGACCACGGCGCCGAGATTGGCCGAGCTCGTCCAGGCGCTGGGCAGGCACTTGGCCACGTCGATCTTCGCTTCGTCGAGCGGCTGCACGAGATTGAACTCGACATAGTTCGGCACGCGGTCGACCGACGGCCAGATCACGTCGAAACCGGCGCCGTTGTTGGCGCGCAACTGATTGAGCAGCTCGTCATTGGTGCCGTAGGGCGTGTAGTTGGGCTTGATGCCCGTCGCCTTCTCGAACGCGCCGAGGATGTCGTCGTTGATGTAGCCGGCCCAGGCGAAGATGTTCACATTGCCCGAGGAGCTCTGGGCAAAGCCGCTCCGCACCACGAACGGGGCCGCGAGCGAGAGGCCCGCCACGGAAGCCGCACCCTTGATGAAACCGCGCCGTCTGATCGTCGTCATGTCGAAATCTCCCTCTTGGACGCCCGATGATCGAAGCGTCAGCGAATATTCCCGCCATGTAACAACTGGATGAAGCCTGGCACCATCGATCCGCGCAAGCGGTACGCACCGTCTGTCGTCCAGTAGGCCGCAGGCCTATTGATGGCACGCCGCGCCGCGCCCGGCTACCGGATTGTGAGCCGGCACAAAAAAGAAAAGCCGGGGCTGGCCCGGCTTCTCGAAAAAGTCCTGCCTCTAGGGCCGTGTCAGTTCACGGCGTCCTTGAGGCCCTTGCCTGCCGAGAATTTCGGCACGTTGCGCGCCGGAATATTGACGGCCGCACCAGTCTGCGGGTTGCGTCCCGTCGAAGCACCGCGCTTCGAAACCGAGAAGTTTCCGAAACCGACAAGACGGACATCGCCGCCCTTCTTCAGCTCACCGGTGATCACGGAGAAGACCGCGTCGACAGCGGCCTGTGCGTCGCCTTTTGAAATTTTCGCCTCGTCGGCGACCGCAGATACAAGCTCGTTCTTGTTCATAAACAATCCCCTTCCCTATGAAGACCGGAAGATACGACTCACCGGCAGGACCCGAACTCTAGAAAGAAGTAGCGGCCCGACCAAGGCACAAAACCCTCCCGGGTGCTGAAAATTCCCGGTTTTCCGCCGATTCCGGAAGAAAAACGGCCGGGCTTGCGACCCGGCCGTCAAATTGCGTCAAAAGGCGGTGCCGATCAGTGGGCGAGCGCGGCCTGCGCGGCCTCGTCCGCCTTGGCGGCAACCGCCTCGGCAGGCTCGACCCATTCGATGGCTTCCGGCATCCGGGTCAGGGCGTGCTGCAGCACCTCTCCGACCCGCTGCACGGGCACGATCTCGAGGCTGCTCTTCACATTGTCCGGGATATCGGCCAGATCCTTGGCGTTCTCCTCGGGAATGAGCACCTTCTTGATGCCGCCGCGAAGTGCTGCCAGCAGCTTCTCCTTGAGGCCGCCGATCGGCAGGACCCGGCCGCGCAGCGTGATCTCGCCCGTCATGGCGACATCCTTGCGCACCGGAATGCCGGTCAGCACCGACACGATCGCGGTTGCCATCGCCACGCCCGCGGACGGTCCGTCCTTCGGTGTGGCGCCTTCCGGCACGTGGACGTGGATGTCGCGCTTGTCGAACACCGGCGGCTCGATGCCGAAATCGATCGAACGCGACCGGACGTAGGATGCCGCCGCTGAAATCGATTCCTTCATTACGTCGCGCAGATTGCCCGTCACGGTCATCTTGCCCTTGCCGGGCATCATCACGCCTTCGATCGTCAGCAGCTCGCCGCCAACCTCCGTCCACGCAAGACCCGTGACGACGCCGATCTGGTCCTCGCCCTCGGCCTGTCCGAACCGGAACCGGGGCACACCCAAATAGTCCGCGAGGTTTGCCGCCGTCACCTTGACCGACTTCTTCTTGGTCCGAAGGATCTCGGTGACCACCTTGCGCGCGACCTTCATCAGCTCGCGCTCGAGGTTACGTACGCCGGCTTCCCGGGTGTAGGTCTGGATGATCTCGCGGATCGCCTCGTCGGTGATCGAGAACTCCTTAGGCTGCAGCGCATGGTCGCGGATCGCCTTGGACAGGAGGTGCCGCTTGGCGATCTCGACCTTCTCGTCCTCCGTGTAGCCGGCGATACGGATGATCTCCATGCGGTCCATCAGGGCCGGCGGGATGTTCAGCGTATTCGCCGTCGTCACGAACATGACGCTCGACAGGTCGTATTCGACCTCAAGATAGTGATCCATGAAGGTCGAGTTCTGCTCGGGGTCGAGGACCTCCAGCAGGGCCGACGACGGGTCGCCGCGGAAGTCCATTCCCATCTTGTCGATCTCGTCGAGCAGGAAGAGCGGGTTGGACTTCTTTGCTTTCTTCATCGACTGGATGACCTTGCCGGGCATCGAGCCGATATAGGTCCGCCTGTGGCCTCGGATTTCGGCTTCGTCGCGCACGCCGCCCAGCGCCATGCGGATGAATTCGCGCCCCGTGGCCTTGGCGATCGACTTGCCGAGCGAGGTCTTGCCGACGCCGGGAGGTCCGACGAGGCACAGGATCGGGCCCTTCATCTTGTTCTGCCGGCTCTGCACCGCCAGATACTCGACGATCCGGTCCTTGACCTTGTCGAGGCCGAAATGGTCTGCGTCGAGCACGTCCTGGGCCACGTCGAGATCGTACTTGACCTTCGACTTCCGACCCCAGGGGATCGACAGCAGCCAGTCGAGATAGTTGCGCACGACGGTCGCCTCGGCCGACATCGGCGACATCGTCTTGAGCTTCTTCAGCTCGGCATTGGCCTTTTCGCGCGCTTCCTTCGAGAGCTTGGTCTTCTTGATGCGCTCCTCGAGTTCGCTCGCCTCGTCGCGGCCGTCCTCGCCTTCGCCGAGCTCCTTCTGGATCGCCTTCATCTGCTCGTTGAGGTAGTACTCGCGCTGCGTCTTCTCCATCTGGCGCTTGACGCGGCTGCGGATGCGCTTCTCGACCTGGAGTACCGAGATCTCGGCCTCCATGAAGCCCATCGCCTTCTCCAGCCGCTCGCGCACCGACAGCGTGGCGAGCATTTCCTGCTTCTCGGGGATCTTGATCGCCAGATGCGACGCGACCGTATCGGCCAGCTTCGAGTAATCCTCGATCTGGCTCGCCGCGCCGACGACCTCGGGCGATATCTTCTTGTTGAGCTTCACGTAGTTCTCAAAGTCCGAGACGACCGAGCGGGCGAGCGCCTCGATCTCGATCTCGTCTTCCTCGGGCTCATCGAGGACGACCGCCGAGCCTTCGTGGAAATCCTCGCGGTCGGTGAAACCGGTGATGCGCGCACGCGCGGTACCTTCGACGAGAACCTTCACGGTGCCGTCGGGCAGCTTGAGGAGCTGCAGCACATTGGCCAGCGTGCCGACATCGTAGATGGCATCGGGCTGCGGATCGTCGTCGGCGGCGTTCAACTGGGTGGCGAGCAGGATCTGCTTCTCCGCGCCCATCACGTCTTCAAGCGCCTTGATCGACTTCTCGCGCCCCACGAACAGCGGCACGATCATGTGCGGGAACACGACGATGTCGCGCAGCGGAAGGACGGGATGGACACTAGCCCCGGAAGTGCCGGATGTCTTGCTCATGGTTCAGCCTTTCATGTCGCGCCATTCGCCGAACAGCGCGAATCTCATTGTAGCGACCGGCGGTGTTTCCGCATAACCCTTTGCCAGCAATTTGCGGAAATCGTTTGGCTTGAGAACACCGGCCCTTGCACCCTTAGTTGGATGCCGGAGGCGGAAAGATCAAGAGTGGCAGGTTCCCGTTCGCGCGCGCCGGCTGTCAACAGCCCGAAGGGCCGAGGAAATCGGTGTAGATCTGGTCGGCACCGAACAGGAACAGCGCCCGCGCCGCGCCGCAGCTATTGACCGTATGCGTGTAGACCGGCAGGCCGGAGACTGCCTTCACCACGGCCGCGTGGCCGCTGCGCACCCGCCCTGTGTCCATCGTCACTGCTTCCGGATAGCCAGGCCCGACGCAGTCGCCGCGCAGTCCCTGCGCCAGCGCGTCCGCCGATACAGGCATGCGGTAGAGTGTCAGGATCGCGCGGCCGATGCCGATCTCCCGGAACCTGCAAAGCTGTTCGAAATCATAGGCCTGGCCGATCAGCCTGTCGCCGAGACGCTCGGCCAGTGTCCGGTTCAGGTCCTCGACATCGTCCTTGGCGTCGCTCACCAGGCTGGCGTCGGGGTGGGCCTCGACCCACGCGACGAGCTCGTCGAGCGTGCAGGGCTTTGGGTCCATCCTCGACCGCACCAGCTCGAAATTCTCGGCAAGCAGCCGCGCGCCGCCGAGCCGGCCCCAGTCGTGGCCGCACACGAACACGTCGTCCCATGTCCGCAGGAAGTCGACTTCGAATGTACGGAAGCCACGCGCATAGCTCGCGTCGAGCGCCGCGATGGAATTGGTGTAGGTCTTGCCGTCGAGACCGCCGCCCGCATGGGCGATCGCCGGAAGGTTCGGCGCCGGATAGACGACGAACCTCAGAATCAGAACCGCGGCGGAGACCGCCGCGGCAAGACCGGCGACAACCCGGAGCGCGGGGCGCATGAAGCCTCCCGACTAGAGACGACGCCCCGAACCGGAATCAGGCGCTGACGTTGCCCTTTTCCTTTTCGCGCTCGGCGTAGATGTAGAGCGGCCGGGCGTTGCCCTGGACGACCTCGTCGGAAATGACGACCTCCTGCACGCCTTCCAGCGCCGGCAATTCGAACATGGTGTCGAGCAGGATCGATTCCATGATCGACCGCAATCCGCGCGCACCGGTCTTCCGCTCGATCGCCTTCTTGGCGATGGCCATCAGCGCATTCTCATGGAACGTCAGCTCGACGTTCTCCATCTCGAACAGGCGCTGATACTGCTTGACGAGCGCGTTCTTCGGCGCGGTCAGGATCTCGACCAGCGCTTCCTCGTCGAGGTCTTCCAGCGTCGCCAGCACCGGCAGGCGGCCGACGAATTCCGGGATCAGGCCGAACTTCAGCAGATCCTCAGGCTCCACCTGGCGGAACAGCTCGCCCGAGCGCCGGTCTTCCGGCGACGCCACGGTCGCGGCGAAACCGATCGACGTCTTGCGGCCGCGGTCGGAGATGATCTTGTCGAGGCCGGCAAAGGCGCCGCCGCAGATGAACAGAATGTTCGCGGTGTCGACCTGCAGGAATTCCTGCTGCGGATGCTTGCGCCCGCCCTGCGGGGGAACGGACGCGACCGTGCCCTCCATGATCTTGAGCAGCGCCTGCTGGACGCCCTCGCCCGACACGTCACGGGTGATCGAGGGATTGTCCGACTTGCGCGAGATCTTGTCGATCTCGTCGATGTAGACGATGCCGCGTTGCGCCCGCTCGACATTGTAGTCGGCCGACTGCAGGAGCTTGAGGATGATGTTCTCGACGTCCTCGCCGACGTAGCCGGCTTCGGTCAGCGTCGTGGCGTCGGCCATCGTGAACGGCACGTCGATGATGCGTGCCAGCGTCTGCGCCAGCAGCGTCTTGCCGCAGCCGGTCGGGCCGATCAGGAGGATGTTCGACTTCGCCAGTTCGACGTCATTGTTCTTTCCGGCATGCGCCAGGCGCTTGTAGTGGTTGTGCACCGCCACCGACAGAACACGCTTGGCGTAAGGCTGTCCGATCACGTAGTCGTCGAGGACCTTGAGGATCTCCTGCGGTGTCGGCACGCCCTCGCGGGACTTCACCATCGAGGACTTGTTCTCCTCGCGGATGATGTCCATGCACAGCTCGACGCACTCGTCGCAGATGAACACGGTCGGCCCCGCGATCAGCTTGCGCACCTCATGCTGGCTCTTGCCGCAAAACGAGCAATACAGCGTGTTCTTGGAATCGCCGCCGCCGCTGCTGACCTTGCTCATCAATCACTTCCTTTCAGCACAGCCCGAATCCGATGCAACTCGATCGGGCAAGCAATTCTATGGCGGGCTCCCGCCGCTGCCAACCAGCCAGCGCGAACCGTTGTCACAAGCGAAACACAATACCCAACTCGCATCAACGATTCGCGGTCACCCTGCGAACCGTAAGGCACTGGAAATCAACATAGGCTTAACGTAGGACGCTCCACCCGGCGAGGGAACATCCCAATGTGACGGAAATGACGCATTCCGACTCAAAAATGCGTCATCCGCGTATTCGTCCCCGAGGCTCAGGAAGCCGACGCCGATTCGATGGCGTCGCGCGACGAGATCACCTTGTCGATGAGGCCGAACGCCTGGGCCTCGTCGGACGTCATGAAATGGTCGCGGTCGAGCGTCCGCTCGATCGTGTCATAGTCCTGGCCGGTATGCGTCTCGTAGACTTCGTTGAGCCGGCGCTTCAGCTTGATGATGTCCTGGGCATGGCGCTCGATGTCGGAGGCCTGCCCCGAAAATCCACCCGATGGCTGGTGCACCATGATGCGCGCGTTCGGCGTCGCAAATCGCAGGTCCTTGTGCCCGGCGCACAGGAGCAGCGAGCCCATCGACGCCGCCTGCCCGATGCACAGCGTCGAGACGGCCGGCTTGATGAACTGCATGGTGTCGTAGATCGCCATGCCGCTCGTCACGACGCCGCCCGGCGAGTTGATGTAGAGCGCGATCTCCTTCTTCGGGTTCTCCGCCTCGAGGAACAGGAGCTGCGCGCAGACCAGCGTCGCCATCCCGTCCTCGATTGGCCCGGTGATGAAGATGATGCGCTCCTTGAGCAGGCGCGAGAAGATGTCGTAGGCGCGTTCGCCACGGTTGGTCTGCTCGACCACCATGGGGACGAGATTCATTGCGGTTTCGACGGGATCTTTCATCGGTCTGCCCTTCTGGAGAATTCGTGAGAGGCGTGTCAGGCGGAATCGCTATGCTGTCGCCCGATAGATAGGATGCGGCAAGCGGGCCGCGCAAGGGCGGCCTGAACCGGCCCCAGGCTTAACCATCATCCTTAACGAACCGGCAAGAAAGTGCTTCCCCTGCGTCAGCCACGCCGTATTGTGAGCCAAAGTAAGCCCGCAAAGGGCAACGACAGGGGGAATTCATGGCGCACTCGACCGCACTACGAACCACGGCCGCCCTTATCGTGCTGGCCTCCAGCACCGTCCAGACCGTCGCCGGCGGCTATGCCAGGGAATGCTACCGGCAGGTCCACGCCGCGCCGGTCTACGAGACCGTCTATGAGAAAGTGCTTGTAGAACCCGGCCGCAAGCATGTCGAGGTGATCCCGGCCGTCTACGGCACCGAACGGCGCCGCGTCCTCGTCCGCGCCGCTGAAACCCGCTGGCGGATCGTGCCGGCGGAATATGCGACCGTGAAGGAAAAAGTGCTCATCGAGCCGGCGCGGACAGTCGAACGGGTCATCCCGGCCGTGACGAAGACAGTCCACCGCAAGGTCAAGGTCCATGATGGCGGCTATGCCTGGGAGTGGCGCTGGATCAAGGGCGAGAAGGTGCTGTGCAAGGTCAAGCGTCACGCCGTCTACAAGACGGTCGCTGAGACAGTGGTGGTGCGCGACCAGCGCGTCACCTACGAGACCATCCCCGCCCGCTACGGCTACGAACACCGGCGGGTCCAGGTGCGCGCCGAAAGCAGGGAGCGTGTGGTCGTGCCTGCCGAATACGATTACGTCACCGAACGCGTGCTGATCGAGCCTGCCCGCAAGACGGTCCACAGGAGCGCACCCCGCTACGAGGTTGTGGCGAAGCGTGTGCTGGTGCGCGAAGGCCGGACCGGCTGGGAGCGCGTGCGCCGGCACTGCCGGAGCTGACCGGCGCTCAGGGTCAGACCGCTTCGCCCAGGAGCCAGCGTTTGAGCCTTTCGCCGTCGCCTGTCTCGACGGAATCCGCGACGCGCCGGCCGATGGCGGCGCCGAACTTGTAGCCGTGCCCGGAGCAGGCAGACATGACGGTGCACTTGCCGACCGTGGTTGCGTGGAAGCGCTGGTCGGCTGTGAAGGTGTAGACACAGCTCACCGTATCGACGACGCGATATTCGCTCGTCCGGGCGATCGGCGGGCCGAACAGGTCGCGGATGAACTCACCCTCCTTCACGCCCGCTTCGCGGTCGAGCCCGGGGTCGGGTGCGGGCCGCTTGTTGACGCCGGAGCCGAATTTCAGCCCGCCTCCGCCGCTCGGCGGCAGGATGTAGCCGTCGGTTTCCCCGCCGACATCCAGGATGACCGGCGCCCGGTCCCAGGCATCCGCGAGGTCAAGCGGCGGCTCCAGATACACCACCGCCGTCCGGTGCGGAGCGAGGTGCGCGCCCAGTTCGGGAAAAAGCTGGAGGACCCAGGCGCCCGCTGTCACCACGATCCGGTCGGCCTCGAGCATGTCGCCCGTGGCGAGCGTGACCCGGGCAGCCTGCGGATCGACCTTGTCGACGCGGCAGTTCGCCCGGACATCGGCGCCGTTCGCCCTCAGCCAGTCCAGCATGTCCACGGCGATGCGGCGCGAATGGAGCGCGCCCCCTTCGGGTGAGAAGAACGCATAGAGGAACGTGCCGGCTTCGAGGAATGGCCACCGCTCGACGGCTTCCTCCGCATCGAGCAGCTCGAACGGATATCCGCCGGCCTCGAGGCCCTGGCGATAGGTCTCGGCCTCGTCCCCCGGCGTGCGCGACACCGCCATGAAGCCGCGCGGGTCGTAATGGCTGGTGCCGAAATCAGACCACAACTCGTCCCAGGCATCGTAGGCTTCCGAGATTGCCCGGCCATAGCCGGTCGATGCACCGTAGGCGCGGCGGATGATGCGATGGTGGTCGCCCGACGCAGACAGCGGATTGGGAATCGGCGCCTGTTCCAGGAGCGTGACACGGTGCCCGCGCTTGGTCAGCGCCCAGGCGCTCGCGAGACCGGAGATGCCGGCGCCGACGACGATGACTTTCATGCGCCGATACCTGTTCGAAATGTGTCGGTGATTGAGGGAAGATGCGGGGGCGGCTGCGGTTCCGTCAATCGACGAAGCTGACGAATTCGTCGAGCGCGGCGCGTTCGGTGCGCAGCGAGTTTTCGGGCTTGGTCTCGTCCTCGTAGCCGAGCGCCATGCCGCACACCACGACCTCCTCGTCGGGGATGCCGAGCACCGGCCGGATCTGGTTATGATAGGGCGCGAACGCGGCCTGGGGACATGTATGCAGTCCCCTGCCCCTTGCGGCGATCATGATCGATTGCAGGAACATGCCGTGGTCGATCCACGAACCCTGGTTGAGGCGACGGTCGATGGTGAAGATCATGCCGACCGGCGCGTCGAAGAAGATGAAGTTGCGGTCGTGCTGTGCCCGCATCTGGTCGACGTCGCGGCGACCGAGACCGAGCGCCCCATACAGCGCGAAGCCGACGGCGCGGCGGCGCGTGAGGTAGGGCTCGAAAAACTGGTCTGGATAGTATCGGTACTCGTCCCACTTCGCCTTTTCGGCGCGAATGCCCGAATTCAGGATGGCATCGCTGATCCGCTGTTTCGCCTCGCCCTTGGTCACGTACACCTTCCAGGGCTGCATGTTGGTGCCTGAAGGCGCCCTGCTAGCGACGCGAAGGATGTCGCGTATCGTCTCGTCATCGACCGGATCCGGCAGAAACGCGCGCACCGAACGGCGCGACGTGATCGCCTCGTCGACGATCTCGGTCACGTCCGGCGTGCTTTGATTTTTGGGCGCCAGCATCGGCAGTCCCCTTCCCGTATTTGTCGGCCCGGCTCCAGCCTTGCAACGGCGTGAGCGCTGGCGCAAGCTGGCATCCGGAAGCGGCATGAAAATCCGCTTGTTTTTTTCATAAGTGTCACATCCAATGAAATTCCGAAAGGGATTTCCATGTCTCGCGCACCGATCATCGACGCTTTGCAGGACAGCTCCCCGCGGGCGATCCTCGCACGCAATATCCGCGCTCTGCGCAAGGCGCGTGGCCTGACCCTCGCTGCGCTGGCGGGCCTTGTCGACCGGTCGATTGGCTGGCTGAGCCAGGTCGAGCGCGGCATCTCCACGCCGACCCTCAAGGACCTTCAGGCCTTCGCCCAGCAATTCAAGGTTCCGATATCGCTGTTTCTCGGCCATGAAACGCGGCACGAGCACGAGCGCGGCAGAATCGTCCGTGCCACCGAGCGGCACGCCCTTGGCACAAGTGAATCCGGAATGGTGGAAGAACTGCTCTCGCCCGACCTTGGGGGTAGTTTCGAGCTGAAGCGGTGCGAGATCGAACCGGGCGCCGGATACCGCCAGGCCGCCCGCCGCAAGGCGGAGGAAGCGGGCTACGTCGTGACGGGAATTCTGGAGATCGAGATTGCCGGCACCTGGCACAGGCTCGAAGCCGGCGATTCGTTCCGCTTCAGGGATGAACCGTTCCGCTGGCGCAACCCGGGAACCGATCCCGCGGTGCTGATCCGGGTCGTCTCGCCGCCGACCTACTGAAACGGGAAAGACCCATGGCCGAGCTTCCCTCCACGGCGCGCGTGGTCATCATCGGCGGCGGCGCCGTCGGTGTCTCTTCGCTCTATCACCTGTCACGCGCGGGCTGGACCGACTGCGTTCTGCTGGAGCGCAACGAACTGACCTCTGGCTCGACCTGGCACGCCGCCGGCAACGTTCCGACCTTCTCGGCGTCCTGGTCGGTCATGAACATGCAGCGCTATTCGGCCGAGCTCTACCGCGGGCTCGGCGCGGCGGTCGACTATCCGATGAACTATCACGTCACCGGCTCGGTCCGCCTCGCCCACACGAGCGAGCGCATGCAGGAATTCGAGCGCGTCAGGGGCATGGGCCGCTACCAGGGCATGGCGATCGACGTCCTGCCGCCGGACGACATCCGCCGGCACTATCCTTTCATCGAGTTGCACGATCTGAAGGGCGCGCTCTACGACCCGAATGACGGCGACATCGACCCGGCCCAGCTCACGCAGGCGCTGGCAAAGGGCGCGCGCGACATGGGTGCTGCGATCGTCCGCTTCTGCCCGGTCACCGGAGTGCGCCGGGAGGGTGGCGAATGGGTCGTCGAGACGGCGAAAGGCGAAATCCGCTGCGAATACGTCGTCAACGCCGCCGGCTACCGGGCGGCCGAGGTCGGCCGCATGTTCGGCCGGACCGTTCCGATGATGGTGATGAGCCACCAGTACATCCTGTTCGACGAAATCCCCGAACTGGCCGCGTGGACCACCGAAAGCGGCCACAAGCTGCCGCTTCTGCGCGACGTGGACGTCTCCTACTATCTGCGCCAGGAAAAGAACGGCATGAACCTGGGGCCCTACGAGCGCAACTGCCGCGCCCACTGGGCAAGCCCCGACGATCCGATGCCGGAAGACTTCTCGTTCCAGCTTTTCCCCGACGACCTGGAGCGGCTGGAGCACTATCTGGAGGACGCCGTCCGGCGCGTCCCGCTGCTTGGCACGGCCGGCCTGTCGAAGGTCATCAACGGGCCGATCCCCTACGCACCGGACGGCAATCCGCTGATCGGTCCAATGCCCGGCGTTCCCAACGCCTTCGAGGCCTGCGTCTTCACCTTCGGCATCGCCCAGGCCGGCGGTGCCGGCAAGGTGCTTGCGGAATGGGTCACCGAAGGCGCCACCGAATGGGACATGTGGTCCTGCGATCCGCGCCGCTTCACCGCCTTCGCGGCCGAACCGGACTATTGCGTCGCCAAGGGCCTCGAGGTCTACGGCCACGAATACGCGATCCATTTTCCGCGCCATTCCTGGCCGGCCGGCCGCAACCGGAAGCTCTCGCCGATCCACGACCGGATCGCCGCGATGGGCGGACAGTTCGGCGCCTATAATGGCTGGGAGCGCGCCAACTGGTTCGCTGGCCCCGGCGACGACGTCTCGGAAGACTCGACCCAGACGTTCCGGCGCGACGGCGCCTGGCTGAAACGCATCCGGGAGGAATGTCACGCCGTGCGCGATGCCGCCGGTATCCTCGATCTGCCCGGCTTCTCGCGCTTCCGCGTCGAGGGCAACGGCGCCCGGCAATGGCTGTCGACGCTGATCACCGGTGCGGTTCCACGCCCCGGCCGTATCGGCCTCGCCTATTTTGCCGACGACAAGGGCCGCATCGTCACCGAGATGTCGGTGATGGCGCTCGGCGAGGACTTCTTCTTCCTGATCACCGCGGCGGTCGCCGAGTGGCATGATTTCGAGTGGCTGACGAAACATCTTCCAGAAGACACTGAAATCGCTATCAAAAACGTCACAGATGCATTCTCGTGCCAGATCCTGACCGGTCCGAAATCGCGTGAGATCCTGGCGGCCGTCAGCGACGCCGACCTGACGCTTCCGTGGCTGTCGCACCAGTCCTGCCAGATCGCCGGCAAATGGCTGCAGCTCGTCCGCGTCTCGTTTGCCGGCGAACTCGGCTGGGAACTCCACAGCCATGTCGGCGACACGGCCGATATCTTCGCAGCCGTCTGGAGCGCCGGCGAGCCGCACGGGCTCAAGCCCTTCGGCATGTTCGCGCTCGATTCACTGCGGCTCGAGAAAGGCTACCGCGCCTGGAAGGGAGACCTGTCGACGGATTACACCGTGCTCCAGGGCGGGCTCGAGCGCTTCGTGAAATGGGACAAGCCAGCATTCAAGGGTAAGGCGGCACTGGAAAACGAACGCCAGCAGGGTTCGGCCAAGCGTTTCGTCACGCTGGTCGTCGACAGTCCCGATTACGATGCGCCCTACATGTCGACGCTGTGGAAGGACGGCGCCGTCGTCGGCGAGACGACGTCGGGCGGCTTCGGCCATCGTATCGACAGGTCGATCGCGCTCGGCATGCTCAGGTCCGAGCTCGCAGTGCCGGGAACCGGTGTCGAGGTCGAGATCTTCGGCGAGCGCTACCCGGCGGTCGTCCAGCCCGACGGACCGATCTGGGATCCCTCCAACGAAAGGCTGCGGGGTTGAGCGGCGTTGTTCTGACCGACGGCGGCATGGGCCAGGAGCTGCTGCGGCGCTCCGGCGCCGAACCGACGCCGCTCTGGTCGGCGCAGGTGATGATGGATCGGCCGGAGCTGGTCACCGCGCTCCACGCCGACTTCATCGCTGCCGGGGCGGGCGTGATCACCATCAATGCCTATTCCGCGACGCCGGAGCGGCTGGCACGCGACGGTCTGGGCGATATGTTCGCGCCACTGCAGGCGCGCGCCATCGACGCGGCGAAGGCCGCGCGCGACGCAAGCGGCAAAGACGTCGCGATCGCCGGCTGTCTGCCGCCGCTGTACGGCTCCTACCAGCCGCATCTGCGCACCTCGTTCGACGAAACGCTCGCCATCTACCGCCGCATCGTTGCCGAGCAGGCCGACGAGGTCGATCTGATCCTGTGCGAGACCACGGCGTCGGCCGAGGAAGGCCGGGCCGCCGCTCTTGCGGCAACCGAGTGCGGCAAGCCGGTCTGGGTGTCGTGGACGCTTTCCGACGACGACCCGCCGAAGCTGCGCGGCGGCGATACGATCGACGAGGCTTCCGCCGCGCTCTCCGACCTGCTAGTCAGCGCCCGGCTGGTCAATTGCAGCCGCCCCGAAACGATCGACCGCGCAATGCCCGAACTGGTGGCGCTCGGCGGTCCGGTCGGTGCCTATGCCAACGGCTTTTCAGCGGTGGGTCCGCTCAAGATCGGTGGCACCGTCAAGGTGCTGGACGCGCGTGCCGACCTTGGACCCGAAGCCTATGCGGACTATGCCCTCGGCTGGGTTGAACAGGGCGCGGCCATCGTCGGTGGCTGCTGCGAGATCGGGCCGGCGCATATAGCGGCAATCGCACAACGGCTCGAAGAAGCCGAAATCGAAATCATTGGAGTATCCCATGCCTGAACCATCGAAACGCGTCGCCGGCATCATTCCGTCGGGCCGCGACGGGTGGGAGCTGCATTTCACCGCGCTGACCCGCAAGCAGGCCGGCGAAGACATCCTGATGCTGTCGATCGGCGACCATGATTTCGACACGCCTGCCGAAACGGTCGAAGCCTGCGTCCGGCTGGTCAGGGGCGGATACCACCACTACAGCCAGCTCGCGGGCATTCCGGCCCTGCGGCGGGCCATGGCCACGCTGTCGACCGCATGCACTGGCGTCGAGACGGTCGCCGACCAGATTCTGGCCGCGCCGGGTGGCCAGGCCGCGCTCTACGCCGCCGTGCAGGGCACGCTCGATCCGGGAAGCCACGCCATCGTGGTCGCGCCCTACTACGCCACCTATCCGGGCACGTTCCGCGCCGCCGGGGCCGACTTCACGGTCGTCGAGACCACGGCTGCCGACGGCTTCCAGCCGCGCGCATCCGCGATCGAGGCGGCGATCAGGCCGAACACCCGTGCGATCCTCATCAACACGCCCAACAATCCGACCGGCGCGGTCTATACCCGTGCCTCGCTCGAGGCGATCGCCGATCTCTGCAAGGCGAAGGATCTGTGGCTGCTGTCGGACGAGGTTTACTGGACGCTGACCGGCGCCGACCGCCGCCATCTGTCGCCGCGCGCCCTGCCCGGCATGGCCGAGCGCACGCTGGTCATCAACTCGATGTCGAAAAGCCATGCGATGACCGGCTGGCGCATCGGCTGGCTGACCGGCCCGGAGCGCATCATCGCGCTGCTGACCAATCTCAACCTCGTCACCACCTACGGCCTGCCCGACTTCGTCAGCCGCGCCGCCCAGGAGGCGATCGAGAACGGCTACGGCGTCAAGGAGATCGCCGACCGCTACGCCTCGCGGCGCACCGCCTTCCTCGATGCCATCCACGGCATGAACGATGTCGTCGTGCGTGGCTCCGAGGGCGGCATGTATGTCATGCTCGACATCAGCGCGATCGAGCCCGACTGCGAGAAGTTCGCCTTTGCGCTCCTCGATGCCGAGAAGGTGGCGGTCATGCCCGGCTCCAGCTTCGGCGAGGCGGCTGCCGGCCATATCCGTATCAGCCTGACCCAGCCCGAGGCCGTGCTGCAGGAGGCCGCAACGCGGCTGCGGCGTTTCGCGTCGGCCTATCGCGCCGGCGAGCGGAGAAAACGGGCTTGACCGCGATTCCCGCACGCGCGCGCGCCGTCATCATCGGCGGCGGCGTCGCCGGATGCTCGGTCGCCTACCATCTCGCGAGGCTGGGCTGGACCGACATCGTGCTGCTGGAACGCAAGCAGCTCACCAGCGGCACGACCTGGCACGCCGCCGGTCTGATCGGCCAGTTGCGCGCCAGCGCCAACATGACGCGGCTCGCGCGCTATACCGCCGAGCTCTACGTGCGACTGGAGGAAGAGACCGGCATCGCCACCGGCATGCGCCAGTGCGGCTCGATTTCCGTGGCGCTGACGGATGAGCGTCGCGAGGAGCTTTTGCGGTCCGCCACCATGGGCCGCGCCAACGGCGTCGACGTCCAGGAAATCTCGGTCGCGGAAGTGAAGCAACGCTACCCGCATCTCGAGACCGCCGACGTCGTCGGCGCCGTCCACATCCCCCTCGACGGCCAGGGAGACCCGGCCAACATCACACAGGCACTAGCGCGTGGCGCGCGCAAGGGCGGGGTCCGGATCGTCGAGAGCGCCAGAGTGACGGCGATCCGCAGCGAGAACGGCCGCGTCACTGGCGTCGACGTCAACGCCGGCGGCGAAGCCGCTCACATCGCCTGCGACCACGTGGTCAACTGCGCCGGCATGTGGGCGCATGGCGTCGGCGCGATGGCGGGCGTCGCCGTGCCGCTGCACGCCTGCGAGCATTTCTACATCGTCACCGAGCCGATCGCCGGGCTTGGCCAGCTTCCTGTGCTGCGCGTTCCCGACGAATGCGCCTACTACAAGGAAGATGCCGGCAAGATCCTGCTCGGCGCCTTCGAGCCGGTCGCAAAGCCGTGGCCGCCGCTCGGTGAGAAGATCCCGGACGATTTCTGCTTCGACCAGCTTCCGGAGGATTTCGACCACTTCGAGCCGATCCTCGAACAGGCCGTGCGGCGCATGCCGATGCTGGCCGATGCCGGCATCCATACCTTCTTCAACGGCCCCGAAAGTTTCACGCCCGACGACCGCTACTATCTCGGCGAAGCGCCGAACCTGCGCAATTTCTGGGTCGCCTGTGGCTTCAACTCGATCGGCATCCAGTCGTCGGGCGGCGCAGGCATGGCGCTGGCGCAGTGGATGGAGGACGGCGAGCCGCCCTTCGACCTGTGGGACGTCGACATCAGGCGCGTGCAGCCGTTCCAGGCCAACAGAACCTATCTCTACGACCGCTCGAAAGAGACGCTCGGGCTGCTCTACGCCGACCACTTTCCCTACCGCCAGATGGCCTCGGCGCGCGGCGTCCGCCGCTCGCCGCTGCACGGGCACCTGGAAGCGCGCGGCGCGGTGTTCGGCGAGGCGGCCGGCTGGGAACGCGCCAACTGGTTCGCGCGCGACGGACAGGAGCGCGAATACCGCTACAGCTGGAAGCGGCAGAACTGGTTCGACAACCAGCGCGACGAGCATCTCGCGGTACGCAATGCCGTCGGCCTGTTCGATATGACGTCATTCGGCAAGATCCGCGTCGAGGGACGCGGCGCGGCTGCATTCCTGCAACGCCTGTGTGCCAATGACGTTGACGTCGCGCCAGGCAGGATCGTCTATACACAGATGCTCAATGACCGCGGCGGCATTGAATCCGACCTGACGGTTGCACGCATGTCCGAGACGGCGTTTCTGCTCGTGGTGCCGGGCGCGACGCTGCAACGCGACCTTGCCTGGCTGCGCCGGCATGTCGGCGACGCGTTGGTCGTCATCACCGACATGACCGCCGCCGAGGCCGTGCTGTGCCTGATGGGGCCTCGCTCCCGCGAACTTCTCGCCAGGATCAGCCCCAACGATTTCTCGAGCGAGGCCAGTCCGTTCGGAACCTGGCGCGAGATCGAGATCGGCATGGGTCTCGCGCGCGCCCACCGCGTCACCTATGTCGGCGAGCTCGGCTGGGAGCTGTACGTTTCGTCGGATCAGGCCGCACACGTGTTCGAAACGATCGACGATGCCGGCCGTGACCTGGGCCTGAGGCTCTGCGGCCTCCACGCGCTCGATTCCTGCCGCATCGAAAAGGCCTTCCGCCATTTCGGCCACGACATCACCGATGAGGATCATGTGCTGGAGGCGGGCCTCGGTTTCGCTGTGAAGCCGGCCAAGGGAGATTTCATCGGCCGCGACGCGGTGCTGCGCAAGCGCGACGAAGGGCTCGACCGTCGCCTGGTCCAGTTCCTGCTGCGCGATCCCGAACCATTGCTGTTCCACAATGAGGCCATCGTTCGCGACGGCGAGATCGTCGGCACGATCACGTCGGGCAATTACGGCCACCATCTCGGCGGTGCGGTCGGGCTGGGTTACGTGCCGTGCAAGGGGGAAACCGAGGCCGCTCTTCTGGCCTCGGATTTCTCGGTCGAGATAGCCGGCAGGCGGTTTGCCGCCGAAGCCTCGCTCAACCCGCACTACGACCCGAAGGCGCAGCGCGTTCGGGTCTGATCCGTAGCGACGTCAGTCGTTGTGCGTGTCGACTTTCTGCTTGCACAGGAAACCAACCGGGCATTGGGCGTTGTCGGCCGTCGGCACCCATGCCGGCTTGGCGACGAGCGGATAGGCACAGTAATTCTGGCCCGAGACGTAGCGGTCGTACGAGTTCGGACCGGTCGTCAGGACCACGGCGCCGGCACTGTAGACGAGGTCCTTGGCGGCGCTGCAGCTCATGGTGCGAACATCGGTGCGTGCCTCGGCCGCGGTCGCAGCGGCGACGAGGATCGCGGTGCCGATGCCGATCCGGCGGAGATAGTTGGTCGTCCAGCTCATGTAACTTCCTCCTGATCACCCTTCGCGCGCCAGCATATCCACCGACATCCGTCTGCCAAGCCCTATTTGCCCGGCTGCCGGCCGTGCCCTTCAGGCTGCCGGGGGTACGAGACGTCCCACGCCGTGATAGGTGAACCCGTTGCGGCTCATGATCGCCGGATCGTAGATGTTGCGTCCGTCGAAAACGAGCGGCCGTGAGAGCCGATCCTTGACCAGTGCGAAGTCGGGCGCCTTGAACGCCTTCCATTCGGTGCAGATCACCAGTGCATCTGCCCCTTCGAGCGCCTTTTCCTTGCTGTCGACCAGCTCCAGGTCGGCGCGATTGCCATAGATCGACCTGCACTGGTCCATGGCGACCGGGTCGTATGCCCTCACCCGCGCGCCAACTTCCCAAAGTGCTTCCATCAGCACCCGCGACGGCGCCTCGCGCATGTCGTCGGT
>JAMLJD010000031.1 GCA_023953775.1 Rhizobiaceae bacterium | reverse complement strand
CATGGGGTGCGCTGCGGCTGGTCGCAGGCGACGGGGCCCTGGCGATCGAAGCCGCCTTCATGCTGGCGCCGGCGGGCGAGTTCGCATTCGTGGTGATTTCGGCAGCACTCGCCGCCGGCGTGATCGGCGGCGAGATTGCAACCGCGGTGACGGCGATCGCCGGCCTCTCGATGCTGGTGACGCCGCTGATGGCCCGCGCGGGACGCACGCTGGCGGCCCGCCTCGCGCCCCCCGACGGAGAGGCGGAACTGGAGGACCTGAGCGGGCTTTCGGGTCACGTGGTCATTGCCGGCTTCGGCCGCGTCGGCCACGCCATCGCGCGCATCCTCGAAAGCGAGGGGACCGACATCGTCGCGCTGGAGCGCAATGCCGCGCTGGTTGCCCGCGAACGCCGTCAAGGCGGCAACGTGTTCGTCGGCGACGCCGCCCGCCCCGAAATTCTCGAGCGCGCCGGCGCGCGGGGCGCAAGCCTGTTCGTGGTGACCATCGACGACCCGGAAAGTGCGGAAGCGATGGTGCATGCAATCCGCAGGCTGAGGCCGGAAGCGCCGCTTCTGGTGCGAGCACGAGACGCCGACCACGCGCGGCGGCTGACGGCCGTCGGGGCGAGCTTCGTCATCCCTGACGCGATCGAGGCCGGCCTCCAGCTTGCCGGCCGGGCCCTGGAGGAGTTCGGCTATCCGGGCGAGACGGTACGCGATCGCATTGCGGCCGAACGCGACGCCGAGTATCGCCGCGCGACCGAGTGAACAGCAGTTCGGCGCTTCAGCCGCCGCTGATCGCGACCAGCACGAAGACCTCGGCGCCCGGGCCGAGCTGCGTGTCGAGGCGTGTCCGCTCGCCGTCGACGAAGATGTTGATATGACGACGGATCGACGGCCGGCTGTCGCGCAGGCGGTCGCCCATGCCCGGCCACAGGCCGTCCAGGCGATCGATCACCTCGCCGACGGTACGGGCCTCGATCTCGACGATACGGCTGGAGCCTGGGAACAGATCGACAAGCACCGCCGGCAATTTGACGGTGACGGTATGCTGCCCGCCGCTTGAGCTGTCGTCCCGAACCGGCATCGAACGGCTCAGCCGTCGACCAGCATCGTCTCGACCGAATAGATCGGTGGCAGATGCTCGGCGATGAGGCGCCATTCGTCGCCCTCGTCGGCGCTGGCGAACAACGCGCCGCCATTGGTCCCGAAATAGACGCCGGCGGGATCGAGCCGGTCGGTCGCCATCGCCTGGCGCAGGACGCCGAAGAAGGCGTTGTCCTGCGGCAGGCCGTTGCGCAGATCCTGCCAGGTCTCGCCACGGTCGCGGGTGCGCCAGACGGCTGCCTTGCCATCCGGCACGTAGCGGCCCGCCTGGTCGCCGTTGAGCGGCAGCAGGAACAGCGTCGAGGCGTCGCGCGGATGTGCCGCTGCCGGGAAGCCGAACGAGGAGGGCAGTCCGGCCTCGATGCTGGTCCAGTTCCGGCCGCCATCCTCGCTGCGGTACATGCCGCAATGGTTCTGCTGGTAGAGAAGGTCCGTCTCGCCTGATGCCCGCAACAGGTGGTGCACGCACTGGCCCCATTCGGGGTAGTTCTGCCCCTCCGGGAAGAAGTCGGCGCGCGTGCCGCGATTGCGCGGCTCCCAGCTTTCGCCGCCGTCGGCGGTGTAGAACACGCCGGCGGCCGAGACGGCCACCCAGATCTGCTTTTCATCTTCGGGATGCAGCACCATGGAATGCAGGATCAGCCCGCCGGCGCCCGGCGACCATTCCGGTCGGGTCGGGTGGTTGGTCAGGCCTTCGACGTGGCTCCAGGTCGCGCCGTCGTTGTCCGAGCGGAACAGGCCGGCCGGCTGCACGCCCGCATACATCGTGCCGTTGCGCTTGGCGAGGCTCCAGGCCGCCTTGATCGGTTCGGCGCCTTCGCCATAGGCGAGGCCGGCGCTCGAGTGGGTCCAGGTTTCGCCAAGATCCTCGGACTTCCAGACCGCCGGCCCGAACCACTCGTCGCCACCGGCGCCGTAGATGGTGTTGGTTTCGGGGTCGGCCATGACGTGGTTCATCGGCCAGGTGGCGCAATAGGGTCCGCGCAGCGACCAGCTCGCCCGTCCGTCGGTCGACTCGGCGATGAAGGCGCCTTTCTTGGTTCCGATGAGCACAAGCACTTTCCCGGCCATGGCGGTCTCCTCTCCATTGATGTCGTGTCGGCCACGCCGAAGGGCCGCGCGGCAGTCTGTTGCAGGCCAGACTACTGGACATTTACGTTGATATCAACACAATAGCCTGATGACGGAATCGGAACGGCTTCCCTTCAGCGTCACCCTCGAAGTCAGGGATGCATGCCTGTGCCTTCACGTCCGCCGTGCCTCGCGCGCCCTGGCGCGGCGCTACGACGAGGCATTGCGTGCGTCTGGACTTACCAATGGTCAGTTTTCCCTGATGATGGCGCTGAACCGGCCCAAGCCACCCCGGTTGCAGGACGTCGCCGACCTGCTCGCGATGGACCGCACCACGCTGACCGCCAATCTGAAGCCCCTCGAACGGCGCGGGCTGGTGACCAGCCATGCCGACGAGGCCGACAGGCGCGCGCGGCTCCTCGTCCTGACTGACGCCGGGCGAACAACGCTCGCGGACGCAATGCCGGCCTGGCGAAGGGCCCAGGCCGAGACGGAGAAGCTGATCGGCCGCTCCGATCCCGACGATTTCTGCGCCGACCTCAAGGCGCTGTCCTGAAAACGCGTCCGCCTCACTGCGCCTTGAGGCCGGCCAGGAACAGGGTGGCCGCTACGGCCGAGGCAAGCGTGCGCACATGGTTCCAGCGCGTCCACTCGTGCAGATAGCGCGCCCATAGCGCCGCCTGCTCCGTACCCGCCTTTGCCAGTGCCGTGTTGAGAGGCACGTTGAAGGCAACCGTCACGACGAACATGCCTGCGACATAGATGATGCCGCCGGCAACGATCGCCGTCGATCCGGGTTCGCCCCATCGCAACGGCCCGATGAGGGCAAGCGCGAGACTGACGAGGCTTGTGCCCCAGAACAGTGGCATGAAGGGCGAGGCGAGGATGACCACGTTGATCGCGTTCATCGCCGCGATACCCTGCGCCTCTCCGATACGGGCGAAGGCGGTCATGATGAATGCCGAAAACGCGAAGTAGACGCCTGCCATCAGACCGCATCCGATGGTGGCAATCCACAAAAGAGGACCGATGGCCGTCGATATCGTCATGCAGCATTCCCTATCGTCGCGGTGACCGAAGCGAGCGTGACATTGGCCGGCGTGACCGGCCGGGACGAGGGCCAATGTCGCGGAAGGCAATGAGGCCAATCCCGAAGCACCGGGTCGCGTCAGCGGTCAACGGCAGGAACGGATGGCGCTCTCGGGCATGCCCGACCCTCCTACGCCCATTCCGTTTCGAAGGCCGGGCTGGCATGGATGTCGATCAATTCGAGGCGATCGGGACCGAGATTTTCGAAGCGGTGCCACACGCCCGCCGGCGCGACCAGTATGTCGCCCGCGCTTGCCGTGACAGTCCCGTCGCCCAGCGTGAAACGGACACGCCCGGATCTGACGATGAATGTCTCCGCGTAGGGGTGGCGGTGAAGCGCGGGACCGTAGCCCACCTCCTCGGTCGTGTTGAAGATGATCGACACGTCGCTGCCGCTCGCCGGCTCCTGCCATTCGCCGTGCCAGCCGTCCGGCGCCTTATGCGTGTAAGCAGGGTCGGTGGAGCCGGTCATTGCGCAAACATTCCCTTCGGCGTCTCGCCGGCAAGGAACGGTTCGATGAACGAAATGAGCATGTCGGTCTGGGTGATCACCGCCGTATGCGAGGTGGCCGGCATCACCGCGAGGCGCGAGGCCGGCAGCGGCTGGCCCATGTCGCCCATGTCTCCGCCGCCGAGCAGGCGGAACATGGCGACGGAATGTTCGAGCGTCGCAACGTCCGCGTCACCCGTGATGACGAGCACCGGCGTCTCGAGCGCCTTCACATCCGCCTCCCAGGCAAGCGGCTCGTGTTCCAGGGCGATGAGCTTCTTGACCAGTGCGGGGAAACCGTCGGGATCGGCGGCGAGCTGCTTGTACTCTTCGGCAAACGGCATCGCGAGCATCATCTCGACCGTGAGCTGTGGAATGAACGCGCGGAATGCCGGCTGCAGGCCCTCGATGTCATATGCCGCGGAGGCAACGATCAGCCGGCCGACTTTCTCCGGATGGCGGATGGCGAGTTGCAGACCGGCATTGGCGCCCATCGAGTATCCGAACACGTCCGCCTTCTCCAGGTCGACGGCGTTCATGAAAGCGGCGACGTCGTCTGCGAGATTCTGGTAGGTGATCGGCCGGTCGATGTCCGTCGTGCGTCCGTGCGCCTGGAATTCAAGTGCATAGACGCGATGGTGCTCTGCGAGCGCGGGAATGATCCTGCCCATGGAAGGGATGTTCATATAGGCGCCGTGCAGCACGATCAGGGGGTCGCCCTCGCCGGAGACCTCGTAATACATCTCCATGCCATTGACCTCGACGCGACTGCCGGCTGCCATATCGTCCGCGAAAGCCGGCACGACTGTCGCCGCCAGGATGATCGAAAACAGAAATCGCAACATTGCAAAGCCTCCTGAACGATTGGTCTTTGACGTTTGTGAGCGGCCCGCACCCAGCCCTCAGTTGGAAACGACATGATCGTCACCGCCTCGGCGCTGACGTCCGGCAGCCAATGTCGACAGCGTTCGACCCAGACCGGCATGCGCATCGGCCTTGCGCGCGGACGCAGAGGCGGCAGGCGAGCCGTTGTCCGCCATCGTGCCCTGATCTATGGTCCGAAGGAAGGGCCAAGCCGCACCATGTCCATAGAGCCAATCCTGAACATCGCGATCGACCTTCCCGACAGGAATTCGCGTGATCTGTTGCGCTCGCTCCATCGGCAGTTGCGTGCGGCTATCGTCGAGGGAAGATTGCAGGCGGGGATACGGCTTCCTCCCACGCGCGCATTTGCAAAGGCGCTGGGCGTTTCGCGCAATACAGCCGTCGCGGCCTATGATCTGCTGCTGAGCGAGGGCTACGTCGAAGCACGTCGCGGCGCGGGAACATTCGTTACAGACCTGCGGCCGCGGATCGAACGGCCAAAGGCTCCACAAGCCGATGCGGAAGCCGACATGCGTCTGGCACCGCCTTGGCGCGGATGGCGCCCCGTCTCGGCATACTGCAGCGACCGGGATTTCCGCTACGATTTCATCGCCGGCGTGCCGGACATGCGATTCCCGTTCGACATCTGGCAACGCCTCTCGACACGTGCCGCGCGTCGGGTTGCGCGACGGCGGGTCCAGGAGCGCGACCCGGCGGGTGAACACGCATTGCGCGAGGCCATCGCCAACCACGTCTCCTTCGTCCGCGCGGTGGCCTGTGCTCCCGACGACATCGTCGTCACCGGCGGCGCGCGCCAGGCCATCGATCTGATCGCCCGTATCCTCGTCACGCCCGGCAGCACCGTAGCCGCGGTCGAGGACCCCGGCTACGGGCCGACCAGGCGGTCGCTTGAAGCAGCGGGCGCGACCATTGTCCCGGTTCCGGTTGACGGGGAGGGGATCGTGGTCGATCGCCTGCCGCAGGCCGCCCGCATCGTCTGCGTGACGCCGTCGCACCAGTTCCCCCTCGGTGTGGCGATGTCGGCGGCGCGACGGACGAAGCTGCTCGACTTCGCCGCAAGCCATGGCGCGGTGATCGTCGAGGACGACTACGACAGCGAGTTCAGGCATGACCAACTGCCGCTGGACGCGCTGCAGACACTCGACCGCTCCGCGACCGTCTTTTATGTCGGCACATTCTCCAAGAGCATGTTTCCCGAATTGCGCGTCGGCTTCGTCGTCGTTCCGCGGTGGGCCCGCTATGCCCTGACCCTGGCGAAGCAGCTCAACGATTGGCACTGTCCGCTCATCACCCAGCTCGCCCTTGCCGACTTCATCGCCGAAGGCCATCTGGCGCGGCACGTGCGCAAGATGCGCAGGATCTACAGCGAACGCCGTTCGGTGCTTTCGAGCGCGATCGCGCTACATTTCGGCGACCGCCTCGTGCCGCTTCCAGCCCATGCCGGCGTGCACATGGCGGCGACCGGGTTGTTTGACGAGCAGGCATTGGTCGCCAGCGCCGAGGCCGCCGCAATACGCGTCGAGGACATTGCCCGCTACGCCATCACCGATATCGTCCAGCGCGGCCTCGTTTTCGGCTTCGGCGCGATCGAGACCTGCGACATCGAGCCGGCGATACGATCGCTCGCGCGTCTCGTTTGATCGGTCGAAGCGTCTCAAGCCCCAGCTCCTTGCATATTGGCTCCATGGAATAGCAAGAAGATGGCTCTTCAAGAGGGCCAAGAACGCGCCCACCATGCGCCCGGTCTTTGACGCCGCCGATGATCGGCCCATGTGAGGGAGCGTTCCATGATCGACATCTACCTACCCGGACTTCTTCTCGCCTGGAGCGCCTATGGACTCGGTATCCTCAGCCCGGGTCCGAACGTACTCGCCGTCATGGGCACGGCGATGGAAGACGGACGCCGCGCCGGGGTGACGCTTGCGGCCGGCATGGTCAGCGGCACGCTGGTGTGGGGTACAATGACGCTGCTTGGTCTGACTGCCTTGCTTGCCCTTTACGCCGGGGCTCTCACCATCATCAAGTTTGCCGGCGCGGCCTATCTGCTGTGGCTTGCCTGGAAGTCGTTTCACGCGGCGACGACCCCGGGCTCCGGCATGCCGGAGGCACTCGATGGAAGCCGCGCGACAAGCCGGCTTTATGTGCGCGGCCTTGCTATCCAGCTCTCGAACCCGAAGGCAGCGCTGACCTGGATCGCGATCATGTCTCTTGCAATGCGTGATGGCGCTCCCGCCTGGGTGGGCTTGGCCGTTGTCGCGGGTTGCCTGGCAATCTCGTTCACCGGCCACATGGCCTACGCGCTCCTGTTCTCCGCGCCGCCGGTCGGCCGCGTCTACCTGCGCGCTCGCCGTTGGATACAGTGTGGGTTGGGCCTGTTCTTCTGCGTCGCCAGCTGGAAACTTGCGACAGCGAGACTGTAGCCGCGTTCTTGTCCACGTCAGGGGCGGCCGATCATCCCTTCGCGGCTGGCATGGTTTTTGTGACTCAGTCCTTCCGGCCGGTCCCGAAATTGATTTCGATGCATTTGGAGAACGTCGCCAATTCCGGCCCGGCAGTCAGTCGGCCCCAGTCTTCGATGAGCGCCGGACGCACAGTTGCTTCTCCTGGCCGTGTGACTTCCACATTGACCGCATCGATCGCGGCATTGCTATCGAGCCGGCCGTCATCGTCGTCGTCAAGGAGGCCGACATACAGGCACCAAATTCCCTCAGGCCTGTCGAAGATCAGCAACAGTGGTCGCAGGTCCTCGTCCGGGTCGACATCCCAGGGCGTGGGTCCGTAGACCCAGACCTTGCCGCCTTCGAGGTTGGACGCCGCGCGGAGCACCTGCCGCCGGCCGGACTTTCCCTTTAGCAGGTCGTCGTCGACACGGAATCTGAGCAAAGCGGACTCGCCGTATTTGAAAGCGAATACCGGCCGCGCGGAACTGCTCTTGACGACGATCTTCACGAAGCCCTGCGCAGTCTGGGATTCCGGCGCCGCTGTTGCCATTTCGGGTGGCGCGGCCGTCAGCATGAACAGGAACAGCGCGCCGCCGAACGCGCAGGAGAGCAGATCGACCATGGACATGACCGCCGCGGCCGTTTTGGGTCTGGTCGTGGCCGGCGCCCGGCGCCGGCCCTTGAACCGCGCCATCGCGCGCTGGCGGTCATGCGGCACCGGTGCTGCCGGAGCGTCGGATTGAGCATCCGTCATGACGAGCCTCCGATCTCGCCGAGAGTCGCGAGCGGACCGCAGCGGCCGTTGCCGATCTGTGCGCAGGCATTGCCGGGCGTCGGCGGGCATGTCGGATCGTCGACAAGTGTCCAGCATGTGCCGGGCGGATACATCGCGGCACTCATTCTCGACATCTCGTCGGACGGATCCGGCAGGCGGTCGGCGACTTTGCCGCAATAGGCGAAGTCGTTGTCGGGACCATTGCCTATGACGACCGTGCAGTCCGCGTCGGGATTTCCCGTAACAAAACGCAGTCGCTCCTCCTCGTCCCGAGCGATCGTCACCGCAGACACGGATCCGCTCCATTTGACTGCCGCATTGACCGGCTTGGTGGAAAAGAAATTGAACCGGCCGGAATAGGCGTTCTTGTCGCGGCGGTTGGCGCTGAGTTCGATCTCGGCCGTGTGTTCGAACGGCCTGTCTATGTCCGCGCTGAGCGTCGTGCCGAGCGCGAACTGCAACTCCATAGGATCATCGTCAGCCCAGCCAGCGAGCGAAACGCCGGCGATCTGCTGTCCCACCGTGAGTGTTGCATTCACCGTAGCCGGCACATCGGGGTCGGCAAGGCCAAGACCGACCCTGTGCGGCCAACGCAGCGCGCTGCTGTCCGGCAGGATGAATTCGTAGCGATACCAGTGCCCGTCCTGGACTGGCTGGACCTCGGTGTCGGCAAGTTTCAGCGGCTGAGTGGACGCAATGGACAGGAATACCGGGCCGGACCGGCCGTCACCTGCCTGTCCGGCAGTGGCCGCTGCAAGCGAGCCGGTCCGCTCCTCCGCGTCGATCAGCGGTTGGAGCATGTTGAAAACGAACAGGAAGGTGGCGGCGATGAAGCCACAGCCGAACAGGTCGACCATGCTCAGCGTGAATGCGTCGCGCCGCGCGGCCTTCCGTTCCGCTTCGGTCATGACAGGATCTTGCGTCCGAGATAATCCCGGAACAGATCGATCAGGCTGCGTTCATATCTGGTCTGCCTCACGTCGATATAAGACAGTATCAGCATGGCTATCAGCGCCAGAAGCGTGGTGGCGAAGGCAAGGCCAAGAGATCCTGAGACTTGCAGCAGCGTCTGGAGCCGTGCCGCAGCATCGCCCTGGGTCAGCCCCCCGACGCCGCTCAGGGCGTTGAGGATGCCGCGGACCGTACCGATGAAGCCGATCGCAGGCAGTGCAGCGATGCACCAGTCGATGCCGACGCGCGAGGAGGCGAGCTTTTCCCTCAGGTCGAGAGCCCTGTGCTCGAGATGCTCGTCGCTGAAGCCATAGCGGCTGAGTTGTGAAAGGTCGGCGAGCGCCGCATCCACGAGTTCGGTTCTGATGTCGGTCGGCGGTCCGTTCGGGGCGGCGGGCTGATGGAGATCTTCGGCTTTCAGCGCCTTTGCACGATCCGCGGCAGCGGAAAGATGCTGCTTTCCCGATTGTGCGTCGAGGTCGGCATCCGGGAGTGCGAGTGCCTCGATGCGCGCGACCGCCTGATCGATGTCGCGGCTGCGCTCGCGAAACGAGAATGTCCGCCACAATAGAAGCGACAGTGTGATAGCAGCCAGCGCAATGATGAAGAACTGCTCGTATCCGCGCCAGACCGAGAGCCAGAGCCGGCTCCTCGAGACAGCGGGATCCGCATCGACGGAAGCGATCAGGGCGATCGCGAACTCCTCCACGGCACGCAGCGGCCCGTCTTCGAATCCTTCTGCGGCGTCGTCCTCGCGGGTGTTGTATATGGAGGCGAAAAGGGGAAGCGGCCCGGTTTGCAACTCATTGATCATTGACGTCTTCGCTGCGACGTCTGCCTCCAAGGCTTCGAGCGCGCGCTTTGCATCCTCGAGCACGACGCGGGCAGCCTCCACGGCGGCGGCATCGACCTGCTGGGCATTTGCGGCTTGGTCGTGAGCGGCCTGGGCTTCGTCAACTCGCTCTTTTCCTGCTGCGGCTTTTGCCGACGCGCCATCCAAATCGTTTCGGGCTGTGTCGAGCCTTTCCGCTGCATTGCGCGCGTTACGGTAGACCTCGCTCTCCGTGAAGAGCCATGTCATGATCTCACGCCCGCTTTCCGCAGGGACGGGTTCGCGGTAGCTCGCGCATCCGGCAGCGACGGACCTTGATCCGCCGTTGCCATCGGGACGCTCGATTGCGATGACATTCGTCAGGTCGGCACACGAGGCGGTCCGTCGTTCCGACAATGGCTTCAGGCCGGCGATCCTGCGCACAAGCCCGGACACCAGCGCTTCGCGGCCGTCGCCGGCACTGCGGTTCGCGCAGTCGGTGTCCGCGAGATAGCGTGCGATATCGACGAGGCGGTCGACCGTTGGCGCCGCGACGGGCAGACGGGCATTCGATACGCTGCCGTCGGGTTCGGTCTTCGGACAGCTGTTTCCGTCGCGCAGCGCGTCGCGAAGCAATCGCAATCTGTCGTCCTCGAGGATTGCGCTGATATCGGTGTCGGCGGGAACGAGCTTCAGAAGGCGTATCCATGTCGCTATCGCCAGTTCGTTGGCCTCGTCCGGGCCGATCGCCCCGACTTCGGCGACGGGACCCGGCGTTTCGGTCTCGTTCGGCCCGCCATAAAAGGGCGAGTCCAGCAACAGGTCGTGTAGCGTGTCGCTTTTCGATACGGCAGAGGCCAGCCGGCTGGTCGAGGTTTGAACCAGCGTCACATAGATGGCCAACGCTACGCACAGGGCAACGACGATTCCGATAACCAGCGTCCAGACGCGAGGGAAGAACGGATTCTCGTGCAGCCTCAGGGCTCGATCGCCTACACTGGGCGCGGTCGTTGTGCCATCGTTGGACGTCGTGGTCATCATCCCCCCTCGCAACTGGCAAGTATCAACGGGTTGAACGGAAACCCGGTGCCGCGCCAGTCGGGCTCGGGTGTCGAAAGCGCTAGCCGTGCAAACGCATAGCCGCTGGCAAGCAGGGTAGTGAACTCGTCGTCGGTGATGGCGCCGGCGACCCGCCATTGATCGAGTGCGGTCTCCAGCCGTTCGGAATTGAGGCCGGTCCTCAGGCAGACTGGTTTCTGCTGGCTGTCGGCGAAGGCGATGTTCCAATCGCCTCGGTCGCCGTGGACGAGGATCAGTCGTTCGGGTTCGCCGCTATCCGGTCCGACGACCTGCAATTCGTTCCAGTAATCGCAGGCTGGAGACGTCTCGATCAGCGCGGTCAGGATGTTTGCGTAGCTCGCATTGTCGTCGCTCTCATTTCCGCGCCACGTTTCTATGCCGCTGGTTTTCAGGCCCGCGCTGCATCCGGGCTTTTCACCGCGCGACAGCGGTATGACAAAGGGGCTCTTGTCTAGCCCGGGACCTACGTTGATGTGCCGCAGCAGCATTGCAAGTCGGGTGCCGTTGCTCACATGGCCGAGCAGCAGCGAATCGGTCGCGTCTCCCGTCTTGCGCGCATACACTTCGATCGGTTCGCCGCGACCGAGGAACAGGGCCGGAAGGAGCCGTTCGGCGAGGCTGCCGGCGTCCCCACCGGAAATCTCCGCAAGCCACTGACCGACCCCGCTTGACCGTTCGTGGATCTGGGCGCCACCTTCGGGATCGCGGACCAGGATTTCGTCTTCGGGCAAGGCGACGATCCAGAACTGTCGCCCCTCCGCCAGCGTGATCTGTTGGATGGTGTCGGCGTTTTCGACTTTGTGCCGGTACATGAAGGCGATGATGTCCGCCGCAGTCCGGGATATGGCTGCGTCCGCGGCGCGGTCCGGTCCATCGACCTTGTCGAGCACCGCGCCTACCCATGGCGCCTCGGAGAACGTCCTGGCGCCGCTGGCCCAGATCAGCGGAGTGTCGCCAGGCAGATAGAGCGTGACCGACGTTCCTTCGAGCGTCGATATTTCCGTCGAGCAGTTTTTGTAGCGCGCGATCTTCCCGTCTGCCACGATTTGTGCGTCGAGCGCGAACCAGCCCAGATGCACGGAACGAACCGGTGGAAACTGGCTCCGCAGTTCGGCGATCCGCCTCGGCGTCTTCAGGTCGTCCAGCCACTGAAACTGGCTGGGGTCGTTCCGGTCGGGACCCTTCCATCGCGCCCAGCAGAACGTTTCGGAATCGCCGTCGCCACTGACCCAGCCGCTCTGCCATTCAGAAGGCACCGTGCCGGAGGGTATGGCCCCGGGCGGATTGGTGACCGCCTGTCCGCCTTCGACACTGGGCTTGGCGGGATTTGGATCGCCGCCTTCACCGAGCCCGCCGCCTTCGCCCGCTCCTTCACCTTCACCTTCACCTTCACCAGAACCACCGCTTCCGCCGGCAATGCGCGGGCTTATCTGCACGTTGAGCTCGCGCAGGTTCGTCAGATCGATGCTCGGCTTCAGCAGGAACGCAAACAGCGCCTCGATCATCCCGGTGTCGATATGGGTCAGCGACGGCACGGTCACCGATGCGCGTATGCCGATGACCTTCGCGCTCAGGCGTGCGCGGCGCAGGTTCGCCTCGGCGCCGAACTCGATGTCTCCGAGGAGGAAGCCGACGCGCCCGTCGACCGTCGCGGTCGGATCGGTCAGAAACAGGTCCGTCCGGACTCCGGCCGAAAACTCGGCGAGGCTGCCTGCGTCGATCTTGCCCGCCAGCGTAAGGCTTGGATTGTTGCTAAAGGTCAGGCGCCCGCTGCCGTCGACGTGGATGCCGAGGATCGTTGCCTTGGCGGTCAGTACGGCCTCCTTGGCATCGATGCGCATCGTCTGGCGGAATGGCATGACCGCCTTCATGAGGCCGACCGTTTCGGACGTCCCCTTGATGAGGAACGGGCTGAAGCGCAGGGACGATTCGGTCCTGAACAGCTCAAGCGAACTCAGGACGATGATCGTCCCTCCGGCGCTCAATTGCTTCGGCGGGATGTCGTCGAAGCCCATGCTACCGCGCAGCATCGCCACCGAGGAGGCGCCGAACAGGCCGACATCGCCGATCAGCGTCACCGAATAGGGACGCTGCACCCGCGCCTTGACCTCCACCGGGAAGATCGTGATCGGGCCAATGGGAATGGCCGCGGGGAGACGTACCGCCAACTCGGGAACGTGTATGCCGCGCGTTGTCACCTGCAGTCCTTCGACGCCGACGCCGAAGACGCCGAAATCGATTCTGCCGGATGCGATCACGCCGATCTGGTCGGGAAGCGGCTCGACCTTCCAGTCGTCACCGCCAATATTTCCAGCCACGAACCTGAAGGCGTTGTTGAACAGGGCGTCCTTGTCGTCGACCTTGACTTCGAAGCTGCCGGATTTCAGGTCCACGGTCGCCGTGCCACTAAGCGTCAAACCTCCCAGACCGGGAATCTCGGCCTCGAACGGAACGGCAAGTTTACGGAATCCATCGGCGAAGCGGGCCTCGCCGACAAATCCTGCAATATCCTCCGGCAGGAAAGTTGCGAGCCGTTTCTGCAAGACGGCGAGGATCGCAGCCTCGGTCCGCGCCTTGTCGAAGGATAGTCGCCTGCCATCGAAGACCACGGCTGGCAGCGGCAGGCATCCGGCGAGATCGCTCTTGATGCCCAACTCGATGACGATACCCGTCGCGCCTTTCGAAATCCTCGAGCTTCCGCACTGAACCCAGTCGAGCGGTATCAGTTCGTTGAACCTGGCGATCAGCGCGGCGGTCAGCTTCTCCTCCGCATCGGACGAAATCTCGGCATCGCGGAAGTCGAGATCCGGCGGTACCGCCGTCAGCCGGACGTTTTCGACACGGGTCGTGACGCCTGCGTATTGCGCTTCGAGGTCGTAGAACGCCCTGTCGCGCCGATCGAAGGTGAGTTTGATGCCCACGGCTGCCGCGTTTTCGGTCAGCGCGTTCAACGCATTCTGTACTTCGGCGTCCACGAGATCGCCGATAGCCGCGTCAATGCGCTTGACCGCCTCGTTGATCCAGACGGTGCCGTTCTGCACCGCCTTCTCGGCAAGAGCCTTGTAGAGCGGCGGCAACCCAAGGTCGTCGCGGTCGAAGTCGAGCGGCCCGCTGTGCTCGACCACCAAGGAAGCCTGTCCCGCGATCATCCCGATGTCGAGGGCGAGGGTCACGTTCACTTGACCGCTGTCGTCCAGATCGACGCGCTGGATCATCAGCGCCCGGCTGACCGCACCCACGAACGGGCGGGCTGCTTCGCCGGCGTTGTCGAGATGAACAAGCATCGCCCGTCCCAGCGACTCGCCCTGCTCCGCAAGTATCGTAATCGCGTCGTCAAGCGCGGCTCGGAACAGCGGCGTCAGGTCGATCGCGGGAACGAAACGGACCTGACCGCCGCGCTCGACGACTGTCAGCCAGGCATTGTCGATGACGATCGGTCCGTCTGTCAGCCTGGCCCGGGCCGAAAGCCACCGCTTGTCGGCCGCCGTTCTGGTCTGGATCGGATTGTCGGAAGCCGTAGTGGTTGCAAGTTCGAGCTTTTCGATCTCCGCGCTGAAAGGGCCGACTGCAATCCTTCGGCCCGCCGCACGGTCTGCGATCTCGCGGTTCAGGGAGGCGACGAGGCCGTCGAGTCCAAGCATTCTGACGACGTCGGGTTCGTCCTGGACACGGCCCCCAACAACGAGCGGCACGACCGCCTGGTGACGATGGTCGAGCAGCGGCACCGACAATGTCGCCTTGAGCGCTACATCGCGGAAATCCGGTTTGAACTCGAGCACGATCGCTTCGACCTCCACGGCGGCAGGCCAGGTGATCGGCAGGGCGAGCCGGTTGGCGAGCCCGACGATCCCCGACCGGAAGAGCGCCGCTTCGGCCCGTTGGATCAACTCGTCGTCGTCCGCAGCGAGAAAGAGCTTGCCGTCGCGTTCCCGCAGGCGGCGGATTACTATTCCGAGCGGAAATACCTGGCGCAATTCGCCGATGCACTGACGGGCGACCGGGTTGCCGTCGCCATCGAACATTTCCTTCAGCTCGGCCGAAATCGCGGCGACCAGTTCGGCGGAAATCTCACCATCCGGAGAGCGGCCGGTCTCGCGGAGCGCGAACTCGAACGCCGCCTTCGACGCATCGCCGCGAATCGCAATCGGGCGCGTCGCGATTGGATGGAGGGGTCCTTCTGCGACTTGCGGACATACCTGGTCGGCGACGTACTCGACAACACGTTCCGCTGCTATCTCCGGAAGTTCGGGTACGATGTCCACGATCGCGGCACGCAGCTTCTCGATAGCTTCAGCGCCCGCCATGGCCGGCGCATCTGAGTCGTCCGACAGACGGATCAGGTTCTGCGGATCGTCAAACAGGGGTTTGAGCGCCCCGGCGGATGCCGAGAGCTTGGAAAACGCGGCCTCTGAACCCGGTGCCTGGCGCTCAAGAAACGCCTTTGCGGAGGCGGGAAGCTCGGCGGCGAGCGCCGCCACGGCAACGATCTGGGCCGCCCGCGCCGACCGCCTGGCTTCGTCCGCCACCACGCCGGTGACGAATGCCGGCAATTCCGCCGCAGCAAGACTGGGAAAGTCTGCCGCGCGACGCACCAGCGCCGGCCAGATCGCGTGCAGCACGCCTTTGGCGGCAACGACGGTCTGATTGACCGGCAGGTTGCCGTTCGACAAGGCGTCGGCGATGTCTTGCGGTAGCTCCTCGCGCGGAATTTCCATCAGCCAGGCGCGCCAGGCGGTGGCGTCCGCAGGCTGCGCCGGCTCGCCCGATACTGCGAGGGTTTGCGGTGTTATTCCGCATTCCCTGGCCAGCGTAGTGACATCGTCGCCCTGTGCCCTGAGGCATGCGAGGCTGACACAGCGTCCCGTCGGCAGCTTGGCTGCCTCGCACAATTGCCGGGGGATGGCGCCCCAGCCATGTGGTTCATGCGGACCCAGGGGTTTGCCGCCACGCAGTTTCCGCAGCAATTCGTCTGCAAACGCGCCCATGCGTACGGCGGCGACAAGGGCCTGATGTGCATCCTCTACGCCGCCGGCATTCTGAACCGGACCGGAAGCCTCCCCGTCGAATTGAAGCAACGCGTTGGCGAGGCGGCGCACGTGCTGATTGTCGATCTGCGCGATATCGAGCATCTCGCCGCGCGAGTCGTGCAGCAGCATCCAGGACATCGCCACAACCATCGGCAACAGGAGAAATAATCTCCTTGGGGCTGAAGCGACTCCTGACGACATCATGCACCTCCCCTCCGGATTGCCTTCGGTCGCTTTCGCGCCCGGCCCGCCCTATCCCCTCGCGCCGCCGTTGCCGGGCGGCGACCGCTTCACGGCAGGACGAGCTTGTTGTCGAAGCCCGCCACGCAGGCACCGCCGGCTTGTGGAAACTGTATCGAGACCGACAGTTCGATAGCGGTGCCGCTCGCCATCTCGAATGGCGTTTGCGCCTTCGGTCCGTCCTTTCCCGCTTGTTTCGGCAAATAGAGATAATGTGAGCCGTCGTCGGGTCCGATGGTCGGGAACCAGGCGTCCTGCAAGTTCATGCCGCTGGAGCCGCCCCCCGGTTTGCGGTAGATGATGCGTGCAGACGGAATGTGCGGAAAGCCGTAGCGTGTCGACACCTGCAGCGACGTAACCCGAACTCCTGACCCGGTATCGTCGAACGTAACCCGCATCCCGACATTGCCGGAGGCACCCGCGCCAAGCCCTTCGCAAGGGACAAAGTTCGGGTCGATCCAGATTTCCTCCTTTGTAGCTGCCCGGCCAAGGAGGATATTTGTGAAAATAAAAACCGTCACCAATGCTAGTGACAGCAAGGTGTTCTGAGAACGCATTTTTCCACGCTCAACTTACTTTTTTAAGAAAAGAACAAATTTTAGACAACGTCAATGGATAAATTCTGCCAACACTGACGCTTTCATTTCGTCGGTTTTGACTGTGGGATATATATGATCTGTAGTGCAAGGTCGCTGCCATCGAGCCAGCGGACAAGTTGAGGTGTTTCGGAGCCGGTAACCAGATTCCTGACGGCGTCCTTCTCCCTTTTCAAGGAGCACCTTGGCAGTGTGGCTGCGAAGCATTCCCGCAAGAGTTTTCACACCTGGCGCTAGTCCGGATGAACTTCCGTCGAAGCGTACTTCCGTCAAACTCCGGAATTTTTGGCGCACCCGACAGGATTCGAACCTGTGACCTCTGCCTTCGGAGGGCGATACCGCAGCGCTTTCCCGGTTTGGCGCATGTTCGCTGAAGCTTCCCAAACCCTTGCCATATAAGCCGTTTCGGCTTCCTCCAACAATATTGGGCTTTCCCGACCATTCCAAAATTTCCCGTTTTGTGGTGACACTGTGGTGACACCGATGGGAAATGTCACCTATGGCGAAGCTCACGAAATCGATCGTCGACAAGGCGGAGCCACGCGCGAAGCCGTATTTCGTCTGGTGCTCGAAGCTGTCCGGTTTCGGCGTCCGCGTCTTCCCGTCCGGGACGAAGAACTACGTCGCCGACTACCGGGTAGACGGCCAGCGCCGGCGGATGACGATCGGTCCGCATGGCAAGCTTACGACGGATGAGGCGCGCGAACTGGCGACCGGTATCCTGGGCGGTGCGATCAAGGGCGAGGATCCGCTGACGGAACGCCGGACACGGCGCGGCGCAATCACGGTTGACGAGCTCTGCGACGACTATCTCGACGCGGCGGAAAAGGGCCTGATCCTGGGCAAGGGGCGGAAACCGAAAAAGCCGTCTACGCTCTATATCGATCGGGGCCGGATCGACCGGCATATCCGCCCACTCCTGGGCCGCAAGCGCGTCGTCGACCTCGAGCGCTCGGATATCGTGAAATGGATCGCCGACGTCACAATCGGGAAGACGGCGAAGGTCGAGAAGACAGGGCGCCTTCGCGGCAAGTCGGTGGTCGAGGGCGGCGCCGGCACCGCAACACGCACGGCGGGCCTGCTGAGCGGCGTCCTGGCCTTCGCGGTATCTCAAGGCATCATCGACCGAAACCCCGTCCACGGCGTTCCACGGCCGGCCGATGGGAAGCGCGAGCGACGGCTGTCGGCGGAGGAATACCGGAAGCTCGGCGAGGCACTGGCGGAATCGGTCGAGGCTTGGCAGGCGGTGGCCGCGGTGCGCCTTCTGGCGCTGACGGGATGCCGACGCGGGGAGATCGCGAATCTGCGATGGACGGAAGTCGATTTCGATGGTTCCGCGCTGCGTCTCGGCGACAGCAAGACCGGTGCGTCTACCCGCCCGCTCTCGAACGAAGCCGCTGCAGTGCTGCGGGGCCTAGGGACCTCCAGGAGAGGCGTTTGGGTGCTGCCCGGTGTCCGAGGCCCGGAAAAGCCGTTTGGCGCTCTAGCCAATGCTCTTGGCCGTATATTCGCGCATGCCGGTTTGCCCGCTGTCACCGCGCACACCTTGCGGCATTCCTTCGCGTCCGTGGCGGCCGATCTGGATTTCTCCGACGCCACGATCGGCGCCATGATCGGGCATGCTGGCGCCGGCATCACGTCCCGGTACACGCACCGGCTGGATAGCGTGCTCGTCGCCGCTGCCAACAGGGTTGCGGCCGAAGTCCATCGCCAGATGACCGGGGAGGAGACGGCGAAGGTTGTCGAGATGCCGCGGCGGGCCTAGCTGAGCTTCTTTTCCAGAAGCGTCGTTAGGCGCTCAATCTGAGACTGCATCGCTTTCTCGCGTGCTTCTGCGCTGGCGAGCGCTGATTCCATCATAGCGACCATCTTTCGTCGGTCTTCAGCGAGATTCTGAAGCTGCGATATCCGTTCCTTTGCCAGCTCAAAATCTGCCTTCACCGAACGAACGTCGTCAGCCGCATCAATCCGGGCGACGATCTCTGCATTGAGAGAGTGACCGTTGTCATCGGCCGCCGACTGAAGGCGCGCCCTCATCCCGTCTGGCAGGCGGATAACGTACTTTTCCAGATCCTTCGCCAATGTGCGCTTGGCCATCAAAAAATTTCCCGTGGGCATTTATGGGCACCTATGCCCGATATGTCTTGACATACCTTCAATGCGCCGACTATGTCTAGTCGTGGCAGAAGTTGGCATATATGCCAAGAATCGCCTCTTAGGAGAACCCATGACACCTGAACGCATTCGACTGCGGCGATCCGAAGTGCCGCAATATCTGATGGAAAAGCATGGCCTGCCGGTCGCGGTGCAGACGCTCGCAAAGTGGGCTTCGATCGGGGGTGGTCCCGCGATGAGGTATCACGGTCGTTTCCCGCTTTACGACATCGAGGACTTGGACGCCTGGGCAGCGGAGCGGCTTTCGGCGCCAGTGCGCTCGACGGCTGAAAGGTCGGCGGCATGACGACCAGCCCGCAAACAAAAGGCCCGGCCGAGGGCGCATCCTCGCCGGGCCACGATCTCAGCAAACCCACGAAGGAAAGCCGATGAACGCCTCCACAAATACCACCAAAGCCCGCCGGCCGGAAGGGTTTCCGGTGCCCTATTCGTACCAGTATCCGAGCGACGACCTCGACGCGGCGATTTCGATGCTTCGCGTCGTCACCGAGTTGATGGGCGACGGGCGAGGTTGCGATCGGGAGTTTATGGCCTGTTTGTGCATCACGATCGACGCGGCAAAGGACCGGCTCGAGCCGATCTTGATTCATCTTCGCGAGATCGATCGGACCGATCGCAGCGATCGCTATCTCGCTGCCCGTCGCCAGTGGATTCTGGAACACAGCGGCGAGGAGGTGGGGCTATGACCGCCCACGCGGCTCCACCGGCCGCAGCGCCTGGCGAGATGAGCGCCACTATCCCCGTCGGCGGAACCACCGGTCTCGACCATGAAAGCAGCGCGGCCGTCGACGAGGCGGCCCGCTGGATCGCTACGATGCCAGACGCGCAACTGCCGCGGCCGATCGTACCTGATCTCCGGCGCCGTTTCGGCATCACGGCGGCCGAGGCTTGTCAGGCGATTCGAGAGGCGAGGGCGCACCGGGAGCGCGGATCATGACGGGCTTCCTAGTAGGCCATGTCGCGATCCATCGCGGCCAGACCTTTGAGCTGATGCGAGTCGAGCCGTACCGCCGCCAGCGCGACGGAGCCGAGATCGAGCTACGGATTTGGCGCTCAACGTGCTGGCAATGCGGGCAACCCTTCGAGGCATCGACGTCGGCGACGAGCTTCAAGCCCGCGCGCCGATGCGCGGGGTGTCGGAAGGCCAACGGCTGGTCCTGGCGGAATCGCGTGCGAGAGACGGATCCGGAGATTGCAGCGGCACCGCTGCCCGATGGGCGGCCAGTTGCGCCGGCTGCGGTATATGAAGAGCGCGCCACGACGGTATCTGCACGAAAGCCCGCCACCGTATCCGGTCGTCATGGTGGTTGAGATGGCGGCCCGGAAACTAACGCGGATGGAACGGCTCGCCTTGGGCCACAAACGGCCGCGCAAGTCGCCGGGCGCCTACGATCGGCGGAAGCATCGACTTCGCGAGATCGACGCAATCGCACGCAGTCGATATGGAAATATTCTGCCCAACGATGTGGATGGCGAGCGATATCTCAAAGCGGTCGCTTATTCGGCCAATGCGCTTGGCGTTTCGATCGAACAGGCGATCGACGGATGGTGCGCGCGTTTCGCGCCGCACCTTCGGGCCCGCCTCACCGATATTGCGCCGCCTATCCGGCTCGAGGTTGAAGGGAGACGCTACGACCTCAATGCCGACGATGCCGCCGAACTTCTCGGAGTCACCTTCGAGGAACGGCAACGTCTCGGTCTCAAAACCATCGGCGCATGCGACCTGACCCCGGAGGCTTTCGCAGCGGCGAGAAAGGAGGCCAAGCGAAAGCGCGACCGCGAACAGCGCGCCGCGAAACGAACCGCGAAGAAGAAACGCATGTGCCGCGCCGAATACGAGGCCAGCAGCATAAGTCGCGCGAAGCCCTGGGAGGCGGAAGGGATATCCCGAGCATCATGGTATAGGCGCCAAAGGTTGGATGGTACAGTTGTGTCGCCATGCGCACAAGGCACCGTTGAGACAAGTGTGTCGCTATGCGCACAAGGCACCGTTGAGACAAGTGTGTCGCTCATTAGGAACCTATCGGATAGGGCGACACACTTGTCTCAAGGCCCAATCGAGCCCTCCCTTGATGATCTTCAGCTTGACGACAGTCGATCCGAAGGCGGCGCTCCTCGCGCCGCCGAGACGGAGGATTCCGACGATGCAATTTGAGCTCGACTTCGATCGCACCGCGGAGGTGATCGCATTCCCGGCCGATCGCCAGCGAGCACGGCTCCGCGAGGAAGCCGAATGGATACGCCGGAAGCCACGCGCGAAATGGAACGCTGCGTTCAACCGCGCATGCAACAGGATCTACGCTGAGACCATGATGGCCGGCTTTCCATATGACGAGGCGGTGCGCCAACGCCGCGCCTTCGCCGTCGCACTAAAGTCGGAGATTAGACGCCAGATCGTAATCGAGGCTCTTCACCAGGAACGGCAGGCATGAGCGCACCGGCCTTCCGCTCTGCGGTGACATGGATCGATCAAGCACTCGCCTGTCTCGCCGAAGCCGTGGAGCGCATGCCTGATGACGTGTTCCTGGCCGAGCATCAGGCTTCACACGACGAGGGCCGATCCGGCCCCGTCGACCTCATCGCTGGCATCTATGAGCGCGAATACTGGCGCCGATGGCCCGAAGGCCGCGACGAGGAGGCACGGCCGTGACCGGGGGGCGTCGAGAAATCCGATTCGCGTCGATCATGGACCGGCGGCGGATGTTCAATACAGAATTTTGGCGGGAGTAAGGTGCGAGCAATGGGCATGAGAGGTAAGGGCGCATCTGCCCCGAAGAGGGCGCCACGGATCGACCGAAGGCCGCATTCCTCGATACGCGGCTTCCGCATGGACGGTCCGGAGGGTTGGGATTTGATTCTCGGCGACGGCCGCCATTGGAGCGATCCGCTTGACCCCGAACGGCGAGCGACTTGGCGCGATCATCGCGACGCGATCATAACGCGCTGGGTGAAACCCTTCCGGCCGGGCTGGCGCCCGGCGGCGTGGTTCGACTTCGATCTCCCCGAACTTGCGAAGCGAGCATCGCCATGGCGCGCGGAAGCGTTGGAGCGTTGGGCTTCCGATCCGGAAGAGCATATTCCTACGTCCGAGTTTGTGCATGCGTTGCGCTCGACAACCGACGAGGAGCGCGCCGGAATTGAGGCGAAGTGGCGGAAGGTGCTGGCGAGCGGTATGCCGGGCTGTGCGCGCCTTCAAGTTCCCCGCTGGTTCGCTGCGCAGGGGTAACCATGTCGACGGTGGCGCAGCGGTTGCGATCATTGGCGGCGAAGCTGCTCGAGGAGGCGGAGGCGCTCGATCGCGCTGACACGCCTCGCGATGCGTGCGACGACGATGAGATGATCGAAACCTGGGCCGCGGCGGATCGATTCGACCTTCCGATTGATACCGTCCGAAGCCTTTGCCGGCGCAAGGGGATGGGCGAAAAGCGCGGCGGGCGCTGGTTGGTCTCGGCATCGGGGCTGCGAAGATATCTCGGCGAAACGTGACAAACGCGAAGCGACATTTCGCGTTTGATCGTGATGATCGTCTTCCACCAAAGGGAGACGATCATGTCTGTTCACCACGCATCGGCCGAGATTGGCCAAGTCGCGAAGAGCCTTGTCGCTGCGAAGGGCAAAACGTCCGACGCACGTATCTTCGCGGTCAGTTCTGGCTTTGCGCCGCGTGTCGAGCGCATCTTGAGCGGCACCAGCTTCAAATCGGCTGTTGGAGCCGGAACGCTCACCGACGGCGACTTCGGCGAAGGTTTGGCGGACTGGCAAGGCGCGTCGGCCGCGTTTTTCGGGTCAATGCGCACCGACAGCGTTTTTTTCCGTCTTTTGGACAGCGGCCTTCGCCGCGTGCCGCTGCGGACCCATGTCGGCGTCGTCTCGACTGCCGCCACGGCATTCATCAAGCGCGAAGGCGCGGCGATCCCGGTGAACCGGTTTGCGCTTTCGACGGGCGATCTCGCGCCATCGTTCGCAGCGATCATACTGGTGATGACGGATGATCTCGCCAGCCATATATCTGCAGCCGCGACGAACCTGATCAACGCCGAAATGCGCGCGGCGCTTGCGACGGCCGTCGACACGGAATTTTTCGACCTCATCATTGATACGAGCACGCCCTCGCGGACCAGCGAGGGCATCGGCGTGGAATCCTTCAGGCGCGATCTCCGGGTGCTCCTCGAGGAGGTCAATCTTCGCGGTACTGGTCCCCTGATTTGGGCGATGGCGCCGGACGTCGCCAACGAGGCTTCGATCCTCGATGAGCGCGGGGCCATGACCCCGATCGGCGGCGAGCTGCTCGGACTCCCGGCCATGGTTTCTAGTGCCATTCCCGCCGGCACTCTTCGGCTCCTGAACGGCGCCGCCATCGGCGGAAACGCAGAGCCTATCGTGCTCGATTCGTCAAACCAGACCAGCCTGGAGATGGCCGACGATCCCGCAAACGACGCCAGCGTGCCGACAGCGGCACAAATGGTTTCGATGTGGCAGACCCATTCGACGGCTCTCCTCGCGAAGGTGTTTTTCGCAGCGAGGCGGATGCGCGTTGATGCCATCGCCGAGGTAACCGGCATCGGCTGGCTCGGCACGACCTGAGCGATGACCATGACGGTGCAAGATCAGATCAGCGAACACGCGGAACGAGTCCGAAAGAAGATGGACGAACATTATGCGCCGGCACAGCTTTCCGCGCCGGTCTCGAGGGCTTCCGTGCACCATCTCGTTGCCGGCATTGTTGCCGCGCTCAATCTTCGCCTCGACGAGGTTCGTGCAGAGCTCGGCGTGGCGCCAAAATCCATGGAAAAGCCGCGCGTTCGTGTTGCGGCCGTGGGGAGAAAATTGTGACAGAGGCCCGCGTAGCGATCCGGCACATGTCGGAAGATGACCTGATCGACGCTCACGCGAAGATCGAAAACGCCATGCGCGCAATCGGCCTTTTCGGCCCCGCGTTGGACGAAGCGATCGCCTCCAGTTTCAAGACGGTCATCGATCTCGTCGAGCGTGACCGGGAGATCGCGGAATGGCGGCGGGCTTCGCTGAGGCTGGTAGACGATAACGGTAGCGATCTGGCGACTCCAACGCAGTGACCGTCCGCGACCAAGTGCGGCGCCTGTGCGCCGAGTTCGAAATCCGCATCGTGCCCAAGCACCGCTACCCGGAGCCGGGCGAAACCCGCGCCGTCGCCACACTGGACAGGATCCTGCAGAAGCGTGGTGAAGGCCATCTTCGGTTCGTTCTGACCACGCTTGCGGAAACCAAGGGCGCCGGCGGGCTGTTGACCGAAGTCACGCTTTGGGCGGTCTCCGATCTCGTCCTGGCTTGCACGCAATGGGTGGACGATCGCCCTTCGGACTGGCTCGAGGCGTGGGACCGGATGCCGTTCGGCGATATGATCTACACCGTCGAGGAGCTGAGCGGTGTAGTCTCGCAGCGCAGCGCCCTTGCCGGGATCGCCTTTCACTGGCTCAGCGAGGCGCTACGGCCCGAGGAGACCACTCCGGCCCGCATTTGCCTCCGCGACCTCGACGAGGCTGAGAAGATCGTGATCGGCCGACAGCTCCTCGAGGCGAAGAGAACACTTCCCCGCGGTCATTTCGGGCCCTGGCTACGTGACCGGGAGGATATCAGCGAACGTACCGCACATGCGTTGATGCGGATCGCAAATGTGATGGTTCAACGGGAACTTCGAGCTCGTGCCGCAACCATATCTTCGTAGATCGCCAGCAAACCCTCCGCGAATTCACGCCGCTCACGGTAGGACAGCAGGCTCATTTTGAGGAGCGGCCTGACGGGTCCGTGCCAAGTGGCCTTTTCACGCAGTTCAAGCAGGCGGGCGACGGTTTGTTGGTGGACAAGGGGAAAATCTGCCGGTCGAAGCGGCCATACGCGTTCAGCCGCATAGTTGGCGCGCTCGTTGTAAGAGGCCTTGCCTCGAGCGAGTTCCCTGACCGCATCACGAATGCGGTGGAACACGCTGTCGTCCTTCGCCCAATCCTGCCGATCACGTGTCACTTGTTTCTAGGTGCCGACATCGTAGAAATTATTCTGCCCGCGCGGACAATTCTCGCGAAGCAGGTAAGCGCATCGAAGGATTGCGTTGTCACCGGTACCAGCGCTCTCTTCAATGTGTCCGCATGCGCCGCAGGTGACCTCCACGCCATCGACAGCGCCATAATCACCTTCAACCTCGACGAAATCTAAGGAACAGCGGATTCTCGCCATCATCTAGACCCTTCCGTTGCGCGATCGTGCGGTTCGTTGGATCGGTCGGTCAACCGACTTCAATCCTCACCGTCGATCTGACGCAGGAGAGCTCGCAGTTGATCAACTGTGACGACGAGGCTGCAGATCTTATGATCCCTTCCTGTCGAACGGCTGTGAGCGGCCATGATGTCAAGCTCGATGGGCACTCCAAGATCTGGATGAGCCCAAGCGGGACTCCCTACCTTAATCCAGCGATCGGTCAGGATGCAGTTCAGCGCCATCTTGCCGCGGCGGTTCAGCTCTCTCTGATGCGCCTTCACGGGGAACTTGGTCACCTTAGCCATGTCGCGTTCCATGTTGCGTGGCGTAGCCGAGTTTCAATGAAAGCCCGTGGAGATCAAGATACCTTCTTGGCCATCCGATCCTCAAAGATCCGAAGCTGCGCTTCGGCCTGACGGGTGCGATTCGCCTTCAATTCCTCGACCATCGTCGTCGGCATTGCGACTGTGCGCGCTTTGCCTGACTTCGGTGGCTTGTAGCGAACGCCATCGTTGGTCTGTTCTGCAACTCTACGCCAGCCCAGACCTAGGCAGCAAACGGACTGGGGCGTCTGGTCAACACTGACCTGCATTCCTCGCGGGCAGGAACTGCCTGGGGGCCATCTGAGGGCAAAACCGGACTCCTCTGGTACCGGCTGCTGGCCAAAAACTTTCGCAAAACCGAATTAACATCGCGGGATGTTCAATGTGGCTCGGAAGCGCAAGATTGCAGATTGGCATCGCGATCTGGTCAATGTGAACAGCAGCCGGTGGTGACCGTACGGTGACACTTCCGGACGCCTCCACTCTCGATTTGTCGCTATGTTGTTGATTTTGATGGCGCACCCGACAGGATTCGAACCTGTGACCTCTGCCTTCGGAGGGCAGCACTCTATCCAGCTGAGCTACGGGTGCGTCGCGAGGCCGTCTGCAGCGGTCTCGCCGGGCCGGTCAGCGTCCGGTCCAGCGGCTACATAGCCGATCGGGAAAGCGCCATCAACGGACAATTCCGCCTGCCGTTGTCAGGAGATGGCCTCCCCACTCCCGGCAATGCCGGTCAATCCGGACCCGATGTGAGTCCGTCGCGTAGCGTTGTGGGCTGCCGCCGAGCTTGCACATTGGTTGGGTGCGCGTCGCATGACGCATTGCATGGGCCGATCGTGCTTGTTCTCCAGCGGTCAGGATCAGGAATTTCGCGTCGTTCCGTCGATCCGGACAGTTAATCCAAATGCAAGTTTTCCCTGCGTAAACTCTTCAGGAGATAGGCAGCCAAGCCCGGACGAAGCGGGCAGGTACCTGCGGAATGGGACGCATGGAACGATTGGCAACCAACGCTCACGCCGATGTCGGCGGGCTGGGCGGCGCAGCCGCGCTTTTCGGCCGCATGAGCGGCTATGTCGGCGATCTCCAGGAGCGGGTGCGCCTGCTCGAAGCTGTGATCGAGAATTTCCCGGGCGGCATCTCGCTGTTCGACGACCATCTCCAGATGGTGCTGTGCAACCAGCGTCAGCGCGAGATGCTCGACTATCCCGACGATCTCTTCTCCAACGGCTACCCCACGATGGAGGCGCTGTTCCGGTTCAATGCGGCGCGCGGCGAGTACGGTCCGGGCGATGTCGAGATGCATGTGCGCCGGCGCATGCAGCTCGCACGCAAGAAGGAAGCGCACGTATACGATCGCGAACGGCCGAACGGCGCGATCGTCGAGGTGCGCGGCATGCCGCTCGAGGGAGGCGGGTTCGTCACCACCTACCTCGACGTCACCGAGCAGCGCCGCAACCAGAGGCTGATCGCCCACATGGCGCATCACGATCCCCTGACCGACCTGCCCAACCGCATGCTGTTCAACGACCGGCTGCAGACCGCGATCTCGATGGTCAAGCGCGAGGGCATGATGGCGGTGCACTACATCGACATCGATCATTTCAAGCCGGTCAACGATCGCCACGGCCATCAGACCGGCGACGAGCTGCTTGTGGCCATTGCCGATCGGCTGCGCGGCTCCGTCCGCGAGCATGACACGGTGGCCCGGCTCGGCGGCGACGAATTCGCGGTGATCCAGACCGGCATTCACAAGCCGAAGGACGCCGAAACGCTGGCCTCCCGCGTCATCATCAATCTGACCAGGCCGTTCGACCTGTCAGCAGCCGATGTCCGCATAGGGGCCAGCATCGGGATCGCACTCGCCCCGCTGCATGGCGTGTCGAGCGACGAGTTGCTGCTCAATGCCGACGCGGCCCTCTACATCAGCAAGGAAGAAGGCCGCGGGCGCTACAGGCTGCACGGCGGCGGGTAGGCGCCCGCCGGTCGCTATTTGTCGACGCCGCCCCAGACCGCTTCGGCGGTCCTGACCACCAGATCGAGCTTGCGCCGCTGGTCGTCGGTGGTGATCTTGTTGCCTTCCTCGGTCGAGGCGAAGCCGCACTGCGGCGCGATGCCCAGTTGGCCAATGTCGGCGAATTTCGATGCCGCGTCGAATTTACGCTTCAGATCGTCGATAGATTCGAGTTCGCCGGTCTTGGTCGTTATGAAGCCGGGCAGCACCCGCTTGCTTCCCTTCGGCAGCAGCCGCAGCGGCTCCAGCCCGCCGGCCCGGTCGGTGTCGTACTCCATGAAGTAAATGTCGATGCCGGTCTGGTTGAAGATCGCGTCGGCGGCCGGGTCGTATGCGCCTTCCGCCACCCATGTCGACTGGAAATTGCCGCGGCACATATGCATGGCGATCAGCATGTCGTCCGGGCGGCCGTCGATCGCGTCGTGCATCATCCGGGCATAGCGCGAGATCAGCCAGTCGGGATCCATTCCCTCTGCCTGTTTCTGCGCCCGGATCTTGGGGTCGCACAGATAGGCGAAATAGATGTCGTCCATCTGGAGATAGCGGCAGCCGGCATCGTAGAAGGCGCGCACGGCCTTCGCATAGGTGCTGGTCAGGTCCGCAAACAGCGCCTCGACGTCCTCGTATTCCTTCGGATGGATGTCCGCCTTCGCGGTTCTGAAGTGGCAGACACTTGGTCCCGGTATCGAGATTTTCGGCGTCACCTTGGTGTTGGCGGCGACGAATCGGAAGTGGTCGAGCATCGGATGGTCGTCCGGGAAGTCGAGCCGCTCGCGGATCACCGGGAAGACGGGACGCAGCTTCACGCCATGGAAGGCGACGCCATCCTCAGGGTCGCGCTCCTCCAGTTCCAGGCCGGTCAGCCCGCCCATGAAATCGTAATGCCAGAAAGACCGCCGGAACTCGCCGTCGGTTACCGCAAGCAGGCCGGCATCTTCCTGCTGCCGGATGACGTCGCGGATCGCATCGTCTTCGATCGCAGCCATTTCTGCCGCGTCCATCTTGTCGTCTTCGTAGTGGCGCTTGCGCGCCATCTTCACGCTTTCCGGCCTGAGCAGGCTGCCGACGTGGTCGGCGCGATAGGGTGGTTGTGCCGCGGTCATGGTGTCCTCCGGTTTGCGGTGTCCCTGGCTATGATCTGCCCGTCAGCACGGCCAGAAAGGAAAGTGCTGGCAGGGAAAACAGTTCTATCATATAACAATAATCGCAGAATGGGAGGATTGTGCATGTCCAAAATGAAATCACTCATGCTCGCGGCCGTCGCGCTCGGCGCGATGACGGTCGCGGCGGTAGCGCAGGACGTCACCTTGAGGCTGCATCAGATGCTGCCACCGCAGGCGACGATCCCGGCCAAGGCGCTGACGCCCTGGGCTCAGAAGGTCGAGGCCGACAGCGGCGGCCGTATCAAGATCGAACTCTACAACGCCATGGCGCTGGGCGGCGCGCCGCCGCAGCTCTTCGACCAGGCCAAGGACCACGTCGTAGACCTGATATGGACGGTCATCGGCTATACGCCCGGCCGCTTCCCGTCTACCGAGGCATTCGAGCTTCCCTTCGTCATGACCAATGGCGAGGCCACCTCGCGTGCCTTTCAGGAATATTGCGAGAAGCACTGCATGGACGAATTTGCCGGCGTGAAGGTCATCGCCTGGCACACGCACGGCCCCGGCCTCATCCATTCCAAGACGCCGGTCAACAAGCTCGAGGACATGGCCGGCCTCAAGATACGCGGCGGATCGCGCGTCATCAACGAGATGCTGGTGGCGCTGGGGGCCGAGCCAGTCGGCATGCCGGTTCCTGCTGTGTCCGAGGCCCTGTCAAAGGGCGTGATCGACGCGACCACGATTCCCTGGGAAGTGACGCCGGCCCTCAAGGTGGCGGAGCTGGTGAAGAACCATACCGGTTTCTCGGGCAAGAACGGCCTCTACACGCAGACTTTCGTCTTCGCGATGAACCAGGACGCATACGACGGGTTGCCGGATGACCTGAAAAAGGTCATCGACGACAATTCCGGTGCCGAGACGGCGGCCATGTTCGGCAAGGTGATGGATGGCGGCGACGCGGTCGGGTTGAAGATAGCCCAGGGCCTGGGCAACAACATCATCACGCTCGACGAGGCCGAAACTCAGCGCTGGAAGGATGCCGCGGGACCGCTGATCGACAAGTGGACGGCGGAGATGGATGCCAAGGGCATGGACGGCAAGATGCTCGTCGAAGAAGCCCGGTCGCTGATCCAGAAACACTCTGACGGAATGTAGCACGGTCATATGATCGTCGCGAACCGGCCGGGGCTTGTCCCCGGCCGGTGTCGTTTCAGCCCTTTGCGGAGGGCGCTGCCTTGCGCTAGCGTGCCCGCAGAGATGATCCGGCGGTCACACGGCATGAAACGATCCACCATAAACGACATCCTCGCCGCTGCGGACGATTTCATCCGGTCCTTCGGCTACGTGCTTCCGCCTTTTGCCGATCTCTCGCCATCCGAGATGAAGAAACGCGCTTCGGACCTTTCGGGCATCATCGACGCGAGGCTCGGCTGGGACATCACAGACTACGGCAAGGGCGATTTCGACAATCTAGGCCTGTTCCTGTTCACCGTCCGCAATGGCGACGCCGCGGATCTCGCCCGCGGCAGGGGCATGCTCTACGCCGAGAAGATCATGATCGCGCGGCGCGACCAGCTCGCGCCGATGCACCGCCACGACCTCAAGGCCGAGGACATCATCAATCGCGGTGGCGGCACTCTGGCCCTGAAGCTCTACATGTCGACGCCGGACGGCGCGATCGATCGTGACATGCCGGTCAACGTGCCGACGGACGGCATCCGGCGCACGCTGGAGCCGGGTGGCATATTGAGGCTTGCGCCGGGCGAGAGCGTGACGTTGCTGCCGGGCGTCTGGCATGCCTTCTGGGGCGAGGAACGCGATGTTCTGATCGGCGAGGTCTCGACGGTCAACGACGACGAGACGGACAATGTCTTCGCCGAGCCGATCAGCCGGTTCGCCGATGTCGAGGAAGATGTCGAGCCGAGCCGTCTTCTCGTCTCCGACTATGAAAAATGGCTCGGCGCGGGAGGGTGACATGTCCGAGATCGCCCATCTTGCAGCGCTTCTGTTCCGCAAGGCCGCTGGCGGAAAACGGCTGATCGTCGCCATTGCCGGTCCGCCCGGCGCTGGCAAGTCGACCTTTGCCGAAGCTCTGCTGCCGCTGCTGCCGGAGGGAAGTGCCGCGGTGGTGCCGATGGACGGCTTTCACTATGACAACGCCGTGCTCCAGGCGTTGGGAATGATGGAGCGCAAGGGTGCGCCGGAGAGCTTCGATTTCGACGGCCTGCGCCATCTGCTCGAACGGTTGCGCAAGGCCGATGCCGACGTCGCCGTGCCGCATTTCGACCGCGAGGCGGACCTAGCCCGCGCCGGCGCGGCGGTCGTCGCAAGCGATGTCCGCTTCGTCCTCGTCGAGGGGAACTACCTGCTGATGGACGAAAGTCCGTGGTACGGGCTGGCCAATCTGTTCGACCACACAGTCTATCTCGACGTTCCTCGCGCCGAACTCGAAAGGCGCCTTGTCCAGCGATGGCTCGATCACGGCCTTGCCCCCGACGCGGCCCGCGCCAGGGCGGCGGGCAACGATCTTCCCAACGCCGAGCGTGTCATGCGTCAGCGCCGGGCACCCGACACCGTCCTGAAAGCATAAGGACACGTCGTTTTGCGAGTGGCCTTTCAGGCGCCCGGCGTGCTTCAACACCGGGACCGGAGGGCAACATGAAGACAGGCGTCATCGGATTGGGGAACCTCGGCGGCAAGCTTGCCGGGTCGCTTCTGAGAAACGGCTTCGATCTCGCCGTGCACGATCTCGACCGGACGGCCGCGACCGCCCTGTGCGACAAGGGCGCGAGATGGGCTGGGAGCCCTCAAGCGCTCGCGAGCACATGCGATCTGATCATCACCTGTCTGCCCAGCCCGGTGGCGTCCGCTGCGGTAATGGAAGCCGAGGACGGTGTTTTGGCCGGGCTTGCGCCGGGCAAGATCTGGCTCGAGATGTCGACGACGGACGCAGCCGAGATCAGGCGGCTTGCGGCGCGGGTTGCCGCAAAAGGCGCGGCCGCGGTCGATTGTCCGGTCTCGGGCGGGGTGCACAGGGCGGCAACCGGCAACATATCGGTTTTCGCCGGCTGCGACCGCGAGACATTCGAACGGATCCTGCCGGTTCTCACCGTGCTGGGCCGGCGGGTGCTGCATACCGGCCCGCTGGGAACCGCGTCGATCCTGAAGGTCATGACCAATTACCTGGCGACCGCCAATCTGCTGACCCTGTGCGAGGCGCTGGTGACGATGAAGGCGGCGGGCATGGATCTAGCAACGACCTACGAGGCGATCCGGATTTCGTCCGGTACGTCCTTCGTCCACGAGACCGAAAGTCAGGTCATTCTCAACGGATCGCGCGACATCTCCTTCACCATGGACCTGGTACTCAAGGACATCGGCATGTTCCAGAAGATCGCCGAGGAGGCCGGCATCCAGCTCGAGATATCGCCGCTGATGATCGACATATTTCGCGACGGACAACGCCGATATGGCGAACGCGCCAACTCCGACGACATCATCCGGCGCCTGGAAGAGGCAACGGGGCTGTCGATCCTCGCACCAGGCTTCCCGGCCGAAATGGTGGACGACGAACCTGAGGAGCGCGGCTACGAGGTCGTGCCGCGCAGCCGTGGCTGAACCCGCTCAGTCGCGGTAATTCGAACCTTCCTGGTCGAGGATCGCCTTGAGCTGGCCGAGATGCCGTTCCGCCGCAGCGACCGGATAGTCGTCCATCTGGCTGGCGACGCGCTCGGCCACCGCGTCGGACAGTACCCTCAGCGGCTGTCCCGTCCAAAGCGCCTTGATGTAGGTCTCGCAGGCCCGCTCGAAATAGTAGAGGCGGTCGAACGTCTCGGCTGCGCTGTCGCCGATGACCAGCACCCCGTGATTGCCCATCACCATCACCTTGACCCTGGCATCGGTGAAGAGTTGCGAGCAGCGCTCGCCCTCGTCTTCGAAGGCGAGCCCGCCATAATGCGCGTCCACGACATGGCGCTTGTGGAACATCGCCGAATTCTGGTCGATCGGCTTCAGCACCGAATCCGCCAGCGAGGCGAGCACGGTGGCATGGACGGAATGGACATGCATGACGCAGCGCGCATGCGGCACGTTGCGGTGCATCGCCCCGTGCAGCCCCCATGCGGTCGGGTCGGGGGCATCTGGACGATCCATCGTCGTCGGGTCGTTACCGTCGATCAGGATCAGGTCGCTCGCCTTGACGCGCGAGAAGTGCACCATGTTCGGATTGATCAGGAACTGGGTCCCGTCATCGTTCACGGCCAGCGAGAAATGATTGGCGACGGCCTCGTGCATGTTGAGCCGGGCGGTCCAGCGCAGGGCGGCGGCGAGATCGACGCGTTCGCCATAATGGGGCAGGTTGGTGCGCCGTGGGTCGGCGATGCTGGTGACGTTCATGATGTCCTCGCGAGTTTGCACCCACAATGACGCCGCGCCGGCGGGCCGGCAAGGGGCCGGTCAGGCGCTCAGCCGGGTCTGGCCCAAGCCGAGGCCGCCGTTGAGCGCGATGAAGTCGACGACCTCATCGACCCCCCGGCCGCGCGACAGGTCGGTGAAGGCGAAGGGCTTCGCGCCACGCGCGGTTTTCGCATCAGACTCCATCGTGTCGAGATCGACATTCACATGCGGCGCGAGATCGGCCTTGTTGATGACGAGAAAGTCCGACCTCGTGATGCCCGGCCCGCCCTTGCGCGGAATGTCGCCGCCCTGGCAGACCGAGATCACATAGAGCGTCAGATCCGCTAGGTCGGGCGAAAAGGTCGCCGCGAGATTGTCGCCGCCGGACTCGATGAACACGACGTCGAGGTCGGGGAAGCGGCGGTTCATCTCGGCGATCGCCTGCAGGTTGATCGATGCGTCCTCCCGGATCGCGGTATGCGGGCATCCGCCTGTCTCCACCCCCATGATCCGGTCTTCGGGAAGCGCCTGGAGCCTCGCCAGCATCATCGCGTCTTCGCGCGTATAGATGTCGTTTGTGACGACGGCGATCGAATAGCGGTCGCGCATCGCCTTGCAGAGCTTCTCGGTGAGCGTGGTCTTGCCCGAACCGACTGGGCCGCCGATGCCGATGCGGAGGGGTCCGTTGGGAGAACTCATGCGGCAAATCCTTGTAGCGAAAGGGCGAGGAAGCCTGCGCCGATAAGCAGGCAGAATGGCGAGTAGTAGAGCCGGTCGCGGTCGGCGAAAGGTTGCTCAGGCGTCAGCCGCCGCCAGAACGGAAGATACCCGATGACACCACGGGCGAGAAAGATCGCGCCGATCACAAGCGCCATGCCGGCGAGCTGGATTCGCCCGAACGGCGCCGCGAACCAGCCGCCCAACGCAAGCGCGACAAGCAGCGCGAAAACGAGGGCCGCGGCAACGGCGAAGCTGGCGCCGATCGACGGCATGGTCGTCATCCCCTTGAAACCGGCAATCGCACGGGCGCACGACGCCTCGTCCGTCCCCGGCCACACGCCGCCGACGCCCCAATAGGCATGCAGCGCCGCAATGACGGTCAGCGGCACTGCGAGAACGAGGGAGAGAGCGGTCATGTCCTGAAAAGCCGTGAGTGCTGGGTTTCGTGACGCATCGACATGATGTCCGCGATCATCGTCGCCGAGCCGAGATCGTCAAGCGTCGACGATGCCGCACGGTCGGCGATTTCCCCGATCGCCGGCTCGAGCGCGGCCACGACACCGACGCCGTCCGCCTGTCCGGTGACCCCGAGCCTGATCGCCGCCTGTACCTGGTTCGACGCGAATGCATGGAGGAAAGCGGCGGTCGCCTCCCGGGCCGCGATATCATGTGCGCCCGCAGCAGCGCCGACGGCGACGGGGTAGGCCGTTTCGGCGGCAAGCCGGTAGAAGACCGGTGACGGCCAGGCCCGGGCCGCGGCGAGGAATGCCGCGCCCTGCAGCACAGTCTCGCGATGCCGTTCGAGCGATCCGGCCATCGCTTCCGCGAGGTCGGCAAGGTCCACGAGATCGCCGCCGTCGCGGGCGCGCCGCCAGCTTTCATTGAGCAGCACCGCGTCGTTCCATGCCGAGCCATGCGCAATCAGCGCGTGGATCCAGTCCTTCAGTGCACCCGATTCGTCCACGAGTCCGTCATGCACGGCCCGCTCCAGCCCATGGCTGTAGCTGAACGATCCGACCGGAAAAGCCGGCGACATCCACGCAAGGAGTCGGATGAGGCTCAAGAGTTCAGCCGCTCCGCGAGGTCGTCATAATCGCCGATCGCAGCATAATGTATCTCCCGCGTCAGCCGCAAAGTCGGCTTCAGCGCGAAGCAGGCCGATCCGACCACGAACATCCACGTCGCCGCATACTGCGTCTCTTCCGAAAAGAACAGGAACGAGCCGATGAGGAACAGCAGCGCCGCGGCAAAATCAACGGCGGTATAGGCGATCTCATAGAGCGCATAGATACGCCGATTGCGGCTGCTGCGCGTCCTGTTGTCCGGATTGAAGTATCCCATCGGCCGGCTCCCTTGGTCTCGAAATGTCGTGACGCTCCAGAAATGTCGCAAGCGGGGTCGGGACTTCCGGAAGCCGCTCGTCCCTCGACGGCGCCACCCTAATGATGGTGATGGTCATGCCCGTGGTGATGGTCGTGTCCATGGCCATGTCCCGAATACGCCCCGCGCAGGGGCGAGAACGGTTCCGAACGCTCGGTGACCGTTCCACCCAGGCCCTCCAGCATTGCCTTGATGACATGGTCGCGCAGGATCAGGATCCGGTTGTCCTCGATCTGTGCGGCGAGATGCCTGTTGCCGATGTGCCAGCAGAGTTCGGCGAGATGCAGCCGGCCGCGCGCCAGGATCTCGTAGACTTCTTCCTCGCCGGCGATGATCTCGGCATGGCGTCCATCGTCCAGGACCAGGACGTCGCCATTGTCCAGCGCCACGGGTTCGGCCAGGTCGACGAAAACCTTGTCGCCATGGGCGAGCTCGATCACCTTGCGACGGAGATGCCGCTCGTCATGGGCGAGCACCGCGACGTCGAACGGCATGGCCCTGTCGGCTGGTAGATCCGCATACCGGATGAAGGCGCCGGCGCGCGGCATCTTCGTGAAGTCGGTCTTGATGTCGAGCTTCACGCCGCAGCCTCCTTTTCCCTGGCGCGCTTGAGCGCCGGACGCGACAGCACCCGGTCGAAATAGGCGTTGACGGTATCCGAGGCGATCTCGAACTTGCCGCCGCGCGCCCATTGTCCGCAATGCCCGAGAATGACGTCGGCTGCGCTGAACCGGTCGCCAAGCGCGAACTGCCTGTTTCCGAGCTTGGCCTCGAATGCCATGACCTCGCGCGCGAAATCATGCGCCGTCGCCTTCGACACGTCGGCACGCAAATCCTCCGCCAGGATAAACTTGTGCCGCATCTTGTTCCACAGCGGCGCCTCGAGTTCCGACTGGGCGAAATGCATCCACGAGTCCATTGCCGCGCGGCCTGCCGGACCAGGGTCTGCTCCCATATCCTTCTCGGGATGCTTGTCGGCGAGATAGATACAGATCGCCGCCGAATCCGTCACCACCACGTCGCCGTCTTCAAGCGCCGGCATCTTGCCCGACGGGTTGTAGCGTCGCATCGTATCGGAATGCTGCTTGGTCTTGACGATCTCGTAGGGCTGCTCGAGCTCCTCGAGCATCCAGGTGACGCGCGAGAGCCGCGACCCGGGGTGGCCAATCGCCTTGTACATTCGGTATTTCCTCCGGTGTTCTAGAAAGTCTCGATGCGCTCGGGGTGGACGATCTCGATTGTGCGGTTAACCAGGTGCGGACCGCTCGCCTCGCGCCATGCCAGAATATGCGGCTGCTTGGAATGCGCGGTCAGGTCCTCGCGCGTCTCCCATTTCTCCACGAAGACCATGCGTTCCGGATCGGTCGTGCTCGCGAACAGCTCGTAGGCGATACAGCCTTTCTCCTTGCGGGTTTCCGCGATGCAGGCGGCGGCCGGCGCGCGCAGGGCCTCCAGCGATCCCGGTTTGATGGTGAGCGTGGCGACGACGTAGATCATGCGGCTTGTCCTCCGGGAATGAACGGCAACGGGCGCGGCTCAAAGGCCGCTGGTCAAGAGAATGACGCCGCCGGCAATCAGCGCGACCCCGCCCCAGCCGGCAAGCGAAAGCCGCTCGCCGAGGAATGCAACACCGAAGATCGCCACCAGCACCACGCTCAACTTGTCGAGCGGCGCGACGCGGGCTGCATCGCCGAGCTTGAGGGCGCGGAAGTAGCACAGCCAGGATGCTCCGGTCGCCAGGCCCGACAGGAGCAGGAACAGATAGGTTCGCGACGATACGCTCGCCGGCGGCTGCCAGGCTCCGCCCACGACCATGATCGCCGTGACCAGCGCCAGGATGATGACGGTGCGGACGAATGTCGCGAAGTCGGAATTGACGTTCTCGATGCCGACCTTGGCGAAGATCGCGGTCAGCGCTGCGAAGCAGGCCGAACCGATCGCCCAGAATTGCCAGCTTGCCGCGAATCCGTTCATCGTCGTCTCCCGTTCCACACGCCATTGCCTCGAACCATGTCGGATGGGCGGCAAGCCACGAGACTAGAACAGGAAGTAGCGTTGCGCCATCGGCAGCACGGTCGCCGGCTCGCAAGTGATCAGTTCGCCATTCGCCCGCACCTCGTAGGTTTCGGGGTGCACGTCGATTTCCGGCGTCGCGTCGTTCAGCACCATGTCGGCCTTGCCGATCCCGCCGCGCGTGTTGGCGACGGCGATCATCTCCTTGTCGACGCCGAGCTTGCTGCGCAGCCCGCTGTCGAGTGCCGCTTTCGAGACGAACGTCACCGACGAGTGCGTCATCGCCTTGCCATACGCGCCGAACATTGGCCGGTAGTGCACCGGCTGCGGCGTTGGGATCGAGGCGTTCGGATCGCCCATAGGCGCTGCCGCGATCGATCCGCCGAGCAGCACCATGTCCGGCTTGACCCCAAAGAAGGCCGGCGACCACAGGACGAGATCGGCACGCTTGCCGACCTCGACCGAGCCGATCTCCTTCGACATTCCGTGCGCGATCGCCGGGTTGATCGTATACTTGGCGACGTAGCGGCGAACCCGGTAATTGTCGTTGTCGCCGCTCTCATCCGCCAGCCGGCCGCGCTGGCGCTTCATCTTGTCGGCGGTCTGCCATGTGCGGATGATCACCTCGCCGACGCGGCCCATCGCCTGGCTGTCGGACGCGATGATCGAGAAGGCGCCCATGTCGTGCAGGACATCTTCGGCGGCGATCGTCTCCTTGCGGATGCGGCTTTCCGCGAAGGCGATGTCCTCGGGAATGCGCGGCGAAAGGTGATGACACACCATCAGCATGTCGAGATGTTCGGCGATGGTGTTGACCGTGTAGGGCCGTGTCGGATTGGTCGACGACGGGATCACGTTGGGCAGGCCGCAGACCTTGATGATGTCTGGTGCGTGGCCGCCGCCGGCGCCTTCAGTGTGGAAGGCGTGGATCGTCCGGTCCTTGAACGCCGCGACCGTGTTCTCCACGAAGCCGCTTTCGTTCAGCGTATCGGTGTGGATCATCACCTGCACGTCGTAATCGTCGGCCACCGACAGGCAGGTGTCGATCGCGGCCGGCGTCGTGCCCCAGTCCTCGTGCAGTTTCAGCGCGCAGGCGCCGCCCATAACCATCTCCTCGAGTGCGGCCGGCAGCGACGCATTGCCCTTGCCGGACAGGCCGATATTCATCGGAAAGGTGTCGAAAGACTGGATCATCCGGCCCATGTGCCAGGGTCCGGGCGTGCAGGTCGTCGCCAGCGTGCCGTGCGCCGGCCCGGTGCCTCCGCCGAGCATGGTGGTGATGCCGCTCATCAGCGCTTCTTCGATCTGCTGCGGGCAGATGAAGTGGATATGCGCGTCGAACCCGCCGGCCGTCAGGATACGTCCTTCGCCGGCGATCGCCTCGGTTCCCGGGCCGATCACGATCGTGACGCCCGGCTGGGTGTCGGGATTACCGGCCTTGCCGATCGCGTGGATCCGGCCGTCCCTGAGCCCGATATCGGCTTTGTAGATGCCGGTGGAATCGACAACGAGCGCGTTGGTGATGACCGTGTCGACCGCGCCGTCGGCGCGGGTCGTCTGGCTCTGACCCATGCCGTCGCGGATCACCTTGCCGCCACCGAACTTCACCTCTTCGCCATAGACGGTGAAGTCCTTCTCGACCTCGATGAACAGTTCGGTATCCGCCAGCCGGACCCGGTCGCCGACTGTCGGTCCGAACATCTGCGCGTAGTCGACGCGGGACAGCCTAGCGGGCATGGCGTCGCTTCCGCTGCATGGAGCGCGAACCTGCCGGAACGGCCCGGCAGCAGGCTGTTCGACACAGTGTCGATCTGTTCGATGGCGGTTGTGTCATCACATTTGGTCCTTATGTTCGGGCCGGATCAGGTCTGGAACCGGTCCGCATCCTGGTGCGTTGATCTGCCCGGGGCGGGGTGAGCTGGACCGGCAATGCAGGCATAACAGCGAGGTTGAACTCATGGCGATGACACTGACCGCCGACGGCAATTGGATTCACGCGGCGGCATTGGCGGCCTTCATCGCCGCGTCGCATCCGGGCCTGCCGCTTCTTGCTCAGGGGCTCGAGGCAGATGGCGCCATCGAGACCATCGTTGGTTCCGACGTCAAAACCGGCGAGGAACGCGCCAAGGCCGACCCGGAGCGTATCATTGCCGCGATCGAGGACAGCCGTGCAAATGCCGGCGAAATCCGCAAGATGTTCAACCTTGACGAGCTTGAAATCGTCTACCTTCCCGACATCGCTCCCGGAGACGGAAACTCCGACATCGGCAACGCGATCGATGCCAATATGGACCAGATTGACGAGTTGAGGCAGGCGATCGAGGGAAGCGCGATCTTCTATCACGCGATCGATTCCAGGTCGCTTCTCCTGCGTGACATCGTCGCCGTCGAGTTTCATCATGACAACAGTACCGCAACGATCTTCTCGACCAGCGAGCCATCCGAATAGTCTGCGGTTATGCGCCGATCGTCCGTGGCCGGCTGGAACACGTCCGCTCATCACAATTGTCCCGAAATCCGCGCTTGGAAGCCGTAAACCTGCCGTGCGCCGCCCAGTGGCACCAGCCTTACGTCCCGTTCCTGCCCGGGCTCGAAGCGGATCGCCGTGCCGGCCGCGATGTCGAGGCGCATGCCGCGCGCCTTGTCCCGGTCGAAGGCAAGCCCCTGATTGGTTTCGAAGAAATGGTAATGGCTCCCGACCTGGATCGGCCGGTCCCCGGTGTTGGCAACAGTGACGGTGACTGTCTCCGTGCCGGCGTTGAGCTCGATGTCGCCTTCGGCGGGGATGATCTCTCCGGGTATCACGGTCTCATCCTCCTATCGCCAGCCATAGTCCCCCCAGGGCTGTCGCCGCGCCGGCGAGGCGGGTGATCGAGCGACCGGCATCGATGCCTGCAAGGCGGCCCATGCCCATGCCAAGAGCCACGCCCAGCCCGTGAAGCAGCGCCGTGGCGATCACGAAGCCTGCCGCGAAGGAGGTAACTCCGGCGGTGCCGATCTCACCGCCATGCGCATGGCCGTGGAAGAAGGCGAAGAAGCCGACCATTGCCATCGCAGGGGCGGCCGGCAGCCTCGACGCGGTCGCCGCAACCAGACCGGTGATGATAACCGACGCGAGGATCATCGGCTCGACGAAGGGCAGGGGCAGCCCGGCGATCCCGGCGCCGAAGCCGGCAAGCATCGCGCAGACGAACGCCGCGGGCACCTGCCAGAGCGCGCGTCCGCCCAGCAGTGCCGCCCAAAGACCGACTGCAACCATTGCAAGCATATGGTCCGCTCCGGTCAACGGATGCGAGAACCCGGCAGCGAATGAGCCGTGCTCGGCGGGATTGATGTGCGCGAAGGCCGGGCTTGCCGCGAGGGCGGCCGGCAGGGCAGTCAACAGGCGTTTCAGCATCGCGTCCTAACTCCGGTTCTTGTGGTTCAAGGCGCCCTGGGTCGGGCTCAGCGAATGGGTTCGTGAACGGTCACCAGCTTGGTGCCGTCGGGAAAGGTCGCTTCCACCTGTACGTCGTGGATCATCTCGGCGACGCCCTCCATGACCTGGGCGCGCGTGACCACATGCGCGCCCGCCTCCATGAGATCGGCTACCGACCGGCCGTCGCGTGCTCCTTCGACGACGAAATCGGTGATCAGGGCGATTGCCTCCGGGTGGTTCAGCTTTACCCCACGCTCCAGCCGCCGCCGCGCGACGATCGCCGCCATTGCGACCAGCAGCTTGTCCTTTTCCCTCGGCGTCAGGTTCATGCGCCACAGATCCCTATATTGACCAGACTTTAGGCAGCCCTGCCTGTCCGTTGAGCAGACCAAGCAGAGGCACGAGCCTTTTCCTCAGCTCAAACCCGGTCCCGGCGACAAGCCGAGCAAGAAGCTTGCCAGTCCCGGCGATCTCCATCGCGCTGGCGCCGCCCAACTCGCCGACGATCGCCCTTGCCGCATCGAGATGGCCGGTTGCGTCGTCGGCCACGAGCACGACCGTGGCCATCGCGGTGCCGCCTCCTGTGACAGGCGCAGCGGCAAGCTGCGCACTTGCTTCAGGCCCGATCGCGAAATCCTCGGCGTGGACGAGACGGCCGTCGCGGCGGATGCGCCAGCGGTCACGAAAACGCAGCCGCTGGATCGTCTCGCCATGTGCCAACCGGCCGAAGACGCTGGCCTCCACTGCCAGTAGTCTCGCACCCGGGACAAGATCGGCGTCGAGCGTTCGCGACAATGCCGACCCCTCGTAGAAGATCGTTTCCTGCGGCATCCAGGCGACCGACGCATCCCGGGAGACGGCAATCGCGCAGCCGACGCGAGCCTCGCCTTGCGCAGAGCGGTAGGCCTTTTCGCAGGCCTGGGTCGTCGCGACGACATGCGCGCCGGGGCCCGCTTCGACCCGCCACGACAGCCGGTCGCCGCCGGTCAGGCCGCCGGCCGTGTTGATGAGAACGGCCTCCAGTGGCCCATCCGGGCTGCGCGGAATCCTGATCTTCGCCGAGCCGTCCTGCCGCAGCACGTCGAGGCGGGTTCGGCCGTCCGTATGCTTGGCGCGCAGCATTCCGGCCGCGTCGACGCGCTGAAGGCGGAGGGCCTTGTCGGGCAGTTCGTGTTTCAACGTCGGTTTCTCCGTCGTCGCAAGCTTATGGTGCGGCGCGGCGATGTCGAGCAAATAGTGTCCGTGATTGGCTCGATGTCGTTCCGCATGGGCGGGTGGCGCGGCATGACTGCGCGTGGCATGAAGGCTCTGCAATGCGGAGCTGATATGAGCGGGCGGGACGACGGCATCGACTACCTCATAGGGCAGGCGGGATTCACGGCGCCGCCGCTCGAGGCTGCGCTTTATCTGGTTGCAACGCCGATCGGAAATCTTGCGGACATCACCGTCCGCGCGCTGGAGACCCTTGCCGCCTGCGATGTGCTCGCCTGTGAGGACACGCGCGTGACGCGCGTTCTCCTGTCCCGCTATGGAATTGGCCGCAGGACGATGGCCTACCACGAACACAATGCCGCCGAAGCCGGTCCGCGGTTGATCGAAGCCGTGCTCGGCGGCAAGAGCGTAGCCCTCGTCTCCGACGCCGGCACGCCGCTGATCTCCGATCCCGGCTATCGGCTGGTCGCCGAGGCGCTGGAAGCGGGAATCCGCGTGGTGCCGATTCCCGGAGCCTCGGCCGTGTTGGCCGCGCTTTCGGCCTCGGGCCTGCCGACCGACGCATTCCTCTTTGCCGGCTTTCTTCCCTCGAAAGCCGAGGCCCGGCGCCGGCGTATCGAGGAGCTGTCGGGAGTGCCCGCGACATTGGTGTTTTACGAATCTCCCCGCCGTCTTGCCGCTGCGCTGTCCGATTTCGCCGCTACGCTTGGCGAGCGGTCTGCGGTCATCGGCCGTGAAATCACCAAGGCCTTCGAGGAGTTCCGGCGCGGCACGCTGCCCGACCTGGCGGCACATTATGTTAAGGCCGATACGCCGAAGGGTGAGGTCGTGGTCTGCGTCGCGCCGTCCGGGGAGCGCGCGGCTGATCCGGCAGAGACCGACCGCATGCTTCTCGCACTCTCCGCCGAAATGCCGGCGTCGAAGGCGGCCGCTGAAGTCGCGCGGCTCACGGGCGGGACGAAGTCCGACCTTTATCGGCGACTTCTGGCGCTCAGGGAAGGCGATGAAGGACGCTGATCGCCGTCGCAAGCGCCTCAGGGCCTACCGAAAGGGCTTCACAAGCGAATGGCTTGCCGCCGCCGCGCTTCTCGCCAGGGGCTACCGTATCGTCGCATGGCGCTACCGCACGAAGCTCGGCGAGATCGACCTGATCGCCCGGCGAGGCGATCTCGTCCTCATCGTGGAGGTCAAGGCACGCGCCTCGCTCGCCGCGGCAATGGAGGCCGTGGCCTCCCAGTCGGCGCGGCGGATCGAGGGTGCGGCCGACATGTGGCTGTCTCGCCAGCCCGACTATGCGCGGCTTTCCGTCCGCTTCGATCTCGTCGCGGTGCTGCCGTGGCGCTGGCCGGTGCATGTCGAGAACGTCTTCCACGGCGGTTCGTGACTTGCCATGCGGCGCTTTGCACGACAAGCTGGCAAATGGATGCGGCACCAGCGAATGGTTCCCGAAGGACGTTCGCACAGACGGAGTGCTGCCATGTGCCACCATTGCGTAACCGAATCCGTTAAGGCTCGCATGCTCAATCGCCGTGACCTGTTTCGCGGTGCGGCTACCGCCGGTGTTGCGGCAGCCGCCGTCTCCATGCCGTCACCGCTTTTCGCGCAGAAGGCGATGGCGCTTACCAAGGTCGAAGACCTGACCCATGAGTTGCACGAGATGTTTCCGACTTTCTTCGGTGAACAGCAGCTCTATGTCGAGCCCAAATTCACCTATGCCGAGCACAAGTTCAATCTGAACGAGTGGCGCATCAACGAACACACCGGTACCCATGTCGACGCCCCGTTCCATTTCTCCGAGGACGGCAACACGGTCGCCGAGATTCCGATCGGCGATCTCGTTTGCCCGCTCGCCATCGTCGACATACGGGAGAAGGCGGATGGTGATGCCGATGCCCAAGTGACCCCGGAAGACTTGATGGCCTGGAAGGAGGCCAATGGCGATATTCCGGAAGGTGCCTGCGTTGCAATGCTGTCAGGCTGGGGTGCCCATGTTGGCTCGGACAAGTTCCGTAACGCCGATGGCGAGGGGAAGATGCATTTCCCCGGATTCCATGTCGATGCCGTCCAGATGCTGATGGAGGAGACGACTGCCAAGGGCATCGCGGTCGATACGCTGTCGCTCGATTTCGGGCCATCCCCGGACTTCGCCGTTCACTATGCCTGGTTGCCGAGTGGCCGCTGGGGCGTGGAATGCGTCGCCAATCTGGAGGCGCTTCCGGCGACTGGCGCGACGCTGTTTGTCGGCGCTCCCAAGATCCGCGGGGCCACTGGCGGGCCGGCTCGTGTGTTCGCGATCCTCTGATCGTTTGGTGCTAAGACTGGCCGGAGAACCTGCAATCGCCCTGAAAAACTGACAGCGGGAACGCGAGCCGTAGCTCAGGCGAGTCGCAGAGCGCGTTGACGCCTGATGAGGACAGGGCGAGCCGCCATGTCCGGTACGTGTCTGGGTGGTCCCAGGAGAAGGCAGAACAGGTGAGTATTGCGATGTTGTGCCGGCGTCCCGGGTCGCGCACCGAGCGGTATCGTATGGCGTCGATCGCGGCGTCGCGGGCGGCATCGGCCAGCGCGAGACAGGCGGTATAGTCCGTCGGGTGCTCCCATGCCGCTGCATCTGCGTCGAAGGGTGGCTGGGTGAGGTCGATCGCGTTGCCCGCGCGATAGCCGGCTTTGAACGCCGTGAATTCGAGCGCGTTGCGGGGCAATGGCGTCTGCGGACTGTCCCGATAGAACAGGAGCCGGTAGAAGGCGGTTTCGGCAACCGCCGTCTCGGCATGGTCGCTCGCATAATAGACTCCGGGCGTGTAACCCTCGCGGCGGAAGCGCGAACTGCCGGGATAGCGGCCGTAGCGGAACGGTGTCGCCAGAAGGTAGGAGAGCCGCCGGCATTCCGGCGGGCCAGGCGGCTTGGTCCGTTCCAGCTCCGCTTCCAGAAGCGCCTGTTCGTCGAGCGTGTCGACGAGCTTCATTGTCGAGATTCGATGCTGGGCCTCGACAAGCCGCCAGCATTCGCCGGCGGCCGCGCGGGCCTCAGAGCGGAGCGCGTCGGGCGTCCAGATAGGCAAGGACATGCGTCAGCCCGTCAATGGTCCTGATTCGCTCGGCCGGCACCCCGCCCAGAGCAAGATTCTCGACCCGCAGCCAGCGTTTCGAAACGCTGTCGTCGCCGCCGGTCAGCGCGTCGAGCGATCGATAGAGCCGTATGAACAGCAGGGCCAGTTCGTAGGCCTTGCCAGACAATGCCGCGCTGCCTTCCGGCTTCTTCAGCCGCGAAAGGCTCGCTTCGGAAAGCCCGACGATCGGAGCGAGTTCCTTCGCCGTCATGCCGAGCAATTCGGCGGCTCTAAGCAGCGCCTTCGCGGTGACCGCCTGCTTGGAAGGAGTTTCGTCCGGAAAAAGTTCGGTAACAGCCATGCGGATCGACATCAATTTCATCCGAAAGGAAATCTAACAATTCCTTCACTAGAAATCAATGCCGGATACCGTTCCTTCTGCTGACCCGCATCGGAAGCCCGCCGCGTGGCTGCGTCGTCAATTTCTGCACCGGCCAGGGTTTGGTCTCCGGCAGCGTGTCGAAGCGGTACTGCGACATCAGCACGCCGAGCGCGATCATCGCCTCCTGCATGGCGAAGCTCGCGCCGATGCAGATGCGCGGACCGATGCCGAAAGGCAGATACTGATACCGGTCGATCCTGTCGCGCGCGCCCGGATGGAAGCGCTCTGGCATGAAGGCGTTCGGCTGCTCCCAGAACAGCTTGTGGCGATGCACCGTCCAGGGCGATACCACCACCTGCGCGCCGGCGGGTATCTCCAGATCCTGGTAGCGATCGTCCGCGATCGCCTTCCGGCTGAGTGACGGCACCGGC
>JAMLJD010000030.1 GCA_023953775.1 Rhizobiaceae bacterium | reverse complement strand
GTCATCTTCGAGGCCAACAAGCCGATGCTGAGCGATCCCGACAAGATCTATCCCGGCCAGGTGCTGCGCATTCCCGCGCTCGACTGACCGGCGGACATTTCGCATGAGGCGGCGGCACGGTGCCGCCGCCTTTTTTGTCAGCCCCTCCGCCGGAGGCTCCGATGCTGGTTCTGCCCGATGGCGTCCGCCACGTCCCGGCCTTCCTCGGAGCGGAGGAGCAGCGGGCCCTCCTCGACGACATCCGGGCCATCGTCGCCCAGGCACCGCTCTTCGTGCCGGCCATGCCGCGCACCGGCAAGGAGATGAGCGTGCGCATGACCAATTGCGGCGCGCTCGGCTGGGTGACCGACCAGGCGCGAGGCTATCGCTACCAGGCCACCCATCCCGTCACCGGCGACCCCTGGCCGCCGATCCCGGACCGTCTGCTCGCGCTGTGGGACGCCGTGTCCGGCTATCCGCATCCGCCCGAGGCCTGCCTGGTCAATTTCTATGACGCCGGCGCGAAGATGGGTCTCCACCAGGACCGCGACGAACAGGAGTTCGGTGCCCCCGTCGTCTCGCTGTCGCTCGGCGATGCCTGCCTGTTCCGGGTCGGTGGCCCCCGTCGCCAGGACAAGACCGTGTCGTTCCGGCTCGAAAGCGGAGATCTGGTCGTGCTCGGCGGCGAGGGAAGGCTCGCCTTTCACGGCGTCGACCGCATCTACGCGGACACCTCGCCGCTGCTGAAGAATGGCGGTCGCATCAATCTCACGCTGCGCCGCGTCACCAGGCCCTGACACGGCCGGCGGGTTTCGCCCTAAGTTTTTCTTGAGGTTTTGCCTCGAAGATCGGCCCCCGATCGAGGCGCTTCGAAGACGCGATGCAGATTTCCGCGAAAGCGACATATCTGGACGACTTGGCCGTGGCCCTGCGCCGCGACGCGCCGGTCTACCTGCTTATCGTGCTGCATGCGCTTGCGGGTCTTGTGTTCCTGGAGGCGGTCGGCGCCGCCGAGATGGTATCCTACGGGCTCTATCTCGATCGCTGGGCGCTTCGGACGATCCTGTTCTTTCCGCCGGCTCTCATCCTCGCATCCTACCTCATGGAGCTTCATCGTACGGGCGGGACGCGGCGTGCGGCGCTCGCGCGCGCCGTCGCGCCGGAGCGCGTGGCCGCCATATCGGCCGGCCTCGTCATGCTGCTCGCCTTCATGCTGTTTCAGGGTGCATTCACCTCGGTAAAGAACGGACTGTCCGTTCTGTGGGACGGCTTCCCGTTCGACCTGGCGCAGGCGAATTTCGGCAAGGCGATCCATCTCGGCACCGACCCCTGGAGGCTGCTCTACCGGTTCGCCCAGGATGAGACGCTGCTGGCGATCGTCGAATGGAACTACGGCGTGCTGTGGTTCTTCCTGTCATTCGGGGCGCTTGTGGTCGCGATCCTCGCGCCTGCCAGCGAAATGCGGACGCGCTACCTCATCTGCTTCATCCTCGTCTGGGTTGTGGTTGGCAACGTCGTCGCCGGCCTGTTCATGTCGGCCGGACCCGCCTTTTACGGCTTCGTGACGGGAGACACGGCGCGCTATGCCGAGCAGCTCGCCTGGCTGGGAGAATTCGGAGGAGGATCCGCCTATTACCAGGCCTATCTCTGGGACCTCCAGGAGGCTGGCGTGACCGGATTCGGGTCGGGCATCTCGGCATTTCCGAGCGTGCATGTCGCGCTCGCGGCGCTCAATGCCATGTTCGCGTGGTCGCTCGACCGCCGTCTCGGCCTCGCGGCATGGGGCTATGCCGCATTCGTCCAGTTCTCGTCGGTCTACCTCGCCTGGCACTATGCGATCGACGGCTATGCCGGCGTCGTTCTGGCAGCCCTGATCTATGTCGGGCTCTCGAAGTTCATGCAGGCTCGTGCCTCGGAGCAAACGACATGATCCCGTCCTACCAGCGCCTCGAATCGCGGCAACGCACGATCTGCCTGGCAATCGGCCTGTTCTGCATCGCCATGGGCCTCGCACAGCAGGTCACGCTCTGGCAGCTCGACGCGGACGGGCTGTCGCCGGTGGCCGAACGCCTGCCCTACTGGGATTTCTCCAATCTGTGGGCCGGCTCGGTCATGGCGCTCGAGGGCCATACCGGGCTCCTGTTCGATCCGGCTGCCTATCGCGAGGCGCTCGACCGTATCCTGGGTGTTACGCTGCCGCATCCGCAGGAATGGAGCTATCCGCCGCACATATTGCTCATAGGCGTCCCGCTCGCCCTGATGCCGATCTGGCTTGCCTACATCGTGTGGTCGGCCGGAACGCTGTTCCTGTTCCATCTCGCGCTGCGACCGTTCCGGCTGCCGGTCCTGGCACATCTCTTCGTGCTGCTCAGCCCGGCCATATGGTCGAACCAGGTCTTCGGACAGAACGGAGCGCTGACGGCGGCGCTGCTGATCGGCGGGCTGACCCTCGCACCGCGCAAGCCGATCCTCGCCGGGGTCCTGATCGGGTTTCTGACGATCAAGCCGCATCTCGGCATCCTCCTGCCCTTCGTCCTTTTGGCAAGCTGGAACATCCGGGCCTTCATCTCCGCGGCGGTTACCGCCGTTGTGCTCGTGCTCGCCACCGGACTTCTGTTCGGCTTCGACGTCTGGGTCGGATTTCTCACCGAGACCCGGGCACTCATGACCCTGATCATGGAGCAGCCTTATCCGCAGGCCTATCACACCCATGCGGCTACGGTGTTCGTAACCGCCCGTTCGCTGGGGGCCGACCTTGCCATGGCCTATCTCGTCCAGGGGTTCGCAACGGCGATCGCAGTCGCGGCCGCGATATGGCTGTGGCGTCCCGCGGCGCGGATCGACCATCTGTCGCGGGTCGCAATGACCGGTGTTCTCGTCATCGCCGCGACGCCTTACGGCTACACGCACGACACCGCACCGGTCTATCTCGCCATCGCCTGGTTCCTGCTCACCGACCGCAAGCCGCAGGTCGCCTTTTTCGGAGCCTTGTGGGTGTTCGCGATCTTCTTCCCCGAGCTGCACGGCCCCCTCGGCTTCTCGGCCGGCATCGTGGCTCCGGTCGCGCTGGCGGCGTGGCTGTTCTATGCCCGATGGAACGAAATCGGCGGCGGCGCGATATGGCGGACGACGGATCGAAACGCGCCGGAACCGGCTACAGCTTCCTGAGCGCGACTTCCTGGATGAGATGATCCGCGCCCTTGCGCAGGATCAGATCGGCGCGCGGCCGCGTCGGCTGGATATTCTCGCGCAGGTTCTTCAGGTTGATGTTGGTCCAGAGACCTTCGGCGATCGCCATCGCCGAATCCGCCGAAAGCTGCGAATAGCGGTGGAAGAACGATTCGGGATTGCGGAACGCCGTCTCGCGCAGCCGCATGAAGCGATCCACATACCACTGGTGGATCAGGTCCTCGTCGGCGTCGATATAGATCGAGAAGTCGAAGAAGTCGGACACGAACGGCACCGCCTTGCCGTCCTTCGGCAGTTCCCGGGTCTGGAGAACGTTGATGCCTTCGAAGATCAGGATATCCGGCCTGTCGATGGTGAGGAACTCGCCGGGCAGCACGTCATAGGTCAGATGGGAATAGAGCGGCGCCTGGACGTTGGCCTGCCCCGACTTGATACCCGAAAGGAACCGCAGCACCTGGCCGACATCGTAGCTTTCGGGAAAGCCCTTGCGGTCCATCAGGTTTTCGCGACGCAGCACCTCGTTGGGGTAGAGAAAGCCGTCGGTGGTGACCAGATCGACCTTCGGACTGGAAGGCCAGCGCTTGAGAAGCTCCTGCAGCACACGGGCGGTGGTCGATTTGCCGACCGCGACCGAACCGGCGATGCCGATGATGAAGGGCGTCTTCACCGCGTCGTTGGCGTCGAAGAAGATCTGGCGCTGTCGGAACAGAAGCTGCGTAGCCTCGACATGCGCCGACAACAGGCGCGAAATCGCAAGGTAGATGCGCCGGACTTCCTCGAGGTCGATCGGATCGTTCAAGGATCGCAGGCGCTGAACCTCGTCCTCGCGCAACGTCTGCGGCGTGTCGGCGCGAAACTGCGCCCACTGCTCGGCCGTGAAGAAGCGGTAAGGCGAATATTTCTCGCTGGGAACGAGTTGGTCCATCGGCATTTCCCTGGCAGCGCCCGTCGGGCGGATCAGCCTTTCCGGCGCGCTGCCTTCTCCTCCACGCCCGACATCGCGGTGCGCCGCTCCAGTTCCGCCATCACGTCGGCAAGCGGCACGCCCGCGACGGCGAGCACAACAAGCCAATGATAGAGAAGATCGGCGCTTTCGGAAACGAGGTCGTCGCGACTTCCGGAAAGCGCGGCGACGACTGTCTCGATCGCCTCTTCGCCGAGCTTGCGGGATGCCTTCGGCATGCCGCCGGCGACCAGCTTCGCCGTCCATGAATCGGCCGCGCCGGAGGTCGCACGCGGTGCGATGATCGCTTCCAGGTCGGAAAGGGAAAAGCTGCTCATCATCGTCTCCGCGTCACGCCGCCCTGTCGAGGCGCATCGGCAGTCCGGCTTGTGCCATGTGCGCCTTTGCCTCGGCAATGGTGTAGGTGCCGAAATGGAAGATCGAAGCCGCGAGCACGGCCGAGGCATGGCCGTCGCGGACGCCCTCGACGAGGTGGTCGAGCGTGCCGACCCCGCCCGACGCGATCACGGGCGCGCGCACCGCATCGGCGATAGCGCGCGTCAGTTCGCAATCATAGCCGGCCTTGGTGCCGTCGCGGTCCATCGAGGTCAGCAGTATCTCGCCCGCTCCTAGCTCCACGACCTTGCCTGCGAACTCGACCGCGTCGATGCCGGTCGGCTCACGGCCGCCATGGGTGAAGATCTCCCAGCGGGCGGTCTCGCCGGCGCCCGATACGCGCTTTGCGTCGATGGCGACGACAATGCACTGGTTGCCGAACTTGTCCGCCGCTTCCGCCACGAATGCCGGGTTCTTCACCGCCGCCGTGTTGATCGAGACCTTGTCGGCGCCTGCCAGCAAGAGCTTGCGGATGTCGGCCACCGCGCGCACACCGCCACCGACCGTCAGCGGCATGAAGCACTGTTCGGCAGTGCGCGCAACGACGTCGAAGATCGTCTCGCGATTGTCCGATGAGGCGGTGATGTCGAGGAAACATAGCTCGTCCGCACCGGCAGCGTCATAGGCCTTCGCCGCCTCGACCGGGTCGCCCGCGTCGATGAGGTCGACGAAGTTGACGCCCTTGACGACGCGGCCGTCCTTGACGTCGAGGCAGGGGATGACGCGGACTTTGAGGGTCATCTCGGTTCCTCGAAATAGGCCGCGGGAACCGCCGTCCGGCCCTTCAGCACCGCCAGCGCCTCGGCCGGATCGATGCGGCCGTCATAGAGCGCGCGGCCGGAGATCGCGCCTTCCAGCTTCGCCGCGTCGGGCATCGTCATGCGCACGATGTCGGCGAGCGATGCGAGGCCGCCAGATGCGATCACCGGCGTCGAGACGGCATCGGCGAGCTCGATCGTCGCCTCCCAGTTGATACCGGTCAGCACGCCATCGCGGTCGATGTCGGTGTAGACGATCGCCGCCGCGCCCGCGCCCTCGAAACGCCTGGCAAGTTCCGCGGCGCCCAGCGTCGACGCCTTCGCCCAGCCCTCGACCGCGACCTTGCCGCCCTTGGCGTCGATGCCGAGCGCGATCCTGCCGGGAAAGCTGCGGCAGGCCTGCTTCACCAGATCGGGATCCTTCACCGCGACGGTGCCGAGGATGACGCGGGCGAGGCCCTTGTCGAGCCAGCGCTCGATATCGGCCATCGTCCTGATGCCGCCGCCGAGCTGGACCGGGTTCCTCGTTGCCTTGAGGATCGCATCGACCGCCGCGCCGTTGCGGCTCTCGCCCTCGAACGCTCCATTCAGATCGACGACGTGGAGCCAGTCGAAGCCCTGGTCCTCGAAGGCCAGCGCCTGGGCCGCCGGATCGGCGTTGTAGACCGTGGCGGTGTCCATCTCGCCCAGCTTGAGCCGGACGCAGGCGCCGTCCTTCAGATCGATGGCCGGAAACAGGATCATCGGCGTCACACGCCCTCGACGATCGCGAAATGCGCGGTCGAGAATTGCTGCCGCAGCTTCAGCGCGGCCTGGTATTCGGGCGAGTGGTAACAGTCGAGCGCGGTCCGGTAGTCCTCGAACTCGATCACCACCAGCCGGGTCGCGGCCGGTCCCTCGAACACCTCGCCCTGGCCGCCGCGCACCAGGAACTTCGCGCCGTACTTGTCGAAGGCCGCCTTGTTTGCTGCAACGTAGTTCGGATAGCCCTCGGGGTCGGTGACGTCGACCATCGCCATCCAGTAGCCTTTCTTGCTCATCGCGTGCCTCCTAGACCATATTCACTTTCGGCATCTGTGCGACACGAGGCGATGCCACCCCGCCGCAAAATGCCCTAGGGTTTCCATTTCAGGAAATTGCCGATAAGGGCCAGGCCGAGCGCCTGGCTCTTCTCGGGATGGAACTGCGTGCCGGCCATGTTGTCGCGCGCGACGGCCGCGGTCACCGGGCCGCCATAGTCCGCGACGGCCAGCACGTCGCCGGCGTTCGTCGCCGCGAGGTGATAGGAATGCACGAAGTACGCGTGCAGCCCGTCCGGCCCGGTCGCGATGCCGTCGAAGAGCGGGTGCGGGCGCCGGACGTCGATCGTATTCCAGCCGATCTGCGGAATCTTCAGATCCGGATCGGACGGCGTCATCTCGACCACGTCGCCCTTGATCCAGCCGAAGCCGTCCGTCACCGTCTTTTCGAGCCCGCGCGACGCCATCAGCTGCATGCCGACGCAAATGCCGAGAAACGGCCGGCCCTTCGCGGCGACGCCTTCCTCGATCGCCTCGACCATGCCCGGCACCGTGCCCAGCCCGGCGCGGCAGTCGGCATAGGCGCCGACGCCCGGCAACACGATGCGATCGGCCTTGGCGACGGTCTCGGCACGGTCGGTCAGCGCTATCTCGGCATTGATGCCGGTCTCGCGCGCCGCCCGCTCGAACGCCTTTGTCGCCGAGCGCAGATTGCCCGAACCGTAGTCGACGATCGCCACCAGCATATCAGCGCCGGCCCGGATAGGAGAGCATGCCGAGCGCGAAGGCGGACGGCGTCGCCCGACCCGGCTGCGAACCGGGCCGCGTGACCGGAGCGGCCGGAACGCGGTCCGGTGCGTCGCCAACCGATTCGGCGACGTAACGAGCCTCGGCTTCCGCTCGATTGCCGCCTTCGACGACGCCCCATTCGCGCCAGCCGCGCCGCGCCAGAGCGCGGGTCAGCAGCGCGGCGCCCTCGAGCCCGACATAGATCGATACGAGCAGCGACAGAAACGGCGCCGCCTCGCCGAAGCCCGCCGCCGAGCCCAGCGCGGCGATCGCCAGCGAAGCCGCCAGCACCAGTGCGGCCTCGATCCACAGCCGGTGCCACAACAGCCACAGGAACGGGATCAGGAAGGCGAAGAGGTGGAACCCGTCGCGCACCAGCCGTGCGTCGTCGTCGCGGTCGCGCGGCGGTTCCATCACCACATAGGATGCCATCGCGATCAGCCCTTCAGCGTGCCCTTGGTCGACGGAATGGCGCCAGCCTGCCGCGCATCCGGCTCGATCGCGGCGCGCAGCGCCCGCGCGACGGCCTTGAAGCAGGTCTCGGCGATGTGATGCCCGTTGGCGCCGTAATGGTTGACGACATGCAGCGTGATGCCGGCATTCTGGGCGAAGGCCTGGAAGAACTCGCGCACGAGCTCGGTGTCGAAGGTGCCGATCTTGGGCGCCTGGAAGGCGACGTTCCAGACCAGATAGGGCCGGCCCGAGACGTCCACGGCAGCCTTGGTCAGCGTTTCGTCCATGGCGAGGTCGATCGAGGCGTAGCGCGTGATGCCGCGCCGCTCACCCAGCGCCTCGGCCAGCGCCTGGCCGATCACGATGCCGGTGTCCTCGACCGTGTGGTGATCGTCGATGTGCAGGTCGCCCCTGGCCTCGACCGTCATGTCGATCAGCGAATGCCGCGACAGCTGCGCCAGCATGTGATCGAAGAAGCCCACGCCGGTCGAAATCTCGAAGCGGCCGGTGCCGTCGAGGTCGATCGACACGTCGATTTGCGTCTCGGCCGTCTTGCGGCTGACGCGCGCCGTGCGTGGCTTGCCGGAAGAACCCATTGCGCAGTTCCCGATTGATGGCGACGAATGCGACCGCCTTCTAACAGCATGGCCGTGCGAAAGCCAGATTGAACGCCGCCGCGGCCGCGGCGTTTGCAATCGTGGTTGCCGGACATACATAAGCGGTCACGAACCACCCCGAAAAACGGCCGCGCGCCAACCCGGCGGCGCGGTTGGAGCCATCACATGACAGACATACCCTCGATGCATGCGACGACCATCGTCACCGTCCGCAAGGGCGGCAAGGTGGTGATCGCCGGCGACGGACAGGTCAGCCTCGGCCAGACGGTGATGAAGGGCAATGCGCGCAAGGTCCGCCGGCTCGGCAAGGGCAATGTGATCGCCGGCTTCGCCGGCGCCACCGCCGACGCCTTCACCCTGCTCGAACGGCTGGAAGCCAAGCTCGAGCAATATCCGGACCAGTTGACGCGCGCCTGCGTCGAACTTGCCAAGGACTGGCGCACGGACCGCTACCTGCGGCGGCTGGAAGCCATGATGCTGGTCGCCGACAAGAGCGTGACGCTGGCCCTGACGGGCACCGGCGACGTGCTTGAACCCGAACAGGGCGTGATGGCGATCGGCTCGGGCGGCAATTATGCGCTTGCCGCGGCGCGCGCCCTCGCCGACACCGACAAGGACGCCGAGGAGATCGCGCGGCGCGCCATGCAGATCGCTTCGGAGATCTGTATCTACACCAACGCCAACATCGTCGTGGAAACGCTCGATGCGGAGTGATCCGGGCGCGATATCGTTCGATCCGGTCACGGCGGAACACTATCCCCTGCTCCGGTCCTGGCTCGACACGCCGCACTGGCGGCAATGGTGGGGCGAGCCCGAGGAGGAGTTCGGCCTGATCCGCGACATGGTCGAGGGCCGCGACAGCACCCGGCCGTTCATCGTCATGCTCGACGGCGAACCGGTCGGCTATGTCCAGATGTGGTATCTGGGCGACCATCAGAACGCGACCTGGATCGAGGACCACCCCTGGCTAGCCGCCTTTCCGCCCGAGAGCGTCGGTGTCGACATCTCGATCGGCGAGGAGACCAAGCTCTCGCGGGGAATAGGATCGGCGGCGCTGCGCGCCTTCGTCGACGGGATACGCGCGGAGCGCGCGCGGCCGATCATCATCGATCCCGAACCCGGCAACGCACGGGCGATCCGCGCCTATGAGAAAGCCGGCTTCCGGCCGGTTGAAAGCCTGATCGGCCGCACCGACGGCGCGCTGATCATGCAGTACCAGACACACGAAATCGAGTTGACAGCATGACCACCTTTTCCCCCCGCGAGATCGTATCCGAGCTCGACCGCTACATCATCGGACAGAAGGACGCCAAGCGCGCCGTCGCGATCGCATTGCGCAACCGCTGGCGCCGGCAGCAGCTCGATGGCCAGATGCGCGAAGAGGTGATGCCGAAGAACATCCTGATGATCGGCCCCACCGGCGTCGGCAAGACCGAGATATCGCGCCGCCTTGCCAGGCTGGCCGGCGCGCCCTTCATGAAGGTCGAGGCGACGAAGTTCACCGAGGTCGGCTATGTCGGCCGCGATGTCGAGCAGATCATCCGGGACCTCGTCGAGGTCGCGATCGGCCTGGTGCGCGACAGGATGCGCGAGGACGTCAAGGCCCGCGCCCACGTCAACGCCGAGGAGCGGGTGCTCGAGGCGCTGGTCGGCAAGACGGCGAGCCCGGCGACGCGCGATTCCTTCCGCAAGAAGCTGCGCGACGGCGAGCTCGACGACAAGGAGATCGAGGTCGAGGTGGCCGACACTGGCGGCGGCATGCCCGGCTTCGAGATTCCCGGCATGCCGGGCGCCAATATCGGCGTCATGAACATCAACGACATGCTGTCGAAGGCGATGGGCGGCAATCGCACCAAGATGCGCAAGACGACGGTCAAGGAATCCTACAAGTTCCTGATCAACGACGAATCCGACAAGCTGCTCGACCAGGAGGAGGTCGTCCAGCGGGCGCTGGCGTCGACCGAGAATGACGGCATCGTGTTTCTCGACGAGATCGACAAGATCGCCACCCGCGAGGGCGGCGTCGGGGCGGGTGTCAGCCGCGAGGGCGTGCAGCGCGACCTGCTGCCGCTTGTCGAAGGCACAACCGTTGCGACCAAGTACGGGCCGGTGAAGACCGACCACATCCTGTTCATCGCCTCGGGCGCCTTCCACGTCTCCAAGCCGTCGGACCTGCTGCCCGAGCTTCAGGGACGACTGCCGATCCGGGTCGAACTGCGTGCACTGGAGAAGGAGGATTTCCGGCGCATCCTGACCGAAACGGAGGCGAGCCTCATCAAGCAGTATGTCGCGCTGATGGAGACCGAAGGCGTGACGCTGACCTTCACCGACGACGCCATCGATTCGCTTGCCGGCATCGCGGTCGATCTGAACGCCAGCGTCGAGAACATCGGCGCGCGCAGGCTGCAGACGGTGATGGAGCGGGTGCTCGACGAGATTTCCTTCAACGCGCCGGACAAGTCCGGCAGCGAGGTCGTCATCGACGCGGACTACGTGAAGAAGAATGTCGGCGATCTGGCCAAGAACACAGATTTGTCGCGTTTCATCCTGTAGGTTGCGCGCTTCGCGGGAGAACGGCTGTTGCCGATAGGCAATAGCCGGCGCTCCCCAGGGCGGCATCGGGGCATTTGTTCTCGACTCGACCAGGGGTGCTATCTACCTTGCGGCATCGCATGGGCAGGAACGGGCGGATTGTGACTTGGGCTTGAAGCGGGATCGTGGCGTATCGCGGGTGGCCGCTTTCATTCTGGCCGCGCTGCTTGCCGTCGTTGCGGCGCCCGCATGGGCACTTACCGTCGTACCGCCGGGAAACAGGAACGCCGAACAGCCGGAAATCCCGTTCGGCTCGGCGTCACGCACCAAGGCCGGCAAGACGACCTACGAGGCCAAATACGCCAAGGTCTACAAGCTGCTGGCGACCGACGCCAAGCTGCGCGGAAAGATCAAGCAGGCGGCTGCGCAATACGGCATCGATCCGCTTCATATCGTAGGTGCCATTGTCGGCGAGCATACCTACAATGTCGACGCATACGACCGGCTGCAGACCTACTACATCAAGGCCGTTTCCTATCTGAACTCGCGTTTCCGCTTCGCCTATGACGGCGAATCGGTCGCCGATTTCCTTGAGCGGCCGCAATTCAGCGAATGCGAGAAACTGTCCGACAGCTACGAGATCTGGGTCTGCCGCGAGGTGATCTGGAACACCGATTTCCGGGGCAAGCTGGTCGACGGCAGGCAATACCCAAACGACCGCTTCAGCGCGGTGTTCTTCCAGCCGTTTTATGCCGGGCAGACCTTCGGCATAGGCCAGCTCAATCCGCTGACCGCGCTGCAGATGGGCGATTTCGTCCACGAGGTCTCGGGCCTGCCGCGACTGTCGGTGAACGACCCGCAACGGGTCTACGCGACGATCATGGATCCTGACCTGACGCTTGCCTATGTCGCGGCCGCGCTGCGCAAGTCGATCGACGCCTATCGCGACATCGCCGGCTTCGACATCTCGCAGAACCCCGGCATAACAGCGACGCTCTACAATGTCGGCAATCCCCGGGAGCGGGCCAGAGCGCTGGCCCATGAAAACAGCCAGTTGAAGCAGGCGGGCAAGCCACCCCGCATGCCGCAGGAAAATTACTATGGCTGGCTGGTGAACGAGAAGCTCGGCGAGCTCAAGACGCTGTTCTGAACAGCCTTACCGCCTGCCATTGGACCAGGTCCGAAGCTGCGCGATCAGTTGCTCGATCTCCGCTTCCCCCAGGGAACCGATCGTCGACGCCAGGAGATTGCTGAGTTCCGTCGCCTTCGGCGACAGGCCGGACGTGTCGACGATCACGCGCGGATCCGAGCCGAGCGCAAGGGCCTCGAGTTCGTCGGCATCGTCCCAGATCACGTTGAAATAGCCGATGATCTTCTGGATCATCGTCCAGCTCGGCACGCCGCGCCGGCCATGCTCGAGCGCCGACAGATAGGCCGAGCTGACGCCGATGGACGCCGCCATCTCCTTCTGGGTAACGCCGCGCGCGATCCGCAGCCGACGCAGCTTGTCGCCGAAGGGAGTCATGTCCTGTTGTGGCGCCGCATGCGCAGGTAGATGGCGCCTTCGCCGCCATGATTGCGCGCCGCCGCCGAATAGCCGCTGACCAGCGCCCTGAACGGCGCCGTCTTCAGCCATTCCGGCACCGCCCTCTTGAGGATGCCGTCGCTGCCGAACGACGCTCCCTTGCCCGTGACCACCAGCACGTGTCGGTAACCGGCGCCGCTTGCCTGGTGAAGGAAGCGCAACAGCAGCGCATGGGCCTGCTCCTGGGTGAGGCCGTGAAGGTCCACCGACGCGTCGAGCGTCAGCCGGCCCTTGGCGAGCTTGGTGCGGGTCGTCCTGTCGAAGACATGCTGTCGGGGCCCGTCCGCTCCGGTGCTTCGCGGCGCGACCGGGGACAGGAGGGCGGGCCGGTCCACCAGCTTTGGTGCATCGGAAGGTGGCGACACCGGCACCGGGTCCGGCTCGACGGACTTGCCCGGCATCGGTTTGGTCGTCCGGGCGATCCGGTTCCACAGGATCCGGTCCTCCGGCCCCAGCGGATCCTTGTGATGACGCGTCATGCCGCTTCCTCCGCAATGCGACGCGGCAGAAGCGCGTAGAATTGCGCCGCGTGCCTGACACCGCCTGCCATCTCCCCGGCCCGGTCGCCCGACCCGAAGAACAGGTCGCCGCGCGCCGGACCGGCGATCGCCGAGCCGGTGTCCTGGGCGATCATCAGCCGCCGGAACGGCTTCTCGTCCACCACCCTCAGGTCGGGAGCGTCGATGTAGAAGGGCGTCGCGAATGTATGAAGCTTGCGGTCGACCGCGATCGAGCGGCCGGGCGCGAGCGGGACCTTGGCGGCCGCCACGGGACCGAGAGCAGGGTCGTCCACTGTCGCCTCGCGGAAGAAGATGAAGGATCGGTTCTGCCACAGCAGCTCGTCGGCGCGCTCAGGGTTCGACTTCAGCCAGGCGCGGATTGTCTGCATGGAAATGGCTTCGCGCGAGATCTCGCCGCGCTCGACCAGCAGTCCTCCGGGGCCGGTGAAGCGGTGTCCGGTCTTCGCGGCATAGGTGACCCGCCGCACCGTTCCGTCCGGCATCCTCAGCCTTGCCGCGCCCTGGACATGGATGAAGAAGGCGTCGACCCGGTCGGCCAGCCAGGCGATCTCGAGACCACGGCCGGCCAGCGCGCCCTGCTCGATCGCCGCGCGGTCCGGATATTCCTGGATGCCCGCGGCGGTCGAGCGCGCGAACTCGAAATAGGGATCCATGGCCGACGGCCGCGAACCATCGTCGATGTCGACCAGATCGTCCGGGCGGCGGTAGAGCGGCACGCAGAACCTGTCGGTGCGATGGGGCGCCGCTTCGACTTCCGGCTCGTAATAGCCGGTGACGAAGCCCGCGCCGTCCTCTTGTCCGACGACCCGGAAGGGCCGGAACCCGGTCTCGAAGAACCGCCGCGCGTCGGCCTCGCCGGCAGCCTCGATGCGCCGCGCGGCGTCGAAGGCTTCGGCGAAACTATCGTGGTCGATACCCAGCGCGCCGGTGCGGTAGGGCCGGCCGAGGATCTGGAAGGCGGAGCGGCGGAACGCCGCGAATGCCTCGAGGACGACATCGTCGGTCCAGCCGGGCAGATCGGAATACCGGCAGGCCACGAAGAAACGCCCGTCCAGGGCCGGCCGTGCGCTGGTTCCGACCGCAGCCATCCGGCCCGGCCCTAGCGCATCTCGCAGCGGGGCGGCGTCACCGCGCGCTGCGCAAATGCCCGAAAGTCAATGAGATACGCCATGTTGCCGCCCGAAAACCGGTGTCCGCCGTTCGGGAGCATGGTCTAGGTCACGGACCCATAAACGGGGTCGATATGGCGGCAAAATTGCCGATCAAATGCGAGAAGATCGCTGAAAAGCGGGGTGGACCCCCGGTTGAAGCGGTCGACAAAGCAGTTGACGGCAAGTTCGGCCGTCCTTCGGATATGGCGGATTTGCCCTGCTCCTGCGTTGCAAGACCTTGAAAACCGCAAGGTTTCCTGCGGTCTTGCGCCTGGTATCCGAACAAATCCGCTCATACCATATCGTTCCCGTTTATGGGTCCGTGACCTAGTCTTCGGCTTCGGTGGCGACGAGCTTCCAGTTCGGGTCGCGCGAGCGCGTGTCGCGGGCGAAGGTCCAGACGTCCTTGACCTCCGCGACCGTCTCGGTGTCGCCGTCGATGACCTCGCCGGCGCTGTCGCGGGTCGCCGAGATCAGCTCGGAGACGATCCGCAGGGTGACGTGCGCTTCCGTGCCCTTCATCTCGGCCGCGACGATGTCGGCCTTGTCGATGCCGACGAAGGAGGACTCGATCTTCTCGGACCGCGTCTCGCGATCGGCGATGGCGGCGACGAAGCCGTCATAGACCTCGCGCGACAAGAGATTCTTCAATGTCTTGCGATCGCCGTCGGCATAGGCCATCACGATCATCTCGTAGGCCATCTTGGCACCTTCGACGAAGCTCTTGGGCTCGAAGGACGGGTCGGCCTGCCTGATGGCGCGCAACCCCTTGTTGAGGTCGGTGCCCAGTTTGGCGAAGGCATCGATCGCGGCGAAGTCCTCGGCAGTGGCTGCTTCACCCTTTCTGCGGGGAAGCGACACCACGTTTTCATTCGACGCGGGCGCATCCTTCTCGCCGGTGCGGCGCGCCGTGTAGGGATCGAAAGGCTGGCGCTCGTTTCCGGTCCTGCGGCCGAGCACGCTGCGCAGCTGGTAGAAGATCACCACCGCCGCGACCAGGAAGAAGATTGTGCCGAAATCGAAGAATTCCATACCGACCGCCAGTTGAGGTGCCGTTCTTAGATCGGACTGGAGATCGATCTCCGGATACGGCCCGTTTCCATCCCCCGCATATAGAACGCAAGGGGCCATCATTCAAATCATACCACATTGCACCTATGTACGATGACCAACAAAGCCGCGATGTTGCCCGCAACGTCCGAAAAATCGCAAAAAACCGGTGATTGAAGTGCCGTTTTCGCTCATCCCCTTCCTGCTTCTGGCGATTCCGCTGTGTGAAATCGCCGTTTTTGTGCTGGTCGGCAGCCAGATCGGCGTGTTTCCGACGCTCGGGTTGGTCGTCGTGACGGCGATCGCCGGCTCGATCATGCTGCGCATTCAGGGCTTCGGCGTGCTTACCCGAATCCGGGCGACGATCGACCAGGGCGGCATTCCCGGCCGCGATCTCGTCCACGGTCTGATGATCATGGTCGCCGGAATCCTGCTTTTGACGCCGGGCTTCGTCACCGACACGTTGGGCCTGCTCCTGTTCATACCGGCGCTGCGCGAAGCCGGCTGGCGGCTGATCAAGGACCGCATCGTGGTCGTGACGCCCGGAGGCCGCGCTTCTCCGCGCGGTCCCGCTTCGGGACGCGGCAGCACCATCGACCTCGACGAAAGCGAATATTCGCACGACAACCAGCGCGGCGATTCGCCGTGGCGCAAACCGCTCGGAGGCCGGCGCGACGGCGATTGACCAGCCGGACCGCTGGCGGGCGGCTCAGCTTGTCTTGCCTGCCGGGGCATGATAGCGAACGCGCGAATTTGACAGACGCGCCGGATTTCGGCCGACAGACAAAGAGGAACACGGTCGATGGCCAAGAAACCCGAAGAAGCGCCGAAGCCGCAGCAGGGCAGCACGGGCGGGAGCACCGGAAACGGTCAGACCCCGACCCTCAACGTGCTCGCGCAGTATGTGAAGGACTTCTCGTTCGAAAGCCCCGGAGCGCCGCAGTCGCTGCGCAACCAGCAGAAGGCGCCGGGCATCAACATCAACGTCAACGTCAATGCGAACCCGATCGCCGACGCCGAATACGACGTGAACCTGACGCTGCAGGCGCGCGCCGAGGCCGAAGGCAAGGTGCTGTTCAACGTCGAGCTGGTCTATGGCGGTGCATTCCGCGTCGCCGGCTTCCCGCAGGAGCACATGCTGCCGATCCTGTTCGTGGAATGCCCGCGCCTGCTGTTCCCCTTCGCCCGTCAGATCGTGGCCGACGCGACGCGCAATGGCGGCTTCCCGCCGCTGCTGCTCGATCCGATCGATTTCGCGCAGATGTTCCAGAAGCGCATCGCCGAGGAACAGGCGAAGTCCAACGTTCAGGTAAGCTGACAGACGGCCAAGCCTCTCTGCCCTGATCGTCCGAGGCAGTCGCCGGGTCTTCCGGCCAGGTCATCTTGCGACGAGGTGTAACAGCCTCGTATCGCAAAAAAGACTGAAGAATCAAAAGATACCATGGGTCATTCCGAAAAGCGGTCTCCGCTTTTCGGGACCATTGTCTAGGCGCCGTGCCGCTCCTCGAGAAGGTTCTCGACCCTAAGCCAGATCGCGTCTTCGCCAAGCTGCGCGACCAGCGCGCGGTGCGCTGCCATGTCGTCCGCCGAGAGGCGTGAGGGAAGCGGCGCAGGGCGCTGGCGTATGACGTCGTGATCGACCGTGCTCGTGACGATCGTTTCGACATGCCGCTCGACAACTTCCAGGCCAAGCGCGGCCTGCTTGCCGCCGGCAAGCTCGACATAGACCTCGGCGAGAAGCTCCGAATCCAGCAACGCGCCGTGCTTGGTGCGGTGGCTGTTGTCGATGCCGTAGCGCTTGCACAGCGCATCGAGCGAGTTCGGACCCATCGGGTGCTTGCGGCGGGCAACGGCCAGAGTGTCGATCACACGAGCCGGATCGACGGGATCGAGCCCCAGTCGGGCAAACTCGGCATTCATGAAGCCGATATCGAAGCCGGCATTGTGTGCGATCAGCCTTGCGCCGTCGATGAAGGCCATGAAGTCGTCCGCGATCGCCTGGAAAGCCGGCTTGTCGGCAAGGTCCGCATCGCTGATGCCGTGGATCGCCATCGCCTCGGGATGCACGCGCCGACCCTGCGGGTTGATATAGGCATGGAACGTCCGTCCGGTTGGAAACCGGTTCTCGAGCTCGACGGCACCGAGTTCGATGATGCGGTCCTCCGCAGAATCAAGGCCCGTGGTTTCCGTGTCGAAGACGATTTCGCGCATTGTCTTTCCGAATCTCCGCGCCGAGTGTCGCGGCAAAGGGGAAAAGCTTCAAGCTCCGCGTTCGGGCTATCCCCTCTGGAGGGCCCGCTTTTCAACCGGTCAGTTCGGCAACGATCCGCAAAACGTCTTCACGCGCTGCATCCATCCCCCGGGAGGTGTCGATGACGAAATCGGCCCGACGCCGCTTCTCCGCGTCCGGAACCTGCTTGGCGAGAATGGCTTCGAACTTCTCCTCGGTCATTCCCGGGCGCGACAGGACCCGCTCGCGCTGCACGTCGGCGGGCGCAGTGACGACGAGGATGCGGTCGACGCGGCCCATGCCGCCGATCTCGAACAAAGCGGGATGTCGAGGACGATCAGCGGCGCCCCCGCCTGCCGATGCCGTTCGACAAAGGCGTCGGTTTCGGCGCGGACCAGCGGATGAACGATCGCCTCGAGCTCGCGCAGCCGGGCCGGGTCGCCCAGCACCGTCGCGGCAAGCTTGTCGCGATCGACCACGCCGTCGGATACGGTGCCCGGAAACGCCTTTTCTATGTGGGGTACGGCGGCGCCCGCATAAAGCGCGTGCACCATACGGTCGGCATCGCTGACAGGGACTCCCGCATCGGCAAACATCTTCGCCGTTGTCGATTTTCCCATGCCGATCGATCCGGTGAGCCCCAGGATGATCATCGGGCCTGCTCCAGATCGGCAACGATTTCGGCGCGCAGGGCTTCTGTCACCTCGGGGCGCCTGCCGAACCAGCGTTCGAAGCCCGGAACCGCCTGGTGGAGAAGCATTCCGAGCCCGTCGACCGCGACAAGCCCGCATCTGCGGGCCTCCCTCAGGAGAGCGGTTTCGAGCGGCGTGTAGACGATATCCGTGACGATGGCGTCGCGTGGCATGGCGGACAGGTCGAGTGCGATGCTGGCCTCGTTTTCCATCCCCGCCGCCGAGCAGTTGACCAGCAGCCTCGCTCCGGGCAGCAGCGAGGCGACCGCGTCCCAGGAATGGACGCTGACCGCATTGCCGAACTGGCGCTGCAGTTCCCGCGCGCGCTCGACGGTTCGGTTGACCAGCAGGATCTCGCGCGTTCCGGCGGTGGCGAGCGCATGGATGATGGCACGGGACGCGCCGCCGGCGCCAAGGACGATCGCCGTTTCGACTTCACGCCAGGCCGGTGCCGCGTGGTCGAGATTCGCAGTGAATCCGTACGCGTCGGTGTTCGATCCGCAGAGCAGGCCGTCTTCCAGCCACACCGTGTTGACGGCTCCGATCGCCTCCGCCTCGTCGTCGCGCCGCTCGACCAGCCTCCAGGCAGCCTCCTTGTGCGGTATCGTGATGTTGCCGCCGACGAAGCCCTGCGCGCCCAGCGACGACAGGAAGCCGGCAAAGTCCGCCGGTGCGATATCGACAGGATCGTAGTGCCCGTCCCGGATGCCCAACGCGCGCAGCCAATGGCCATGGATGAGGGGCGAGCGGGAATGGGCGATCGGGTGGCCGCAAACGAAGGCGCGGCGCGGTTCAGCCATCGATGGCACCAAGCGCGCGCAGTTCTTGCAGCAGAGGAAGCAGGGGAAGGCCGACGATCGTGAAATGGTCGCCATCGATCTTTTCGAAGAGCTGGATGCCCTCTCCTTCGACCTGATAGGCGCCGACGCTGGACAGCGCCTTGTCGCCGATACGCGACAGATGGCGGCCGATGAAGGCCGGGTTTAGAGGACGCATCGTCAGCAATGCCGTTCCGACATGTCTCCAGATGGCCTTGCCATCGCGGGCGAGCACGACGGCGCTATCCAGCCTGTGCGTCTTGCCCGACAGGGCGAGCAGACGGCGGCGGGCTTCCTCCATGTCGGCGGGCTTGTGGAGGAGCTGGCTATCCAGGGACAGTGTCTGGTCGCATCCGATGACGAGCGCGCCGGGATTCCGATCCGACACGTCGACTGCCTTCGCCTCGGCAAGTATCGTCGCGAGATCGGCGGGGGTCAGATCCGCATCGCCGACGGCGGCCTCGACGGCACGTTCGTCGATGGAAGCAGGCTCGACCGCCACGGCGACACCGGCGTTTTCCAACATGGTGCGGCGAAACGGGCTGGAGGAAGCGAGAACGATCTGCATTGGCGGGTTCCGGGTGTTTCGGGTCGCAGCTAGCGCGCTTTATGCAGCAACGCAACGATGGCGGCAGCGGTTTCCTCGATCGACCGGCGACTGACGTCGATCATCGGCCAGCCGTAGCGGGTGAATATCTGCCTGGCGTTCTGCAATTCCTCCGAGATGGTCGCCCGGTCGGTATAGCTGTCGGCGTCGAAGCCCATCGAACTGCCGAGAATACGGTTTTGCCTGACCTGCGAGATCCGCTCGGCCGACGCGATGAGGCCGACGATCAAAGGGCGCTTGGCCCGCAGGACGACATCGGGGACTGGCACGCCGAGGACGACCGGGATGTTGGCCGTCTTGTGGCCCCGGTTGGCGAGGTAGATCGACGTCGGTGTCTTGGACGTGCGCGAAATGCCAAGAAGAACAATGTCCGCATCGTCGATGTCCTGCGGCAGCTGTCCGTCATCATGCTCCATGGTGAAGTTCAAGGCGTCGATGCGGCGGAAGTAGTCCGCATCGAGGACGTGCTGGGCGCCGACACGGCGACCGGCCGGCGTGCCGAGATAGGATTGGAAGACCGTCAGCACGGGCTCCAGGACGGAGACGCAGGGCAGCCCCATGGCCGCGCAGCGCTGGTCGATCATGCTGGCGAGCGACTGGTCGACCATCGTGTAGAGCACGATGCCCGGTTCCGCGTCGATCTCGCGCAAGACGCTCTCGACCTGCTTCTCACCGCGGATCAGCGGATAGATATGCTCGATCGCCCTGGCATTGGTGTATTGCGCCGCCGCGGCGCGCCCGGCTGCGATCAGCGTCTCGCCGGTGGCGTCCGAGATCAGGTGGAGGTGGAAGAAACTCTGCGGCTTGTTCACGGATTCGGGTCGCCTGTGGGCTGGTGTGGACAACTCGTCGTCAAGGACAAGACGGCGCGGAGCGACTGTACCAGATGGCTACCTGTCCACAATTCGGGCGAGCCGGAAACGGGTTTTGCGGGTGTGGGAAAGATCGTGCGTCAATTCGCTTGTCGCGGAAGTCTTTGGAAGAACGCCAAACCAAGTAGCTAAATAAACTTTTGCAATTGCTAGTGAATATGGATTCATCCCCACTGTTCCAGACAGCCCGTCCGGTCGTGTACGATCGCACTCGATCGGCAGCGGCGGGCAAGGTCAGTGGACAACCGATAATCCACACTCCAAACAGAGTCATAGAATCAGAAGATTCCAGAAATCTGTTTTCTTTGATTCAGAAGAGGCGGGAAAAGGCGCGATGGACTCACGTCGGACGGTACTCAGGGTCTTGAGGGGAGAAACCGTTTTTCCGCCACCGATCTGGATGATGCGGCAGGCGGGACGCTACCTTCCCGAGTACCGGGCGACCCGTGAGCGGGCGGGTGGCTTTCTCGACCTCTGCTACAATCCGGACTTTGCGATCGAGGTGACACTGCAGCCGATCCGGCGCTTCGGCTTCGATGCATCGATCCTGTTTTCGGACATCCTCGTGGTGCCGCATGCGCTCGGACGGGATTTGAGGTTCGAGGAAGGTCGCGGACCGGTGATGACGCCGATCGGCGCGGACGAAATCGGCAAGCTCGACGGCAGGTCATTTCACGAGAAGCTGTCGCCGGTCTACGAGACGGTGCGGCGGCTGCGCGACGAGCTGCCCGGGGAGACGACGCTGCTCGGCTTCTGCGGTGCGCCCTGGACGCTTGCGACCTACATGATCGCGGGGCACGGAACGCCGGACCAGGCCCCCGCAAGGCTGTTTTCCTATCGTCATCCGGACGCATTCGGGAAATTGCTCGACATCCTTGCCGACTGGTCGGCCGAGTATCTGATCCGCCAGGTCGAGGCTGGAGCGGATGCGGTGCAGATCTTCGATTCCTGGGCAGGCGTGCTCGACGAGGCTTCCTTTGCTGCGAACTGCGTTGCGCCGGTGCGGCGGATTGTCAGGAAGGTGCGTCAGGCATTTCCCGATGTACCGGTCATAGGTTTCCCGCGTGGAGCCGGCAGTCTCTATGACGGCTACCGGGCGGAAACGGGTGTTACCGCGCTTGGGCTGGACTGGTCGGTGCCGATGTCGCAGGCCCGGGCGCTGCAGCAGCAAGGTGCCGTGCAGGGCAATCTCGATCCCATGCGGCTGGTGGCTGGCGGTCGTGCGCTGGATGAGGGCGTGGACGCGATCGTGGCGTCTCTTGGCGACGGACCGCTGGTCTTCAATCTCGGCCATGGCGTGACGCCGGACACGCCGGTGGAGCATGTTGCGAGGATGGTGGAGCGGGTCAGAAGCGCGTCGCGGCCATGAGCGGGGAGAAAGGATGAGCCGCGACAAGGTCGGCAGCGAAGGATCGGGTACGCAGGCGATGAAACGCGCGGCGGTTGCGGTTGTGGTGCTGGTGCTCCTGACGGCCGCGCTGTTCTATGCCGATCCGGCCGGTCTCTATGACTGGATCAAGGCAATCCATGTGATCGCGGTGATTTCGTGGATGGCCGGGATGCTCTACCTGCCGCGCCTCTTCGTCTATCACGCCGAGACCGAGATCGGCTCGGCCCAGTCGGAAACGTTCAAGGTGATGGAACGGCGGTTGCTGCGGGCGATCATCAATCCGGCCATGATGGTGGCCTGGGTGCTTGGGCTGTGGCTTGCCTGGCGCGGCTTCGACTTCTCCGGCGGGTGGCTGCATGTGAAAATCGCGCTGGTGGTGGCAATGTCGGCGATGCATGGCTATTTCTCCGGGGCCGTGCGCAGGTTTGCCGAAGACCGTAACGACAAGCCGTCGCGCCATTGGCGGATCATGAACGAAGTGCCGACCGTGTTGATGATCGCGATCGTCATCCTGGTGATCGTCAAGCCGTTCTAGGGCGCCAATTGGCGGCTTGCGCTTTCGCCGTGCCGGCGATATGAGTCGCCATCCCTCCTTCATGCGCCTTTCCTCTTCGACCTGAGCCAGGGCGCATCCGGCGCATCCATATCCAAGCGTATTCCTTCCCATTCCAGAGTCCGCTGCCATGCAGGAAATGAAACTACAGGAACTCAAGAGCAAGACGCCGACCGACCTGATCGCGTTTGCCGAATCGCTCGAGGTCGAGAACGCCAGTGTGCTGCGCAAGCAGGAGCTGATGTTCGCGATCCTCAAGAAGCTCGCGGCACAGGACATCGAGATCATCGGCGAAGGCGTCGTCGAGGTGCTGCAGGACGGCTTTGGCTTCCTGCGGTCGGCCAACGCCAACTACCTGCCGGGGCCGGACGACATCTATATCTCACCGTCGCAGATCCGCCGCTTCTCGCTCAAGACCGGCGATACGGTCGAGGGGCCGATCCGCAGCCCGAAGGAAGGCGAGCGCTATTTCGCGCTGCTGAAGGTCAACACGATCAATTTCGAGGATCCGGAGAAGATCCGGCACAAGATCCATTTCGACAATCTGACGCCCCTCTACCCGAATTCACGACTGAGGATGGAGATCGACAACCCGACGACGAAGGACATCTCGGCGCGGGTGATCGACCTGGTGGCGCCGCTGGGCAAGGGACAGCGCGGGCTGATCGTGGCGCCGCCGCGGACCGGCAAGACCGTACTGCTGCAGAACATCGCGCATTCGATCACCTCGAACCATCCGGAGTGCTACCTGATCGTCCTGTTGATCGACGAGCGACCCGAGGAAGTCACCGACATGCAGCGCTCGGTGAAGGGCGAAGTGGTGTCGTCGACCTTCGACGAGCCGGCGACGCGGCACGTCGCGGTTGCCGAGATGGTGATCGAGAAGGCCAAGCGACTGGTCGAGCATGGGCGCGACGTCGTCATCCTGCTCGATTCGATCACGCGACTCGGCCGCGCCTACAACACCGTGGTGCCGTCTTCGGGCAAGGTCTTGACTGGTGGTGTCGACGCCAATGCTCTGCAGCGGCCGAAGCGTTTCTTTGGCGCGGCACGCAACATCGAGGAAGGCGGATCGCTTACGATCATCGCGACTGCGCTGATCGACACCGGCAGCCGCATGGACGAGGTCATCTTCGAAGAGTTCAAGGGAACCGGCAATTCGGAAATCGTGCTCGATCGCAAGGTCGCCGACAAGCGCATCTTCCCGTCGATGGACATCCTCAAATCCGGTACCCGCAAGGAAGACCTGCTGGTGCCGCGGGCGGACCTGCAGAAGATTTTCGTCCTGCGGCGGATCCTGGCGCCGATGGGAACCACCGATGCGATCGAGTTCCTCATCGACAAGCTCAAGCAGACGAAGACGAACTCGGAGTTCTTCGACTCGATGAACACCTGATCGTATGCTGCCGATTCGGTTCCGGAACGGATCCGGGCAGCATTTGCCGGTAGGACTCGATTCGGAAACGTTATGGTTAACGGATTGTTAAACCTCGTGCTGCGGGGCGGCCTCTGCTGAGGGCGGGTGCGATGTTCACGGAGACGATATTCGCACTGTCGAGCGGCGCGCTGCCGGCCGGCATTGCGGTCATCAGGCTTTCCGGACCGCATGTGCGGCATATTCTCGAAACGATCGTTGGTGGTGTGCCGACCGCGCGCCACGCCGGGCTGGTCGATATTCGCGACCGGAAGAGGTCGCTGCTCGACCGCGGCCTCGTGCTTTTCTTCGAGGCGCCTGCAAGCGTCACCGGCGAGGATTGCGCGGAGCTGCACGTCCATGGCGGACGGGCGGTCGTTGCCGCCTTGTTGCGGACATTGGGTGAATTCGATGGCGTGCGCCAGGCGGATGCCGGCGAGTTTACGCGCCGTGCGTTTCTCAACGGAAAGATGGATCTTACCGGCGCGGAGGCGCTGGCGGATCTGCTTGCCGCCGACACCGAAATGCAGCGCAGGCTCGCATTAGAGAACGCTGGCGGTAGCCAGCGTGAACTCTACGATGGGTGGCGCGCGAGCATGGTTCGGTCGCGGGCGATGATCGAGGCGGCGCTCGACTTCACTGACGAGGACGATGTTTCCGAGTATGCATGGGAATCGGAACGGCAACATCTCGGTGCCCTGGCGAGCGAAATCGAAAAACATAGAGGTGGGTACGCGGCGGCGGAGATGATCCGTGACGGTTTTCGCATCGTGATCCTCGGTTCGCCGAATGCAGGCAAGTCGAGCCTGCTCAATGCGATTGCGCGTCGGGACGTGGCAATTGTGACCGATGAGCCGGGAACGACCCGGGACCTGATCGAGGTGCCGGTCGATCTTGGCGGCTACAAGGTGGTCTTTACGGATACCGCGGGAATCAGGGATGGCGCTGGACGGGTTGAGTCGATCGGGATTGAACGTGCGCTAGGCTATGCGCGCTCAGCGCATCTGTTGCTTTTGCTCGAGGATGCGGCGGATAGACGGCCGATGGATCTGGGGTCCGACCGTCCTACTTGGCGGGTCGGCAGCAAGACAGATCTCCTGCCACCCGACGATTGGGATGAGGCTGTAAACCGCTACGATCATCTGGTGTCGGCGCATACAGGTGTGGGTATCCAACCTCTGCTCGATGCGATTCGCGACAGGTTGGATGCCATGATCCCGGCAGACCATGGTGTGCTGCCGAGCAGGGTGCGACACGATCAGCTGCTCGGTACGGCTGCCGGTCATTTGCGCCAGGCCGCTGCGATGTCGGAGGCCGATGTCGTGGCCGAGGAGCTGAGACTTGCGGCTGAAGCGCTCGGGCGTGTTACGGGGACGATTGATACGGAGGAGGTGCTGGGCGCCATCTTCTCCGAGTTCTGCATCGGCAAGTGATTCACGTGAAACACGGAAGAGGCTGTAACATTGGCTTCGAATGCGTTTCACGTGAAACAATTGTCGGCACGCTTTCGCGGCGAATCTTGACTTGACGGCGGCTTCCGCCCAAGTGTCGCGACAATCCTGGAGAATTTGATGTCCCAATACGATGTCATTGTCGTCGGCGGCGGCCATGCCGGATGTGAAGCCGCATCGGCGTCAGCTCGCGCGGGCGCGCGGACCGCACTTCTTACGCTACGGCGTGACGCCATCGGGGTGATGTCGTGCAATCCTGCGATTGGTGGTCTCGGGAAAGGGCATCTGGTTCGCGAGGTCGATGCCCTCGATGGACTGATGGGCCGCGCGGCAGATGCTGCCGGAATCCAGTTTCGGCTCCTCAATCGTCGTAAAGGTGCTGCTGTGCGCGGCCCGCGGACCCAGGCGGATCGCAAGCTTTATCGCCAGGCGATACAGGCGATGCTCGAAGAGCAGGCGTCTCTCGATATCGTCGAAGGCGAGGCCGTGGGCCTCGAGATCAAATCGGGCTGTCTTGAGGGCGTCATGCTCGCCTCCGGCGAACGGCTGACCTGTGGCGCGGTCGTTGTGACGACGGGTACGTTTCTGAATGGCTTGATCCATATCGGCGAACGGCGTTTTCCGGCTGGTCGGATGAACGAGCAAGCTTCGACCGGTCTGTCGAAGGTATTTGCGGAGGCAGGCTTCAGGCTCGGGCGGTTGAAGACCGGGACGCCTCCGCGCCTCGATGGCCGCACGATCGACTGGTCGTCGCTTGCCATGCAGGCCGCCGACGAAGATCCGGTTCCGTTCTCGCTGATGACCGACCGGATCACCGTGCCGCAGATCGAGTGCGGCATTACCCGGACGACAGAGCGGTCGCATGAGGTCATACGAGCCAATCTGCATCGGTCGGCGATGTACTCGGGTTCGATCGAGGGCGTCGGTCCGCGCTACTGCCCGTCGATTGAGGACAAGATCGTCAAGTTTGGCGAGCGCGACGGACACCAGGTCTTTCTGGAACCCGAGGGGCTTGATGACCATACAATCTATCCGAACGGGATATCGACCTCCCTACCGGAGGATGCACAAACGGCATTGATCGCGACGATACCGGGGCTCGAAAACGCCACGATTCTTCAGCCGGGCTACGCGATCGAGTATGACCATATCGATCCGCGCGAGCTCGATGCGACGCTGGAGACCCGACGGGTGCAGGGGCTCTTCCTGGCCGGGCAAATTAATGGAACGACGGGGTATGAGGAAGCGGCGGCGCAGGGCGCCATTGCGGGGATGAACGCTGCTCGCCGCGCCGCAGGCCAGGACGGGACAGTTTTCTCCCGCAGCGGTTCCTATATGGGTGTGATGGTTGATGACCTGACAAGCCGGGGCGTTGCGGAGCCTTACCGCATGTTCACTTCAAGGGCTGAGTTTCGGCTGTCGCTGCGCGCGGACAATGCGGATGAACGGCTCACGCCACTAGCAAGAGACCTTGGGATTGCCGGACCGGACCGTTTGAAGCGCTTTGCCGCGAGGCATGAGGCGCTCAACCGGGCCCGGCACATGGCGGCATCCCTGAAGATTTCGCCTTCCGAGGCGAGAAGGCACGGCCTGGACATCAATCAGGACGGCGTGCGCCGCTCTGCCTTCGATCTGCTGTCCTATCCATCGATCGATCTGGCACGGCTCAGGGAGATCTGGCCCGAACTTGGAGCCATCGATAGCCGTACCAGCGACCTTCTCGAGACGGAGGCGCGCTACGCCGTCTATCTCGACAAGCAGGCGCAGGACGCGGCGCTGCTTCGCCGGGAAGAGGAGCGCACCATTCCCGACGGCTTGGACTTTTCGGCAATAGCTGGACTTTCGAACGAGCTGCGCTCCAAACTGGAGGCGCGCAGGCCGCGATCCATCGCGGAAGCACAGCGCATAGACGGCATGACGCCATCGGCGCTGGCGCTGATCCTGACCATGGCACGCCATCTCGAAGACCAGGAAAGGCGGGGCGCCGCGTGACCGATCTCAAGCGGACGCTGCTGGAGGAGGCGGTCGGAAAACCGGTTTCACGTGAAACATTCGACCGCTTGCTGGACTATGAGGATCTGTTCCGGACCTGGTCCGCACGGATAAATCTTGCATCCCAGTCGACGCTGGAAGCATTCTGGCATCGCCATGTGGTTGACAGCGCCCAGCTTGTTCGCCTGGCACCAGACGCCAAACGCTGGGTCGATCTCGGCAGCGGCGGCGGCCTGCCGGGAGTGGTCTTGGCCATTCTGTTTGCGGAGACTGCGGACAATGTGGTCGATCTGGTGGAATCGAATGCCAAGAAGGCGGCTTTTCTCACCACAGCGCTGTCCCGAGCCGGGCTCAGGCCGCGTGTCCATCGGCTGCGCATCGAGGATGCATGGCAAGCCGTCGGGCCGAAGCAGATCGTCACGGCTCGTGCCCTGGCTCCGCTCCCCTTGCTGATCGAATACGCCGAGCCCTGGCTCACTGCCGGTGCGACCGGACTTTTTCATAAAGGCCGGGATTATCGGCAAGAGATCGCCAAAAGCCGTGTCACCTGGAATTTCGATCTGATAGAACATCAGAGCCGCGTCGAAGCAGACAGCAGGATCCTCGAAATCGGCCGGCTGGCGCGGAATGATCAGATAATTAACAGCAACCGGGACGGCCTCGGAAAGCAATGACGACGGGCAATCGAATCATCACCATCGCCAACCAGAAGGGCGGTGTCGGCAAGACGACGACGGCGATCAATCTTGCAACGGCGCTTGCAGCGATCGGAGAGAAGGTTCTGGTCGTCGACCTCGACCCGCAGGGCAATGCCAGCACAGGCCTGGGTATCGACAAGCAGGACCGGACCGTCTCTTCCTACGACGTGCTCGTCGGCGAGGCGACGATCGCGGAGGCGGCCATCCCGACCGCAGTGCCCGGCCTGTCTATCATCCCCTCGACGCTCGACCTTCTCGGCGTCGAGATGGAGATCGCCGCCGCACCCGACCGCGCGACTCGACTGCGGGAAGCGATCAGAACCCGCGACGGCGGGGCGTCCTTTGGCTACATTCTCATAGATTGTCCGCCATCGCTCAATCTCCTGACCCTGAACTCGATGGCCGCCGCAGATTCGGTCCTGGTGCCGTTGCAATGCGAGTTCTTCGCGCTGGAGGGCCTGAGCCAGCTGCTGGAGACAGTCGAGCAGGTTCGCCGCTCGATTAACCCTTCGCTAACCATACAGGGCATCGTCATGACGATGTTCGACGGCCGCAACAATCTCGCCAACCAGGTTGTCGACGACGTTCGCGCGCATATGGGCGAGAAGGTCTACGAAACCATCATTCCGCGGAATGTGAGGATCTCGGAGGCGCCGTCCTACGGCAAGCCTGCGATCCTCTACGACCTGAAATGCGCGGGCAGCCAGGCCTATCTGCAGCTCGCTTCCGAGGTGATTCGGCGCGAGCGCCGGCTTCGTGCCGCCTGAGGTCCGATTCGACGACGTAACGATCTGGAAGAACGATGAGCGAAGACGCATCCAAAAGACGGCTCGGGCGGGGCCTGGCGGCATTGATCGGCGAGATGGACAAGCCGGAAGCGGCGACGCAACAGCGCGTCGGCGCCGATCGGCGGGTGCCGATCGAATTCGTGCGGCCCAATCCGCGCAATCCCCGCCGCAGCTTCGCCGACGCCGATCTTGCCGACCTTGCCCAGTCGATTCGCGAACACGGCATCGTTCAGCCGGTCGTGGTGCGTCCGGGCAGCGGTGAGGGGCAGTTCGAGATCATCGCCGGCGAGCGGCGCTGGCGGGCAGCGCAACGTGCGGGCCTGACCGAGATACCGGTGCTCGTGCGCGACGTCGACGACCGCGTCGCGCTCGAGATCGCGATCATCGAGAACGTGCAGCGCTCCGATCTCAATCCGGTCGACGAGGCGCTCGGCTATCAGCAGCTCATCGACGAGCACAATTATTCGCAGGCTGATCTCGGGCAAGTGATCGGGAAGAGCCGCAGCCATGTCGCGAACACGCTGCGGCTTCTCAAGCTTCCCGACGTGATCAGGGACATGATCGTCGACGGATCGCTTTCGGCCGGGCATGCGCGGACGCTGGTAAATTCCGATCGTCCTGCGGAACTGGCGCGCCAGATCGTTGAAGGCGGACTTTCGGTCCGCCAGGCCGAAGCGCTCGCCCAGCAGCCGAAGCAAGGCCAGCCGAAAACCGCCGGTGCTGCGCGGGAGAAGGACGCCGATACGCTGGCGCTGGAGAAGCTTTTGTCCGACGCGACGGGGCTCGGTGTTTCCGTCGTGCACAAGGATCGCGGCGGCGAGGTGCGGATTGCCTATCGCACGCTCGAGCAACTCGACGATCTGTGCCGGAGGCTGAAAGGCGACTGACGCCGCCGGTGCAGCGGGACTATGATCGGGTCCGGCCGCTACGCGCAGCCCGAACGGCGAGGCCCAGCAAGGCCTGCCGCGTGGCCGGAACGGCAAGCGCCGGCTGGCGCCTCGTCTGCAGCATGACGTCGTTGAGGCGCTCGAGGGCCATGGCGCAGTCCTTGGCCTTCCAGACCTGAAGGGCAGCCTCGACCGTGGCACGCCGTGAAAAGAACACCGGGGGCCGCGCACCGGCGATGGCAGCGGCGGCCGATTTGCGATCGCTCTCCATCACCGCGCCGAGCATCTGAAGCTGCTGGAACTGCCGCATCGCCGCTGCAAGTAGCTGCGGTATCCGGTTCGCTTCGGCCGACAGCCGGGCGAAGGCTGCGTCGAAGGCGGCGAGGCGACCGGTCATCACCGAATCCACCGCCAGATCGATCGAATCCCCCGACACGTCGCCTGTCGATGCGACGACGTCCGCGGCCGTCACCTTGCCCATGCCATGGGCGTAGAGGACCAGCTTGCCAATCTCGCCGCGCGAGGCGAGCCTGTCGCCACCCAGCCGCGCCTTGAGGACCCGCCGCGCCTCGAGGTCGATCGTGAGCCCGGCGGCCGTCATCTCCTGGTCGATGAGGCCATCGATGCCGCGATTGTCGTCGGCATAGCACGGCAGGGCCATCGCGCCACCGCCGCCTTCGACAAGCGACCGCAGCCCGGCACCTTTCTTCAGTTCGCCCGCTTCGACGACAATGAACGCGTCGGTGGGAGGCGTGGCGATCAGATCCCTGAGGTCGTCGATCAGCGGCTTCTGGTTCGCTGCGCCCCGTATCCAGACGAGCCGTGCTTGGGCAAACATGGGAACAGTCCGAGCCTCGTCGACCAGGCGACCTGGTTCCTTCTCGATCGCATCGGCATCGAGCTTGATCGTGGAGAAGGGGTCGTCGAGCGGAACGCCGGACGCCGCAGCGATCATACCGGCGACTTCCGACACGCGCCCGCGATCCGGCCCGTAGACAAGAATGATGCGGTGCGACCAGTCCGGGCGGCGCGCCCAGCCGTCAACCTCATGGGCTTTCTTCTGTGCCATGCCTCTCCGCTATCGCATTTTGCGCCCAAGTGGAATCATCCGATTCTGGCGACCTCACGGGGATTCGAAGCGTCCAACCAGCCGATTGCCGAGGGATGAACGCCGTGTACCGGGCTGCAGGCGGGTCGTCGCCGACAGGTTCGCGGAGAGGTGCCCGCAGGATGTGCCGACCCAACGCAATGCGGGGCCGTCCGGCATAAGCCGGGCATCCTCGCAAGCTACTGAAATCATAAGGAAAACTGGAGCGGGCGAAGGGATTCGAACCCTCGACCCCAACCTTGGCAAGGTTGTGCTCTACCCCTGAGCTACACCCGCTCGCGCGGCTTTCCAGCCGCAAGCCGCGCCTATATGGCCGAAAGCATCGGCGAATGCAACAGGGAAATCCGATGGTCGCAAGGCCCCCGGATCGGCCGCATTCGCCTTGCGCCACCGGTCATCAATCCCTAAACCGTCAATGCCCCCGACCAATCGCGGACAGCCCATGCCGAAAACCCGGAACGACCTTTTCCAGCTGCTCGACAGGCTCCAGATCGCGGTGACGACGGTCGACCATCCGCCGCTTTTCACGGTGCAGGAATCGCAGGCGCTGCGCGGGACGATTCCTGGCGCTCACACCAAGAACCTGTTCCTGAAAGACAAGAAGGGGCGCTACTTCCTGCTGACGGTCGCCGAGGATGCCGAAATCGATCTCAAATCCGTGCACAAGGTGATTGGTGCAAGCGGGCGCGTCTCGTTCGGCAGTTCCGAACGGCTCATGGAGCTGTTGGGGGTTAGCCCCGGATCCGTTACGGTCTTCGGTCTCATCAACGACGCGGACGGCACAGTCACCATGGTGATCGATGCGGCATTGATGGAGAACGCGACGATCAACGCGCATCCGCTGAGCAATGACGCGACGACGTCCATCGCACGCGACGACCTGCTGCGCTTCATCAGGGAAACGGGGCATGAGCCCGTGATCTTGAATCTGGCGGGGTGATAGCCACATTTCTGGCGCGGGCGATCGCCAGCTTGAAGGGACAATTACGATGAACCGCGACGACAATCCTTACGCGGCCGGCGACGGCTACTCCGCTACGATCCAGCTCGGAGACAATGCGGGCGCAGGGCAACCGGCCGCCGCCAATATGGCGGATCTCATCCGCGATACGACCACCGCCCAATTCACGCAGGACGTGATCCAGGAATCGCGCAACCAGCCGGTTCTGGTGGATTTCTGGGCGCCGTGGTGCGGGCCGTGCAAACAGCTGACGCCGTCGCTGGAAAAGGCGGTCACGGAAGCCGGCGGACGGGTGAAGCTGGTCAAGATGAACATCGACGAGCATCCGTCGATCGCCGGGCAGATGGGTATCCAGTCGATCCCGGCCGTGATCGTGTTCAAGGACGGTCAACCTGTGGACGGGTTCATGGGCGCGGTACCGGAAAGCCAGATCCGCGAGCTCATCGACAAGGTGGCAGGCGACGGCGGCGCACAGGACCGGATCGCCGAGGCGCTCGCAGCCGCGGCCGAAGCCCGGGACAATGGCGATATCCAGGGTGCGGCCCAGTTCTACCAGGCGGTGGTGGCGCAGGATCCCGAAAACGTGGATGCGCTCGGCGGCCTGGCCGATCTGCTGTTCGAAGCCGGCCATGCGGAACAGGCGGCCGAGGTCCTGGCTCGCGCGCCCGAAGGGAAGAAGGAGTCGCCGCCGATCGCGGCCGTGCAGGCGAAGATGGACCTCGCCGGCCAGGTTTCCGGACTTGGCGACGCGCGGGAGCTGGAGCAGCGGATCGCCGCCGACCCGAAGGACCATCAGGCCCGGTTCGACCTGGCTCTGATCCAGAATGCGGGCGGCGACAGGGCAGCAGCGGCGGACAGCCTGCTGGCGATCGTCAAGGCCGACCGGTCGTGGAACGATGATGGCGCCAAGGCGCAATTGATCAAGTTCTTCGAAGCCTGGGGGCCAACCGATGAAGCGACCCTCGCAGCGCGGAGGAAACTGTCCTCGCTGCTTTTCTCCTGATTGTCGGCCGCATTCCATTGAGTTTGCGCCGACCGGCCCCAGATTGATAGTGTGGGCGCCAATGGAGTGACGTCGTGCGTGTCGGAAATGCGCTCTATCGTTCGGGACAGGACCTGCCGGAGACGGTGCCGGTGTTCCCGCTGTCAGCCGCGCTGCTTTTGCCATCGGGGCGCCTGCCGCTGAACATCTTCGAGCCGCGCTACCTGCAGATGATCGATGACGGGTTCGCAGGATCCCGGCTGATCGGCATGGTCCAGCCGCGTCTCGACGGCCGGACGCGGAAAGATGGCGAACCCGAATTGTGCGAGGTCGGGTGCCTGGGCAGGATCACCTCGCTGACGGAAACCGGCGACGGCCGGTATCTGATCTCGTTGCAGGGCGTGTGCCGGTTTCGAATCGCATCCGAAATGAGAGTGAGAACCCCTTATCGCCAGGCAAGGATCCTGCCATTCGAGGCGGACCTGAACGAGGAAGAGGGTGCGGAGGATGTCGACCGGCGGGGACTGCTCAAGGCATTCCGTTCCTATCTCGAGGCGAACGGTCTGGAAGCAGACTGGGAAAGTGTCAGCCGTGCCGACAATGCGACTTTGGTCAACGCTTTGTCGATGATGGCACCCTATGGCGCGGCTGAAAAGCAGGCGCTGCTGGAGGCGCCGGACCTCAAGTCGCGGGCGGAGACGCTGGTTGCAATCACCGAGATGGCGCTGGCGCGCGACAAGGACGATTTCGGGTCGAGCCTGCAATGAACACGCCCGGACGCAATGCCGAGATCGACATACGCCTGCTCGAGCTTCTGGTCTGTCCGCTGTCGAAAGGGCCACTGAAATGGGATGCGGAGCGCTCCGAACTCGCATGTGCTGCGTCCGGCCTCGCCTATCCGGTGCGTGACGGCATTCCGATCATGCTGCCTTCCGAGGCCCGGCGGCTTGCCAAGGATGGAAAGAGCTCGTCCTGACCGGTGCGACGCGCATCAGTTAAAGCCGCACATCAATGAAAATTGCGGCCTTTCGGCATGGCCGTGTTTGCGTTTCGGGAAAGCACCCTCGCCTTTTCTGTCGCAGCAGCCGTATCGGAGGCGGATCTGCGTCGGGGCAGACCCCTGGGATCGGCGCTGCCACCGGTCGCCTCGTCGCCGCGAGCGCGGCTTTCGATCACCGGAGCGTCCTCGCAAAGGACAGCGAGCCAGGCAGAGATATCCTCCATTTCATCGGCGACGATGTGGACGACGCCGGATTCCGACTGCAGGCGTCCACCGACCCTGATGCATCGCCCGCCCATGATGACCGGCCGGAAGCGCTCGAACTTCCTGGCCCAGACGATGATGTTGGCGATGCCGCCTTCATCCTCGAGGGTCAGAAAGATCGCGTTGCCCTTGCCGGGTCGCTGCCGAACGAGGACCAGACCGGAGACCGAGACACGCCGCCCGTTGGGTATCGATGCGAGCAACGCGTTGGGCGTGACGCCGTCTCTGTCCAGACGATTGCGCATGAAGGAAACCGGATGTGCCTTCAACGAGAGGCTGAGCGCGCGATAGTCGTGGATCACGTGTTCGCCAAGCGGCATCGGCGGAAGCCGGACCGCCGGCTCCAGATCGCGCGGAGGCAGTTCCGGCTGCTCGAAAAGGGGGAGGCGTTCGAGCGCCTTCGTGCGGTCCAGCGCGCGGACCGCCCAGAGTGCCGCTCGCCGGTCGAGGCCGAGAGAGCGAAAAGCGTCGGCATTGGCGAGCTTCTCCATGTCATCCACCGCAAGGCCCGCGCGCAGCCAGACCTCATGCACCGTTCGATAACCGCCCTTGCGCATTGCCATCAGTCTTTCGACGTCGTCTTTCGCCAGGCCCTTGACCTGTCGGAGACCAAGCCTGACGGCATGGCGGCTTTGAATGACTTCACGCATTTCGCGATGGCGGGCCTCCATCTGATCAGGATCGAACGGCGCCTGCTCGAGCGTGCAGTCCCAGTTCGAGAAATTGACGTCGACCGGCCGGATTTCGATGCCGTGCTCCCGGGCGTCGCGCACGAGCTGTGCCGGCGCATAGAATCCCATGGGCTGGGAATTGAGGATCGCGGCGCAGAAGACATCCGGGTAGAAAGCCTTGAACCAGCAGGAGGCATAGACCAGCAGTGCGAAGGACGCGGCATGGCTTTCGGGAAAACCGTAATCGCCGAACCCCTCGATCTGCTTGAAGCATCGTTCGGCGAACTGCCTGTCATAGCCTTTGGCGACCATGCCGGTGATGAGCTTGTCGCGATAGTTGTGAATGGTGCCGTTGCGCCGGAACGTCGCCATCGCCCGGCGAAGCTGGTCGGCCTCTCCCGGCGTGAAGCCGCCGGCATCGATGGCGATCTTCATGGCCTGCTCCTGGAAGAGCGGCACGCCGAGCGTTCTCTCCAGAATGCCGCGTATTTCCGGGCTCGGATAGTCGACCGGTTCCTTGCCCTCGCGGCGGCGAAGATAGGGGTGGACCATGTCGCCCTGAATGGGACCGGGACGCACAATGGCGACCTCGATGACGAGATCGTAGAACCGGCGCGGTTTCAGCCGCGGCAGCATGGACATCTGTGCGCGGCTTTCGATCTGGAAGACGCCGAGTGTGTCGGCCCGACAGATCATGTCGTAGACTCGTGGATCCTCCTTCGGGATCGTATCCAAGGTCAGCGGCATTCCATTCTCGTCCTTGACGCCATAGTGCCGGTCGACGAGGTCGAAGGCGCGCTTCAGGCATGACAGCATGCCGAGCGCAAGGACATCGACCTTGATGAGGCCGACGGCGTCGAGATCGTCCTTGTCCCATTCGACCATCTTGCGGTCGTCCATCGCCGTCTTGACGATCGGGACGATTTCGTCGAGCCGGTCCCGGGTGATTACGAACCCGCCGACATGCTGCGACAGGTGTCGAGGAAACCCCATGATCTCGTTGGCGCGGTCCATGACGAGCTTCGTGGCGGGGTGTTCGCGGTCGAGCCCGCCGGCCCGAGCCTCCTTGTCTCCCAGCCGTGACGTCGACCAGCCCCATATCGAGCCCGACAATGCGGTCTGGACATCGTCCGACAGGCCCATGGCCTTGGCGGTCTCGCGCATGGCGGAGCGGCCGCGATAGGTGACCACCGAAGCGGCGAGTGCTGTGCGCGTCTCGCTGTATTTCCGGTAGATATAGGCAATGACCTCGTCACGACGCTCGTGTTCGAAATCGACGTCGATATCGGGCGGCTCGTCTCTCTCGGTGGACACGAAACGCTCGAACAGAAGCTGGGTGAGCCTGGGATCGACTTCGGTGATGCCAAGGCAGTAGCAGACCACGGAATTGGCGGCCGAGCCGCGACCCTGGCACAGAATTCCCTCCGAGCGCGCGAACATGACGATGTCATGGACGGTGAGAAAGTAGCGCGCATAATCCTTCTGCGCGATGATGCCCAGCTCGTGACGAATACTGTCGGTCAGGCCTTCCGGAAGACCTTGCGGATAGCGCTTTCGCGCACCCTCCCAGGTCAATCGTTCCAGTTCGGCCTGGGGATCAGCCCCGGGCGTGGTGGTCTCTTCGGGATAGTTGTGGCTCAACTGACCGAGCGAGAATTCGAGGGTTTCGGCGAACCGTAGGGTTTCGGCGATCGCCTCGGGATGCCCACGAAAAAGCCGCGCCATCTCGGTGGCCGGCTTGAGATGACGCTCCGCGTTGGCCGCGAGGCCGAACCCTGCCCCGGCAACCGTGGTTCCGAGACGGATCGCGGTCAGGACATCCTGAAGCGGGCGTCTTTCGCCTGCATGGTAGAGCACATCGTTGACGGCCATCATGCGAAGCCGCGCCGCCGTCGCCAGACCCGCAGCCTGCTCGATCCGGAACCGGTCATTGCCGTCATGGGCCGGCGCCGCGGCAAGCCAGATCGCGTCGCCGAAACGATCGCGCATGAGATGGAGAAATCCGAGCTGGTCCGCAGCGCCGGGCGAAAGCAGGGGCATCACGGCAAGCGACATGCGCTCGCCCCATTCGAGAAGATCGTCGCGATAAAGTGCCGGCGCGCCCTTGTCGCTTTCCGAGCGCATGTTGGCCCGGGTCAGCAGCCGGCACAGATGGCCCCAACCCTTCCGGTCCCGGGGATAGGCGATCACGTCCGGCGTGCCGTCGGCGAAGACAAGCCGGCAGCCGGGATAAAAGGGAAACCGGACCGGTTCCGACTCCTCCGGGGCCTTCACATGTTTCGACTGGCTCCACGCCCGCACGACACCGGCGACCGTGTTGCAGTCCGCGATGCCCACTCCCGCATGGCCGAGAAGACATGCCGAAACGACCAGCTCTTCCGGGCTCGATGCACCGCGCAGAAAGGAGAAGTTCGACCGGGCGGCAAGCTCGACATAGGCGGGAGGCTCTTTCCGGGTCATGCGAAGACACCGTGCACGAACCAGTCCGGTGGGTCCGCCGCGCCGTAGAAGCCCTCACGGTAGAGCCAGTAGCGGCGGCCTTCCTCGTCTTCGATGCGGAAATAGTCGCGGGTCTTCAGGCTGCAATCGTCGCGCCACCATTCCGGCGCGATCCGCTCCGGCCCCTCGGCACGGGCAACGCGGTAGGATACGCGCCGCCACCGGAACCAGGCAGGAGGCCCGTCGGGCACTTCCGCGGTGACGGCGACCGGCTCGGGACGCGTGAAAAGACGGATCGGCCGCTCCGCACATGCCGGATCCTTCGCGCCTTCCATCGGGTGCGCATTCTTCACCGTCGCGGCATCGAAGGGGACGTCGCGGACAGCGCGCTCCGGAAGATGGCTTTCCACCATCATTGCCTGCAGCACCGCATCCTCCCCGAGCCTGGCGCGCAGCCTGTCCGCGAAAAAGGCCATGTCGCCCCATCCGTCCGGAGATCCGGCGACGAGGTCGGCCTGTGCGGCATCGAAAGGGCCGGCGGAAAGAACGGCCAGGCGGACGAGATCGAAACCGAAGCCGGCGTCGATGTCGTCGCCGCATGCCGCCAGCTTTTCGCGGAACAGCCTTCCGATGGAAGCCGGGTCGCGGACCGGCCGCGTGGCGCCTACGGCGATGCGGCTTACCGCGCCGTCGACGCGGAAAAGCGAGAGCTGCAACTCGCGCGCGCCTTCGCCGCGGCGTTCGAGATCAGACTTGAGAGATATGGCAAGCATGAGCAGAAGCCGCTCGACATCCTCGAGCCTGGACACTGGTTCGGCCAGGATTCGCTCGACCGAAAGCTGCGGCACGCCGAGCCGTGGCGAAATCGGTTCGTCGACATGGCCGAGCGCCTGATCGATCCGCCAGATCAAGGCCTTGCCGAATCGCCGCGCCAGCGGCGCGCGGGGGGTCGCGATGACCGGCCCGACCGTTCTCAACCCGACGCTCTCCAGCCCGGCTTGCGTCGCGGGCTCAAGCCTCAGGGCGGAGAGGCGCAGCGGCGCCAGCATCGCGGCCTCGGCGCCGGGCGGAACGGGAGGCAACCCGTAGCGCGCCGCTGCCCATGCCGCTCCAGGCGTCGACGCGATACCGCCGCGGGCGTCGAAACCCTGCGCGACGAGACGGCCGGCCGCGTCGGAAAGCATCGCCTCTTCGCCGCCGAACAGATGCGCGCAGCCGGCTATGTCGAGGAAAAGACCGTCGGTTCCGTCGACGGCGACCAGCGGCGTGTAACGATCACACCAATCGGCAAGGGCCTCGAGCATTCGCCGGTCGGCTCCCGGGTCGGCTTCGACAATCTCGATCGAGGGATGCATGGCGCGGGCATCCGCGATGCCCATTCCCCGTCTTAGACCCAGAGCGGCGGCCTGTTCATCAAGGGCATGAACGCGCTGGGTGTTGTCTTCGCGATGACTGACGACGATCGGCAGGGTGCCGGAGTTTCGGTCATGCGACGTCTCCAAACGCCAGAACCGCCCCAGCCTGGCCCGCAGGATGCGATCGGTTGCCAGGTGAGGAAACCATAGCGCCATGATCCTGCCTGCCGGCGGCGATGCGGGGCCTTTCGTGGAAGAGGCATTCATTCCGGTTCCATTCCAGTGTGACTGTTCGCGCAATGGCGGTGCGGCTGCGAGAAATTAGGACCGTGAAGGCCGGCGGACCGATGGAACCCGTCAGAGGACCCGAAACCGTCCGCCGCCTGCCGGCGGGGGCAGGCGAGACGACAAGGCGGACGGGTGCAGCGGTCGGCTCGGGATGTCCGGCCTCACGCAGGAGGAATACCGGCCTGGCGGCTCCGGCAGCGCGGTGGTGGAGACGCTGCGTCGCCGTCAGGTCGAGCTTTCGCGGCGCTCCGCGCACCTCGAGCACCACCGCTCCGAGCGAAGCCTGCGCGGCGGCCTCCTCGGCGACCCAGAACGCATCCTCCAGCCGGCGAGCCGTTGCCGTGAGCAGCGCCTGGGGCGGGATGCCGAAGCGACCGGCCATGCCGGGGGCATAAGGTTTGCCGGCTTCATCGAACATGTCGCCTGCCGCGACCCACAGCAAGGGACCCGGCTTTCGCCTGAGGGCAAGCGACACCAGCCCCAGCGCGAAACCGGCCACCGCGCCGGCATCACGCGTCTCCCGGCCATGAATCTCGGTCAGCGCCGCGTAAGACAGGCCGCCGCCAAGCGCCTCGTCGAGACGGGGGGCGCCCGTCGCAAGGAGACCGCCTTCGGCGAGGCCGCTGCGGCGTACAAACACCTCATCGCCCGACTTGCCGTCAGCCGAAGGCCCCGCGGCGAACCGTTCCGGCAGCCTGCCTTCGATCCTGGCGATTTCCCGGCGCAAGGCATGCACAGCCTCCTGCGCCACGGCGCGCTGCACCATGCCGGTTGCTCCAAACCCTGAAATGTTCCTGTTATGTTCTTATCGATTCCAGAGCCTGCAGGAAGAGTCAAGCGAAGGTTAAAAAGAATTTATTCCTTTGCCTTCTCACTTCGGGTGCGTTCCACCGGCGTTGTCAGCCCGACAGCCAAAGCGACCCCCCTCGAAACGTCACGTCCGACGGTCTATATGGCCCGTCAAAGGACACTCGATGGCACGCATCTACAAGACCCGCGCCTGGCACGACCAGCTTTCGCCTTCGATCGAGGAATTCGAGCTGTTGGCGCTGGAGACCTATGCGCACCTGCCCGAGGAGTTCCGAGCGCTCACCGGCGAGATCGTCATCCAGGTTTCCGAATTCCCGACCGAGGAAATCATGGACGATCTCGCGCTGGAGACGCCGTTCGACCTTCTCGGCCTGTTCGAGGGCCGCGGCATCGCCGAGCGCTGGAACCCGCAGACCGGCGAGGGACCGAACCGCATCACGCTCTATCGCCGGGCGATTCTCGACTATTGGTCGGAGAACGAGGAGACGCTCGGCGACATCGTCGCCCATGTCCTGATCCACGAGCTTGGCCATCATTTCGGCCTCTCCGACGACGATATGGAGAAGATCGAGGAAAGCGTCGCCTGACGATGCGCAAGCGTCCTTCCGCGCGGCTTCTGGTGATGGATCGGCAAGGACGGCTTCTTCTGTTCCGGTTCCGCCACGACGACGGGCCGCTCAAGGGCAAGACCTATTGGGCGACGCCGGGCGGTGCGCTGGATGAAGGCGAAAGCTTCGCCGAGGCGGCAAGGCGCGAGCTGTTCGAGGAAACCGCCATCGTTTCGGATGTCGGTCACGAAGTGGCGATGCGCCGGGTCCGCTTCATGATGCCGGAAGGCGACATGGTGGATGCCGAGGAGCGTTATTTCCTTGTGGTCACCGATGCCGAAGCCGACCACAGCGCCAACCCGGATCCGGTCGAGCGCAGCTTCATCACGGAGGCCCGCTGGTGGAGCCCGCCGGAGCTGGAGCGCACCGGCGACATCGTCTTTCCGGAGGATGTCGCGGATATGCTGCGCGCGGCGCTCGACGGCCGGTTCTACCAGTCGCCGAGCTTGATGTCGGGCGAATAATCCTCTCCGTCGACTTCCTTGAACACGGCCTGGCCGCAGCGCATCGACTTGGTCTCGGCATCGAAGGCATAGCTCGGGCCGCCATGCAGCAGCCAGCCCTTGTTCAGCGCGGCCGTCACCTTGTGGCAGAAGCTGGAATCGTCGGGCCCGGTGAGAAAACGATAGAGTTTCATGGCTTGCCCTTTCCTGCCCTGGCCAGGACCTTTCGCGCCTGCTCCAGATGCAAACGCTCGACCATGCGTCCGTCCAGCGCGATGACGCCCTTGCCGCGGTTTTCCGTGCGCGCAAAGGCGGCGGCGACCGCCTCGGCCTCCGCGATCTCATCGTGTGTCGGGGAGAATGCGGTCAGGGCCGGTTCGATCTGAGCCGGATGGATCAGCGTCTTGCCGTCGAAACCCATATTGCGGCCCTCGGCGCATTCGGTCGAAAAAGCGTCGAGGTCGCGGAAATCGTTGCTGACACCGTCAAGAACGTCGATGCCGCCGGCACGGGCGGCAATCACCATCTGCGCCAGCAGCGGAGAGAGATAGCGCCGGTCGGGTGTCGCGCGGATGCCGGTCTCCTTGACGAGGTCGTTGGTGCCGGCGACGAGGCAGCCGAGACGGGCGGCCGGGTTGATCGCTAGTTCGGCGATGGCGCCGAGATTGAGCATCGCGCGCGGGGTCTCGACCATCGCCCAGAGCTGCATGGCCGGATCGGCGTCGGTCTGGTCGAGTGCCTCGTCGGCGGCAAGAATATCGCGCGGCCCATCGACCTTGGGCAGCAGGATGGCATCAGGCCGGCAGGCACGCGCCGCCAGAAGATCCTCCGTACCCCATTCGCTCGACAGGGCGTTGATGCGGATCACCAGCTCCGCGTCGAAATCGCGCTCCCCCGACAGGCGCTGCCGCAGTGCCTCGCGCGCCGCCTCCTTGTCGTCCGGGGAAACCGCGTCCTCAAGGTCGACAATCACTGCATCGCAGTCGAGCTGCGGCAATTTGTCCAGCGCTTTCGCGTTGGTCGCGGGCATATAGAGTACGGCGCGGCGGGGTCGGTAGGGACGATCGCTCATGCTCCCTGTTTGGCCGAGCGCGAAAAAAGGCGCAAGTCCGTTCGTTGCGCGCTTGCGGGCCCGCCGAGAAACTGATTGCGTCGGCGCCTGCACGAAGAGGATTCCATGACCGGCTACGACGTCATCATCATCGGCGGCGCGATCGTCGGCAGTGCGACGGCCTGGTCGCTGCGCCGCGAAGGTTTCACCGGCTCGATCGCCGTGATCGAGCGAGATCCGCATTTCGCACGCGCGGCCACGACGCTCTCCTGTGCGTCGATCCGGCAGCAATTCTCCATCCCGGAAAACATCCGCCTGTCGCAGTACACGCTGTCGCAGTTCCGCGAACTGAAGACGCTGTTCGGCGACGAGGCCGATATCGGATTTCGGGAGAAGGGCTATCTGATCCTGGCCAGCGCGGAAGGTCTGCCCGTGCTGGAAGCCAACCATGCTGTGCAGAGCGCAGAGGGTGGCGACATCATCCTCGAAGATGCTTCCGCCCTCTCGCAGCGCTTTCCATGGCTCTCGAACGAAGGGATCGCGGCAGGCGCCTATGGGATCAGTGGAGAGGGCTGGTTCGACGCGCATGCGCTGCTCGGGCTCTACCGGAAAGCGCTGAGGCAGCTCGACATCGACCTTCTCGGCGCGGATGTCTTGGCGATCGGCCACGCGGGCGGGCGTATCCAATCGGTCACGCTGTCTTCGGGGGAAACGTTGCCGGCAGGGCTCGTCGTCAATGCGGCCGGCCCCTGGGCGGGAGAGGTCGCAACCATGGCCGGGCTGGCGCTTCCCGTCGAGCCGCGCAAGCGCTCGGTCTTCGTCTTCGAGGCGCGGGAGCGTTTCGACGACATGCCGCTGATCGTCGATCCGAGCGGCATCTACGTACGGCCGGAAGGCAGCGTCTACATCACCGGCGGGGCGGAAGACAGCCGCGGCGAGCAGGCGGCAGCACCGGGCGATTTCGATCCCGACTGGGCGCTTTTCGAAGACAGCATCTGGCCGGTGCTGGCAACCCGCATTCCCGCCTTCGAAGCGATCAAGCCGACACGCGCCTGGGCGGGCCACTACGACTACAACACGCTCGACCAGAATGCGGTGATCGGCCCGCATCCGGAGGTGGCCAATTTCCTGTTCGCCAACGGTTTCTCCGGCCACGGGCTGCAGCAGGCGCCGGCGGTGGGCCGTGCGATCGCGGAGCTGGTCGTTCATGGCGGTTACCGGACGATCGACTGCTCGGTGTTCGGCTATGAGCGCATTGCCGCCAATCGTCCCTACCGCGAACTCAACGTCATCTGACAGATGCCCGATTGGTGACAGATGCCTTGACCTGACTGGCGGTCAGTCCTCGATCAATATTCCGGCTTCCTTCGCCGCGGCGATGAATTCCCGCCGCGCTTCTTCCGTCGAACGGTGTCCGTCGAAGACCTTGAGACAGGTTGCCGAGGCGTCGCGATGGCGCGGGCCGCGCTCGCCCGGCCAGCCGACATGCATCAAAAGGTCGTGCGCCTGGGCGGTCGAGTCGACGTTCAGGGTTTCGCCGCCGAAGCGGACGCCAACCGGCTCGGAAAACGGTTTCGGATCGTCGAAACGTGTCATGGGAACAGAACGCATGTCCCGCTCCGGCGTTCCAGCAGCAACGGGTCGGGTGAGCTGGTCGCGGTGTGGGATTGACGCCGGATGGGTCGATACCTATCTGAACGCCTTCGAAGGGCTGGAAGCCCCTGCCGCCCGCGGCGATGCGCCATGGTGAAGCTTCCCTCGACCGATCGTTTCCCTGTCTCTATGGCGGCCGGAACGGCAATGCGGGCCCCGTACCCTGAAACAGCCGCGTTTCAGATCAGGAGCGAAACGATGACGGATGCACGATCCGACTACAAGACTCATGCAAAAAGGCTGCGCGAGGCGCTCGCGGCCGACGGGATTGCCGTGCCGCATGGCAAGGCACTCGAGCTCGTAGCCAGAATGAATGGCGCGCGCGACTGGAACACCCTGGCCGCGCAGACGGAACCGACGAACCCGGGCGCGTCGGGTGCGCCCTTCTCGGTCGGCCAACGCGTCGAAGGCACGTTCAACGGCACGCCGGCGCAGGGCCGGGTGATCGGCATGGCCGAGACGATCAAGCCGGAGCTGTGGCGCGTGACCGTGGCCTTCGATCCGCCGGTGGACGTGGTGACGTCGAAGCTGTTCTCCTCGGAGCGGCGGCGCATCGAGATGGTGATCGGGGCGGACGGCAGATCGCGCCGGCTCACCGGAACCGAGACCGGCGTCATGGCACTCCATGCAGCGTGACCATCCATGCAGCATGGCGAGGGGCGGCTTTGAAGCCGCCCCTTTGCGTTCGGGCGAGGCTTGTATTAATAGCCAGCCGACACGTCCGACAATTTGAAAGCCAGGCCGATGGAAAAGTTCACCAAGCTGACCGGCGTTGCAGCGCCGATGCCGATCGTCAATGTCGATACCGACATGATCATTCCGAAGGACTATCTCAAGACGATCCAGCGGACCGGCCTCAGCAAGGGTCTCTTCGCCGAGATGCGCTTTAACGAGGACGGTTCGGAGAATCCGGATTTCGTGCTCAACAAGCCGGCCTATCGCAACGCACAGATCCTGGTGGCAGGCGACAATTTCGGTTGCGGCTCGAGCCGCGAGCATGCGCCGTGGGCGCTGCTCGATTTCGGCATCCGCTGCGTGATTTCGACCTCGTTCGCAGACATCTTCTACAACAACTGCTTCAAGAACGGCATTCTGCCGGTGAAGGTCAGCCCCGAGGACCTGGACAAGCTGATGGACGACGCCTCGCGCGGCGCCAACGCAACCATCACAGTCGACCTCGAGGCCATGGAGATCCGGGGGCCGGATGGCGGCGTGATCAAGTTCGACCTTGACGAATTCAAGCGCCATTGCCTGCTCAACGGTCTCGACGATATCGGGCTGACGATGGAAAAGGCGCCGGCGATCGCCACGTTCGAGAAGGGCTACGCGGAAACCCGCCCCTGGGCGTGACGGAGCGCCGGATCTGAAAACGGTTCCGTTGCGGCAATCGCTTGGCTAGACTTGCCGGCATCCGCAACGGAAACCGATGTCCATGTGCTCGAACCGCCCCGGCCTTGCCACCCTTCTGTCCTGCGTTTTCCTGACAACCCTGCCCGCAGGCGCGCAGGATCAGGTGAGTGAAACCATCCCCTTCGCGGGCGGAGAACTCACGATCAGCGAGACGCCCGATTTCGAGAAGGTGCTCGCCTTCGACGGACGCGAACTGGCGCGCGACTATGTGATGTTCTTCGACGGCATCAAGACCGTCGCGGGCATCGAGGTCGCCTTCTTCTCCGCCGGTCCGGGCGGAAACGCGTGCGGGGTGTCGGCCGTGATGGTCTGGGAGACCGACGATGCCGGCGTGACCGCCGACCGCACCGACGATGATTGCGGCGCGCCACCGCCGGCGCTTACCGACGACGTGGTCTATTTCGTTCCCTATCTGCGGCCCGGAGAGGTGGCGGACGTCACCTCGTGGTCGCCCGAGGAAGGCTTCGCGCTCACGGGCAAGATCAGCTACGCGCCGCAGCCCGGAACGTCCTGGGAAGGTTTCGACGCAGGCGGCATCTCCTATCCGCTCGACGTCTTCCGCAATGCCGCCGTCTACGACGCGGCGGTGGAACTGCTGGGCGATTCGCTTTTCGACGTCGCGATGGGACTGGGCACATCCGGCGAACCGGAGATCTCCGAAGACGGGGTGTTGTTCGGGCGGGGATGCGTGCCGCATGCCTGTGGCCTGTCGGATACCTTCATCGCCATCGATCCAGTCGGCGAAGCCGTCTATCTGGCGCAGATGCAGGATGGCGGCACGACCGGTTTCTGGCCCGAGCGCGACACCTGGCCGGATGCCGTCTCGGCGCTGATACCCTCCGATTTCTAGATCGGATCGAGAGGGTCGCCGACGGTGACGGAGGAGCGGGAACATCATTGTCCCGGGTGCGGGAAGCCGCAGCGCATCTTCCTGCGCTATCCATGGTATTTCTGCCAGGATTGCCTCGACGAGGCCGTCGACGGCGACGGGCGACGGCTCGTTTTCGGCAATGTCAGCTTTTCCGGCGGGCTGAGCTGGGGCTATGCGGACGACCCGGACATGAGGGACGATCGTGCGGTCGAGGTGATCTGCCTCATCCGCGGCCGCCCGGTTACGGTCGGCGAAGCGCGGTTTGGCGGCGTGGTTGCCGAGCCGGTCAACAGCAGCACGGGGCATATGCGGGTCTTCGAGCGGAACTCTGTCGTGCTGACCGGAGGACCCGTCATGGAAGCAGCGCGCCAAAGGCTCGTACCGAGGAACGACAAGCGATGAATCTCCATTCCCTCTTGCAGGAGCGCGCCGGCGACGGGCGGCCTGTCCGCGTCGGATTGATCGGGGCAGGCAAGTTCGGCTCCATGTTCCTGTCGCAGGTCCCGTCGACGCGCGGGCTCGAGGTCACGACGATTGCCGACCTCTCTCCCGACCGTGCCCGCACGGCTTGCCGCGCGGTCGGATGGGACGAGGACCGCATCGGCGGCACGCATTTCATCGAAGACGGTGGCGATCTGTGCCGGGCGGACGCGGTCGATGTCGTCATCGACGCAACCGGCTCGCCGGCGGCAGGCGTCGCCCACGCGCTTGCCGCGATCGAAAACGGCAAGCATATCGTCATGGTCAATGTCGAGGCCGATGTTCTTGCCGGCCCGGCATTGGCCGCACGTGCGCGCAAGGCCGGCGTGGTCTATTCGATGGCCTATGGCGACCAGCCGGCGCTGGTCTCCGAGCTGGTCGACTGGGCGCGCGCGGCGGGCTTCGGTGTTCAGGCCGCGGGAAAGGGCACGAAATATCTGCCGGCCTATCACAAGGTCACGCCGGATGGCGTGTGGGGCCATTACGGGCTGACGCCCGATCAGGCAAAGGCCGCCGGCATGAACAGCCAGATGTTCAACTCGTTTCTCGACGGCACGAAGTCGGCGATCGAAATGGCTGCGATCGCCAATGGCTGTGATCTCGGCGTGCCGGATCGCGGGCTGCTTTTTCCGCCCTGCGGCGTCGACGACCTAGCCCATGTGCTCAGGCCGCGCGATGCCGGCGGCCTGCTGGCGGGCAAAGGCATGGTCGAAGTGGTGTCGTCGCTGGAGCGCGACGGGCGGCCCGTGTTTCGCGACCTGCGCTGGGGCGTCTATGTGGTGATCGAGGCGCCGAACGACTACGCTGCCGCCTGCTTTGCGCAATATGGTCTCAAGACCGATGCCAGCGGCCGTTTCGCGGCGATGTACAAGCCGTTCCACCTGATCGGCCTTGAGCTGGGCATCTCGGTTCTGAGCGCCGCGCTGCGTGGTGAACCCACCGGCCACTCGCGCAGCTTTCGAGGCGACGCGGTCGCTGTTGCGAAGCGCGCCCTCAAGGCCGGCGAGACGCTGGACGGCGAAGGTGGATACACTGTGTGGGGCCGCCTGATGCCTGCGGCGGAGTCCGTGGCGAACAAGGCACTGCCGATCGGCCTTGCCCACGGCATCAGGCTGAAACGCGACGTCGCCGAAGACGGGCTCGTCACCTTCGACGACGTCGACGATCTTCCCGACACCCCCGCTCTGCGGATGAGACGCGAGACCGAAGCCATGATCTGAAACAGGGCGGCTTGCGCGCGACGGCCCCTGCGTCTAGCAAGGGCTCGAACAAGACGCATGCGAAAGGGATTTTCATGACATCGCGCAAGCTTTTCCTGCTTCCCGGAGACGGCATCGGCCCCGAGGCCATGGCCGAGGTGCGCAAGCTGATCGCAGTCATGAACGCCGAACATGGCGCCGGCTTCGAGATCGACGAAGGGCTGGTCGGCGGCTGCGCCTACGATGCGCATGGTGCGGCGATCTCCGACGCCGACATGGCCAGGGCGATGGAAGCGGATGCGGTGCTGTTCGGCGCGGTGGGCGGTCCCAAATGGGATGGCGTTCCCTACGAGGCGCGGCCGGAAGCCGGCCTCCTGCGCCTGCGCAAGGATATGGAGCTGTTCGCCAACCTACGTCCGGCGATCTGCTATCCCGCGCTGGCCGAATCGTCTTCGCTCAAGAAGGACGTGGTGGAGGGCCTCGACATCCTCATCGTGCGCGAGCTGACCGGCGGTGTCTATTTCGGGGAA